>JBFHGU010000035.1:0-37897 GCA_041582935.1 Pontiella sp.
CGTAACTTTCCGGCACGTTTTCAAAGAGCTCCTTCTGGAGCTTGGTAAACGGAATAATATGAACCACCATTTTGCCGCGCGGAAGATAGTGCGCCATCTTTTCGGCGAGGTCATACACCTTTTGGCGCGCGCGCGCGGTGGTGTACGGCGGCGACTCAAAATGGATCCCCTCCACCACCAGGCCGCGTTTCATCATCAGGTAGCCGGCCACCGGCGAATCCAGGCCGCCCGACAGCATCAGCAAAGCCCGGCCGTTCAGGCCGATCGGCAGGCCGCCCGCCGCCTGGCGCACTTCGGAAACAATCAGGGTTTTGTGCTCCTTCACAAACAGGCGGATCGCCAAATCGGGCTGCTTGACGTTGAACAAGATCGAACCCTCCGGCGCGTTTTCACCGACATACTTGGCCACCTGCTGCGAAATCTGAATGGAGTTCAGCGGAAACTTTTTCCAGTTACGCTTCGATTCAAACTTAATGCTCTTCCCGCCTTCGCATGCCCTGACGGCAGCCGGCAGCGCGGTTTTACAGATATCATCCAGCGTGCTGCCGCACAGGGTGCCCAGGGCATAGGAATGAATGCCGAAGACCAGATCCAGCTTTTTCAGCACGGCCTCGCAGTCAGTCCCGTTGAGCAGCACCATGAAATGGTCGCGCTCCTTCTCCAGCTTCAGCTCGTCAAACGGAGCCAGCTTGGTTTTCGTCGTCTGGTACAGCCGGTCAATAAACCGCTGCTTGTTCTTCCCTTTCAGGAACAGCTCGCCGAGGCGAATTAATATGGCGTCGTACTGCATCTCAAAATTCCTTCGAATATTAATTTAGCCGCAAAAGAGCGCAAAAACCGCAAAACCAGAACCGCCTATTTTTGAGTTCTCTGCGTTCTTTTGCGGCCGGAAATAATTACCGCTTTTAGCGGAGGGTTTCAATCATTGCGGGCAGCGCTGCGCAGAGGGCGTCCACCTCGGCCTGCGTCGTTATGGAGGCCAGGCTGATGCGAATGCTGTGCTGCGACCGCTTTTGATCGCCGGTCAGGGCTTTAACCACATAGCTTTCCGGCAGCTGCTGCGCGGAACAGGCCGAGACCGTGGAAATATAGATTTCCCGCTCCGACAGGCCCTGCAGGATGGTCTCCGGCCGAACCCCGGCCACCGAACAGTTGATGAGGTACGGTGAGCCGGCATCGGCCGAGCCGTTGATCTGCACATCCGGAATCTGCCGCAGCGTTTCGGCAATCTGGTATTTCAGCTTACTCACCCACGCAAAGTTTTCTTCCCAGTTTTCCAGGCTCAGCCGCAGGGCCTTGGCCAGCGCGGCCGCGCGGGCGGGATCGGCCGTGCCGGAGCGCAGGCCGAACTCCTGGCCGCCGCCGTAAAACAGCGGCTTAAAGACCGTCGTCTCCGGCAGGATCAGTGCGCCCGAGCCCTTCAGGCCGAAAAATTTGTGCGCCGAAAAGGTCAGCATATCGACCTGCAGCCGGCCCAGGTCCAGCGGCAGCTTGCCGACCGACTGCGCCGCATCGACATGAAAAACGGCATTGGAGCTTTCTTTAATCAGCCGGCCGAGCGAATGGAGGTCATTGATCGCGCCGACCTCATTGTTCACATGCATCAGCGAAACCAGCGAGGTATCCGGGCGCAGCGCAGCGGCCAGGGCATCGGGATCGACCTCGCCGGCATCCGTCACCGGCAGTACGGTAAGCTCAAACCCTTCGCTTTCCAGCGACTGGAAAACATTCAGGACCGATGCATGCTCCACGGCCGAAGTGATCAGGTGTTTGCCGCGCGATTTATAGAGATTCGCCGCGCCGCGGATCGCCGTATTGTTCGATTCCGTTGCGCCGCTCGTAAAAATACAGCGGAACCCTTTATCGGCGCCGAGCAGCGAAAGCACCTGGCTGCGCGCCTGTTCCAGCAGCTGTTCCGCGCGCATCCCCGGGCGGTACAGCGTATGCGGGTTCGCCCAGAAATTGCGGTTCACCGCATCAAAGGTTTTCAGCACCTCATCGCTCGGCGGGGTCGTGGCGGCATAATCGAAATACATGGAAACTCCTCAAAACCGTGCAGCTTAGCGGAGAAAGGCAGGAATTCCAATGCTTGGATAATTTTAATGGCAGGCCTTTCATCCATGCCGATCGCAGCGCGCGCAGCGGTCTGCCCTGCCCCTTTTCAGTATCCAAAAACAGAAGCCCGTGAGGGTGACTATCATAAAGGTGCATGCGCCGACGGGAACGTCGTCCCTCCGGAGACCGGCGTTTTCCCGTGTCGGCGGGTCGGCGGCTCAGCGGCAGAAGCGTTTGATGCCGAGCGCGCTGACGGCGGCGAGCAGGATAAAACTGATGGAGGCCGGTTCGGGGATGGCTTCAAAACTGCTGTACGCAGCGGCCTGCCGGCTATCATCCCAGGCGCTGTCGTAGATTTTGACACTGGAGATATCGCCCTCGAAGCCCTGGCGGCCGGCGCGGTTTACCCCAAGCCGAAAGTCATTAAGCGCCCCGAACGAGGCGGCGTTGGAAACCACCATGCAGTCATCGAGCCAGACCATGCCCTGGTTCGGTGCGGAGGAATCCTGCATGACGGTCACCAGGTGCCAGTCGCCGGCTGAAAGGCTGTCCACCGAACAGATTTTAATGCGGTTCCCGTTGGCATTCACCCCGAATGTATCTTGGTAAAAGTGAACCTGAAACCCCTCGGACGTTCCCTTATTCGTGGAGAATATCGATGAAAAATTGGACTGATTCGGGTTATCGAAGCGGAACCAGAGCGATAGGACAAACGGATCGTACGCATTGTCCAGGACATCGCTGCCGAGATAAACAGTATCATTCTGCGTATCGGTTCCGGAAAACGAGAGGTAGCCGGCGGCGTTGACATCGATCGAACCCACCGATCCGTACTGCGTGAGGTCCGAGGTCCCGACCTGATCCGCGAACGGATCGGCGGCGGAAAAATCGTAGTGATGCGCCAAAGCTCCGAAGCCGGCGATGGGCAGTAACAGTATTGCGATGACTAAATGAATAACATTCTCTTTCATAATTCTTCATATTCCTGATTCAGATTTAAAAACGGTAAACCAGCCCCACGTTAAGCATTTTGCAGGCCAATGTTGACGAATCGGCCTTTTTCAGGGATGGAACGAGCAGATGCGGTGACGGAATGGATCCGGCGGCATTACAAAGCACAAATTACTTTATAAGTCATACGTGCGAACATACGGCAAAACCCGCCGCCCGGCCAAACGGCGTTGCGGGTGCGGGCAGGATGTGCCAAACGCACGGCCCCGGCGGATCGTCGATCCGGCCGGGGAAGTTCAGCGTTGAGGTGCCGCGGTCGTTTTACGGCGGATTATTCGGCCGGCGCCGCGTAGTCCGGATTGGGCTCGGCGGGGACCGGGGCGCCGGTTGCTTCGCGCCAATCATCGAGCAGTTTGTGCAGCCGCTCGGCGGTGCGGACGTTGATATGCTTAAAATTCATCAGCTCTTTGGGATCGGAGCCGAGGTCGTAGAGCTCGGTGCGGCCGTCTTCGTAGTATTCATGGAGCTTCCAGCGGCCCATGCGCACGGCGGAGCCGGGGCGGGTCATGAAATATTCATCGCGGGCGTCGTCGCTTTTGCCGTTTTCACTCTTGATGTAGACCGGGAAATGCCAGAACAGCGGCCGTTCCTCAATCGTGCCGCGCTTTTTAAAGAGCGGAACGAGGCTTACGCCGTCGAGGATTTTACCTTCCGGCGGCTTCAGGCCGGCGATTTCGAGAAAGGTGGGGTAGAAATCGATATTCGAAACAGGGATTTCGCACAGGCCGGCCTGGGCGGTCTGTCCGTGCCAGCTAATGACGAGCGGTACGCGGAGGCCGCCGTCGAAATAGGACCCTTTACCCGAGCGGAACGGCGTCTGGTCGGAAATGGATTTAACGCCGCCGTTGTCGGACGTGAAAACGATGATGGTGTTGTCGCGCAGGCCGAGGGTGTAGACCGCATCGAGAATACGGCCGATGGCGCTGTCCACTTTCTGGACCATCGAGGCATATTCAGGATTCACGACCGAGGCGTCGTGCTGGCCGATAAACCACGGCACGGCGACGAGCGGCGTGTGGACCGAATAGAAATTAAGACTCATGAAAAAGTGCTCTTCCTGATGAATCTGCATGTATTTCAGGGCCTGGTCGGCGAGGACATCAGCAAGGTGGGTGCCCGCCTCATAGGCGTCGTTATATTCCGTCATCGGCCCTTCGCTGAACGGCACAAAATAGCCGCCGACCGGGCTGGCCGACGCATCGCCGCCGATGTTGACATCAAACCCCTGCTCGGTCGGATCTTCGCCGATCTGCCATTTGCCGAGGTGCACGGTTTTGTAGCCGCCTTTTTTGAGCGCTTCAGCAATGGTGACGTTTTCGAGCGGCAGGAACCGGGCGCTTTCGACGGGCAGCAGTTTCCGCTGTTCAGCGGGACCGCCGTCCGCATCGGCGCCGGCATAGATGCCGTGGCGCGGCGTATACTGTCCGCTCATGATGCAGGCGCGGCTGGGAGCGCCTTCCGCGGCCGCGGCATAGGCCTCGCTGAAAACCATGCCGACCGAACAGAGCCGGCGGATGTTGGGCGTGATATAGCGGTCGGAGTTGTAATCGACATCCATCACGCCGAGATCATCGACGTTGATCAAAATGATATTCGGTCTTTCAGTCCAGGCATTCAGTCCGCAAAGGAATGCCGTTAATCCCAGTAGTAATCTCTTCACAGCCGGTACGCTCCATCGTTTTTTCGGTTAGACGGCCGCCACTGTACTAAAGCCGGCGGTTTGCGCCAGTCACCTTTTTAGATTGATTCTGCGGCCCGGGTAGACTGTTAATACCCGCTATGCCCAAAATCCGTCTAGATCAGCTTCTTGTACAGCGCGAACTCGCCGACTCCCGGGAACAGGCCCAGCGCCTGATCCGCGCCGGTATGGTGTCCGTCGGCCAGCAGGTGTCGTCCAAACCGGGCCACCAGTTTAAAGACGACGTCGAAATAACCCTGAAGGAGAAGGAAAAATATGTAAGCCGCGGCGGCCTGAAAATTGAAGGCGCCCATAAGGAGTTCGGGTTCAGCCTGACCGGCGCGGTCTGCCTCGACATCGGTTCTTCAACCGGCGGGTTTACCGATTTCATGCTGCAGCACGGTGCCTCCAAGGTGTATGCCGTCGACTGCGGCACCAACCAGCTGCACTATAAACTGCGCGAAGACCCGCGGGTCGTCGTGATGGAAAACACCAACGCGCGCTACATCACGCCCGAGGACATCCCCGACCCGGCTGACTTCTGCAGCATCGACACCTCCTTTATTTCGCTGACCAAAATCCTGCCGCCGCTGAAGGATCTGATGAAACCCGGCGGCCGTATTATTTCGCTGATCAAGCCGCAGTTTGAAGCCGGCAAGGAACAGGTCGGCAAAGGCGGCGTGGTACGCGATCCGGCCGTGCACGAAGAGGTGATCGAAAAAGTGAAACGGTTCGGCACCGAAGAACTCGGTTTTAAATGGCTGGGGCTCTGCACCTCGCCAATCAAAGGTCCGGCCGGAAACATTGAGTTCCTGGCCTACTGGCAGGTATAGCCCGGTGTCTGATTCCATGAACACCAAGGGTTCCATATCCCCGGCGGAAATGAATGCATCGCTGCGCAGCAGCACCATCGCCGGCGCAATCGGCATGTTTTTTTTCATGACGGTCCAGAACGGCCCCGTGCCGCTGCTGCTCGAAATGCTCGGCGCCGGCGGTATTGCCATCGGACTCTCCACCACCCTCTACCAGCTCGGCCTGCTGGCGCAGATCCCCGCCGCCTTCGTCACGGAAAAGCTTGCGCGGCGGAAAACCTTTTTTGCTGTAACGAACATTACGGGCCGCTCGCTGGTGCTGCTGCCGGGCATTTTCCTGCTGGCGGCGCCGGACCATCCGCAGGCGGGGATTGTCCTGATTCTCGCCATGATGGGTCTGTTCAGCTTCCTGATCCAAATGAGCGCACCGGCCTGGTTCGGCTGGATGGCGGAACTCGTGCCGAGCGACAGGCGCTCCGGATTCTGGGCGCAGCGCCAGGGCTGGTGCATGACGACATCGCTTGCGGCGGTGGCGCTGACCGGCTGGTTTCTCGACCTCTTTCCGGAAAACAGCCTCTCCGGATTTGCCTGGATCCTGATTGCGGCGGGCCTCTTCGGGATTACAGACGTTGTGGTCCACCTCTTTGCCCACGAGCCGATCCCCTCCCCGGCCCATCACGATTTATCGCCGGGCCGGCGGATGCTCCAGCCGCTCAAAGACCGCGGCTTCCGCTATTTCACGTTTGCCATGTGCGTCTGGTTTTTCGGGCTCGGCTTTTTTGCCCCCTTCATGAATGTCTACCTGAAAACCGCGTTCGGCCTCACCTATACCCACCTTTCAGCCATCCAGATTTCCGGCATGGTCAGCAGCATTGTCTCCTGTTTTGTGGGCGGCCGCCTGATCCGCCGCCTCGGCCTGCGCACCTACGGCCTGGCGATGGTGCTGACGGTGCCGCTCTTTTCGCTGGCATGGCTGTTTCTCGACGGCGAGGCAACGGGCCTGTTTCCGCTCATGGGCCGCGTGCCGCAGCCGGTGATCGTGCTGTGCAGCAGTTCGATGATTGCCGGCGGCATCTATGCCGCCGTGGCCCTGATGCAGCTCAACCTGCTTCCGGTGCTTTCCCCGGAAAAAGGGCGCACCATGGCCATGGCAGTGCATTGGTCGCTGGTCGGCGCACTCTCGGCGCTGGGGCCGGTGGCCGGCGGATGGATTAAAGACTGGTTCACCCTGCACCCGCCGCAGCTCAATTTAATCACCGGCACGCCGTTTTCATGGTTCCATGTCATGATCCTGATGCACGCCGGCATGATCTGGCTGGTGATGTTCCCCCTGCTGCTGCAGATCCGCAAGGAGGAGGGCGAATGGCCGGTGCAGAAGGCGATTGCGGATATCTTTATTTTCACGCCGCTGCGCGCAGCCCGCTACATTTACAGCCTGAACCCCGCCGTCTGGAAAACGAACGGCAAAAAGAGAATCTAGAATCAGCCGACCGGCTCGTCCGAATCGAGCGGATTCGGCGCTTCGGGTTCAGGTGCGGGAACGACAGCCGGCGCTTCAACGGGCGGTTCTGCCGGAAGGTCCACTTCCGGAACATCGAGCTTAACGGACAGCTCTTCGGGTTTGATGCCGGTGACGGTTTCAATGGCGGCTTCGCGGGAGGTCTCTTTCCGGGCATCGGCAGTCTGCGGGCGCGTCGACGGGTCTTCGCCCACCATTTTCCGAAAGGGGTTATAGAGAAAAGGCGCGATTTTCCGGACGGTGCCGGCATCGATTTTGTAGGCGCCGGTCAGCAGGAGCAGCTGAAAAAGGCCTAGAATGGACACACATATCAGGGCCAGCACGGCCGCCGGTACTCTTCGCCTCGTTTCAACCTCGTTCATAGGCCACAGGATTTATTAGGTTTTGCGCCGATTGTACACGCTTTTCTTCCAGTTGTTCTGCTTGACCGGCTAGGGGCGCTTCGGCATTCTCGCCCGTCTTATGAAAGCAAACGACTACGAAGTGACTATGGACGCGCTTGTCAGCCTCTGCAAGCGGCGTGGGTTTATTTTCCAGACATCGGAAATCTACGGGGGAATCAACGGCTTTTGGGACTACGGCCCGCTCGGCGTCGAAATGAAGCGCAACATCAAGAGCTGCTGGTGGAAATCCATGACGCAGCTGCGCGAAGATATCGTCGGCCTCGACTCCTCCATCATCATGCATCCGCGTGTATGGGAAGCGTCCGGCCACGTCGGCAACTTCAAGGATCCGATGCTCGACTGCCGCGAAACCAAAGGCCGCTACCGCGCCGACCAGATTTTTGTGCTGAAACACAAAACCGATGAATCGGCCCTGATGTTTGCCTACCACGAAGGCGCACCGGCCCCGGCGGAAAAGAAGATTCAGAAAATCGCCAAAGGCGAAGTTTCCGACTATGCCGAAGCCGCCCTGCTCGATATTCCGCTCGAAGCCTACGACAAACTCGTCGGCCCCGACACCAACGAACCGGGCACGCTCACCGAGCCGCGCGCGTTCAACCTGATGTTTAAAACCTACGTCGGCCCGGTGGAAGAAAGCTCCAACGTCGCCTACCTCCGTCCGGAAACGGCCCAGGGCATCTTCGCCCAGTTCGGCAACGTGCTCTCCACCGTCCGCAACAAAGTGCCGTTCGGCATTGCCCAGATCGGTAAAGCCTTCCGCAACGAAATCAACCCGCGCAACTACACCTTCCGTTCGCGCGAGTTTGAACAGATGGAACTCGAATTCTTCATTAAGCCCGGCACCGATGCCGAACAGCACGAATACTGGGTTTCCGAACGCCTCAAGTGGTACGAAAAAGTCGGCCTGCCGGAAGGCCGCATGCACCGCGATATCCACGAAGGCGACGCGCTGGCCCACTACGCATCCGCCTGCACCGACATTATGTATGACTTCCCGTTCGGTACGCAGGAGCTCGAAGGCATCGCCGCACGCGGCAACTTCGACCTCACGCAGCACCAGAACACCAGCGGCAAGAAAATGGAATACCGCGACGAAGAGAGCGGCGAGACCTACATCCCGCACGTGATCGAGCCGTCCGCCGGTGTCGACCGTATTGCCCTCGCCCTGCTCTGCGAAGCCTACCGCGAAGAGTGGATCAATAAAGAGACCGGCGAAATCAAAACCGCCGAAGTCGGTGCCCGCCGTGCCCCGGAAGGCCACGAAGCGCGCACCGTGCTGCGTTTCTCGCCGTGCATTGCGCCGTACAAAGTGGCCGTACTGCCGCTGGTGAAGAATAAAGAAGCACTCGTCGGCAAAGCCCGCGAGCTCTTCGAGCAGCTCTCCAAACGCTGGAAAGTGTTCTACGACCAGACCGGCGCCATCGGCCGCCGCTACCGCCGCCAGGACGAAATCGGCACGCCGCTCTGCGTCACAGTCGACTTCGAAACCATCGAAAACGACAACGCCGTCACGGTCCGCGACCGCGACACCATGGAGCAGATCCGCCTGCCGATCGACGAACTGGAAGCCTACATTTCCAACATCGTTGATTTTTAATCGGCGGTAACCATGCGTTGAATAAAGGCGGGTGCTGAAAAGCACCCGCCTTTTTTTATAGCTCCTGCCCATGCCGCGCGGCACGGGCGTCCTGCCCGTGAAGGAATTCTTAAACAACGCCCCGGAAATGAGATATGGGCCTTAATAAATACGGGAAATGATTGCTCCGCCGGCCGGCATCCGCAACGGTTGCTCTGTTTTCCGGACCGAACGTAAAGCTTGATCAATCAACGCAAACTTTGAGGGGCTCCCATGTGGCTGCATGCATCAACTTTTCTTGAATTTCAGATTCCGGTTCCCACGCCGTTTCTGCTGATGCTGCGCCCGCGCAGCGGCGGGCAGCAGTGGATTGCCCGCGAGGAATATGTCCTGAGCCCCTCGGCGCCGGCTATTGAGTTTACGGACTGGTTCGGGAACCTGTGCCAGCGGCTGGTCGCGCCGGCGGGATATTTTTCGGTGCGCACCTCTGTGGAAGCAGAAACCGCGAACGCGTGCGACATCGCCCCCGGCGCCCCGTTTGTTGAGGTGCAGCAGCTGCCCGACGAGACCCTGCCCTACCTCTATCCCAGCCGGTTCTGCGAGTCGGACCGGTTCAGCGACATGGCGGCCTCGATCACAGCCGGCCGGCTCTGCGGCTACGACCAGTGCAGCGCCATCGTCGATTACATTCAAAATACGATTCAGTACACCCCCGGCCTCGGACAGCAGATTGTCAGCGCCTCCGAAGTGAACCAGGCCGGATACGGCGTATGCCGGGATATGGCCCACCTGGGGATTGCCTGCTGCCGGGCGCTGTCGATACCTGCCCGTTTTGTGGTGGGCTATCTGGAGGGTCTTCATCCGATGGACCTGCACGCCTGGTTCGAGGCCTATGTCGGTAACCGGTGGTACACGTTTGATCCAACCCAGCCCAATCTTCGGGGCGGGCGCATTGCCATTGCATTCGGCCGCGACGCGGCGGATGTTGCCATCTACAGCCAGTTCGGCGATCCGGTGGAACTCCAGTGCATGAATATCCGTGTTGAGCAGATTCCGGAACCGACCGGAAGAGGCCGCTGAAGCAGGTTTAATGAGGGAATGTTATGGAACTGGACTTTGAACTGCCGGAACTGAAAAACCGCGCGTACTATATTCTTTCGTCGCTGGTTACCCCGCGCCCGATTGCGCTGGTGACCACCGCGGATACGGCCGGCAAGGTGAATGCCGCGCCGTTCAGCTTTTTTAACCTGATGGGAGCGCGGCCGCCGATCTGCGTCTTTGCACCGGGCAACCGCGATGAAGCGACACCGAAAGATACGGTCCTGAACCTTCGGGCGACGCATCAGTTTGTGGTGAACCTGGTGGATGAGCCGATGGCTGAAGCGATGAACCAGTGCGCCGCCTCGGTTCCGTACGGCGAGGATGAACTCAAACTCAGCGGGCTGACGCCGGTTTCCAGCACCGCGGTGCGGCCGCCCCGTATTGCGGAAGCCCCGGCGAGCCTCGAGTGCGAGGTGTACGACACGCTGGAGATTGGGCAGAACCGTATGGTGATCGGGCTGATCAAACGCCTGCATGTCCGCGACGAACTCTATGACGCCGATACCCGGCGGATCAATGCGGACCGGCTCAAGACGATCGGCCGCATGTCTTCGCCGCACGGGTACTGCAAAACCACCGACCGTTTTGATATGATCCGCCCGGAATGAAAAAAGGCCCGCGTGAAAACGGGCCGTTTTGATCTGGTTCACCGGCTTTATGCTGCCGGTTTTACGCAGCAGGGTTTGGTGCATCCCTCCGGACACGCCGGTTTTGCGCAGCAGGCCTCTTCTTCGCCGCCGCAGCATTTGCTCGATGTCATGCAGTTACACCCGAACAGTCCGGCCGCCATCCATGCGGCCGCGGCAATGCTGAGTATCTTTTTCATCGCATTCACCTCACCTTCTTAGGTTAACGATAGTATAAACTAACTCACCATTTCGTGCAACCTGCCTGCCGAGGCGCGCGGCACCCGGCCAGCCGCGCTCTATTTCCAACGGATCCCTTCCAGGATCGGGAATATTTCGTCCGTATTTTTCTCTTCGGTTTCATCGAAGAGGTTCCCGATGGCGGCGATCGGCTGTGCGGCTTTCCAGGCCGCGAACTGCACCGGTGAGAGGCCCTGCTCTCCGGCCAGCCATGCACCGACCGGATTGGTCAGCCAGTCAAAGTCCGTTTCATGGACCGCTCGTTCCACCAGTCCCTCAAAGGGTCCGGCACTGCCGTGCAGGAAGTTGTCGCGGCCGGGAAACTCTACCGGATATTCAGCAAAGAGCTGTCCGCGGAAACTTTCGTGCCGCGCATTGGCGGCATTGGTGGCGCCGAGCACCTTTTTGCGGAAGACGGACCACGGGGTTTCCGCCGCATCAAACTCCACGACATAGTAGGTCATGCGGGTGTCGGGATGGTAAAAGTTGGCTTCCATGGAGGGATAAAAGCCGTTGATGCAGTAGGCATCCAGCTCTTTGATGTAGCCCATGATCATTCCGTCCTGCAGCTTCACCGCCTTTCCTGCAGCAAAGAGGCCGCTCCAGTAATCGAACAGCTGATGGGCATCGATGCCCTTGCGGTTCAGCAGCTCGGTCGTGGGCAGTATTTTGCCCGTGGAGAGTTCCTCGTCCCAGTTTTGGTCAAAATGTTCGGCAAACCGTATTCTGGCTTCGTCGGAAACCGTGACGTCATCGGCCCAGGCGGCGGTGCTGTAGAGCAGGTAGTGCTGCCGAATGACCTGACGCGCCTCGAGTTCGGGGCCGGTTACCGACCGCGAGGCGACAAAGGAAAAGCCCTTCGATTCAAAAAACTGCCGCGTGAGCTCGTCCAGCTTTTCCGGCGATAAGTCGATTCCGACATGATGCAGCGGTTTGGTAAAAAGTACGGCCTGATTCATAACCTAATCTCCTTCGTGCGCCTTTCGTTTCAATGCCGAAACGACATCGTTTTCACAAGCTTTAAGAATATTTTTAAGCGATTCGTTATAGGCGCGGATGAGCGGCGCGGCGTCCGGCGCATCAATTTTCAGCGCCTGTTTATATTCGCGGTTCATCAGCACCCGGAGTTCCCGGGCCTTTTCATCGATCAGGCTGACCTTGACGGTGAGCACCGCTTCCAGCTTCGAGGTGTCGGCATAGAACTCGACGACGGAAACCTGCAGGGAATGGCTCAGCCGGTCACGGCCGGAAACGGAGACGTCCTGGAACACGCCCGACGCCTGGAACCATTTGTAGAACTCATTCCTGAAGTTCTCGGCCGGCGGCATCAGCAGCTCGGTGTAATAACTCGTGGTGAACTCCACATCGTCCTTCCGGAGAATCAGGCTGCGCCCATTGTACGGCGGCAGCACCGCCGCATGATCGATCCAGAGCTTCTCTCCCATCGGGACCGGGCGTTTTTGGGCGTCCCGCTCGGCCGTCATCATGTAGGTGCGGATATCGAGGGTGTCCTGCCAGATTTTAACACAGCCCGTCAGCAGCAGGAGCGCGGAAAAAACAACGGGTATGCACAGTCGGGATAGTCTCATCGTTCGTTCCTCCTTGGTCCCAGGCTGGTTTCGGGCGGTTCTGTAAGCAGCATGCCCGGATACCGCCGCAGCATGCGGACCAGCTCCTTGGTGTCTTCGGTGATATAGCGCATGTTCGAAAGAATCTGGTTCAGGTCGTGGTCGGACTGCTTAACCAGCTCCAGAACCAGGGCCATTGATGCCGTCAGGTTGGTGCTCACATTCGGCAGGTTGTCCGAGGCCCGTGCGATATTCTCAATCACGCGGTCCGAGGCCCCGGCGGCCGCGCGGGTCATGTGCTCAATATGCTGCACGGAGAGATTCAGGTTGCTCGTAATCGACTCGACATCGGAGCCGATGGCCTGCAGGTCAATATTGTTGATGTCGGCCGCAATCCGTTCAATGGAGCGGCCCAGCAGCGTCAACATGGCCGGCGTTGAGGGGATATAGGTGTACGCCGGTTCCCAGTCGATTTCCAGCGGATCGCTCTGGCTGTCGGGAAAATATTCGCCTTCCAAAAACGCGAGGCCGGTAATGCCCTGCGGAACCAGCTTCAGGCGCAGTCCGTCCGCAATCATCAGCTGCAGGTCGCGCTCCCAGGCCGCGCGGTTCTTCATCAGGTTGGGAATGTCGAGCGCAACACGGATCATCACATACATTTTACGCGTATCGTAAACCTGGGACACCACCGCAATTTCGCTAATGCTCCCCGCCTTGACGCCTCGGAATTTAAAGGGGGTGCCCACATCGATCCCCTGCACCGATTCATCCACATAGGTCTCGATAAAATATTCCGGCGAGTGCATGGCGTCGGAACTGATGACGACCAGCCCGATCAGCCCCAGGGCCGCGGCGCCGAGAATAAACAGGCCGATGACAAAGTAGTGGGGTCTACTGCTCATGGTTTGCTCCCTTCACAGGGCGGCGGCCGCCCTTACGGTTAAAGAAATTCCGGATCCACTCATCCGCGGCCGTTTCCCGCAGGTCCGCCGGGTTGCCCTCGGCGGCAATTTTTTTGGTGCGGGCGTCCAGCATGATCACACGGTCGGCAACCTTATAGACACTCGGCAGCTCATGGGTCACCACCACAAACGTGATGTGCAGGGTGCGCGAAAGTCTAATGATCAGCTCATCGAGCTCATCCGCGGTTACGGGATCGAGCCCGGCCGAAGGTTCATCGAGGAACAGGATTTCCGGATCCAGCGCCATGGCCCGGGCAATGGCGGCGCGCTTCCGCATGCCGCCGCTGATTTCCGAGGGCATCAGGCCGCCGTATTCAGCCAGGCCGACGAGGCCCAGTTTCATTCGGGCCGTGAGTTCGCGCGCCTCTTTCCCGAGGCGGGTAAACTCTTCCAGCGGCAGGCAGACATTTTCCAGCAGCGTCATGGACCCGAACAGCGCGCCGCTCTGATACATCACCCCGAACCGGCGGATCAGCGCCGCGCGTTCGCGGCCGACGCTGCGGACAATGCTCGTGCCGCCGATTCGAATATCCCCGCCGGCCGGGCGGTACAGCCCGATCATATGCTTCAGCAGCGTTGACTTGCCGCAGCCCGACCCGCCGAGAATCACAAAGATCTCCCCGCGGTTGACCTCGAACGACAGCCCGTCCAGAACCAGCCGCCTGCCGTAGCGCGCGGTCAGCTTTTCTACGGTTATAAGTGCTTCTGTATTCATCAGATTCCCAGATAGAAAAACAGCACGGCAAAAATGCCGTCGGCAATCACAATCATCATAATTGAACTGACCACGGCGCGGGTGGCCGAATTCCCCACGGCGCCGGCGCCCTCCCCGGTCCGCAGGCCGCTCAGGCAGCCCGCACTGGAAATCAGCAGGCCGAACACCAGCGCCTTGACCAAACCGCCGAGGAAATCAGCGGACGTCACCGCGGCCGTTGCGCGGTTCACGTAAGTGATCAGCGGAAAATCCAGCTGCGGACTGACCATCACCGCAGCCCCGCCGATGAAGCCGGCGAGATTGGTCATAATGGTTAACAGCGGGATCATCAGGGTTGCGCCGATTACCCGCGGAATTACCAGGAACTGCATGGGATCGAGCCCCATCGTGGTGAGGGCATCCAGCTCTTCATTCACCTTCATGGTCCCGATTTCGGCGGCAAACGCCGAGCCGGTGCGGCCCGCCGCAATAATGGCGGTGATCAGCGGCCCCAGCTCGCGGGTCACTGAAATGGCGACAAAATCGGCAATATAAATTTCGGCGCCGAACTGCTTCATCAGCACGGCGCCCTGAAACGCCATGATCAGCCCCACCAGAAAACCGAGCATTCCAATAATCGGCAGCGCCTGCGGACCGCACGCCTCAACGATGCCCATGAGATCGCGGCAGCGGATCCGCCGCCGCAGCAGCAGGGTGCGTCCGAGCCCGACGGCCAGTTCGCCCATAAAGGAAACATGGTCCTTCAGGCCGCAGCAGGTCCTGCAGAACGTCTTGCCGATTTCTTCCACGAAATCTTTCCACCCTTTGGAAGACGGCGCCAGGGCATGGTCCAGCCGGCCGCTCTCGTACAGGCGGAGCATGGAGTCAATATCGGGCTGCAGTCCGTGGAATTCGAGTGCGATTTTCCGGCGCCCGCAAACCTGCCGGATATAAACCAGCAGGGCCGTTCCGGCACCGTCGGCAAACGAAATGCCGGCACCGTCCACCACGGCGGATGATAACTGTTTTTTGCTGAGAACGCGGTGGACCTCGGACCAAAGCGCAGGAACCGATGCGGCATCGAGGCGGCCGGCAATCTGAAGGGTCAGCTTTCCGTTTTCAACGGAACTTCGGCAAAAAGCTTCAGTGCTGGCACCTCTCGCGGTCATAACCCTCAGTGTTCGTGATTGCCGATGTGGTCCTCGCAGAAACATTTACCGCAGGTTGAGCAGTACCGGAAGTGCATCGACGGGTCACTCTGGTCCGTCACGCCGCAGGTAGTGCACTCATGCATCACCTGCACCTCTGCTTTCCGGTTTTCGGCCGCAAACGCCTTGCGGCGTTTACCCGCCCTGATGTTCAGGACAACACTTTTCCCGAAAAAGAGCGCATAGTTGACAAACGCCGCAATGATGCTGAGACGGTCACCGATAATTCTCGCCGAGCCATTGCCGTCCGCCGGCCGAAACAGCGCCAGCAGATACCCCGCCGCCGCAATGATGCCCAGCCATTTGACCTTGACCGGCAGCACAAAAAAGAGCCGGAATTCCACATTGGGAAAGAGCGTCGCAAACGCCAGAAAGGCACAGCCGAGGAAATAGGCATTGGTGATGATCACCCCGGGATTAATAAACGCCATCATCACGGTCAAAAGGTAACCGCACAGCATGAACAGGTTAAACCGGAAGGTGCCCCAATGCCGCTCCAGCGATGAGCCGATGAGATAGAACACATAAAATGCAAAGAACAGCCAGAGCGGATCGAGCGTACTGGGCATCATGAGAAACGACAGCAGCCGCCACCACTGCCCCATATGCAGTACACCGCTGCCGTACAGAATCAGGTCCGTGCCGTCCGCCCGGTTGGTCAGCAGCAGCACCACGCCGATCGCCTGAATGGCAATGAGGTAAATCGTGAGGTTGGGTATGGCCCAGGCGCCAAAATGCTTTTCAAGTTTTGTGATCAGATCCATCCGGTGAAAGGTAATCAAATCAGCCGAGGGTTGAAAGTGCCGAATCGATCAAACCTGAATCGAAATAGGCGCCCGCACCGGAGCAGAACAGGACCGGCTCCGCGCTCAGGCCGCCGGCAGCCGGAAGAAGAAGCAGGAACCCGCTCCGGGACGGCTCTCCACGCGGACATCGCCGCCCATTTTGCTTACGATTTTGCGCACGATCGACAGCCCCAAACCATGCCCCTTGATGATCTTTTCGCGGGCATCGTTCTGGTCGTCGAAAATCAGGGGAACCGAATCCGCCTCGATCCCGGCGCCGTTGTCGCGGACCCAGCAGCTGACCATGCGGCCTTCCCGGCCGGCCCCGATATCCACCTGCGCCGGGCGCCCCCCGTATTCGAGCGCATTGCTGAGGTAGTTAAACCAAACCTCTTCGATCCAGGGCCCATAGCCCAAGGCGGTTTCATCCAGTGCGCCGATCCGGATAACCGCCTGGGTCTCGGCGATTTTAGGCTTCAGCCGCTGGATCGCGGAATCTATGAGCGGCCGCATATCCACCGGAACGAGTTTTGAATCGACCTTCTCCATGCGTGCGAAAAGGAGCAGCTCCGATATGATATCGCTCATTTTGCTGCCGATCTGCGAGATCTGGCAGAGGAACTCATATCGCTCAGCGTCAGTGAAATCTTCCTGCGAGTCGGCCAGCAGTTCGCTCATGCTGACAATGGAGCAGACATTGCTGTTCAGGTCGTGGGCCACCACCTGCGCAAACTCATCTAGCTGCCTGTTGGTCTGCTTGAGCTTGTCCTCGGTTTCCTTGCGCGCGGAAATATCGCTGATGAACGCCAGGCCGAGCGTCCCGGTTTCCACCTCAAGGAAACTGACGCTAATCTCAACGGGAAAGGTGGTGCCGTCCTTCCGGCAGGCCCTCAAGTCCATGCCGAGGCCCATCGGCCTGATTCTCGGGGCCGAAAAAAAGTCGGCGATGCGGGCTTGATGCGCTTCGCGGTATTCCGGCGGAATCAGGATATCAATCGGTTCGCCCTGAATCTCCTGCCGGGTATATCCGAACAGCTCTTCCATGCGGGGATTGATCAGGACGATGCGGCCGTCGGGATTGACCACAACAACGCCCTCGGCCAAAGACTCAAACAGCGTGCGTATGGTGATATCCCCCTGCAGCAGCCCGGCTGTGAAGGCGATTTTCTTTAGGGTATCGATCTCGTCGCGCAGCTTTCCAAGTTCGTCTCCCATAGCCCTGCCCCTTTATTTCATGTATTGGCACCCGCTGGATTCTGAACCGGCCCGCCGGGTGCGCCGGTCGCCTGGTTCATGCTTTTATTATGTCGCGCATGTGCCGCAAGGTCACGAAAAACCGAATAGGGGAAAAAGCCGGTGTTATGGCCGTCGGACCAGTCCACCATCACCGCATAGTTTCCGATCAGCTCAATCTTTTCGGCATGGATATCCATCGGAATAGAAGCCGGATCCAGCAGCGGTTTCCGCGTCATTTCATCCACACAAAGCGCACAGCTGCAGGCCCGCCGCAGCGCGGCGTTTGAAACCGTCACGGTTTCATCGGGCCACTTCAGCGTGATGGTTTTGGCATCGTGGATAATTTCCGGCCGCTCGACTTTATCCATGAGCTTTTTGCCCAGGGTGCGGATAATGATGTCGGTGGTTTCGTTGGCCACACCGCTGGCCGCCAGATCGTCCAGCGAGCCGCTGAGGTTTCCGGTAATCGGCAGCTCGGCGATCGTTTCCAGGCCGAAGCGCTCCTCGAGCTCTTTGCCGCCGGACTGGCCGAAAATGTAGTGCTTCTTTTCACAGCCGTCGCAGATGAAGTAGGCCATATTTTCAACGACGCCCAAAACCGGCACATTCACCTTATCGAACATCATAATGCCTTTGCGCACATCCGTGAGCGAAAGCTGGTGCGGTGTGGTGACAATGACCGCCGCATCAATCTGTACGGACTGCGAGATCGTCAGCTGGATATCGCCGGTGCCGGGCGGCATATCGATGATCAGGTAATCGAGCTCGCCCCACGCCACGTTATGAAGCAGCTGCTGCATGTACTGCGAGACCATCGGCCCGCGGATCACGGCCGGGCCGTCGCCGAGCAGGAATCCGAACGACATCACCTGCAGGCCGTCGACATCATTCGGCAGGAAATATTTCTGGTCCGCCGTCGCGCGGACGCCCTGCTGATGCAGGTTGAACAGGGTCGGCACAGACGGCCCGTAAATGTCGGCATCGAGCAGCCCGACTTTTGCGCCGCGGGCCGCCAGCGTTTTGGCCAGCAGTGCGGAAACCGTGGATTTGCCTACCCCGCCTTTGCAGGAGCTCACGGCCAGAATATATTTAACATCCTTCAAGCCGCTTTCGTCCGCATTCATCTGGCGGTGTCCGCGCTGCCGGGCCGTCATATTGACCTTCACCTGCTCAACTCCGGGCAGGTCGCTGACGCAGTCAATTGCCTGCTTCTGAAAGACCGGGCTCAGCGGGCAGGCCGGCGTAGTCAGTTCAATCGTAAAAGAGACGACACCGCCTTCGATTGTGAGATCCTGAACAAAGCCCAGCGAGACGATGTCCCGCTGGAAGTCCGGATCAATGATGGTGCTTAGTGCGTCGAGTACCTGTTGTTCTGTAATCATTCGTTGCCTTCCTTAAATCAGTCCCAGTGCGAGCAGTGCGGCGGTGGACATGTTTTCGCGCGTCCACGGCGGATCGAACACGAGCTCGATATCGGCATCCTCCACGCCCTCGGTTTCCATGATGGCCCGCTGGATGTTTCCGGGAATCCGTTCCGCTTCCGGGCAGTTCGGCGCGGTCAGCGTAATGCGGGCATAGACCTTTTTATCCTCATCGATATCGAGGTTGTAAATCAGCCCAAGATCCCAGACGTTCACCGGGATTTCCGGGTCGAACACCATCCGCAGCGAGCGGACGACCTGTTTAAACAGATCCGGATTGTGCTCTTCGAGCAGGAACCGCTCTTTTTTCTTTCTGCCGAACATAAATCTTCTACTCCGTACTTACTTCATCGTTAAGTTTTTTCATGGCGGCATCAAAGGTATGCCAGGCCAGCGTGGCGCATTTAACGCGCACCGGATAATCCTTCACCCCTTTGAGCACTTCCAGCTTCCCGAGCGGCACATCGTCGGGATAGGCCGCATCTTCGGTCAGTGCGTGGTGAAAACTGTTGAACAAGGCATCCGCCTCCGCCTCGGTCTTGCCCTTGAGCGCGGTCGTCATCATCGAGGCCGATGAGGTGCAAATGGCACACCCGGCACCGTCGAAGGAGACATCGTCCACGATGCCGTCCTTGATTTTAATGTAGACATCAATCTGGTCGCCGCAGAGCGGATTATTCCCGTGCGCAAAACCGTCCGGATCCTCCATCTTACGGAAGTTCCGCGGGTTTTTGTTGTGGTCGAGAATCACCTGCTGATAAAGCTCTCTTAAATTTTCCATCATTTCCCCCGGCGCTATCGCCCTCTGATCAACTGAACATGCTGATGGTTTTCTTAATGGCTTCCGCCAGCACATCGATTTCCTGATAGGTGTTGTACATCGCGAACGAGGCCCGTGCCGTGGCCGGCACGCCGAACCGCTCCATCACAGGCTGCGCACAATGGTGCCCTGCGCGGACCGCAACGCCTTCCGCATCCAACATCGTTCCGATATCGTGCGGATGAACCGCATCGAGTACAAACGAAATCAGCCCGGCTTTTTGCTCGGCCCGGCCGATGATCCGCAGCCCGTCGATTTCCTGCAGCTTTGAAGTGGCATACATCAGCAGGCCGTGTTCATGCGCCGCAATCGCCCCGAGGCCGATTTTTTCCACATAATCAATGGCAGCCCCCAGGCCGATGGCGCCGGCAATATTCGGCGTGCCGGCTTCGAATTTATACGGCAGCTGATTATACGTCGTGCCTTCAAAACTAACCGAGAGAATCATGTCGCCGCCGCCCTGATACGGCGGCATGGCATTGAGCAGCTTTTCCTTGCCGTACAGCACGCCGATGCCGGTCGGACCGTAAATCTTGTGGCCGGAAAACGCATAGAAATCGGCATCCAGGTCCCGAACATTCACCGGCATGTGCGGAATGGACTGCGCACCGTCCACCAGAACCGGAACCCCGTATTCATGCGCCGCCTGAATCATCTGCTTCACGGGGTTCACCGAACCCAGCGAATTGGAGACATGCGTCACGCCGAGCAGCGCCGTTTTCTCGGAAATCATGTTGCGGAACTGCTCCTGATCGACCTCGCCTTCATCGGTGATCGGAACCACCTTGAGCGCGGCCCCGGTCTGTTCGCAGACGATCTGCCACGGCACAATGTTGGAATGGTGCTCCATGTGGGTGATCAGGATTTCATCGCCGGCCTTCAGGCGCGGCCGCGCATAGCTTTGGGCCACCAGGTTGATCGATTCTGTGGTGCCCCGGGTGAAGATAATTTCATGCACGCAGGCTGCATTGATGAAGCTGCGGACCTTGGCCCGGGCATCGTTATACAGGTTTGTGGATTCCTGGCTTAGGGTATGCACACCGCGGTGCACATTGGCATAGTGGTTTTCATAAAGATCCTGCACCGCGCTGATCACCTGAACCGGGCGCTGCGTCGAAGCGCCGTTATCCAGATAGACCAGCGGTTTGTCCCAGATCTTCCGTTCAAGAATCGGAAAGTCCTTTCGAATTGAGGCGATATCGTACTGGGCGGAGTTCGTCATACATCAACCTTATCAAGCCAGTCCTGAACCAGCGTTTCAATATAGGTTTTGGCCGCCGTGCACTTCACGCTGTCGAGCACCTCATTGGCGAAAGCAAACACGAGCATGGCATGGCCCTTGCGGGGATCGATACCGCGGGTCTGCAGGTAATAGAGAGCCTCTTCGTCCAGCTCGCCCACAGTTGCGCCGTGGGTGCATTTCACATCGTCCGCATAAATTTCGAGCTGCGGCAGGGTGTTGACTTTGGCGGCGCGGCTCAGCAGCAGGTTGCCGTTATTCTGGACCGCATCCGTCTGCTGGGCATCCTGCTGCACCAGAATACGACCGCAGAAAACGGCCCGCGATTTCTCATCGAGAATGCCTTTATAGAGCTGATGGCTGCGGCACTGCGGCACGGCATGATCCATGAAGATATGGGTGTCAAACAGCTGCCGGTCTTTCAGCAAATAGAGGCCGTTGCAGGCCGCCTCGCCGTCTTCGCCGGTCAGGCGCCCGCGAATATCGTTCCGTCCCAGCGCAGAACCGAATGTAACAGCATGCGTGCTGAACTGCGCACCGGCTCCCAGCTGGCTTTCCAGGGTCTGAAAGTGGAAGGCCTCCGCGCTTTCGCGCTGGATTTTATAGTGGTCTACCACGGCCCGGTCGGCGGCGAACACCTCTGTCACCGCATTGGTCCAGTATTTCCGGCCCGCTTCGCCGATATATTCTTCGATGACGGTCACCTCGGCCTCGGCGCCGGCGGCAATAAAGTTACGCAGGTGAAACGCCGCGCCCTCCACATCCGCCAGGTAAACCACATGAACGGCCGCGTCCAGCTTGGCGCCCTCGGTCAGTTCAATAAAATAGCCGTCTGAAAAATAGGCCGTGTTGGAGGTGACGAAGGCATTTTCCGCATCGGCCAGGGTGCCGATCCTTGAGTCGGCCAAATCGAGAATCGACCCGATGCACACCCCTTGGGGCAGCGCGTCAAAGTTCGACTTTTCACGCGAGAGCCTGCCGTTCTCAAAAACCACAGTGATTTTATCCAGCGCTTCAAATGCGAGGTCCGAGGATTTCCACTCGCTGGAAAAATCGGATGCGGCAACGCGCGAGACATCGGTAAAGCGCCACAGCTCTTCTTTCGTGGATGGAAACCCGACGGCCTTGAAGCCGGCCTCGGCTTTTTTTCTGAGTGATGCCAGATCCATAGCCCTATTCTCCAACCCAGGAAGCATAACCGTCATTTTCGAGTTCAAGCGCGAGGCTTTTATCGCCCGATTTCACGATCTGTCCGTCAACAAGTACGTGCACAAAATCCGACACAATATAGTCAAGCAGGCGCTGGTAGTGCGTGATCACCAGGAACCCGCGTTCGGGTGAGCGCAGGGCATTCACCCCGTCGGAAACAACGCGGAGCGCATCGATATCCAGTCCCGAGTCCGTTTCATCGAGAATGCCCAGTTTCGGCTCCAGCATGGCCATCTGGAAAATTTCGTTCCGCTTCTTCTCACCGCCCGAGAAACCGGAGTTAACAGCGCGCTCCAGCAGGTCGCCGCGAATCTTGACCACCTTTTTTTTCTCCTCCACCAGGTCGAGAAAGTCCATGGCATCGAGCTGCTCTTTGCCTTGGTATTCGCGCACGGCATTGACGGCCGCCTTGAGGAAATACATATTGCTGATGCCCGGAATCTCCACCGGATACTGGAAGGCCAGGAACATACCGGCACGCGCCCGCTCGTGGGCGGTCAGGTCGTCGATATCCACCCCGTCAAGCAGTACCTGTCCGGAGGTTTTCTGATACGCTTCGTTGCCGGCGAGCACATTGGATAACGTACTTTTACCCGCTCCGTTCGGCCCCATGATTGCGTGAACTTCGCCCGGGTTGATGGTCAGGTTGAGTCCTTTGATAATCGGTTTATCGGCTACACTCGCGTGCAGGTCTTTAATTTCAAGTAGTGGCATTGGTCAGTTATCTCCTAATAAATTTTATCCGACAGATCCTTCGAGACTGATTCCCAGCAGCTTCTGTGCTTCTACCGCAAATTCCATCGGCAGTTCGCGGAACACCTCTTTACAGAACCCGTTCACAATCATATTAACCGCCTCCTCCGTATCGAGCCCGCGCTGGTTGCAGTAGAAAATCTGATCTTCGCCGATCTTCGTCGTTGTGGCTTCATGCTCCACTTGCGCAGTCGGATTGTTGACATCGATATACGGGAAGGTATGCGCGCCGCACCGATCGCCGATCAGCATGGAATCGCACTGCGAAAAGTTACGCGCATTCTCTGCGGTTTCCTGCACCCGAACCATGCCGCGGTAGCTGTTCTGCGCGCGGCCGGCCGAGATCCCTTTGGAGATGATCGTACTCTTGGTGTTCTTTCCAATATGGATCATCTTGGTTCCTGTATCCGCCTGCTGCAGGTTGTTGGTCACGGCCACGGAATAAAATTCGCCGACCGAATTGTCCCCCTTCAGGATGCAGCTCGGATACTTCCAGGTGATCGCCGAACCGGTTTCCACCTGCGTCCAGGAAATCTTGGAGTTATCCCCGCGGCAGTGACCGCGCTTCGTAACGAAGTTGTAAATCCCGCCCTTGCCGTCTTTATCGCCCGGATACCAGTTCTGCACCGTGGAATATTTGATATTCGCATCCTTGTGTGCAATGAGCTCAACGACCGCGGCATGCAACTGGTTCTCGTCGCGCTGCGGCGCCGTGCATCCTTCCAAATAACTGACCTTTGCACCTTCGTCGGCAATCAGCAGGGTACGCTCAAACTGCCCCGTATTGGCCGCGTTGATCCGGAAATAGGTAGAGAGTTCCATCGGGCATTTAACCCCCGGCGGCACATAACAGAACGACCCGTCCGAAAATACGGCCGAGTTCAGCGTGGCATAGTAGTTGTCTTTGTAGGGAACAACAGATCCGAGGTATTTTTTCACCAAATCGGGGTGCTCCTGCACCGCCTCCGAGAAGGAGCAGAAAATGATGCCCATCTCTTCGAGTTTGCCCTTGAAGGTGGTCGCCACAGAAACCGAGTCAAATACCGCATCCACTGCCACAACGCCGGCGAGCACTTCCTGCTCCCGCAGGGGAATGCCCAGCTTCTCGTACGTTTCCAGCAGCTCCGGATCCACTTCATCCAGGCTCTTCGGACCCTCGATTTTCTGCTTGGGTGCCGAATAGTAACTCAGCGCCTGGTAGTCGATCGGCGGGAATTCCACTTTGGCCCAGGTCGGCGCTTCGAGCGTCGTCCAGTGGTGATATGCCTTGACGCGCCATTCAGTCAGCCATTCCGGCTCTTTCTTACGCATCGAAATGGCGCGGACAATCTCTTCGCTCAACCCCGGCGGCAGGCTGTCGGACTCAATATCGGTCACAAAACCGTACTTGTAGTCCTTGTCGGTCAACTCATCGAATGATTTTTCGTCTTCAATTTTCATATCGTCCCAAATTCGTACTATTTTAATCCCGTCAACTTTTTGAGCAGCCCCGTTGGATTAGGTTACGCGCCCCCGGCCATATCGGCCAGCGAAAGCCCCTGAAGGGCCCCGAGCACCGCGGCATTAACACGCTGCCAGCTCGGGCTGATCGGGCAGTTGCGCTCGCAGCCTTCCGCACTTGAGCAGTCCGTAATGGCGACCGGCCCTTCCACCGCTTCGATAATCTGCGCCGCGGTGATTTCCGAAGCATCTTTAGATAGCGAATAGCCGCCTTTGCTGCCCTGATGCGACTGCAGGATACCGCCCTGCGTCAATATCTTGAGCACTTTACTCACGGTCGGAAGCGGGATGCCGATGGCCGCAGCAAGATCTTTTGCATTGTGCAGCTCGTCCTGGTCCTGACGGGCCATATACCCCAACAGAATGAAGCCGTAATCCGTGATTTTGGTGATTCTTAACATACTGCAAACCTCTAATAGGAGACCTATTTGGTCTTAATTGGCTCGTAAGTTAGCAGAAGGTTCAGGCCGCGCAAGCCTTTATTAACAAAAATGGTACTATTTAGATCGTATCCCAAAAAGGCCGGCGGCGGACCCGCTCAAACCAACTGTCCCTCCCCCGCGTTCCGATCGGCAAAAGCAGCGGGTCGCAAACTAGGACGGGGAGGCAGCGCGCCATAAAAACGAATCCTGCCGCCCGGATCTCCTTGTCAAATTTTATAAATAAGTGTACTCAAGATTCTGTCCATGCGGGACGAGGCAGCCAACATACGGAGGATGCCATGAAAGCATTTTCGATTCTTTTGACCGCATGTGCCGGCCTGCTGGCCGACGCTCCTGCCGCGCAGGCACAAACCGCACTCACCTGGGATCCCGGCACCGCCCAGACCGGCAGCGAGGTATACACCAATACCAGCCCGACAGCCACCAATGTCCTCTACCAGGTCACCACCCAGTCCGGAGCATACGGCCTCTGGCGCACGGTGCTGATGGTCGATGCCGGCGAGGCGGACATCTACACCAGCCAGAACAGCGGCATTACAACGAACAATTATACCTACTATGCAGACACAGCCGGCAATGACACGATCGTACAGCCCCTTACCGCCGGACAGACCTGGTATATCCTGGTCGAGGCCCAGCCGGGTGCCCAGTGGCGCCTGTTCGCTGGTGATATTTACGTGGCCGATATGACCTGGGATCCGGGCACGGCCGATGCAGGAACCGCTGCCGAAGCCAATCCCGACACAGACGGCGGCGCCTACTACTACCGCCTGACCACCGAGCTGCCCGATCTCGCCGCCTGGCGGACCGCACTCGATGTCTCGGCCTCAGAAGCCGATTTATACATCCGCCAGAATGCCCTCCCCTATAAAAACAGCGGAGGGCAGTCTTTTGCCCAGGCCTCGGCGCGGGCGGGCGACGACGGCTTCACGCGATACCTCAGCCCGACAACCGGCGCGGGACAGGAGTGGTACATTCTTGTGCAGGCCGAAGACGCCGCCGTGTGGAACCTGCTTTCCGGCGATGTCTATGCACAGGACCTCGGCACCCTCGCCCCCGATGCCTCCAGCGGCAGCGGTCTTGCGACCATTCCGCCCGAGGAAATACGCTATTTCAAAACCACGATTCCCGCCGCTGCATATGCCTGGCGGCTGTGGCTGCAGGACGCCGCGGGAACCGCAACTCTGAACAATCCGTTTTACGTCGGCATGGGCTACGCCCCCCACCCGTCGAGCACCAGTTACTACGACCGCACCCGCACCGGCCAGGGACTCCTTGTGCCCACCTATCTCGTTCCGGGCTCCCCCTCCTACTATTATGTCGGCGTTCCGGGCACGCCCGGCGACCAGTTCCAACTGGATTCGCGGCAGCATGAAATCACTGACGAATCATACAACAACACCCTCAACGCCCAGTCGCAGTCCGGCTTCCTTTTCAAAACCTACCGCATTGCCGTCCCGCCCGAGCAGATCGCCTGGGAAACTACCGTCGAACCCGCCGGCGGCACCAATCCGGATTTCGCCGTGCGCCAGGGCCTGGTCCCGAACGCCTTCAACAACGATGCCTTTTCCGAAGTCAGCAGCACCGCCGATAGCGACAGCATTACACTCGTGCCCGAAACGCTCTCCGACGGCACCTTCTACCTCACGGTCTACGGCACCGCCGACTTTCAGTTCAACCTGCGCAACCGCGAACCGGTCATCACTCAAATTGACTTCATCGACACCGTGACCAACGACGATCCGCTGCGCGTCGGCTGGCGCTACTATGCCGTCTCCGACATCGGTCAGCAGCTCGGCCAGCTCGGCTGGCTGCTCGAGCTGACCAACCACGTGGCCGGCACCGAGATCGCGATTCGCCGCAACTTTGTGCCCGGCCGCTGGAACTACCGCCAGAACGGCAGCACCACCATTCGGGAAACCTCGCACAACGATCAGTCCAGCACCCTCGGCTTCCTGCAGGATCCCGATCACGAGGCCGATGTCTGGTACGTCGGCATCTACTCGCCCGACGCCGCCCTCGGCACCTTTACCCTCGACAGCGGTTCGCACAATCCGGCCGTCATAACACTCGACGGCTATACCAACGCCGCCGTCACGCTCGAACCGAAGAGCTACCATTTCTACCGGGTCACGGTTCCCGCGCAGACCAACGGGCAGGATGTTCTCGGCTGGGAACTCCGCATGACCTCATGGACCAACGAACGGCCATATATCATCATCCGCCGCGACCAGCTCCCGGAAGGAACCGGCCAGATCCCCAACTACTGGTATCCATGGAGCCGCACCGATTGGGACAGCGGCAGCCAGTGGCCGACCCGCAACAACGACTGGACAGGATGGACCTATGATCCCGACGGGCAGGCGCATCCGCAGCCGCTGCACTCCATGGCCATGGGCAACCCGCTTGAACCCGGATCCTATTTCATTGCATTCTACAACAATTCCGATTCCGTCACCGCCGAATACAGCTTCAGCAGCAGCGCCATCGGAACCGGCATGACCTACGCGCCCGCCGAACTCGGCTTTAACGACAGCCGAAGCATTTCCAACCTGCCGGCCCGTGCGGTCCGCTACTTCAGAACCACCATCGCCTCCAACACGCCCTCATGGCGGCTCCGCCTCGAAAACACATCCGGCGAATCGCAGCTCTACCTCCGCGAAGCCCGCGTGCCCACCCGCGAAGCCGGCACCAGCAGCACCGCCTCGCCCGGACAAAACTTCCCCTCCTTCACACGCCTCCAGCAGACCGGAGACGAATACTTCACCCTGCTGCCCGAAAACGGCGAAACCTTCATTCCCCCGGGCGACTACTACCTGATGGTCGTCTCCGAAGGCCAGTCGCCGGCCGGCACCACCATCGGCACCGGCTCCGCATCGGCCGTCCTGCACAGCCTCGGCGAAGCACCCGTCACCGCTATGGGCACCCTCAGCCCCGGCGGACTCCTTTCCGATGCGGAAGCCTATCTCTCCGGTGAAACCTTCCTCTACCAGTTCAACATCGCCTCCAATGTTCCCGCACTGGAAGTACGCCTGAAAGACACCGTCGGCACCCCATCCTTCTACCTGCGCCAGGATGCGAACCTCCCGAACGGCCCCGGCTACGGACTCCACTCCGGTCATGCCGCCGCGTTCAGCGATACCTATATACAAACCTTTGCCAATCCATCCGCCGGCACCTGGTCAATCACGGCCGGCAAATCCGGCAGCCCGGCCGCCGGCGCATACACCCTCGAAATCCATGCGCTCGACTACACCGAAATCACCTTCGACGGCGGCGGCGGAAGCGGTGTGGTCCTTCCGCCTGAAGAGTGGATTTTCTACCACGTCAATGTTCCCGCACAAACCAACGGCGAAGAGGTCATTGGATGGGAGCTCAAAATGACCGAATGGTCCGGTTCGCGGCCCTACATGTACATCCGCCGCGACCTCCTGCCCGCCTATTCCGGTGTTCCCGCCTGGTACTACCCCTGGACCGATGATGAATGGCCCAGCGGCCGGCAGTGGTCCACCTCCATCAACGACTGGAGCGGCTACTCCTACGACCCCGACGGCACCATCCATCCCAGCCCGCTGCTGTCCATGGCCATGGGCGCACCGCTCGAGCCCGGCTCATACTACATCGGCTTCCGGAATCCCTCCGCAACCGAGACCGCCGCATTCAGCTTCACCAGCAGCGGCATCGGAACCGGCATGACCTATGAACCGCGCACACTCCCGCCCGCCGGCAGCGGCACCATCACCAACCTGCCTGCCCGCAGCGTGGAATATTTCAGGCTGAGCCTGCCTGCCGGACAGCCCTCATGGCGCTTCGAACTCGAAAACACAGTCGGCGAATCGCAGCTCTACATCCGCGAAACCCGCGTGCCGACCTGGTCGATGGGCTCCGGCCCGACCACGTCCCCGGGCTACTCCTTCAACACCATGACCCGCCTGCAGACCACCGGCAGCGAACACTTCACACTGCTGCCCGAAAGCGGACAAACCACCGTACCCGCCGGCGACTACTACCTCATGGTCGTCTCCGAAGGGCAGGACCCCACCCTCAGCACCATCGGCACCAACACCTCCTCCGCCGTCCTCCACAGCCGCGGAACTGCCGTATTCACCGATCTCGGCACGCTTTCAAATCCCGACACGCTGTCCCATCCGGACAGTTACAGCAAAGGCCGCATCAAACGCTACCAGTTCACTGTACCCGCCGGCGTTCAGAGCATGCAGATCCGCCTCGACGACCGCGTCGGCAGTCCTGAAATGAACCTGCGGCTCGACACCAGCTTCCCCAACGGGGCAAACTACGGCGTCTACTCCGGCCACAGCTATCAATACTTCGACAGCGCCATCATCAACTTTTCCGAACCCGACCCGGGAACCTGGTCGCTGATGGTTAACGATTCACGCAGTGCCGGCTACATCGAAGACGGATCCTACACCCTCAGGATCATCACCTCCGGCACCACCCCCATCAACTTCGACGGCGGCGGAGTAACCGCAGCCGCCCTTCCGCCGGAATCGTGGCAGTACTACAAAGTCGAAGTCCCCGCACAGACCAACGGCAGCGAAGTAATCGGCTGGGAACTGCGCCTGACCGAATGGTCGAATGCGGCCAACTCCCGCCCGCAGATGTTCATCCGCCGCAGCGAACTGCCGGCCTCCACCGGCGCACCGGGCTGGTACTACCCCTACTCCTACACCTACTGGCCGAGCGGATACCAGTGGGGAACCACCTCCGGCGACTGGTCGCAGCGCAGCTACACCTTCGACGGCTCGCAGGCGCATCCCGAATACCTGCTCGCCATGGGCATCAACCGCCCGCTCACCGCGCCCGGCACCTACTATATCGGCTTCTATAACAGCCACAGTTCAGCCACCAGCACCTACAGCTTCGTCAGCAGCGGCATCGGCACCGGCATGACCTACGAGCCGACACCGCTCGACTTCATCGGCAGCGTACCCGTCACCAACCTGCCCGGACGCGCCGTGCAGTATTTCTGCGTTGAAGTGCCCGCCAACACCGCCAACTGGAAACTCCGCCTCGAAAACACCGTCGGGGAAACCACCCTCTACCTTCGGGAAGCCCACGTCCCGACCTGGGGCATGGGGCAGTATGCCTACGCCTCGCCCGGCGCAAGCATCAGCACCATGACGCGGCTCGACAAAGACGACGATGAATACTTCATCCTCAACCCCGAAAGCGGCGACACCGCCATTCCGCCGGGAAAATACTACCTGATGGCCGTAAGCCTCGGGCAGGACCCCACGGCCTACTACATCGGCACCAACACCTCCTCCGCAATCCTGCACAGCCTCGGCGAACAGCCCGCGGTCCATCTCGGCACCCTGCCCTACGGCGGCTCCCTCACTGTCTCCAACACCTACGCCGCCGGCGAAGCCGACAACACCTACCGCTTCGACGTAACGAACCATGCCGGGGCAGTTGAACTGCAGCTCATCAATGTCGCCGCCGGCAGTCCGCGCATTTACCTGCGCACCGATCCCAATATACCCAACGGCGTCCGATACGGAGCGTACTCCGGCTACGCCAATGAATACGCCGATGACGCGATCATCACCATTCCCAACCCGGTGCCGAACACCTGGTCGGCCCTCGTTGCCGACCCCAGCAGCACGGCCTATCTCCAGAGCGGCGAATATACCCTGCGCATCACCCACAAAGTGCCCGCCGATCTCGCTTTCGACGCCTTGCTCAGCACCAATTCCGTCACCAACGTCGCCTCCGGCCTGCTCGCCGACAACCAGCGCGACTACTACCGCGTTGAGGTCCCCGAAAAGATCGGCGGCGAGCCGATCCTCGGCTGGTACCTCACCACCCAAACCACCCAGGGCGATGCCTACACCCGCGTCCGTCCAGGCCTGCCGCCGTCCGACACCGCCTACGATGCCTCGCAGACCCCGTTCAAGTCGCCCGCATCCGTCACCGTACCGCCTCGGCTGACGCCCGGCACCTGGTACGTGGAGGTCAAAGGCGGCGGCGCGACCGACTACACCCTCACCAGCTCCGCCATCTGGACGGAACGTGACTGGACCATGCCTGAACCCGGACAGACCAACCTCACACCGGGTGTTGATGATCCGTTCTTCGGCGACTCCGGAATCGATGAAGACGGCGATCCGCTGCCGATCGACCAGGGCATCGACCTTGAAAACGGCTATTACCATTTCTACACGGTCGAGGTTCCCGACGAGAACACCGGCCTGCTGCGCACCCAGCTCGAAGCCATCAGCGGCAACCCCAACCTATACCTCCGCGCCGGCCTCGCCCCGACCACCGATTATTTGGTCAGCTATACGCTGCAGTACGACCACCGGCTCGACAGCACTTCCAATACCGAATACGGCAACTGGGTTCCGCAGGACGGCCGCTATGAAATGAAACTCGAACCCGGCACCTGGCACCTGATGGTCAAGGCCGACGGCGCCAGCACGGCCCGCTACCGCCTCAGGGTCTCCAGCGGCAACGTCTACACCAACGGCAGCGTCCAGGCGCTCGGCCTCACCGATCCCGGTTTCTCCGGCCAGCTCCTCGCCGAAGGCGACTGGCGCTACTACCGCGTAGAATACCCGACCAACCCGCCGGTCAACTGGAACATCACCTACTCCCAGGAATCCGGCAATGTTGATCTTTACCTGCGCGATACCGTCCCGCCCGGCAACCACAGCACGGTCGCCGACGGCTACATCCGCGACTGGGACAACGACCTGAAAAACCGCGGCACCGCGCGCCCGGAATATCCGGAAGTCGGCACCCACACCGTCAACATGCCGCCGCTGCGCCCAGGGCACGTTTACTACCTCGGTTTTCTGGCCCGGTCCGATGCCTCGTTCTCCGTCAGCTCCGCCGTCTCCGGCGGCCTCATGCCAGCCTACCCGAAGGTCGACTTTGAAACCGGCATCGTCAGCACCAACCTGCCCGCCGGCGCCCAGGTCACCTATCAGGTGGACGTCCCCGACGACGCGGTCCGCTGGATTCACTCCGCCACCAACGCCGCCGAGGTCGATATCTACCTTGAACAGGGCACGCTGCCCTCAAAATCCATCTACGACCACTACTACAAACTGAACGGCAGCGGATCTCTCAACAAATATTTGCTGCGCCTCAACGATGAATGGCCGTGGCGCCCCGGCTACACCTACTACTTCACGGTAACCAACACCGCGGCTTCAGCGCAGTCCTTCGTACTGGTCATGGCCGGCAGCCGCGCCCCGGAAATCCCGCAAAACGTCGCGGCCACCGACGGCACACGGGATGCCGATGTCCGCGTAACGTGGAACAGCATCAGCGGCGTCGGCTATTATGAAATCTGGCGGAACAACTCCAACGATCCATCCACGGCAATCAGCCTGGTCAGCGGAACGTCTGGAACCGCCTATAACGACACTACGGCAGTTCCCGGCCGGCTGTACTACTACTGGGTCAGTGTTCACGGCAAAACCGATCCGGCCTGGTTCAGCAGCACCGACTCCGGCTGGAGGCCCGGCACAGGAACCATCTCGCCGACCCAGGCGGCCTTCACCTCGCCGGGCGGCTCCGGCACCATCGCAGTTGCCGCACCGGCCGGCACCCTGTGGACCGCGTCCGAAAGTCTCGGCTGGGTCACCATCGATTCCGGCATCCCCGGAACCAACAGCGGCACGGTCGTCTACAGCGTAAGCGCCTACGGCAATACCGTTGCCCGCACCGGAACCGTCACCGTCGCCAACCAGACCTTTACCGTCATTCAGCTGCCGCTGGGCGCACCGGTGAACGTGCAGGCTACCGACGGCGCATTCCTCGACCGCACCGAAATCACCTGGTCACCCCTTACCGGAGCCGAGCGGTACTATATCTACCGCAACCATACCAACACCACCTCCGGCGCTTCCTACATCGGCTACACCGCCGCGAATTCCTTCGCGGATATCGGCGGGCTGGAAAACCGCACGTACTTCTACTTTGTGCGCTCCTGGTGCTCCGGCGGTTACGGCGGCTACAGCGCACCGGATACCGGTCACCGCGGCAGCGCCGGCGTCACGCCCGAATGGATCGAAACGCACTTCCCGTGCGGAGGTCCCGAAACCTACGGCCGCATCGACAGCGGCGAAGGATCGCCGCTGGGATTCATCATCCGCTGGACCCCTAAAACCAACCACGTCTACGGCATCCGCTGGACAGATGACCTCATCCAGCCGTTCACCCCGCTCGCCAGCGGCCTGCCCTATCCGCAGAATGCCTATACCGACACCCTGCACGCCGCCGAAACGGTCGGCTTCTACCGCCTTACCGTCCGCTGTCTCGGCGGCGGTTATCCCGGCGACGATGCCGATTCCGACGGCGACGGCTACACCAACTCCGAGGAGTTCGCCTACGGCACCGATCCGAATAACGCGCTCTCTTATCCCGGGGCTGACATCAGCGGACACATGGCACCGGCCGGATTCGTCATCGAATGGACACCTGTCTCCGGGCAGCTCTACGGCATCCTTTGGACCGACAGCCTAACGAACCTGTTCGGGCTGATGACCAATGGAATCCCATACCCTGTCGACGCCTACACCGACAGCGTCCACGCCGCCGAGCCCCAGGGCTTCTACCGCCTGCAGATTGAACCGGAATAAAAAAAGCCCGAACACCAGGACCGGTGTTCGGGCAGAATTGCTGCCTGTCAGGAAAAAACGGCTGCTATTCCGCGCTCTTCGCCTCTTCCCAGAAGGCATCGAGCTCCTCAAGGGTGTAATCAGGAAAATCGCAGCCGCCTGCATGCACCCGATCCTCCACAAACTGAAACCGGCCCACGAATTTATCGATGTTGTGCCGCAGCACCTCTTCGGGATTATGCCCCAGATAACGGCTTACATTAACGGCCGAAAACAGCAGGTCGCCCAGCTCGCCCCGGATTTCATCTTCTTCCCCGGACTCAATGGCCTCTTTCAGCTCATCAATCTCTTCGTGCAGCTTGTCGAAAACATCCTCAATTTTTTCCCAGTCAAATCCGGCGCGCGCCGCCCGCTTCTGAACCTGATGAGCCTTCTGCAGCGCCGGCAGGTGTTTCGGAATGCCGGAAACGATCGACACCTTTTTATCGGCATCCCGCTTCTCCTGTTTCTTGATCGCATCCCAATTCTGCAGCACCTCTCCCGAGCCGGAAACCGTAACCTCGCCGAAAACATGCGGATGCCGGCGAATCAGCTTTTCAGAAATGCCGTCCGCCACCTGATGGAATTCAAACTCCCCCGCCTCGACTCCGATTTGGGAATGAAAAACCACCTGCAGCAGCAGGTCGCCGAGCTCCTCTTCCAGCAGGGAGGCATCGCCCGATTCAATGGCATCAAGCACCTCATAGGCCTCCTCAATCAGATCGCCCTTGATCGACTCGTGCGTCTGCTCACGGTCCCACGGACACCCGTCCGGCGCCCGCAGCTTCCGCATCACATCCAGCAGCCGCTCAATCGCATCACTATTTTTCGACATCGGTTTCTCCTTGTTCAAAAAAAAGGCGCTCCACGAATGGAACGCCTGAAAATCCAAGCTGTGCTCTTACATGCGCAGCGTGAGGTCGAGCAGTGCGTCGGGCTTTTCGTCTTCAAGGGAATCGAGGACAAGCTTGGCACCGCCGAAATCCTGGTAGGAGGTGAATTCGTCCGGCACAGCAATGCAGGCTGCACCCGCAGTGAGGGCGCCTTTGCAAGCCACCTGGGAAGAAACAACCGCAACGAGGGTGCATCCTTCTTTACCGCACTGTTTAAGCATTTTCAGCCAGTCGTCAGCACGCGGGAAGGAATCCTTTACTTCTTCCGGAATCAGGAGCTCAACGCCCATGGCATCGAGTCCGAGTTTTGCCATCAGGTTTTTGGCATCGGCTTCGGGCAGGGCGGTAAACGCGACCACCGGAATACCGCGCGCCATTGTAGCCTTGATCAGCTTTTCGAGGCCTGCATCAAGTTCGGCTTCGTTTGCGCAGTAGTTGGAAACGGTTTTATCGACTTCATTCACGGCCTTCTCAATGGCATCGGCTTTTTTGCCGGCGGCCAAAAGCACATCCGTGATGGCGGCGCGGTGCAGCGGCGACATGCCCGAGCGCGAAAAAGCAATCTTCGTGAGTTCCACCCCTTTAGTACCGACGGCACTCTGGATGGATTCGAACTCAACCTTGCGCGTTTGTGCGGCTACATACTCCAGCTCAAAAATCAGTGCATGTGTCGTGTTGGCTGCTTTTTCTTCGCTCATGAAAGAAACTCCGTTTCGTTTTAAGTTATCCTTTATCAGCTATCGGCGGATGCTCTCTCCACAAATTACCGATAACCCGCTCCTCTTGGGAGTTTTCCTGAAAAATGAGCGCGTAGTGTATGGACCTTAATCGGGTGCGTCAACTCCCTATTTTCGGGTGCAAAAACCGCCTGCTTTCAGAACCCTGAACAATTCCCTCACAATTGGGTTGCATGCCGCCGCCTCGACATGGATGATATTTCGAATTTTGGAAAAACCGGGTCTCGCAAAGGCCGAATTTTACAGGAAATACGATGAAAAAAGCGATCATAGCACTCGAAGACGGCACTTGTTTTGAAGGCCGCGCATTCGCCGGTTCAGGCGAATTCTACGGCGAACTGGTTTTCAACACCTCCATGACCGGCTACCAGGAAATCCTCACCGATCCCTCATACCACGGGCAGATTGTCACCATGACCTACCCGCTGATCGGCAATTACGGCGTGAACGACGAAGACGCCGAGTCCCGCGGCATCTTTGCGCAAGGCCTGGTGGTCAGCGAATACTCGCGAATTTATTCCAACTGGCGCGCCGGAAAATCGCTCGCGGAATACCTCGAGGAAAACGGCAAAATCGGCATCGATGATGTCGACACCCGGGCGATCACCCTGCACATCCGCGATAAAGGCGCCATGAAATGCGTCATCTCGACCGAAGACCTCGACCGGGACAGCCTCGTGGAGAAAGCGAAAAACGCCGAGGGTCTCGTCGGGCGCGACCTCGCTTCGGAAGTAACAATCGGCCAGAAGTATGTCTGGCCCGAGGGCGGCAAAGCCGATGCGGCTTATAAAGTCGCGGTCATCGACTGCGGCATCAAACTCAACCAGCTGCGCATTTTGGCTGACCTCGGCTGCGAATGCACTGTTTACCCGAACAATACCGCTGCCGATGAAATCCTGGCCGCCCAGCCGGACGGCATCTTTGTTTCCAACGGACCCGGCGATCCGGCCGGCGCACCGGAAACCACAGCTCTGGTCGGCAAACTGATTGAATCGAAAATCCCGATGTTCGGCATCTGCTTCGGCCATCAGATGCTCGGCCGCGCACTCGGTGCGGAAACCTTTAAACTCAAGTTCGGCCACCGCGGCGGTAACCAGCCGATTCAGGACCTGCGTACCACAAAAGTGGAAATCGCCTCGCACAACCACGGCTTCTGCATTGCCGCCGACAGCGTAGACCCGGAAGTCGCCGAAATCACCCATCTTAACCTGAACGACAGGACGGTCGCCGGACTGAAGCATAAGAAGCAGCCGCTCTTCTGCGTGCAGTACCATCCGGAAGCGGCCCCCGGCCCGCACGACCCGTTCTACCTCTTTGAGGAGTTCATCGACTTAATGAAGGAAAATAAATAATGAATCATCCCGAATGGATTGCCATCCTCGACTACGGCTCCCAGGTCACCCAGCTGATTGCCCGCCGCCTCCGTGAACAGAAAGTCTACTGCGAAATCATCCGCTTTGACACCGCGGCGGAAGAACTGAAAAAACGCATGCCGAAAGGAATTATCCTCTCGGGCGGACCCTGCAGTGTTCCGGACGCCGACTCGCCGAAATGCGATCCCGCCATTTTTGACCTCGGCCTCCCGATTCTCGGCATCTGCTACGGCATGCAGCTCATCGCCCACACGCTCGGCGGTGCCGTGCATCGCGGCACCAAAGCCGAGTACGGCAAAGCAATGATGACTATCACCAAAAAATCAGCGCTCTTCAAAGGGCTGGCCCCTGACATTCAGGTTTGGATGAGCCACGGCGATAAGGTGGAATCCATGCCGGAAGGTTTCGAAGCCGTTGCAGAATCCGACAACTGCCCGCTGGCGGCCATCCAGAACCTGGACCGCAGAATCTTCGGCGTGCAGTTCCATCCGGAAGTGGTTCACACCCCGCAGGGCAAAGAGATGCTCTGGAATTTTGCTTTCAAGGTCTGCGGTTGCTCGGGCGACTGGGAAATGTCGAAGTTTATCGAAAGCACGGTAAAGACCATTCAGGATCAGGTTGGCAATGACCACGTCCTGCTGGGCCTCTCCGGCGGGGTCGATTCCTCGGTTGTGGCGGCCCTGCTCCACAAGGCCATCGGCGACCAGCTGCACTGCGTCTACGTGGACAACGGCCTGATGCGCTACAAGGAAACGGAAGAGATTGAAGAGCTCTTCGGCAATGCATTCGGCATCGACCTGACGGTTGCCCACGCCGGCGAACTGTTCCTCGGCAAACTCGAAGGCATTTCCGACCCCGAGGAAAAACGCAAAATTATCGGCGGCACCTTCATTGACGTCTTTGCGGAAAAGGCGCGCGCGCTCAGCGACAAGGTTAAATTCCTCGGCCAGGGCACACTCTACCCGGACGTCATCGAATCCGTCTCCCCGATCGGCGGTCCCTCGGCCACCATCAAGAGCCACCACAACGTCGGCGGCCTGCCGGAAGACCTGCAGTTTGAACTGGTTGAACCGCTGCGCGAACTCTTTAAAGATGAAGTGCGCGAAGTCGGCCGCGAACTCGGCCTGCCGAGCTATGTCGTCGACCGCCAGCCCTTCCCGGGCCCCGGCCTGGCCGTACGCATCATCGGCGACATCACGCCCGAGCGTATCGAAGTGCTGCAGCAGGCTGACCTGCGGGTCCGCGAAGAAATCATGAAGATGCCGAACCACCTCGACGTCTGGCAGTACTTTGCCGTCCTGCTCCCGATCCAGTCCGTCGGTGTGATGGGCGATGACCGAACCTACGAAAACGTGGTTGCGGTGCGCGCCGTGGAGAGCCGCGACGGCATGACCGCCGAC
>JBFHGU010000036.1:0-35513 GCA_041582935.1 Pontiella sp.
CCGCTTGGAACGGCGGGCGGCGAGCAGGGCGGCTTCGTTGACTAGGTTCATCAGATCCGCACCGGAAAAGCCCGGTGTGCCGCGTGCGAGCGTCCGGATATCGACATCCGGCGCCAGCGGCACCTTGCGCATATGCACCTTGAGGATCTTCTCGCGGCCGAGGATGTCCGGGTTGGGCACCACCACCTGGCGGTCGAACCGGCCCGGGCGCAGCAGCGCCGGGTCGAGCACGTCCGGCCGGTTGGTGGCGGCCACGATAATAATGCCCTCCTGCGTATCAAAACCGTCCATCTCCACCAGCAGGGCGTTGAGGGTCTGTTCGCGTTCGTCGTGTCCGCCGCCGATGCCGCTGAAACGGCTGCGGCCGACCGCATCGATCTCGTCGATGAAGATGATGCACGGTGCATTCTTTTTGCCCTGCTCAAACATATCGCGGACGCGCGAGGCGCCGATACCCACAAACATTTCAACAAAGTCGGAGCCGGAAATGGTAAAGAAGGGGACATCCGCTTCGCCAGCAACAGCTTTGGCCAGCAGGGTTTTACCGGTGCCCGGTGAGCCGGAGAGCAGTACGCCTTTAGGCATCTTGCCTCCGAGTTTCTGGAACTGCTTCGGGTCTTTCAGGAATTCAACCACTTCCTGCAGCTCCTCCTTGGCTTCATCCACGCCGGCCACCTCGTTAAAGGTGATTTTGTTTTTGTCCTGCGTCAGCAGTTTGGCCCGGCTCTTGCCGAAGCTCATGGCGCCGCGGCCCGCATTTTTCATCTGGCGGATGAAGATGAAGTAAATGATGCCGAAAATCAGGATAAACGGGACGATGTTGGCGAGAATTGACACCAGCATGGTTTTCGGCCGTTTGACCTTCACCTTCACGCCGTGCTCTTCGAACAGATCCATCAGTTTTTCGGTCAGGATGATTTCCGCCCGGAACGATGTGCTGCCGCTTTCGTTAAGATCCAGCGATTCACCGGAAATGTAGTGGTTTCCTGCACCGTCGTGGGAGATTTCGACTTTTGTGATCCGGCCGGCTTCCACCTGGGTCACCAGGTCGGAATAATCCAGCTCTTTTGTTGCGGAGGCCGGGTTCGTGAAAAAGTTGAGAACAACCAGAAAGACCGCGACCGCCAGGAACGAAATTGCCAGGCCCCGCAGCGGCATCGGCGGCGGACCTTTTTTTCCAGGTTTGTCGGATTTCAAATCTTTCTTCTGCTGATTATCTGCCATAATTATATTTTCCTTTAAAAACCGGCCGAAAACTAACACCCGCTTCGGGTGATTGCAACGCGTACAGTTGCAAACTTGGAGCTAAGCAGTCCGATTTTGTTCAAGTTTAATGTGCACCGAAGCCGCGGACTGGCCTGCCGCCTCCCAGCCCCGCGCAATCCGGTAGCCGGGCAGCCAGACAATCTCGGCACCGCAGACCACGACCGGTAGTTCCGGGCGCCTCATTTTCGGGATTTTCAGATCGGTCAGGATATCCTGGAGTTTACGGGTTCCCGCCATGCCCAGCGGCGCCATGCGGTCACCGGGCTGCACCGTCCGCACCGCCAGGGCCCGGCCGTCCAGCTTTTCCGCGCTGACCGAGGCCTCGGCCGCCGCATCGCCGATGCGGCTGTCATCGCGGACCCAGCCGGTAGACGGTTCCGTAGTAAGGCGCCATGAAGGGCCGGAAGCCCGGAAAGCATCCTGCTCGAAACGGGGAACCCCGTATTCAACCACGACCCGCTGCCGGTCGTTCAGCTCATGCACGGAAGTGCCCTTTCCGCCGGCCATCAGCTTAAGAATTTTATCCACCGTTTCAAAAGAAGCGGTCTCGGCACCCTGCTGAAACAGCCATTTCCTAATGATTCTTCTTCGAATTGCGCACGGCTGTTCCATGGTAGACGAAGCATCCAGCTTCGTTCCATGCACAGCGAAGCCGGATGCTTCGTCTATAAATTCATTTTCCGCCCGCAGAATCTCCATGGTCCGCAGGATGGCCCCGCCGATTTGCGGGTTCAGCTCGTTCTGCAGCATAGGCAGCACCGTATGCCGCACCCGGTTGCGCAGGAACGATTCATCCGCATTGCTGGCATCTTCGCGCCAGGCGGTCCGGTTGGTTTCAAGCCAGCGGAGAATATCCGGTCGGCGCAGGTCGAGCAGGGGCCGGAAAATCGTCAGCCCGTCGAGCTGCTGGAAAACCGGCATACCGCTGAGCCCCTCCGGGCCGGCGCCGCGCGCCAGTTTCAGGATAAACGTCTCAATCTGGTCATCGGCATGATGGGCCAGGGCAATGACGGCATCGCCGAATTCCGCGAAAAATTCGTGGCGGGCCTGCCGGGCCGCCATTTCGATTGAGCTGCCGGTTTGCCGGGCGAGCTGCCCGACATCGACCCGCTTAACTTTCAGCGGAATGCCGAGCTGTTCGGCCAGGGCGCGGACAAACGCTTCGTCGCCGTCGGCGGCATCACCGCGGAGCTGATGGTTCAGGTGTGCCGCTGTGCAGGGAATGTCCAGTGCATGGAATGCCTGCAGCAGTGCGACGGAATCCGCGCCGCCCGAAATGCCTGCAATCAAGCGGCGGCCGCCGATGCGGCCGCCGTACTCCTGCAGCATACGCTGAACTGACGGAATCAGATCCATGAATCCAACCCGGCCGCTTGTTCGGCCCGCCGGGCGGCGGGCCGGGCGGGAGTTATTTTTCCGCGCCGCAGCACTTTTTATATTTCCGGCCGCTGCCGCACGGGCAGGGGTCGTTCCGGCCGACCTGCTGGGCCGGGGCCTTGCGGGCCGGATGCGGTTTCGGCGGTTCCATTCCGGGCGGGAGTTCCATGCCCGGCGGCGGTGCGCCCACCGGCTGGGGCCGGCGTACCGGGCGCGGCTGCGGGCGGGCCGCCTGCTGCTGCGGGGCCGCGGCCTGCGCCTGGGCGGAGGCCTGGGCCAGCGCGGAAGCCGGCGGGTTGTGGGCCACGCGCATGTTTGAAATGCTCTTGAAGAATTCCTCAATCGCCTCAACTGAAGTGGCGGAACGGAACATCGCGGTGGCAATTTCTTCGTAGATGCGGTCCATCAGGTCCATGAACAGGTGATAGGCTTCGCGCTTATATTCAATCAGCGGATCGCGCTGGCCGTAGGCCTGCAGGCCGATGGATTCGCGCAGGCTGTCCATGCTGCGCAGGTATTCCTGCCAGTGTTCATCGATCGACTGCAGGATCATGTGGCGCTCGAGCCGGACCAGCTTTACAGCATCTTCGTGGCTGGCTTTTACATCGTAGGCTTTTTTCACCGCGCCGAGCACGGTTGCGGTCAGCGAATCAGCCGTAACTTCGTCCGGCAGGTTATCGGTGCGCATGCCCAGCGGGAAGGTGGTGTTGACCCAGGCAATGAAGGTGTCGCAGTCCTCCTTGTTCTTGGTCACGGCCGCATCGGACGCGTGGGTGAGAATGGCCTGCTCAACCGCATGATAAATCAGCTCGCGCGGATTTTCGCAGGTGAGGGCATCGGAGCGGAAATCATAAATTTCCGAACGCTGGGCATTCATCACATCGTCGTATTCGAGGGTGCGTTTGCGCATCATGAAGTTCTGCTGCTCCACGCGGCGCTGTGCGGTTTCAATGGATTTGTTGAGCCACGGGTGCTCGAGCACTTCGCCTTCTTCGATGCCGAGTTTTTCCATGATGCTTGAAATGCGGTCGGAACCGAACAGGCGCATCAGGTTGTCTTCCAGCGAGACATAGAAGCGTGTTACCCCGGGGTCGCCCTGGCGGGCGGAACGGCCGCGCAGCTGGCGGTCGATCCGGCGCGATTCATGGCGCTCGGAGGCAATCACATACAGGCCGCACGGTTTTTCCTCGAGCAGCTTCGCCAGCGGTTGGCCGTCGACTTTGCTTTCAAGGGAAAATTCTTTGGAAAGGAGGTCTTCCTTGCTGAGGTAGATCACCCCTTCGCCCAGTTTAATGTCGGTGCCGCGGCCGGCCATGTTGGTGGCAATGGTGACGGCGCCCGGCTGGCCGGCGTTGGCCACAATCTCCGCTTCACGCGCATGGTTTTTGGCGTTGAGCACGTTGTGGACAATGTTTTCGCGACGCAGCATGCGGCTGAGCACTTCGGAGGTTTCGACGGCAACCGTACCGACCAGCACCGGCTGTTTGCGGGCGTGGGCGGCTTTGATTTCCTCGATCACGGCGCGGAATTTTTCGCGCTGCGTTTTGTAGACCTGATCGTTGAGGTCCACGCGGCGGACCGGACGGTTGGTCGGGATGACCATCACGTCGAGGCCGTAAATCTGGTGGAATTCATCGGCTTCGGTTTCCGCCGTGCCGGTCATGCCCGACAGCTTGGTATACATGCGGAAATAGTTCTGAATCGTGATCGTGGCCAGCGTCTGGGTTTCGCGCTCAATCGTGACGCCTTCCTTCGCTTCAACTGCCTGGTGCAGGCCGTCCGACCAGCGGCGCCCGACCATCAGGCGGCCGGTGTGCTCGTCGACGATGTGGACCTGTCCGTCCTGCACGACGTAGTCGACATCTTTTTCGTAGACGCTGTGTGCGCGGATCAGCTGGTCGACCGCATGCACGCGCTCGTTGCGCAGGGCATAGTCTTCCTGGATGGCGCGGCGTTTTTCCATGATCTCTTCGGGCGACAGCGTGGTTTCGCCGTCGAGATCGGCCATCATGGACACCATGTCGGGCAGCACGAACATATCGGGATCGTTCGGGTTGAGCTCGGCGCAGCCGATTTCGGTGAGCTCGGCATCGTGGCCTTTTTCATCGATAGTGAAGTAGAGTTCCTGGCGGAGTGCGCGGGCCTCTTTTTCATTTTCCTTCTTGAGCATCTCCATCTGGGTTTTTTCGAGGAGCCGGCGGTATTTAACCTCCTCGATCAGATGCATGAGCTGCTTGTTTTTCGGCATGCCCTGGTGAACCTGGTAGAGTTTCAGGCCGCCTTCGTAGTCTTCGCCTTTTTCAAGCAGTTCTTTGGCTTCCTTGAGCAGTTTGGTGCAGAGGTCGCGCTGGCGGCGCACGAGGCGCGCGGATGCCGGCTGCAGTTCTGCGTACTGGGTGGAGGAGTACGGCGCAGGGCCGGAAATGATGAGCGGCGTACGCGCTTCGTCAATCAGGATGGAGTCGATTTCGTCGACGATGGCAAAGTTGTGGCCCTGCTGCTGCACCATATCTTCCGGGCTGTAGGCCATGTTGTCGCGCAGGTAGTCAAAGCCGAATTCGGAGTTGGTGCCGTAGGTGATGTCGCAGAGGTACTGCTCGCGCCGCACCGGCGGCGGCATCATATTTTTCAGGCAGCCGACGGTCAGGCCGAGCCATTTGTAGAGATGGCCCATCCATTCGGAGTCGCGCTGGGAGTGGTAGTCGGAGGTGGTGACCACATGGACGCCTTTGTCGGACAGGGCATTGAGGTATACCGGCAGGGTGGCCACCAGGGTTTTACCCTCGCCGGTCGCCATTTCCGCAATCATGCCTTTATGGATCGCCATGCCGCCGATCAGCTGGACATCGAAGTGCACCATGTTCCAGTCGAGGGGATGGCCGCAGACTTCCACTGTGGTGCCGCAGAGGCGGCGCGAGGCGTTCTTGACCACCGCGAAGGCTTCGAGCTCAATGTCTTCCAGGGTTTCGCCGTTCTTGACGCGCTGCTTGAATTCGGCGGTCTTGGCTTGAATCTGCTCATCGGTGAGGGCCTTGTATTCCTCGTCGAGTTCATTGATCTTCTCGACCAGCGGGCGCATCTTTTTCAGGTCGCGCTCATTCTTCGAGCCGAGTATCTTTTTCAAAATCCAATTCATGTCTGTTCCTAAGTTTGCAAAAAGAGGTTGAAACCTAGCGCATTTGCCCCGTTCTCACAAGCCGTGAGTCGCACGAAGAAAGCGGCGTAAACCGACACCTTTAGGCAGAATTTCAGGCTTTGTAAAACCTTGAACCGCGCAGCGTCTCTAACTAGCATTCGGGCCCATGCGAATGGATGGTGAAGCGCCGGTTCCTTTGGTCCTCTACGGGGTGCCGTTTCATAATGTCAGCTTTGAGGAGGCTGCGGAGTGGGTCGTGCGGCGCGTCCGTTCCGGCAGGCCCGCCAATATTGTCACTGCCAACCTCGATTTTGTGACCAAGGCCTGGAGCGATCCGGAGATGCAGCGCATCCTGATTGATGCGGACCTCGTGCTGGCCGACGGTTTTCCGATGGTCAAGCTCTCGCCCTTTTTCGGGCCGAAGCTAAAGGGCCGGGTCACCGGGTCCGACCTCACGCCGCTGCTGGCTCAACGCGCCGCTGAAGAGGGCATCAGCATCTACGGCCTGGGCAGCGGCCGCGGCATTGCCGAAAAGGCCTTTGAGATTCTCAAGCAGAGAAACCCCAGCCTCAAAATTGCCGGAACCTATTCGCCTCCCTATCAGCGGCTGCTGGAAATGGACCACCGCGACATCCTGCAGCGCCTGGAAAACGCGGCGCCGGACATCCTGCTTGTCGCCTTCGGCGCGCCGAAGCAGGATAAATTCATCAGCATGCACGTGCGCGACTGGCACATTCCGGTTTCCATGGGCGTCGGCGCATCGCTCGACTACATCACCGGCGAGCAGAGGCGGGCACCCAAATGGATGCAGCGGTTCAACCTGGAATGGCTCTGGCGCGTCTGCCTCGATCCGCGCCGGCTGTTCAACCGCTACCTGATCAATCTCAATTTCCTGCTCACGGCCTCGCGGCAGATGTACCGCATTCACCAAATGCCCGACAAACCCGTGACGTTTGATCCGCTCGACGAGCCGGAACTCAAGATCCTGGCCGAAAGCGGCGTTGTGGCGGAGCGTTTCCAGCCTATGGATACGGGAAAGCAGGCATCGGAATTTATGAAGCGGATCGGCAGGCAGAGTCTCGGCCGCAACCTGCTGCTCGATATGCATGCCGTCCCGTGGTGCAACAGCCTGGAGCTCGGCGCACTGCTTGAAATCAATAAATTCTGCCGGCGCGGTAAGCGGCGGCTGATTCTTTATGCGCCGCGGCCGAAAGTGCGCCGCCTGCTCGAAACCTGCCGCCTGACCGACTATTTCGATACGGCCGTTTCGCTGAAGGAAGTCGTCCGGATGGCCAGGAACCTCGCCGAGCATGTTGAGGGCGGTACGGAATTTGAAAACGGCTCGCTCCGGCTTGAGCTGCCCATCGAGCTCACGGCCGCCACGCTGCCTGAATTTGAGCGCGAGGCCCGGGGCGCGATGCACGGACTGCGCGTGCGGGGTGCGCTGCGTGCTGTGGAGGTCGATGCTGCGCAACTTGACTTTATCGACAGCGCCGGACTGGGTTATCTCATTTCGCTCAAAAAACGGATGGAGGCCGAAGAGGTCGCCATGTCCATTACCCACCTCAACCCGAAACCGCGCCGCACCTTTGAAATTGCCCGCGTCGACAGCATCCTGCTGCCGGCCTGAGTGCGTGCATTTGCGCCGCATGGGCACGGCAGGTCCGAGCTTGCGGCCGCGGCAAAAGGGGGAGTTTACCCGGAGGCCAGCTTGTGGGCATGCCGGGTGGTTTCGGGGAGTTTGTATTTCGTGATGCACTGCATCACCAGCTTCGGGGCGGTTTCGATGCTGACGCGGTGGCCGGGTGAGATGTAAAGCGGTTTGACGTTGGCGCGGGTGCGCAGCACAACGCCGATCTGCTGGCCTTTGTCGAGCAGCGGAACGAAGGATCCTTTTTCCGGCGGCGGCTCTGCGTGCGTTCCGATGAGGCGCGATTTACCGACGCCGACCGACGGAATGTCGAGGAGCAGGCCCAAATGCGCGGCAATGCCGAAGCGGCGCGGATGGGCAATGCCCTGGCCGTCGCACAAAAGCAGGTCCGGTTCGGTGCTGAGTTTCAGCATGGCTTCCAGCACGCACGGCACTTCCCGAAAAGAGAGCAGTCCGGGGACATAGGGGAACGAAGTCGGCCGGTGCGCAACGGCGGTTTCCACCACTTCGAGGGTTTGGAAATCCAGCACCGCAATCGCCGCGCGGGTGACGGTGTTGTTCTGTTCAAAGCCGACATCCACGCCGGCGACGGTTCGGATGGTGCCGAAGTCGTCTGTACAGTTGATGTGCGACTGCAGCGCTTCCTGAATCGCGATTGCTTCTTTCGGACTGACATCCCATGGGTGCATTGTCTTTTACCACCCGCTTCGCTGGCGAACACAGAGTTCACAGAGGTGGTTCCTCTGAGTTCTCTGAGTTCTTTAAGGTTATAATTTATTAAATGCTTCTAAGAAGGCATCGATGTGTTCTTGGGTATGGGCCGCGGAGACGAAGGCGACTTCGAATCCGCTCGGCGGGGTGTAGAACCCGTGGTCGAGCATGTGGTGGAAATAGGCTGCGTGCGCTTTCTGGTCGCACGCTTTGGAGTCATCCAGGTTGCGGACCGGCTCTTTGCGGAAGAACGGCGTAAACATGCCGCCGCGCTGCGCGCAGTGCAGGTCGAGCCCTTTTTCGGCTGCAATGGCGTTGATGCCGTCGGCCAGCTTTTTGCCGAGGATTTCAATTTTCAGATAGGGCGATTCATCGTGCAGCAGTTCGAGCGTCTTCATGCCGGCAGCCACGGCGACCGGATTGCCGCTGAGCGTGCCGGCCTGGTAGACCGGACCGAGCGGCGCGAGGGTGGACATGATCTCCGTGCTGCCGCCGAGTGCGCCGATCGGCATGCCGCCGCCGATGATTTTGCCGAGCGTCGTAATGTCGGGCTTGATGCCGATCATGTGCCCGAAGGTGGTCGGCGCCAGGCGGAAGCCGTTGATGACTTCGTCGAAAATCAGCAGTGTGCCGCAGGCCGCGGTGGCCTCGCGCAGTCCTTCGAGGAAGCCCTCGGCGGGTTCGATCATGCCCATGTTGCCGGCAATGGGTTCGACGATCACGGCCGCGATATTCTCGCCGTCGGCCTTGAGCACTTCCTGCACTTTTTCGAGGTCGTTGTAGGGCACCACATAGACCTCTTCGGTGGCGGCCGGCGAAACGCCGGCGGAAGAGGTGGTGCCGCCGGTCAGCAGGCCGGAGCCGGCGGCGACAAGGAGGTAGTCGGAGTGGCCGTGGTAGCAGCCGTCGAATTTGATGATCTTCCGCCGGCCGGTATAGCCGCGCGCCAGGCGGATGGCGCTCATCACCGCCTCTGTGCCGGAGCTGACGAGGCGCACCATGTCCATTTCCGGAATCAGGGTGGTAATCAGTTCCGCAAATTCGGTTTCGGCAGCGGTATTGGCGCCGAAGGTCAGGCCGTCGGCCGCCGCTTTGGCAACCGCTTCCACCACTTCGCCGCGGGCGTGCCCCAGGATCAGCGGGCCCCACGATCCGCAGAAGTCGATCAGTTCCGTGGCGTCTTCCGTCTGTACGGTGACGCCTTTGCCGGATTTAAAATAAACGGGTGTGCCGCCGACGCCGTTAAAGGCGCGGACCGGGCTGTTCACTCCGCCGGGAATTACTTTCTGTGCGCGTTCAAACCATGCTGCTGAGCTCATAAATATCTCCTGTCAAAAGTCGGAAGACCAAAGGTCGGGCAGGCTCGCTGACCTTCGGCTTTGGACGTTCCGGCCTTCGGCCATTTTCTTAATCTTTAAAAAGTTCGTTGTACTGGTTGGCCCAGTAGGAAATCAGAATGTCTGCCCCGGCGCGGGAGACGGCGAGGGTGGATTCCTGCACCATGGCCTTGAGGTCGCCCCAGCCGCGCTGGGCGGTGGCGTGGAGCATGGAATATTCGCCGCTGACGTTGTAGGCCGCGATGGGCAGGTCGGTGGCTTCGCGCATTTTGGCGAGGATATCGAGGTAGAAGAGCGACGGTTTGATCATGAGCATGTCTGCGCCTTCGAGTTCATCGAGCTCGGACTCGCGCAGTGCCGTGCGCAGGTCGCCGTAGGAGGCCTGATAGCCTTTGCGGTCGCCTTTGCCGGGCTGCGATTTTTCGGCATCGCGGAACGGGCCGTACATGGCGGAAGCAAATTTGGTGGAGTAGCTCATCAGGATCGTATCGGTCAGTCCGGCGTCGTCGAGCCCTTCGCGGATGGCCAGCACCTGGCCGTCCATCATAGCGCTTGGAGCAACGATGTCGGCACCGGCGGCCGCCTGGGATACACAGATTTTTGCGAGGTTATCAATCGCCGTGTCGTTATCCACCTCGCCGGCCTCGGTGAGCGGACCGCAATGGCCGTGCTCGGTGTAGGCACAGACGCAGGCGTCGGCCGCGACAACCAGGCTGGGGAATTCTTTTTTTACGGCGGCGATTGCGCGCTGCACGGTGCCGTTCGGGTTGTAGGCTTCTGTGCCCTCGGAATCCTTTTCGGAATCCTCGGCCAGGCCGAAGAGCATGACGCTGCCGATGCCGGTTTCCACCATCGGTTCGAGTTCTTTGAGCAGTTGATCAATGCTGAGGCGGTGCTGCCGCGGCATGGAGTCGATGGCTTCGCGCCGGCCTTCGCCGTCAACGACGAATGTCGGCCACATAAATTTTTCGGGTCCGGGCAGGGGGGCATTGAGCATTTTGCGGATGCCGGCAGAGCTGCGGAGGCGCCTGAGTCTAACTTCGGGGAACATATTTCTCTCCAATTCAAAGCCCGGAGCATACGGTTTTCAGCTTAGAGCGGGAAGCAAAACCTACCGCATCAGCAATAGGCTGACCGCCATGACGAGCATGCCGCCGACGAGGCCGATGAGCGAGTCGTGGCCTTTGCCGTAGGCGCGGCTGGCGGGCAGGAGTTCGTCGAGGCTGATGTAGACCATGATGCCGGCCACGCCGCCGAAGAGAATGCCCATAATCTGCGGCGGAATGACGCCGGATCCGGTGCCGAGGAAAAAATGGATGCCAAAGTAGGCGATGATGGCGCCGACGGGTTCGGCGAGGCCGGAGAGAAAGGAGTAGATAAAGGCTTTTCTGCGGTCGCCGGTGGCATAGAAAATCGGCACGGAAACGCTGATGCCTTCCGGAATGTTGTGGAGGGCAATGGCGATGGCAATCGGAATGCCGAGGGTCGGGTCCTCAAGCGCGGCCAGGAAGGTGGCCAGGCCTTCCGGGAAGTTGTGGATGGCGATGGCGAGTGCGGTGAAGAGCCCCATGCGGAGCAGTTTGGCGTTGTGCTTCTGCTCCGGTTCTTCGTCAGCCGTGGTCTTCATTTTCAGTTCGGCGGCAGAAGGATGGGGGGCTTCGGCATCGTGCAGCGGTTTGGTTTCGTATTCCGTGTGGATTTCGTGCGGGTTTTCCGCGTGCGGAATGAGGGCGTCGATAATGCCGATGAGCGCCATGCCGCCGAAGAAGGAGGCCATGTTGATCCAGTGGCCGAGGGGGTCGCCGTAGGATTCGACGAGCGAATCGACGCCTTTGTAGAAGATTTCGACGAAGGAGACATAAAGCATGACCCCGGCGGAGAAGCCGGTGGCGATGGAAAGGAAGCGGAAATCGGTGCGTCTGGCCATAAAGGCGATAGCACTGCCGATGCCGGTGGCCATGCCGGCGAAAACGGTTAAGCCGAGTGCAAACCAGACGTTGTTCATGGAGTATTCTTTTCTTGTAGGCGCTGCGAAAGCGGCGTGAAGCGGGCCATGAGCCTGCGCTGCTCATCGGTCAGGTTGGTCTGCATGTACTGCCGGATATAGGTGCGGGCCTCTTCGGCGTCGATTCCCATAAAGTCGCGGACAATGCAGCCGGTCATGACGCCGGTACGGCCGACGCCGGCATTGCAGTGCACGGCCACATTGGCCCCGGCTTTGAGATAGCCGACCACCTTGTCGACGACTTTGGAGAACTGATGCAGTTCCGGCGAGGTATAGTCGGCGATGGGAAAACGGATGGGTTCAATGCCGTTGCTCTGATAAATTTTCAGGACATCCTTTTTGGCCTTGCGTTCCAGCTCGGCATCCGTGACGAGCATGACGACAAACTCGATTCTGCGGTGTTTATAGATTTTCAGCAGGGCATTGCCGGGGTCATAGGGACCGAACGGCATGGGGCTGACATAGAGTCGGCCCTTTGCATCGAGCGGAATCTGTACGCAGGTTTCTTCTTTTTTCCCGAATAAAAACATTAAATTCTCCGAAGAAGCAGAAATCCTATATCCAATGGCTGGAAAAATGAACCGATAATTACGGATAATCGCGCCCGGGCATTTGGCATGATTCGACATTGCAAGCGCGCGGCACCGCGGCGCACACTCCGCGCATGGATATTGAACTGCTGATCACCCATTCGTCCTTTTTTAAGGGCCTGAGCAAAGCGCACCGCAGCGAACTGGCTCGAATCTGCGCGCTGAAAAAGGTTAAGAAGCGCGACTACCTATTCCATGAAGGCGAAACGGGCCGAAGCATGTTTCTGCTGATCGACGGCAACGTGCAGCTGCATAAAAATACGGAAGACGGCCGCGAGGTTGTGATCCGCGTGGTCAAACCCGGCGAGATTTTTGCGGAGGTGGTCCTGTTCGAGGCCGACCGTTTTCCGGTTTCCGCCCGCGCGGTTACCCCGGCGGCCGTGCTGGTCTTTCCCCGCGAGGGTATTCACCGCCTGCTGGCGCAGGAGGATTTCCGCAGCGATTTTATTGCCCAGCTCATGATGAAGCAGCGGTATTTAACCGAGCGCATCCAGGAGCTCACGACCAAAGATGTCGAGTGCCGTTTTTTCACTTTCCTGCGCGATCAGTACGGCGAAAAGGAGCTGATCCATACGCCGCTTTCCAAAAAGGATATTGCCGCGGCCATCGGCACGACGCCGGAAAGCCTTTCCCGCCTGATCCTTCGGCTGACCGAGGATGAGATCATCGATTGGAAGGGAAAAGAAATCCGCATCCTGTCTAACCCGTGGAAATGGCTGGAGTGAATATCGAATATTGAACAAGGAATGCCGAATTTCGAAGGGAAACTTTCTTCAGCGGTTCCTTGTTCAATATTCGTTATTCATCAGGATTCGGAACGAATCATGGTGAGCAGCATTTTAAAGGGCTGCTCGGCGGCCTGCACATCGTGCGGAATGTTGGCCGGCATAATGATCATTTCGCCTTCCTTCACCGTTTTCCGCTCTCCGTTAATGATAAAGGCGCCTTCGCCTTCGACCACCTGCACGACGGCGTCGAACGGCGAGGTGTGCTCGCTGAGTCCCTGGCCCTTATCAAATGAGAAGAGCGTGATGTTTCCGGATTCCTTCTTCAGCAGGGTTTTGCTGATCACCGCGCCGTCGGCGTAGGTGATTTCATTCTTAAGATTGAGGGCTCTGCCTTTGTAGTCATTGCTCATAGTTTTATCCAGTTGAAGGGTTACAGGGTTGAAGGGTCTCTGCCGCCCTTCAACCCGGAAACATTAAATGTCTAGAGCTGTTTTGTTCCGAGCAGCTCGCCGTCGAGGCCGATGGTGACCTCTTCTATCACGAGGTCGGTGCGTCCGCTCAAGGCATGAGCCTGCTGGGTCATGGCAGTCAGCCCGCCGCAGCAGGGCACTTCCATCCGCACAATAATGACCTTCGGCATGTTGTTCTGCGCCATGATGGCCGCCAGTTTTTCCACATAGCCTTCGGTTTTATCGAGTTTCGGGCAGGCCACCACGAGCGAGCGGCCGCGGACATAGCGCCAGTGCACATCGGGGGAGGAAACCGGTGCGCAGGTACTGAGCACGACCATTTCTTTGTCTTTAAAGAACGGCGCCTGCGGCTGCACCAGGTGCAGCTGGATCGGCCACTGGTCGAGGTCGGAGCGGATCACCTGTCCGGTCACTTTGGTTTCCGCGGCTTTCGGCTTATCGGCGGCCGGTTTATTGCCGAAGCGCATTTTCAGCCCCGGGCATCCGCCGCCGGCCGGTTTGGCCGAGGCCTTTTCCTTGGCATCGTGTTCCGCATTGGCTTCGTCAAATTTTTTCAGGGCTTCGGCGCCCATTTTCGTCACGTGCTCGCGGGTGGCATCGATGTCATAGGCCGCGGCTTCGCGTTCGACAATCTGCAGTGCGCCGGTGGGGCAGGTGCCGATGCAGTCGCCGAAGCCGTCGCAGAAGTCTTCCTTCACCATTTTGGCTTTGCCGTTCACCAGCTGCAGTGCGCCTTCCGCACAGCCGACAATACATTCGCCGCATCCGTTGCAGAGGTCTTCGTTGATTTCGATAATTTTACGTTTCATGGCTCATTCCTCGGTTGAAATTGTGCCGGTATCGTGCCCGTGATCATCAGGAACTTCCTTGATAAACATCAAGAAAGGCGAATTTTGTTATTTTCTGCGATGCCGTAGAATCAGGCCTTGTTCGCGGCGAAGGGTTTTTTGCGGTGGGGATAGGTGGTGCGGCAGATTTCGCATTTTGTGCCGTCGCAGCCGCGGGCGGTGCAGTGCTCCCGGCCGTAGGTGATGATCTGCAGGTGCAGTTTTTCCCACTGCTCGGGCGGCCACAGTTTCTTGCAGTCGGCCTCGGTCTGCTCCACGTTTTTACCCTTGGTCAATCCCCAGCGCTGGGCCAGGCGGTGGATATGGGTATCGACCGGGAACGCCGGGATTTTAAAGGCATGGATCATCACCACGCTCGCGGTTTTATGCCCCACGCCCGGCAGTTCCTCGAGCTGCTCAAACGTCCGCGGCACCTCGCCGTCATACTTTTCCACGAGCATTTCTGAAAGCTTCTTGATGTTTTTCGCTTTGCTGTTGGCGAGGCCGCAGGTTGCCACCTTTTCTTTGATCTGCTCCACGGAGCACTGGGCCATATCGTGGGGATTATCGGCCATCGCAAAAAGGCCCGGCGTGACCAGGTTTACCCGCGCATCGGTGCACTGCGCCGACAGCAGTACGGCAATTAAAAGGGTATAGGCATCGGTGTGATCCAGCGGGATCGGAATTTCCGGATAGAGTTCGTCCAGTCGGCGGGCAACATACGCCGCACGTTCTTTTCTCGTCTTCATATGACGCTTTCCCTTTAAAGCGGATTAACACGATGAACGGGATACGCGGTTGATCCTGTTTATCCGGTCGAAATACATTTTATTTAATCCCCACCACGTAGGCGACCCAGCCCTGTACGTTTTCGTAGGTTTTGCGCAGGCGGTAGATTTCGTCCGACTCGCCGTTGTCGTCGAAGTCGTGGAGGTAGACTTCAGCCGCGGAGAAGCCCGCTTCGAGCAGCAGCTCCTGCAGTTCCATGAGGGTCCACAGCCGCCATTCATAGGTGAAGGCCTTTTCAATTTTTCCGTAGCCGGGGACATCGAAATGGATATGGCAGGTGGTGTCGTGGTTGATCGGATTATAATAGGCCTGGTCCCAGAGATAATCGAAGTCCGGAATTTCCAGGCCGTCGGGCGTCGTAAGGCCGGGGATTTCGCGGACATCGTCCTGTTTTTCCATGACGGCTTCGGTGCCGCCGTAGATATCGAGCACAAAGAGGCCCTCTTTGTTGAGGCACTGATAAACCTTCTGGAAATAGCTGCGCAGCACCTCGCGCTTCTTGAAGACGCAGAAGGAAAAATTCAGGGCAAAGGCTATATCGACTTTCGGCGTGGTTGTTTCAAGCACATCGCCGTGGATCAGGTGCAGCCGTTTGCGCTGCTTGTCGGTCAGCCCCGAGACATTGTGCTCCACGCCCCAGTCGAGGGTCGGTTTATGAAGATCGATGCCCCAGGCTTCGTTCTCTTTGTTCCGCTGGGCCCACCGCGCGGCGAGCTTGGCGGTGCCGCAGAAATCCTCCCGGACCGTCAGCGGTTTGCGTTTCCAGTGTTTGCGGTAAACGCGGATGCCGAAATCGAGATCGGTATCGACATTCTGCACGGAGGCTTCATACAGCCAATGGATGTCGGGGAACGTGCTGGTTTTCTTCTTTGTCATGTCAGAGGCACTTTGTATAGACGGCTTTGAGGCCGTCGATCAGCTCGCTATTGGACACGAGCACGGTTGCACCGTGCGGTCTGCCTGCATCCGGATAAACGGCAGAAACCGCGCCGGCCCGCTCTGCAATGAGAACCCCGGCGGCATAATCCCACAGGTAGATGCCGTCTTCAAAAAATCCATCGGCTGTACCGTCGGCCACGCGGCAGAGATCCAGCGCGGCGGCCCCGTTGATCCGCAGTTTTTTGGTGTTGAGCGCCAGCATGCGGAAGCGCCGGAAGTGCATATCCGGCTTCTGTTCCATCTCTTTGGGAATTCCGGTAAACAGCATGGCCCGGCTCAGCCGATCGGTCGGCGACACGTGGATCGGCCGGCCGTTGAGTTTGGCTTCGTCCTCAATGTGTGCCGTGTAGTAGGCATCAAAGTCCGGCGCAAAAACGCAGCCGGCCACCACCCGGTTTTTATGGCGGACGGCAACCGAGGTGCACCAGTATTCAAAGCCGTGCGAAAAATTGAGCGTGCCGTCAATCGGGTCGATGATCCATTCATAATCGCTGGCCAGGTTCGGCGCGGTATCCTCCTCGCCGAGGATGCCGTGGTTCGGAAATTCCTGGGCAATGATCGCCTCGGCCGCTTTCTGGCTTTCAACATCGAGGACCAGTTTGACATCGTGATCGAACGTCTCGTTCGTTTCGCTGCGGCGCTCTTTATTATTCAGCGCATGCTTTCCGGCCGCTTCCGCGGCGCAGATGGCAACATCCAGCAGATGGGATAATGATGGGTTGTTCATGAACCAATTAAGCGGAACCGCAACCGGCTTTGCAACTTCCAAACATGGAGAGTCTTAATGGCGGGCCGTGTTCTCAAACACCCGGTCAAAAGCGCGGGGCGGATCGAGCACCACTTTGGCCAGAACGGCCTTCCGCAGCGCCGCTTTATGCTGCAGCGGAAAATCAATGCTTCCTGCCCGCCCGCTTTTCAGGATGGGCGCGAAGACCATCCCCGATGAAAAGGTCGATTTCATCGCTGGAATGGCATTCATCGCCGACCGCAGCGAGATCGCCTCGACGCGCTCCATGGTTATGGCCTTCGGGGCGGCCTGCGGCATGGGGATCACTTCAGCTGTGGCGGCGGCCGGTTTAAAAACCGGCTCAATCTCTTCCTTCTGCTGCTGATACTGCTCAAAGGCGGCCTGTTCGGCGGCATAGTCGGGTTTTTCGTAGCCCTCCGGCCAGTCCGGCAGGTCCACCGGCTTTTCATTGGGATCGAGCTTGCGGGCCAGCTCCTGGAAGAAGCCCTCCAGTCCGGCTGCGCCGGGTTCGTCCGCTTCCGGATTTTCCGCCGGCGGTTCATTCTCCTTGAACTTCCGTTCGAGCAGAAACTTGCCGAGGTTGATTAGCGCAATAACGAGAAAAACCAAAAATGGAATTAAGTCATCCATAAGAATCTCAGCCACAGATTTCACGGATTACGGAGATCTAAATCAGGGTAATCCGTATAATCAGTGGATTGGTTTTAATTACTTATCCTTTTCCTCGTCTTCGCCTCCGGCGAGCGATTCACGCATAGAGGTATCGGCCATGATGTTCTGCATGCGGTAGAAATCCATCACGCCCAGATTGCCTTTGCGGAAGGCCTCGGCCATGGCCAGCGGTACTTCGGCCTGGGCCTCGATGACTTTGGCCTGCATCTCCTGGACGCGGGCGCGCATTTCCTGCTCGTTGGCGATCGCCATGGCGCGGCGGCCTTCGGCTTCGGCCTGGCGCATAATTTTGTCGGCGTCGGCGCGGTCGGTTTCGAGTTTGGCGCCGACGTTGGCGATCTGTCCGATGCCGGCCACGGATACGTCGGCGATATCGATTGAAACGATTTCAAAGGCGGTCTGTGCGTCGAGGCCGCTGCTCAGGACCTTACGGCTGATCGAATCGGGATTTTCCAGCACGTCCTTATAGGAGCCCATCGAGCCGATGGCGCTGACGATGCCCTGTCCGACGCGGGCGATGATGGTCTGTTCGGTGGCGCCGCCGACGAGGCGCCCGAGGTTGGTGCGGACGGTCACGCGGGCCTTGACGAGCAGGCGGATGCCGTCTTTTGCCACGGCGTCGAGCATGCCGCCGACGGTTTTATCGGGATCAGGGCAGTCGATCACCTTCGGATTCACCGAGGTCTGTACGGCATCGACGATGTTGCGGCCGGCGAGGTCGATGGCGGCCGCCTGCTGAAATTTCAGGTCAATGTTGGCTTTATCGGCGGCAATCATGGCGCGGACCACATTCTGCATGCTGCCGCCGGCAAGGTAGTGGGCTTCGAGCATGCCGGTGGAGATTTCCAGTCCGGCTTTGATGGCGGAGATATAGGTGAGCACCACCTGGTTCGGCGGCACGCGCCGCAGTTTCATGCCGATCAGGTCGCGGATGCGGACCGGGGCTTCGGCGAAGAGGGCGCGTACCCAAAGGTTGATGACCGACAGTGCCAGTGCAAAAAAGACCAGCAGAATCAGAATGACGGGAATTAAGATGATATAGCTTACGTTCATGTTTCATCCTCCTCGGGCTTATAGTTTTCGTCTCTCAACTTCTGCAGTTTCTGCAAATTCGCCGGTACCTGCAGGATCAGCCGCCGCTTTTCGAACAGGGCGATGATAAGCGATCCCATTCCTAACCACAAGACTGCGATTTGCACCGGAATTCCGACGGCCGGAAAAACCGTCGCTGCATAAATCAGGCTCAGGCCGATCGCCATGGCGGCGAGCACCTTGCCGATGGAGTTGCCCATCTTTTTCAGAAAGAGGCTGCCGATCACCAGCGCCAGCACCATGCGGCTGAGGTAGAGCAGGGTGCCCCAGGCGGCGAGGATCAGTGCGCCGAGCGGAATGCCGACGAGCGATGACAGGCTCATCATACCGAAAAACGGCAGGGCAATGGAGGCCGTAAAGCCGGCCAGCAGGCATTTCCACGGTGCGCGCTTGATCAGCTGGGCCGACATGGCGGTGGTCATGGGGCACAGTGTGATGAACGGAACCCCGGCCAGGAGCGCCGCGAGGAAAGAGAGCATGATCTTGCGCAGCCGTGCCGGATCGAGCAGCGACGGCGGGGTGCTGCGGCTGACTTCGCCGAGCACAGCGCCGGCGGGCGGCTCGAGTTCTTCGGGCGAAAGATAGGCGAGGTCCCCTTCGAGCCGGGCATCGCGGGTGAAAATGATTTCCGGGGCTTCGGCCGAAACCCGGCCTTTGACCGTTCCGGCAAAGGTGATCATGCGCGGGGCGGAGAACACGGCATTGCCTTCGATGACGCCTTCCTGGACAATATTGTTGAGCGCATAGATGTGGGCACTGCCGTAAATGACCGCATTGGCGGAGATCACGACGGTATTGCCGACGGCGATGAGGTTTCCGGCAATGCTGCCCTCAATTCGAATGGTTGGGGAATAGATGCGCAGGTTGCGTTCACAGCTGCCGGCCGCCTGAATGCCCATCAGCGAAGCCCCCCAGACATTGCCCTGGTAGATGCCGGAAAAATTGAGCGCGGACGGCGTCAGTAGAAAGAGGTCGTTTTCAAAGGTGCCGGAAACATCGGCGGCATTGGCATACACCCATTGCTCGTCGGCAGTGACGGTGCCGCGGCCGGCGGCATATTCGTTGGTCGTTACCCAGAAGCCGGATGCCTGAACCTGAAGGGCAAGCAGGGTGAGGAGGCCGGCACAAAGAAATCTTGATCGCATAATTACGCTTTCACGACGGAGATATGACCGCCGGAGGTTGAGGAAACTTTTACTGCCTGTCCGGCTTCAATCCATTCGCCGTCGGCCACGACATCAACACGTTTGCCGTTGATGGAGGCGATGCCGGACGGCCGAAGCGTGGAGACCGCTTCGCCCTGCGCCCCGACCACCACACCGCCGTCGGTGTGGGATTTATAGTCGGCCTGGTTGACCTGCAGCGACAGGCTTTTTCCAACGCGGCTTTTCGGGAAGTAGCGGATCCAGATCACAAAGGTGAAGATGCCGAAAACCAGCAGCCCGCCGGCACTGACCATATTCCAAGGGGCGGTAAAATTGCGCCAGCCGATCACGGCGGCAGTGAGCCAGGACGCGGCGCCGAAGATGCCGAGAATGCCGCCGGGAATGAAAATTTCAAATCCGATCAGGACAAACCCGACCAGCAGTAAGGTCAGATAGAGTGTTAGCGGTTCCATACATCCGATAATAGATGAAGCTGCGGAAAATTAAAGGCTTTGTAGCATGTAAATGCCGCCGCCGGCCGGTCAGTAACTGCCCGTTTCTTCCGGGAAGTGGAAGATGGTTTCGTCGGGACGGGCGTAGCCGACTTCGTGGGCGACTTTTTCAATGAAGTCCGGATCAGAGGAAAAACGGCGCTGCTTATTTTTGAGTTCCTGTTCCGCTTCCACGGTGACTTCAATCCGCTGCTGGAGCGAGTTGCTGGTCTGCTGATACTCCTTGAGCTGGCGGACCTTAGGCGTGAAGGCCAGCCCCACGCCCACGCAGGCCATCAGGATGATGGCCACGAGCACAATCCGGTTGATCAGGTTCCAGTATTTTTCAGTCTGCTGCATAGCGTAACGGGTGATTCGAGGTGCGGAATTATCTGGTTTTGAATATAGCTGGAAACTGCACTGCGACAAGAATGTTTTGCCTTCCGCTTGCTGGGCGGCCGAAGGGCGCAGGGGATGCTGGCAGCATCATGAACGGATGGCTTCCGCGGCGGCTTGGGGCCGCCGCGTTTATGCCAAGAAAAAAGGCGGTCCGCCCCGACGTATCGGGGTGAATGGACCGCCTTTCCAGGCTGGGAAGTTTCAGCTGTCGAGCAGCTGTCTTCTTCGCCGGAGGTGTAACAGCCGGTTACATTGCGTCGCCGTAGCGGCTGTCGGAACCGAGCATCTCTTCGATGCGGAGCAGCTGGTTGTATTTGGAAATACGGTCCGAGCGGCTCAGCGAACCGGTTTTGATCTGGCCGGCGTTGGTGGCAACGGCGATGTCCGCAATGGTGGTGTCGGACGTTTCGCCGGAACGGTGGGAAACCACAGCGGTGAATCCGGCTTTGTGCGCCATTTCAATAGCGTCCAGCGTTTCCGTCAGCGTGCCGATCTGGTTTACCTTGATCAGGATGGAGTTAGCGGAGCCCTCTACGATGCCGCGCTTGAGGAATTTCACGTTGGTCACGAACAGGTCGTCGCCCACGAGCTGGCACTTGTCGCCGATTTTGTCGGTGAGGATTTTCCAGCCGGCCCAGTCTTCTTCGTCCATACCATCTTCGATCGAATCGATCGGGTATTTGGAGATGAGTTCTTCGAGGTAAGCCGCCTGCTCTTCGGAAGAGCGTTTTGCGCCGTCTGCGCCTTCGAATTTCGTGTAGTCGTAAACGCCGTCTTCGCAGAATTCAGAGGAAGCACAGTCGAGGCCGATGGTAACATCTTTGCTCGGCTCGTATCCGGCGTCTTTGATCGCCTGCATGATGGAATCGAGGGCTTCTTCCGTACCGCCGGCGAAGTTCGGAGCAAATCCGCCTTCGTCGCCTACTGCAGTGGAGAGGCCTTTCTTCTTAATGATGGCTTTGAGCGCGTGGAACACTTCCGCGCCGCAGCGCAGGGCTTCTTTAAAGGTCGGAGCGCCGATGGGGCGGATCATGAATTCCTGGAACGCGATCGGAGCGTCGGAATGGGAGCCGCCGTTGATGATGTTCATCATCGGAACCGGCAGGGCTTTGGCGTTGGTGCCGCCGATGTAGCGGAACAGCGGAATGCCGAGTTCGTCGGCTGCGGCGTGTGCAACCGCCAGGGAAACACCCAGCATGGCATTCGCGCCGAGCTTGGATTTGGTTTCGGTGCCGTCGAGTTCGAGCATCAGGTTGTCGATGCCGACCTGATCCATGGCATCCAGGCCGAGGATTGCCGGCGCAATGATGTCGTTTACATTGGCTACGGCTTTTTCGCAGCCTTTGCCGAGGTAACGGTCTTTAACGCCGTCACGCAGTTCGAGGGCTTCGTTAACACCGGTAGATGCGCCGGACGGAACGGCCGCACGGCCGGTGGCACCGGAATCGAGAACAATATCGACTTCGAGAGTCGGGTTGCCGCGGGAGTCGAGAATCTCGCGAGCGAGTACATCGATGATTTCTGACATGGTTTATCTCCTGATTTTGAGTTCAAACTACTGCTTACTTCAAAAACGAAGCGGGAATATAAACACGCGCGCGTGCGTTTACAAGGCCTCCTTTATTTGAAATGTGTATAAAAATATCGATTCAATGCAAAAGGATTGATCCTGCTAGCATTGCTGAAACCACGCGGGGCTTTTATTGGGGATGAACAATCAAACCTGGAAAAGCGCCCGGCTGCCGACTTCTGGAATCCGCCGGCGTCTATCCGGCGAGCGTGAGCGAAATCCATTTCGAAAACGGCCGATTCAGCATCGCGCGCTTCGGCGACATTTCGCACTGCGATCCCGCCGACGTGCCCTCCGGCACCTATATATAAACAATATATTTTCCGCGCGGTGTGCAGCAGCAGGTGGCTGGGTACAGGGCAAGGTCTAATCCGCCGCGTCCTGAAAACCAGCCGCTATTCACTGACCGAAAAATCGTGGGCGGCCCGGTAGACAGGCTTTGAGGGCTGTCATCTTACGTGTGTTGACTATTCTCCGCCGCTTTGCGCAGCAGGCGGATTGTTTGGGCGGCGCTTTTTTGCTCTGCATGTTCAAGCGCCGTTAAACCGTCCCTGTTTTTCAGCAAAGGATTGCAGCCGTGATCTAATAGAATTTGTATGAGTTCCGGATCGTCGATACCGCATCGAATGGCGTAGTGAAGCAGTAGATCGTCAGGTGTTTCTTTTACGCCGCGTTTACAGAGCCGGTCGACGATTGCCGGCTGGTCAAAAAATATGGCTTCCCTCATGGGCGTGAGGCTGCGGGTATTGAACGGATAGGCGTGCGGGCTGCCTCCCCACGCAAGCACGCGTGCAAGCTGCTGCAGGTTTCCGCTTCGGCAGGCGGCTTCCAGCTGCGACGGAATCCAGTGCAGCTGCCAATAGGCGAGCATCGCAACTAGGCTGATTATGCTGACTGCATAGTGTTTAGCACCGGGGTGCTGTTGCGAAAAGCGCCGCATCCATCGGCCGATCGCAGGCAGAAACCCAATGAAAATCGTTATGGCGGCCAGGGTTCCGATGGTATCCCACCGCTTGAGAAGCGGAATGACCATGCCTCGGGTAGACTCGTATTGCGCTGCGCCGTCATCGGTCAGTTTACTGATCAGGCTGCAGCCGGTAATGATCCAGCAGACAGCCAATAAGGTACGCCAGACCACATAGCCTAAGGCCTCACGAACGGATCCGAATTTTTTCATGCTGAAAGGATACATGGGGCGTTTTACTTATTCAGAATCCCTGGGGGCTGCTCCTGAAAGTTGCTCTTCAAGGGTTTCAATGAACCCGGTTTCTATCATTGGCTGCGGGAATCAGGACAGCAAAATGAGAATCTGATGGCAGGTCCTGCTGAGATCAGACGATATATTTTCCGCGCGGGGTGTAGCCGGTGTGCAGCAGTTTATGACAGAGGGGACTGCCGGGGCCGTCGGTGAAAAACTCGGTGTAGAGTTTGACGATGGCGGGGTTCTCGTGCGACTTGCGGACGTCGTAGGCCGCATCTTCGCTGTAGATCGCTTTGGCGCGCGCGGCCCGAATGGCCGGACTGGTCGGAATAGGCTGGCCGCCGCCGCCGAGGCAGCCGCCGGGGCAGGCCATGAATTCGATAAAGTGGCAGTCGGCGCAGCGGCCGCCGGCCTTGATGTCCTCCATCACGCGGTGGGCGTTGGCCGTGCCGTGGGCGACGGCGACTTTGAGCGTGACGCCTTGAAGCCAGTCCCATGCGTCGAAATGGTTTTTCAGCAGGTCCGGCACCGGCCCGGTTTGGGTGATCGGCAGTTCCATGAAGCGGATGCCTTCGAACCCGCGGACCGGAATGATGTCGGCATGTTCGAACAGGTCTTCCACTTTGATGCCGCAGACCACTTCGATGATGCAGCGCAGCGCCGATTCCATCACACCGCCGGTGGCGCCGAAAATGATGCCCGAGCCGGTGGCGGTTCCGAAGGGATCGTCGAAGTCCGATTTTTCCATGGCGGGCAGGTCGATCCCGGTTTCGGAAATCATCTGGGCAAGCTCGCGGGTGGTGAGGCCGTAGTCGATATCCTTGAACCCGCTGTCGCACATCTCCGGGCGGTTGCACTCAAACTTTTTGGCGGAGCAGGGCATGAGCGCCACGGTGACGATGTCTTTCGGGTCAATGCCGTTGAGCTGGGCATAATAGGTTTTGATGACCGCGCCGAACATCTGCTGCGGGCTTTTGGCGGAGGAGAGGTTCGGAATAAACTGCGGGTAGAAGTGTTCGAGGTATTTCACCCAGCCGGGCGAGCAGCTGGTAAACTGCGGCAGGGCGGCGTGCTCTTTCGTGACGAGCGCATGATGCAGGCGCAGCAGCAGTTCCGTGCCCTCTTCGATAATGGTGAGGTCGGCGCTGAAATTGGTGTCGAACACCTTGTCGAAACCGCATTCACGCAGGGCGGTGTTCATTTCAAAGGTGAGCGGGCGGCCGGGCTCGAGGCCGAAACATTCGCCGATGCCGGCGCGCGGGCTGGGTGCGGTCTGGATGATGACGTGTTTGTGCGGATTCTCAATGGCCGCCCAGACTTCGTCGGTCGGGTCGTTGGCGCGCAGGGCCCCGGTGGGGCAGCGGTTGATGCATTGGCCGCAGTTGATGCAGACGACTTCGCCGAGCGGTTTGTCGCCGAAGGTGATTACCTTTGACTGATTGCTGCGCTTGTCGACCTCGAGCACGCCGACCTCCTGCAGGTCGATGCAGGTGCGCACGCACCGCCGGCAGAGAATGCATTTATCCATGTCGCGCACGACGCTGTGGCTGGAGCGGTCGATTGCAAAGCGCGGTTTGTCGGGGTGGCCGAAGCGGAATTCGTCGACACCGTATTCCTTGGCAAGCGCCTGCAGTTCGCAGTTGTTGTTGCGGAAGCAGGCATAGCATTCGCCGTAGTGCTTCGAGAGCATCAGGTCGAGAATATGCCGCCGGGCCCGGCGGACCTTGGCGGTGTGGGTCTGGACGCTGATGGGCTGGGTGATTGGATAGCAGCAGGCGGTCTGCAGGGTGTGCTGCCCCTCCACCTCGACCACGCAGATACGGCAGACGCCCGCCACGCAGAGGTCTTCGTGATAGCAGAGTGTGGGGATCCGAATGCCGATCTGCCTGGCGGCCTCGAGAATGGTGGTTCCCGATTCAACCATCAGTTTTTTGCCGTCGATGGTGAGCGCCACCGGCTGGTCGCTCTTTTCCAGCCCGGGGATGCCCATCGGCTGGGTCCGCTGGCTCAGCGGCGAGCGGTCAGGATTTGAGTGCAGTGTGCTCATGGTTTGTCCTTCCCATGATTTCATCTTTGAAGTTTTCCACGATCGAAAGGAATGCGTTGGGGCTCGACTGGCCCAGCCCGCATTTGGAGGCCAGCTGGATGGTTTCGCCGAGCGAGCAGAGCTCGTGCAGGTAGTGCATGGAGCAGCGCCCGGCCTTCAGCAGCCGCACGCCTTCAAGCAGTTTGGAAATGCCTTCGCGGCAGGGCGTACACTGACCGCACGATTCATCGACAAAGAACTCCAGGAAGTTTTCCGCAACATCGAGCATGTCGCGCCCGCGGCCGATGACAATGATGGAGCCGCCGGTCGGAATATCCTCGAAGGCGATGGCATGGCCGAAATCGGATGCCGGTACGCAGCGGCCGGAGGCCCCGCCGACCTGTACGGCCTTGGCGTCGGTTCCCCCGACCTCCTCAAGCAGTTCGCGGACGGTGATGCCCATGGGAAATTCGTAGACCCCGCTTGCGGTGCAGTCGCCGGAAATGCTGAAGAGCTTCAGTCCGGTTGATTTTTCGGTGCCGATGTCGTGGAACCATTTGGCGCCTTTGGCGAAGATGCACGGCACCCAGGTGAAGGTTTCCACGTTGTTGACGATGGTCGGGTGGCCGAGGAAGCCGGTATTCACGGGAAACGGCGGGCGGTTGCGCGGTTCGCCGCGCTGGCCTTCGAGCGATTCGATCAGCGCGGTTTCTTCGCCGCAGACATAGGCGCCGGCACCCATGCGGATCTCGACCTCGAAATCGAAGCCCGGTGTGCCGAGGATGCCGCGCCCGAGCAGGTTGTCCGTGCGGCGCTTTGCAATCCGGCCTTCAAGGTAGGCCCGCAAATAGGTGTATTCGCCGCGCAGGTAGATAATGCCGCGCGCGGCGCCGATCGCCCGTGCGCCGATGGTCATGCCGTCGAACATCAGGTCGCAAAAATGGCTGAGGATAAAGCGGTCTTTAAAGGTGCCGGGTTCGCCCTCGTCGGCATTGCAGACGACATACTTGAGTTCGTCCTGCGTTCCGGCGGCCAGCTTCCACTTAAGATCGGTCGGAAACCCCGCACCGCCGCGGCCTTTCAGGCCCGATTCGGAAACCAGGCCGATGATTTCCTGCGGCGTCATGGCCAGGGCGCGGCGGAGGCCGGCGCCGGGGGCGATTTTGGAAAACGTCATTTGTCCTGGGTCGGAAGCCTGCATGAGAGGGCCTTTTCGTGAAGGGTGTAAACGCCGAATGCGCTGCGGCATTCCTCGAGGATGTCGTGAACGGACTGGGGGGTGACGCGGGTGTAGATGCGTTCGTTGACGAGCAGGGCGGGCCCCTGGTCGCACATGCCAAGGCAGTTGGCCCATTCGAGCGTAAAATTGCCGTCGGGCGTGGTTTCGCCGAAGGGTATGCCCAGGTCGTTTTCGAGCTGCCGGGCCACGCGGTCTTTGCCCTGCATTTCGCAGGAGAGGGTGCGGCAGAGGCGGATGACAAAGCGGCCCTTTTTGCGGTGGCCGATAAAGCTGTAGAAGGAGGCGACGCCGTAGACTTCCACCGGATGGATGTGCAGGATGTCGGCGAGCACCTGCATGACATATTCAGAGACGTGCCCGTACTGCAGCTGGACTTCCTGCAGCACCGGGATCAGTGCGCTGCGGTTGCTTCCGAAATCACTGACGCGCCGCTCAATATCCGCGCGCAGCTGTTCGCGTTCCGATTCCAGCATGGCGTTCCTCCTTCCGGGCTACTTATATTTTAAGTCATTGCTGTCCGCATGGAAATAAAAAACCGCAGGCCGCGCGCTCTGATGTGTATTGATCGTTAATGTTTAAAATTGGCAACTGCGTGCTGCAAATCATAGGGGACACCCATGCCGTGCCTTTAAGGGATCTCGACCTCCACGCGGTAGAAGGCAGCGGGGTTGGTGGGGGAGGGGTCGGTGAGGAAGAATTCGCCGCCAGTACCCATTATATCGGTCTGGCTGGGAATGTTGGTCCAGACCCCGTCGACCAGGTTGGTGCTGTGGAGCAAGGTGTATTGCCGGGCAGCCGAAGACCTGAACCAGACGGAAAGCGGTGCTGAAAATTCCACGCTGCTTATGTGGAACCAGTCGCCACTGTCTGCGATGCCGGTATCCGCCACATATTCTTTCCAGTCTCTTACTCCGTCGCCATCTCTATCGCGAGGATCTTCTTCTCCCCCGCCGCCGATTAATGCGCCGTCATATTCATAGGCCCCGATGTCGATGCTGCGTCCCATAATTCGCGGATTACCGTCCAGGTCGACGGCTCCAGCCATCCAGGGCATGTTCGTGCCGGCATCGACGCAGTCGGAGTATTCTTTAATGAGCCGAAAATCATTCTCTTCAAACTGCGGATTGGTCACCTGGCAATGATCGCCGATGGCCGGTGTTGTGCTGCAGTGGGAATACGACATGCCGGTATCATTGTTATACCAGTTGTCCCCGCCGGATGAGGCCTTGTTGCCCCATACGATGCAATTGGTGAGGGCGCCTCCCCATTCGCAGCGTACTCCGCCTCCATAACGCGCTGTGTTTGAGCTGATCGTGCAGTTGTTGAGAGTTCCGCCGGAGTCGCATTCCACGCCGCCGCCGACGTTAGCTGAATTTCCTGTGATTAAGCAGTTGTTGAGGGTGCCGGCATAGTAGCATTCGACCCCGCCGGCGTCGTCGTGGGCCGAGTTTGCTGTGATGATGCAGCGGTTGAGCGTTCCACCGCCCTCAATGTAAGCTCCGCCGCCTTCGTAGGCTGTGTTGGAGCTGATCGTGCAGTCGTTGAGTATAGAGCGCCAGGATATCATGATGCCGCCGCCGGCGGCTGCCGTATTTTTGGTGAGGGTGCAGTGGTTGAGCGTGCCGCCGTTGATGCAGGCTGCTCCGCCGCCTACGATGGCGGAGTTTCCTGTAATGATGCAGTGGCTGAGTGTTCCGCCTTGGTAGCAGAATGCTGCTCCGCCTCGTTCAGCCGCGTTTCCGGTGAGGGTGCAGTTGGAAACTAGACCGCCCTGATCAAGCCGCACCCCGCCGCCGTCGGCGTTTGCATGACCGTTGGTTAATGTGAATCCGATCAGCTCCGCGCCTTCCCCAACATAGGCGCAGCGTACGGCGGATGGACCTTGCGGTCCTTTGCCCACAATATGGGTGAGATCCGGTCCGTTGACGCTCTGCACAGTGACTGCTTTGGTGAGTGCCACGCGGTTGCTTATGTTATACACCTTGGCCCCGCCCTTGTCGTAGGTTCCGTCATCGACCAGTACAAGATCGTTGCTGGCCGCCGTATCAATGGCTGCTTGGATTGTGGTGGCGGCGGTTGTCCAGTTGGTGTAGGGCCAGATTGCGGCGCCGTTGACGGCCACATAGTGGATGGGCGAATCCCCTGAATGCTCATCCACGGTATATTCATCAGCTCCGATATCGACGATCTCCCCGATTATGCGGGGGTCACCGTCCAGATCGGCTGCATCCGCCATCCATGAGAGGTTGGCTCCAGCATTGATGCAGGGGGAGGTGGGCAGGAGGTGATAATCGGCGGATAACTGCGGATCGCCTGTGCGATCAGGGGGTGCCCCGGTCTCGTAGGTCCTGCTGTCGCCCGGATCATCTTCGAAAAAATTGTTCCCGAGGGAGAGCAGCTTCGCTGAGCCCTCATTATAGTAGCGGCCGATGATGCAGTTCTGGACGATGATCGCCGATCCGCCGGGGGCAATACTCCCAATGTCCCCGGCCTCCAGCGATCCGGAGCCTTGGTGGGCGCGGTTGCTGTAGACCGTGCAGCTCGTCATAACGATCGAGGTTTCGGATGCGGTGTCCTCTGAATTGCGGATTCCGCCGCTGCCCCGGCTTTCCGCATAGATGCCGGAGGCGGTATTGCCGGCGAGCAGCGTGTTCACCAGAGTCGTCTCTCCGTCATTGTCAATCGCGCCGCCGTTTACTGCCGAGTTACCGAGGAAAATGCTGTGGGATACCGTCAGGAAACCGCCGGCACTGCCGTGGTTGTCGTTCTCAATGCCTCCTCCGTCGTCGCCGGAGCTGTTGCCGCGGATGGTGCTGCGGGTAATCTCGATGTTCCCCCCATAGTTTTCGATGCCGCCTCCATCGTCTTTCGCGGTGTTGCTGATGATGCAGCTGTCGACGACCTGCAGCCATTCGCCGCCGCCCGATTCATCCCAATAGAAAATGCCGCCGCCCAGGGCGCTGGATCCCGGGCTGACGGAGTTCGAAGACACCGTCGATCGGCGGAGTTCCGCCGAGCAGTTCTGGATGTAAAGGCCGCCGCCCTTCAGTGCGCTGCAGGCGGTAAACTCTGAATCGACCGCCGTGAGGGAGCCGCCGGAAATATGGAGGCCGCCGCCGTTTCCGGCGGCCGTTCCGTTCCGCAGCACCACCCGGGTCAGTGCCAGCGTTGCGCTGCCTCCATCAATACAGCCGCCGAAGCTGTCATGGCCGTTCTGAGCCGTCACGTCCTCAATCGTCACGGTGTGGGATCCGTTGACAACATCAAATACCCGCGCGAGGCCGTTTCCGTCGATGATGGTGGTTTCGGCCCCTGCGCCTCGAATCGTGAGATCTCCATCAATATCGAGATCGCCGCCGGTTCCGTCGTCATCCAGGATTGCGTTTTCGATGATGTATGTCCCGGCCGCCAGCTGGACGAGGTCGGGACCCGGGTTGGCATTCGCATTGTTGATCGCTTGCCGTAGATTCGCCGCGCTGCCGCCCGGTCCCGGTGCGGCAGTATAGGTTGCTGCGCTAAGCGGGAGCGCCGGAAGAAGGACCAGCGAAAGGGTAAGTGCCGTGGTCCAGACGTGTCGTTCTTTTAGGTGTTGCTCCGGCCGATGTTTTCGGCGGTTTTTCAGTGAAAATTTCATAATCCACCTCCTGAATACCTGCCATTCCCTGCCTATGTTTACTTTAGAAAAAAGCAGGGATTTGTCGAGAGATTGCGGGCTTGAATGTTTTTTTTTGTAAAAATAACATTATAAGAAATATAAGATCTTTCATCTTTGTGTGGGCAAGGCTCGTCTGCGGGGATTTGATAAGACTTCCCGGGGATTAGAATTTATGACACAGGCTGCTTAGTTCTGACCGCCGAAGGAGTCGGGGCCGTGACTGGCGCGGTCTGCGGGAAGCAGATTCGCTAAATGCCGGTTTGGGAATGCCGACGTCATCAGACTTAATGATTTCTTCTCATGTCATCTGCCGTACCGATTGGACCCGAGGCTCCGGCGCGGATAGGGATTGCGTCGCTTTGTATTTCTTCTAAACTCCGTAGCTATGTTCAAGGGGCGGAACTTTTTCTTATGCGGTTTGCTGGCGATGCTGGCGGGCTGTTCGAGTATTCCGGAGAGGGATCTGGAAAATGCATTCCGCAGCCAGCGCCTCAAACGCTATAAAATCCAGACGGCTGCGCCGATTGATTCGCAGTTTCAAGACCTGGCCGCCAAGGCCTGGAACAACATGGAGCAGGGCGGCTCGGCGCAGTATGTCAGCATTCTGGAGCTTGGCGATGATGCGCTGCTGGCCCGCATCCACCTCATCCGCGCCGCCCGCCAGAGCATTGATATCCAGACGTTTATCTGGAAGGACGACCTGACGAGCCGTTTTGTTTTCGACGAGCTGGAGCGCGCCGCCGAGCGCGGGGTGCTGGTGCGCATCCTGATGGACGCGATGGTCACGCCGGCCGATGCCCACACGCTGGCGCGTATGGCGCGGGCTCACCGGAACCTTGAAATTGCGCTCTATAAACCGCTTTCGGAATACTCCAGCGTCGGGAAGATCGGGTTCTGGAAAGACCTGTTTTTCAAGACGAAGCACATGAACCGGCGGATGCACAACAAGCTGCTGCTGGTGGACGGGCGCATCGGTATTTCGGGCGGGCGCAACTATGAGGGCAGATACTACGACCGCGATACCGCATTCCTGTTCCGCGACCGCGATGTGGTCGTGGCCGGTCCGGCGGTGATGGATATGCAGGATTCGTTCGAGCTCTTCTGGCAGGATAAGCATGCGGTTTTCCTGACGCAGCTGCTCGATGTCCAGGCCGAGTTTGAAAAGCTGACCAACGACTGCGTGCCGTTCCTGACGGCGCCTGAGCGCGCCGCTTTTGAAGAGATTGACCGGCTGGCGGATGAATATTCGATTGCCGATCACCGGCCGTCGCTGGCGGTCTACAAAGCGGACCGGGTGGATTTTGTCTACGACACGCCGCGTAAATTCAGGGGCGGGGAGCGGATGGATTTTGACGACTATTTCGAGGCGGTCCTGGCGCAGAGCGAGGAACGGCTCGTCTACCAGACGCCCTATCTGATCTACAGCCGGGGCCAGCGCCGGGCCTTTAAAGAGATCCGCCGGAAAAACCCGAAGTTCCGAATCATCGCTTCCAGCAACAGCCTGGCCTCGGCCGATCACCTGCCGGTGTACGGGGTGTCGTTCAAGCACCGCAAAGCGCTTTATAAAAAGGCCGGGATTGATATCTATGAGGCCCGCCCGTTCCCGGCCGACCAGCGGCACTATGTCTACGGTTATGAGCAGCTCCTCGAGCGGGCGGTTCAGGAAGCGGGGATCGCAGACCGCGGCGAAATTGCTTCCATCGACCGCGCGGGCCCGGTGCTCTGCATTCACGCCAAGTCGTTTGTGCTCGATGGAAAGATCACGCTGATCGGCTCGCATAACTTTGATCCGCGGTCGGCAAACCTCAATACCGAGTGCGGCGTGTTTATCTACGACGAGGAAATTTCGCGCATCATCGAGCAGCAAATCCTCAATGCCTGTGAACCGCAAAATGCATGGACGGTCAGTAAAGGCCGGCATACGCCGGTGATCTCGCACTTCAGCGGTATAATCGGCGCGGTCTCGACGGCGCTGCCGGTTTTTGATGTCTGGCCGTACCGCTATACCACCAACTATGAGCTGAAGGAGGGGTACAGCGTGCTCGGCCCGCGTGACCCCGACTTTCAGCAGCACTATACCGATGTCGGCTATTTCCCGGAGGTCGACAGTTCCCTCAAAGTCATTCAGACGCGCCTGGCCAAGGGGTTCCTCGGCTGGGGACGCCCTTTCATGTAAACACGGAGATGGTTATGCCGAGCAGACGTGTAACATGGGACATCATTCTGGTGCTCATCATCCTGTCAGCGGTCATCATCGCGCCGGCGGCCTATCTCGCCGCGCAGTCGCGCCGCGATATTTCTGAGCAGTTTATCCGCACGGCCGCAGGGCAGGCTGGTGCACGCTTCCGGTCGATGACGCTTTCCATCGAGACCACCCTGGGCCTGATGCGCGATTGGGGCGCCGGCGGCCAGCTGCAGCTGAACGATGACGACGAGCTCACCCGCCTGCTTTTTCCCGTGTTTGGAAAGGAGCCGCTGCTCAGCGGTATTTCCGTGGCCGATATCGATGGCGGCAGTTATTACCTGCGCCGGGACGGCGGGGAATTCCGCTCCCGGCTCGTCACCCGCGGAAAAGAGCAGGACAATGCCGAGGAAAAGCGGTGGAGTGCGGGCGGCGAGGTGCTGGAACGGACCGTTTCAACCTCGTCCTATGACCCGCGCACCCGGCCGTGGTTTGCCCCGGCCCTGGTTTCCGCAGACGCGTGCTGGACGGCGCCCTACGAATTTTTCTCGGTCCCGCAGGTCGGCGTCACGGCCTCGGCCTCTTTTCTGCGGAAAGAGGACGACCGCCGCTTCGTTGTGGCGTTTGACCTGCTGCTCGATCAGCCTTTCGAGGGATTCTTTAAGCTCGCCCCGAGCAAAAATTCGCGGGTCATCATTTTGCGACGCGATAACATGCTCTACATGCCGGGCTCGGCAGGGACGGATCCGGGTTTTGCGCCCATAGCCGGTGTCGAGGATGCGCTGCTTCGAAAGGTGCTGGCCGGCTGGACGGGGGAAGACCGCCTGGCCGACCGGGTGATTCCGGTGCTGCACGACGGAGTGGTCTGGTGGAGCGGCTTCCGCCCCCTGGAACGTGAAAATCCCACCACCTGGATTTGTGTAATGGTTCCCGAATTCGATATCGAGGGGCAGGCCGGCGGGCGTATGGCCCGCGTCATCGTCATGGGATTTATTTCCCTGCTGGCGGCGGTCGGCCTGGTCTTCTGGATTGTGCGCCGGCACCGCGGCCCGTTCGAAGGCACGGCCCTGTTTGATCCCGGAAATGCAGAGGCCGGTATCCGCAAGCTGATTGAGGGAGGCGAAAACCGCACGGTCGAATTTAAATCCACCATGCGCATGAACCTGCACACCCGCAAGCCCGGCAAGGAAATCGAGCTCGCCTGGATTAAGGGCGCCGCCGCATTCCTCAATACCGACGGCGGAGTCCTGCTGCTCGGGGTGAGCGACGACGGCGGGATCACGGGCCTCGAACGCGATGTTTTTGAAAACGAAGACAAATGCCGCCTGCACTTCAAAAACCTGATCAGCAAACATCTCGGGGCCGCGCATTCAAAATATATCCGTTTCCACGTGGTTCCGATGGATGGAAAACGTGTCGGCGTGGTCTGTTGTGCCCGCGCCAAAGAGCCTGTCTTCGTTAAAGAGGGCGGCCGGGAGCACTTCTACATCCGCAACGGCCCGTCCTCCGAAGAACTCCCCGTCAGCCAGGCCCTCAGCTACATCAAACACAGAAAAGGATAGAGGGATCATTTAACTTCCACGATCGGGGTAATTAGATGATACCTAACTGATATGAAACTCTTTGATGCCCATAACCACATTCAGGATGAACGGCTTTTTCCGGACCTGGAAAACGTCATGAACCGCGCAGCCGATGCCGGCGTCGTAAAAATGGGCGTCAAGGGCTGCTGCGAGGCCGACTGGCCGCGCGTCATCAGGATTGCCGAAACCTGCGGCGGGGTCCGTCCCTCGTTCGGCCAGCATCCATGGTTCATCGGCGAGCGGTCTGTCCGGTGGCTCGACACCTTGGAAAAACTGCTGGTCGAATACCCCGAAGCCGCCGTGGGTGAAATCGGGATTGATCACGCCGTCGATGACCGCGACGACGCGGATCAGGAAGCCGTCTTTTTCCAGCAGCTGGAACTGGCCCGCAAACTCAACCGTCCCGTCTCCATCCACTGCCGCCGGGCGTGGGGGCGGCTGATTGAGCTGCTCGATCAGTTTGGTGAACTGCCGCGCGGCATGCTCATCCACTGCTTCGGGGGATCGGCCGAGGTGGCCGCCGAACTGGTGAAACGCGGCGGCTATATATCCTTCTCCGGCTCCATCACCCGGCCCAACGCCAGGAAAGCCGGCCCGGCCATCCGCGCGGTGCCCGACGACCGCATCCTTATCGAAACCGATGCGCCGGATATTCTGCCCGCCGCCGCAACCGGCCCGCTGAACGAACCCGCCAATGTGCGGCTGGTTTTGGAAAAAGCCGCCGCGCTGCGCGGTATTTCGAAGGAAGCGCTGGCGGCCTTAACCTTCGCCAACGCGGAGCGGTTTTTCTCTAGTGGAACGGGCGTCCAGCCCGTTTAGCTTCGTGGGCATCCTGCCCGTTAATGCCGGCCCGCGATTACGTATCTACCGACTGTCGCTGGAAGAGCACTTCAACGCTCTTCCACTCGGTGGATGTTTCCGGAGCAATGGTTTCGACCTTGAGGATGCGGATGTGCGGGAGGTCGGTGTTGATGAGCAGGGCCGCGGGGCGCGCGTCGAGGTGGACCTCGGTTTTGGGCTCGCCGTTTTCGAGATATTCGACGCGGTAGGCTTTTTCGGTTTCCGGATCCAGTTTACGCAGGCGGATGGCCGGCGCCTGTTTCGGCGCGGCTTTCCGCTTGGACTTCTTCCGCTTTCGGCGCGAGGGCAGATCGTCCGGCGGCGCAAGCGGATAGGGCTTGCCGCCGAGGATGACGTTGATCTGCCGCTCCAGGTCGAATACATCGACCAGGAGGTCTTCACGCTCCATCAGCTTCTGGTTAATCTGGATCTGGTTCTGCATTTTAATTTTACCACAGAGACACGGAGGCACTGAGTTTTGAGACTCGGATGCTCCGTGGTGGAAAATCCAGTCGTTACTTTTCCTCTTCAGCCGCGTCTTCGGTTTCGACGTCTTCCGCTTTGACCGCTTCTTCGGCAGCCTCTTCGGCCGGTTCCTCAGCGGTTTCCGGCTTCGGTTTGGGGGCGGGCTTCGGTTTCGGGCGCGAGGCCGGGGCGGGCTTGGCAAAGCCGGCGACCGGGACGGGCGGCTCGGGATAGACAAATGCGCCTTCTTCGCCGACCAGCTCTTCGACCTGCAGCTCGATCTCTTCGATCTGGCGGTAGGCTTCCTCGCGCTTCACGAGCAGCTCGTCAATTTTCACGCGGGCTTCAAACGCCTCGCGGATCGTTTCGGCATCGGCC
>JBFHGU010000037.1:0-34324 GCA_041582935.1 Pontiella sp.
CACCTGGCGCCTGCCCACCGAAGAACTCGAAGCCCAGTTCATCAAGGAAGCCGCCGAGAAAAACCTGAAGACGCTTAAAGGCCACCGCTCCGTCGGCGGCATCCGCGCCTCCATCTACAACGCCTTCCCGACCGAAGGCGTCGATGCGCTCGTGGCCTTCATGAAAGAGTTCGAAGCAAAGCACGCATAAAGAATGGAACACCGCTTTTCAGACGGCCAGGGCATTGGCGCCTCACGGCCGCCCTGAAAAGCGGCTGCACCTCCCTCGGCAGATACGCATAACGCGGCGGAATCCGGCCGGCGCAGGAACAGCAGACGCGATGCGGCCAAGGCCTTTTGCAGTGCGCAGCGGGGCGTCATCGACCGCTTCCGGAAAGCCCGCCGAGCAAGACAGGCCGCTCCCAACCGCTGCTGCAGGCAAAACACCAATTCACTTCCGGCAGAACCTGCTCTGTTTTTTTATTGCTGCCCCGCCGCAACCCGCGTATAAACCCGCCTTTCATGCGCCCATAGTTCAATGGATAGAATAGCGGCCTCCGAAGCCGTAGATACAGGTTCGACTCCTGTTGGGCGCACCATTTTTGAACGTGATGAGTGACCGCTGATCCGCAGTTCCCGGCTCAAGCCGCGCTTTTCACCTACCAAAGGTAAACACCATGGCTGAAGACAACTCCCTCGAAAATATCCAGATCGACGGCAGCAACCTCTGGAAAGAGGAAAACTTTACCGACCTGCAGGTCGGCTCAATCCGTAAAATGACCCCGATCAAAATCGACGGCTCTGTGGACGAATCGCGCGAACCGAGCTGGTCAGCCGCCACCAACATCATGACACCGAGCGGCGCACTCCCGATCTCCGGCGAAATCAATGCCACCTCGCTTGAAGAAGCGGTTGCGAACTTTTCGGACGCCATCAACGAAGCCATCAAAAAACTGCAGGAAGACATGATCAGAATGCAGCAGGAGCAGGCCTCCAAAATCGTAACCCCCGACGAACTGCGCGGCGGTAAAAACGACATCATCATCTAGTCCTGAAAAAACTTTTCACGCGACAGATAATCAGCAGGAACCGCACCGCGGTTCCTGCTTTTTTTTGCACTGGACAAAACCGCCGGGCGGGCGTAAACGGGAATTGAAGGACACGAAGAACACAACCGGTTTTTCCGGCTTTCAACGTCGGGCGCACGGGTTATGCGCACGGCCGGGGCGGCCCCCACCGTCCTCCGGGGACTGGGCTTTCCCAGTCCCTGGGAATCAGACGGGTAATACAGTGGTGCCCAGGACCGGACTCGAACCGGTACAGCCGCAATGGCCGAGGGAGTTTAAGTCCCTTGTGTCTACCAATTTCACCACCTGGGCGCTTTCAGCAGGAATCCGGAATCCGGCCTGAATTTCATCCCCCGGCTCAGCAGAGCCGAAGAAAACTGGTGGGCTCAGAGGGACTTGAACCCCCGACCAAGAGATTATGAGTCTCCTGCTCTGACCGACTGAGCTATGAGCCCGTTTCAAAAGCGGTCGGTATACATACCGGAATCGGCAGAACCATGGCAAGGCGAGTTTGGTGATTTATGCCGCGCCGCCAAAAGCAAAGACGGCCCGCGCGGCCCCGCCCATCTGCCCGGCAATCCCGCCGATTCAATCGCCGCCGCCGGATCCGCGGCCGTCCATACCGCTGCAGCAATGAAAATATGGCGAACCTCTTGAAGGCAACCGGATGAATTGCTACATTTTGCGGGTTTTAAGTCAGCACACATCCATATCTTGTGGTTACAGGGGATTTCAGGCTATGGCCGCCAAGAAGAAGCACGAATACACAGAAGATAAGATCAAGACGCTTTCGTCGCTTGAGCATATCCGCCTGCGCACCGGCATGTATATCGGGCGCACCGGCAGCGGTGCCCATTACGACGACGGCATCTATATTCTCGTCAAAGAAGTCATCGATAACGGCATCGACGAATTCATTATGGGCCACGGCGACCGGATCGATGTTTCCATCGAAGAGGATATGGTGACGATCCGCGATTTCGGCCGCGGGATTCCGCTGGGCAAAGTGGTCGACTGCGTTTCGAAAATCAACACCGGGGCCAAATACAACGACGACGTGTTTCAGTTTTCCGTCGGCCTGAACGGGGTGGGCACCAAAGCAGTCAATGCCCTCTCGACCTATTTCCTGGTCCGCTCGCACCGCGACGGCGAATATGCAGAGGCCGAATTTGAGCGGGGCAATCTCGTTCGCGAAGAACGGGGAAAAACCAAGGAGCCGAACGGCACTTTTGCGGCCTTCTCGCCGGACCCCGACATTTTCAAGAACTACAAATTCAATCCGGATCACCTCGCACGGCGCCTGCGGTTTTACGCCTACCTGAATCCGCGGCTCAAAATCTGGTTTAACGGCGAGCTCTACCACTGCAAAGGGGGCCTGCTCGACCTGATTCGCGATGAAAGCCAGTACGAGAAAATCTATCCGCCGTTCCACTATGCGGACCAGACGCTTGAGTTTGCCTTCACGCACACCAACCGTTTTTCTGAGGAGTATTATTCCTTCGTGAACGGCCAGTTCACCTCCGACGGCGGCACGCATCTCTCCGCATTCCGCGAGGGCCTGCTGCGCGGCATTAACGACTTTGCCGGCAAGAAGTTTTCCGGCGACGACGTGCGCGAGGGTGTGCTCGGCGCCGTGGCAATCCGCCTGAAGGAGCCGATCTTCGAGAGCCAGACCAAAAACAAGCTGGGCAACTCCGAAATCCGTTCCGACCTGGTGGCCAAGATATCGCAGGCGGTAGCCGACAGCCTGCACCGCAATACGGCCGAAGCCAAAAAACTGGTCTCCAAAATCGAGGAGACGCAGAAGCTGCGCAAGGAACTCAACTCCGTCAAAAAACTGGCGCGCGAGCGCTCCAAGTCGGTCTCGATCCGCATTCCGCAGCTCAAGGACTGCAAACACAACTACAACCGCGCAAAAGACAAGGGCCTCAAAAGCCAGATCTTTATTACCGAGGGCCAGTCCGCCGCCGGCTCGCTGGTCTCGTGCCGCGATGCCAATCACCAGGCGATTTTTACCCTGAAGGGCAAACCGCTCAACGTCTGCGACCTGAAGCGCGACGCGCTCTATAAAAACGTTGAGATCTACAACCTGATGCGGGCGCTGAACATTGAAGAGAACATTGACCAGCTGCGCTACAACCACGTGATTCTCGCCACCGATGCCGATGTCGACGGCCTGCATATCCGCAACCTGATGATCACTTTTTTCCTGCGCTTCTTTGAATCGCTGGTGCGCGAAGGCCACCTGAAAATTCTTGAAACACCGCTGTTCCGCGTACGGAATAAGAAGGAGACGATCTACTGCTATTCCGAGGAGGAGCGCATTCACGCGCTCAGCAAACTCGGGCGCGGCGCGGAGATTACCCGCTTCAAAGGGCTCGGCGAAATCTCGCCCGGCGAATTCAAAGATTTTATCGGCGAAAAAACGATCCGGCTCACCCAGGTATCCATCGACGGGGATCATTCGGTATCCGAGGTGGTCAATTTCTACATGGGCAAAAACACCCCGGAGCGCCGCGAGTACATCATGGGCAACCTCGTAATCGACGCCGAGATGATGTAAGGGATTCTGAAACATGGCACGTAAGAAACAAGACGACGAACTCGAACTCTTTGCAGCACCGGAAGCCGCCGAAGAAAATCCGGAAACCGCGGAGGCTGATGAACAGCCTGACGAGGAGGAAAAGAAGGAGGGCGGCCCGCTGCACGATGAACACGGCCCGCTGAAAAGCCTGGTTGATTTCAACTTCCTGCAGTATGCCTCGTACGTCATCTGCGACCGCGCCATTCCGGCGCTGGAAGACGGACTGAAGCCGGTGCAGCGCCGCATCCTGCATGCACTGAAAGAGAAGGATGACGGCCGGTTCATCAAAGTCGCCAACATTGTCGGCCATACGATGCAGTATCATCCGCACGGCGATGCTTCAATTGCCGACGCACTGGTGACGCTGACCAACAAGCGCTACCTGATTGAAGGCCAGGGAAACTTCGGCAACATTTACACCGGCGACCGCGCGGCCGCCTCGCGGTATATCGAGTGCCGCCTGACCAACCTGGCGCGCAGCGAAATCTTCAATAAGGAGCTGACCGAATGGATTCCGAGCTACGACGGCCGGAACAAAGAGCCGGTCACCCTGCCCTGCAAACTGCCGCTGATGCTGATGCTCGGCGCGGACGGCATCGCCGTCGGCCTTTCCACGAGCATCCTGCCGCACAACTTTATTGAACTGCTTGAAGCCGAAATTGAAATCCTGCGCGAAAAGAAGCGCACCCCGGCGGAACTCAGCCTGCTGCCCGACTTCCTGACCGGCGGCCTGATGGACGTCTCGGAATACAACAGGGGCAACGGCAAAGTTAAACTGCGCGCAAAAATCGAACCGCGCAAAAACAACCGCATCGTCATCACCGAACTGCCCCACGGCGTGACCACCGACACGCTCATGGCCTCGATTGAAGATGCTGTGAAAAAGAAAAAAGTTCCGGCCCGCAGCATCGACGATTTTACCGCGGAAAAGGTCGAGATTGAACTGACGCTGTCGCAGGGCGCAACCCAGGAAAAAGCGATTGAGTCGCTCTACGCCTTCACCAAATGTGAAACCTCGGTTTCGGGCCGCCTGATCTGCCTGCGCGATAACCGCCCGGTGGAAATGAACATCGACGACGTGCTGCGCGAAAATGTACAGCAGCTCCTGCGCATCCTGGAGAGCGAACTGCACCTGAAACAGAGCAAGCTGCTCGATGAATTCCACAACAAAACGCTGGTGCAGATCTTTGTGGAGAACCGCATTTACCAGAAGATTGAGCAGTGCAAAACCTACGAGGCGGTTTATGCCGCCGTTTACAAAGGACTCGATCCCTTTAAGAACCAGCTCAAGCGAGCAATTGTCGATGACGATATTGAAATGCTGCTCGGCGTGCGCATCAAACGCATCTCGCTGTTCGACATCGAAAAAAACCGCAAAGACATCGAAGCAATTCTCGCTGAACTCACCCAGGTTGAAAAAGACCTCCAGGGGCTCAACGGCTATACGATCCGCTATCTCAAACGCCTCATCAAAGAGTACAAAGACGATTATCCGCGCCGCACGGTGTCGACCAGCTTTAAAGAAGCAGACGTGCGCGAACTCACCGCCTCGGAGCTCTCGATCAAGCAGGATGAAAACGGATATATCGGCACCAGCGTGAAAGGCGAAGAGATCCTGCAGTGCTCCTCGCTCGACAGACTGCTGATCGTTCTGAAAAACGGACAGTACAAGGTGGTTCAGCCGCCGGAAAAAATCTTCGTGGACGGCCATCTGGAGCGGGTGGAAATTTTTGACCGCGACAAGCAGTTCACCTGCATCTATACCGATTCGCGCATCACCTATATCAAGCGCTTTAAGATCGGCGGCGCAATCATGAACCGCGAATACACCATGAGCCAGAGCGAGAAATCGAAACTGCTCCTGCTTGAGGAGGGCACGCCCGAGGCGATTTACGTGAAGTATAATCCCGCCAAGGGCCAGCGGATTCACCAGCAGCGTTTCAACCCGGCCGACATCGCCGTTAAAGGGGTGAAAAGCCGCGGCAACCGCATGACCACCAAGAGCATCAAATATATCGGCTCAACACCCGGCCGCTGGTGGGATGCCGATGCCGACAATGCCATGCCCGAAGGCATACTGCTTTAAGGTGCACCGCCGGCTCCAGCGCGCGGCGGCGATTAGGGAACATCAACTTCCTCCCAAAGATCCAGGCCGTTGAAGATGTCCCCGTTTCCCTTGGGAAGCCCCTCCACCTGAAGCTCGGAATTTTTGATCCGCTCATCGTATTCAACCTGCATGGCATAGTGCCGGACATCGGCCGCAGCGACCTCGTCACCGGTCTCGGAATCCTTCCAGCTGGAGCTGCTCGAATCGTAAACGGCGGCCCGGCGCTCTTCGGTGCCGGCTTCGTCGGTATAGGTATACCAGTCGCGCTGGATGGTGACCTGGTCGATCGCCATAAAGTTTCCGTTCACCACAAAGCCGGTGCTCGGTTCGGTCTGCTCTCCGGTACTGGCCTTAGTATTATAGAGGAAATCGTCATTCGCAAACATGAAGGCTTCCACCTTATAGGTTGTGCCGTATTCTCCGTCGCCGAAATAAATATCGCCGCCGTCGGTCACGCTTCCGGCATTATCGAGCTGGCCGAGCGCAATCAGCGCCAGCAGGTCCGGCGCATTCCCGCTGACGGCCTCCGTGCCGGAATTTTCATAAATCACATTATCGCTGAGGTGGATATCGCGCGTCGAAACGATGGTGGCCTGGCCGTCGATCGAAAAACCGAACGTGCTGGAACTGTCGAACCAGACATGCCCGTCGACATAGTAAACCACCTGGTCCCCCAGATCGAGCGATGCGCCGGCACCGGCGGGATCGCCGCCCGACATACTGGTCGGCTCAAAATAAAAATCCTGCCCGGTCGTGGTCGAGTTTTCCCGCAGCACCACGACATTGTGCAGCGGATGCGTGGACGGCAGGCGCCCCGATGTAACGCTGTTGGCCGCGAAAATAGCGGCGATATCATAGTCGTTATTGACCTCATAGCTCATCGCCGCCAGGTCCGGGTTGGAGTCGATCTCGGCACTGGCCCCCGTGCGCTCAACACCGGCCACGGGATCAGCAGCAGTATGAACATAGGTGCCGCTGGCATCCAGGTCGCCGTAATAACCGGCATCCGTATTCGCCGTAATCTTGGCTTGGTTCTCGATGGCGACATTCCCGTTAATCGCAACGTCCCCGATCATAATATCATTCCCGCCCGGCAGATAGGCAAACGGGTCCGAGCTTTGCGGCGCGCGCGGCCCGTCAACGGTGCCGTAAATATCGCCGCGGATTCGGAACGTCCAGTTCGAACCGTAGGCGCCGCCGGCATGAATGGCCTTTTCAAAAAGCGGTGCAACATAGGAGACGCTGAATTTTACCGCGCGCTGGATGGTGCGGTCCCCCGCCCTTACGGTCCCTACGGAATAGAACGTGTTTTCCTCATCGTCGTCGGCCGTGACCTCAAACGTATGGTTGGTATTCGAATCGATGGCCAGGGCCGATGTGGTGCCGTCGCCGTCCGCATAGAGATCGGCAATGCTCCATTGACGGCCGGCTTCGGCCAGCCAGAACGCCTGGGCACGCTGCTTTTCATAGATGGCTTCGCGCGCGCTGTGGGTTCCGAGATGGTACAGCGAGAGGACAATGAGGCTGAAAGCGATCAGTATCACCATCACCACCGCGAGGATGGCCCCTTCGCGCCGCGCATGACTGCGGTTCGTTTTCATGATCAGTTCCTCGGATAAATGAATGATTCGTGCGTCACCGAAATAGAGCCGTCGTCGTTTGCCGCCGAGAGATAAATCCTGACGCCCTGGACCCCGCCGGCATTGACCACCCCGTTGGTAAACGCAGTGACCCCGTCCATCAGGTCATCCTGCTTCACGCCGTTGACATAGCGCTCCAGCACATCGCCCGACAGGCTGTAAACCGAAACGTTCGTCTGAATCGAATTTCCGCCGAACGTCAGCACATTGGTAGCCGACGACAGGGAGGACCAGGAGGAAACGCGCACGTCCCGGCCGATCATCGCAATCGAATAAGCCATATCGCGGCGGATATCGGAATATTCGCGGTTGGTGGCCAGCGCCCGCAGCGGTCCGACCATGATGGCCACCAGCGTCAGCACCAAGACCGCCGCCGACGTAACGCCAACCAGCAGTTCGATAATCGTAAAGCCCTGTTTTACCTGTTTCCTTTTCACAATAGTCTCAGGGAGTGATCAGCGTTTGAAAAACTACGGCCCCGTCGGAATTGGTGTAATCGACAGAAACCGTGATCCGCCGGCATTCAACACCGGAGAGGGTCACGTCCTCGACGGTCCGCGTACCGCTCAGCACCATCCCGTTCATGGAATAGCTGCCGGCCGCATCGTTCAGCGTATACGTGCCGGCCGTCATATTGGTTCCCTCATAGCCCAGGGACAGGGCTTCTTCCATGGCCGATCCAGCGGCCAGCACCGCCGCCTCTTTATGCATGTCATACACGGCGCGGAAACGGGGATAACGCAGGCTCATCACCGCTGCCGAAGCCAGCGTAACGATAATCAGGATGGCGAACAGCACCTCAACCATGGTGGTCCCCTGCTTTCTGCCTTTGATCGTGCTTCGCATAGTTCCTTCACGCCTTCCGCAGCCGGCCGCTCCGTTTCGCCTCGATGAAGTGAGCATAGCTCAATCCGGCAAAGGCAAAAGATAAAAACCGCGCCCTGGCGCTTACCTCATCAGCGGTTATCCCGCTGCCCTTTGAGCAGCTCATCGTAGATGCCCTTCACAACAAGGGATCCGTCGCGGGCCTGGAACCGGACGGTCGTCTTTCCAATATAAACAATTTCATGCCCTTGGATAATATCGCCGACGCGGCAGGTTTGCCCGTTGATACTCGCAAGCGGATTTTTCGCACTCCAGTAGATGCCGTCCAGGCTCACCTCAAACCGCTCTTTCGTGCGGTTCGGCCCCTGCTCTTCGACAATCACCAATTCCGGAACGATCAGCGTCACCACCGCGGCCTCGCGCGCCTGGCGCATGGCCTCGAGCTCTTCCGCATCGTTGTTCAGCAGTGCACGCACCGCACGGACATCTGTGCTGACCTCTGTAATCAGGTTGTTGAAGCGGACCACATTCGCCGAGCGCGACCCCTCGTTATTGATCTTCATGATCCACATTACCAACGGCACCGCAACCAGCAGCAGCACGGCCAGCGTCACAGCCGCCGGAACCTTCACCGACTCTTCCCGATACGGCTGCACAACCGTAATCTGTTTTACACTTCCCCGCATGCTATGCCCCTCCCCCGGCAGTTCCCGAATCGAACAAAACCAGTTCAAAGGTGATCTCTGCCCGGCAGCTTTCCGCATGGTCTTCACGCCCGCCCTGGCTGACCTGCAGCGAGCTTTCAGAAAGCAGGTTCTGGCGCATTGAAACGTCGCTCATAAAAGCCTGAACCGCACGGAACGTACCCGTACCCCTCACATTCGCCGTCAGCACCGCCGTCTGTTTATTACCCGGCGCACCGCGGCGTTCCACCTTCAGGGAATCCACCAGGAAACCAGCCTGCAGCGCGGCATTCTGCAGGAAGGAAATCAGCTCATCCTCATTCTTGACGGCGCCGGCCTCAGAATCCGCAAATTCCTGCAGCAGGACCTCCGCCGCCCTGCGCGCTTCCACGACACGCGGCAGCAGCTCCGCCAGCACCTGCGTCCGTTCAAGCTGCCACTGCGACTGCAGCCTGAGGGCAAACGACATCAGCCCCAGCCCGGCCATCAGCACCGGCGGAATCAGGATCCAGGCGGTCAGCCGGGCGCGGCTCGTTTTAAATTTTCCAATATCCATAACCGCCCGCCTACTTCCTCAACTCACATTCAAACTGGACATAAAAAAAGGAGTCCGCTCCGGCCGTTCGGCGCTCCCCGGTGATCGGCCGTATGGTCTTCACACGGTGCATCAGCTCTTCATTGGTTTCCCAGGCAGTGCGCAGGATCTTCACCGGGTCATCGGCCGCCCCGGAGGGCATCGGCATCACCAGTCCGAACGAAACCTTGGTTTTAGAGGCGGCCAGGCTCTGCAGGGCCACCCCTTCGGGCAGTTCGATAAACAGGTTATGCACCACCGGCAGCAGCTGCACGCGCTGCTTCAAAAGCTTTTTCATAAGGGCCAGCCGGCGTGCATAGGCATCCAGCTCGGCATAGATCTTATCCGGATCGCGCTGCCCGCTCTTACTGATGCCCGTTGACACCGAGATCGAGGCCGCCGTGCGGTGCTGCGCCGCCTTGTTCCTGATATATGCGCTCAGGTTTACACTCGTAAAAAAGGCCGTCAGCACCAGCAGCACCGTACAGGTGACCAGGTAGGCCAGGAACCCGTGGTAAAAGCGCGTCCGCTCTTCCGGCGAACTGGTCAGCCCCTTGGTCAGGTTGATCTGAAAATCAGCAGGCATAGTTGCATTTCCGTTTTTTAACTTCGACTTCCTGCCCCCCGGGCAGCTGGCTGCTCCATCGTTTATTTACCGACCCGGGCGCAGGCCCGACCTGCACTGCGCACGGCCCTTCATTCATAAAAATACGGCAAAGCGGCATCACGTATTCCTCAGTCCCAGCCCCAGGCTGGTGGTCATCAGCGGCGAAACGATGTTGTGGTCGCCGGTCGATCGAACGGAGCGGCCAATCACAAAATGGTCTTCATTCATCGGGCTCCACACTTCGGTCGGAAGGCCGATGGTATCGTGAATCTGGCTTCGAAACTCCGGTTCCTGCGGCACAAAGCCCGTCAGCACCACCTGAGTAACCGGCGCTTTATCCACCTTCACGTGGTAATAGAGCAGCGCATCCGAAATATTCTCAATCAGGTACTGGTTCTTGTTCGACCACTCAGCCGAACGCGAAATAATCGTGCGCGGATAAATAAAGTGGTCATTAAAAAGGATGGAAATATCCGCGCTGTAACGCGCCAGGTTGACCACACAGACCGCATTGTTTTCATTCACCTTGTCGCCGCGCAGCGACAGGTAGAGATTGCACAGCGATGTGCTGCCGACATCGGTAATCACCGGAAAGAGGCCGGCTTTTTTCAGCAGGTTCAGCTGACTGTTCACCTCGCGTTTGCTGACCGCCACCAGCACGCCGTGCTGCTGCTCACCCAGCTGGGTATACGGATCGTTCTTCGCCCGGTTCAGGTGCCAGTCCAGCGCAATCTGGTCCGGCGGCAGCTGGAGCGACTCCTCCGCTTCGAGGTGCAGCGCCGAAACGAGCTCCCGCGGCGCCAGGTCGGGATATTTAAAATACTTCAGGCAGAGCGAACGCGTATGGAATCCGGCGCAGACCGTACGGGTCGGCATGCGGCACTGTTTCCACAGCTTGCGGATTACCGCCGCAATCTCGTCGTCGGAGGCATCCGGTGCATACTCAAGCCAGCCGCCGTGGGTTAAGACAATTTTCCGGCGGCCGCGCCGGACAATCCGCGCAGCGCTCACCACACCGTCCGCAATGTTGATTCCGGCTATGTTTTCTCTAGCAGGCATAGGCTTTCTTTACTGCAGGTTCATTCATTTAAAAAAAGGCACCCCGCCCCTTCCGGCATCCTGCGCCGGAAGAAGCGAAGCGTTCATCACTCTATTACTGTCCCAGCCCCGAGCACACTACATCGCCGTCTGTCACCGTCATCGTCAGGGTTTCACCCGCGGCGTCGCCGCCGGTTTTACCGGCTGCAACAATCGTGTAGCTGCTGCCGCTACTGGCGGTATAAGAATAGCTTCCGTCGTTGAAGTATGCACCGTTGAGGTCACCGCCATTAATGCCCGGCAGGTTTGTTGCAGAAGTTGAAGTGCTAACCGCGGTACCGTCCTCAACCCACTGCATTTTGATGGCCGTTGCAATGGTGCTGCAGGCCGCCTGCGCTTCGGTCGCCATGGCGCGTTCTTTGTTGCCCGACATCAGCGGAATGGCCACTGCAGCCAGGATGGCAACGATAATTGCGACAACCATGAGTTCCACCAGTGTGAAACCTGATTTTTTCTGTTTCTTTGTATTCATGTTTTCTCCTTGTTATTACTTTCGCTTATTTATTTCTGCAGGAACCCCACCCTGCACATTCATAGTTTCCAACCAATGGAAATCCTCTTTTCTTCGACTCGCACTCTACATCCATTGCACCCCTTTCCGTTCCTATTTCACGCCCGCTGATACCGTAAAGATCGGCAGGTAAATCGCCATGACGAGCATCAGGATGAACGCGCCGAAGATGCAGATAATCAGCGGTTCAAAAAGCGCCATGGCCGTCATGACGGATACCTCGACCTGGTCCTCGTAAAGATCGGAAACGTTATCGAGCACCTCCGGCAGCTGGCCGGAATCCTCGCCGACGGAAACCATCTGCACAATCAGCCCCGGAAAAATGCCGGCCTTGTCCAGGCTGGCGGCAATGCGGTTGCCGGTCATAATCATCTCGCGCACTCCCAGCACACTGCGTTTCAGCAGCTGGTTGCCCGTGGCTTCGGCACAGATCTCAAGCGCACTGGAGATCGGCACCCCGCTGTTGACCATAATCGCCATACTGCGGCAGAACCGCGCGATGATATATTTTTTGAGGCAGCCGCCGGCATACGGCATGTGCAGCTTCAGCTGGTCTTTGCGGTATGCGCCGGATTCCGTCCGCCCGTAAAACACCACGGCAGCCGTCAGCACACCCGTGCCGATCAGGAGCAGCAGGAAATTATCCACGAAAAACGTATTCACCGAAAAGACGAGGCGGGTAAACACCGGCAGTTCAGCCCCGAAGCCCCCGAAAATATCGGTAAACTGCGGCAGGATGAACAGCGTCATAATCAGGCAGACAATCACGAAAAAGACGCCGATAAAAATCGGGTAGGCCGCCATGGCCCGAATGCGGCGCTGCAGCCGGTCGGCGCGTTCCAGGTAGGCGGCCAGCTGCGCCAGGGTTTCGGGCAGTTTGCCGGTTTCCTCGGCCACTTTAACCAGGCCGGTAAACATTTCATTGAAGATTTTCGGATGGCGGGCCACGGCCTCGGAAAAGCTTTTGCCGTCATGAAGCTGCTGCACCATATCCAGGCTCACGCGCTTCAGGACCGGCTGCTCCAGCTCGGCTCCGATTCCTTCAACCGCATTCCGCAGCGGCACGCCCGCGTTCACCGAGATTGCCAGCTGCCGGCAGAAGACGGCCAGGTCGGTCATCTTGACCCGCGTCGGCAGCGCCATGGCGCGTTTCTTTGCGGCCGTTTTTTTGCCCAGCACGGTTTTCTTCGGCCCAGAGGCTGAAACCTTCGGCGCTGCGGGCAGGTTTTCCGCGCTGAACAGATCAATGACCGTGAGTCCTTTTTTGCGCAGGGTTTCCAGCGCCTCTAGGCGCGACCCCGCCTCCAGGCTGGAGCGGACCTCTTTGCCCTCATTGTTCTTTGCGATGTAACTGTACGATGCCATGAGTTAATCCTGTCTAATCCACCATGCACTTGCTGATGGCTTCGCCGATGGTGGTCACCCCTTCGCGCACGCGCTGAAACGCGTTTTCGGCCAGCGTCTGCATCCCGCCCTCGATGGCTTTGCGGCGGAGCATCAGGTCGTCGGCTTCTTTATGCACGAGCTCGCGGATCCCCGGGGTTACTTCCAGAAATTCAAAAACGGCGCGCCGTCCCTTCAGGCCGCTGCCGCGGCACTGGCTGCAGCCTTCGCCATGGTAAAACGTCCAGTCCGCCGCATCCGGATAGATGGGTTTCACCCATTCGATTTCGGCGGCATCGGGCCGGCAGACCGTCTTGCAGTTCGGGCAGATGGTTTTGACCAGGCGCTGGGCAATGATCAGGCGCATGGTCGCCGCGGTCAGGTAGGACGGAATGCCGATGTCCCGCAGGCGGCTGAACGACGATGTGGCATCGTTCGTATGCAGTGTGCTCAAAACAATATGGCCCGTCAGCGAAGCGCGCATGGCAATCTCGGCCGTCTCCGCATCGCGGATCTCGCCGATCATTACGGCATCGGGGTCCTGGCGCAGAATATGGCGGAGGCATTCCGCAAACGAGAGGCCGATTTTCGGCCGCGTCGGCATCTGGTTAATGCCGTCGATCAGGTATTCGACCGGGTCCTCGACCGTCTGGACGTTGCGGGCCGGGCTTTTCAGGATCTGGAGCGCGCTGTAGAGCGTCGTGGTTTTACCCGAACCGGTCGGACCGGTCAGCAGGACAATTCCGTTGGGCATGCCGAGGATTTCGTGGAAGCGCTTAAGGTTGCGGCCCTCAAATCCGATATCTTCGAGATTCAGCAGCAGGCTCTGTTTGTCCAGGATACGCATCACCACTTTTTCGCCGAATACCAGCGGCATCGAGGAGACACGCACATCGACCACGCGGCCGGAAAATTTGAATTTAAACCGCCCGTCCTGCGGCAGCCGGCGCTCGGCAATATCCATTTCGGAAAGGATTTTAATGCGGGTCACCACGGCTTGATAGAGCGATTTGGGCGGCGGCGTGACCGGATGCAGCGATCCGTCGATACGCAGGCGCACCGTGCAGGAATTTTCGGCCGGCTCAAAATGGATGTCCGAAGCACCGTCGCGCACCGCCTCCATCAGCAGCAGGTTCACATACCGCACCACCGGCGCATCGTTGGCGTGGATCAGCAGCTGGTCCACATCGCCGATATTGGTTTCAATCCGGGCCGATTCCTGCGCCTGCGCTTCGACATCCACAATGTCCTGCAGCCCGGCTTCAACATAGGCCTCTTCCCGGTAGCACTTATTGATGATGGCGTTGATTTTCGCCTCGGTGCTGACTGCTTTATGGATCTCATAGGAGGTCAGCGAGCGCACCGTATCGACCGCATCCATATCGAGCGGATTCTTCATCACCAGCGTAATGGCGACCCCCTGCTCCTTCACCAGCGGAATCAGGCAGAACCGGCGGGCAACCGATTCGGGAATCATGTCATATTCATCGCGTTTGAGATGGAAATCCTCGCCCAGCTCCAGATAGGGAATATTCAGCAGCTCGGAATAGGTCAGCGCAATATCGGTCGAAGAGGCCAGCTTTTCCTCGATCAGGATATCGGTGAGAACCTTGCCGGTCTCCTCCTGGATCTCCAGCGCTTTCTCGAGTTCCGCAGAACCGACCCGGCCGCTGCGGATCATCATTTCACTTAATTGGTCGGTAATCATTTTATAAAACTATCCTTCAGACACACGCTCTCCACCCCCCGGAGAAGGATCGTTATTCCGCCGGCGCCGCCGCTTCGGCCGGCACGCTGCCGGCGTTCCCCTGCGGGGTATCACCCATGCTGTTGACCAGGGCCAGGATCTCTGCGCTGTCGGTCTCACTCACCGGTGCGGCCGGATCCACGGCCGGAACCGCCTCAACGGTTTTCGCCGGCGCTGCCGCTTTGCCCGCTTCGGCCGCTTTAGCAGCCTCGGCCGCCTCCTTCAGCATTTCGAAATCCATCTTCTTTTCACGGCGCCGCTCTTCCGCGGCAGAAACGGCTTGATATTCCTCGGTATCAATCACGGTGGCTTTAATGAAAATGAGCAGGTCGATTTTTTCATTCGACAGCGTTTCACGGCGGAACAGGCGCCCCAGGAACGGAATGCTGCCGAGCAGCGGAACCTTTTGAATCTCCGTTGAATCCTGCTCCTTCTGCAGGCCGCCGATGATGGCCGTCTGGTCGCTCTTGATCATGATCTGCGTTTCGGCTTCACGGATATCCAAAATCGGATAGCGCGTGCCGGACTGCGCCCCCGAATCGGCGGTCACGGTGCCGGACTCATAACCCTGAATCTGGCTGACGGCCGGATGAACGATCATATTCACATAATCATCAGCACAGACCTGCGGAATGACATTCAGCTGAATGCCGATGTTTTCGTAGTAGTCCAAACTGGTGGAGGTGATGGACGAGCCGCTGCCGGAATTGTTCTGCGACTGAATGATCGGGAACTTTTCGCCGACCAGGATGGCGGCTTCCTGATTGTTCAGTGTCAGCACGCGCGGAGCAGACAGGATGTTCGAATCGTCGTCGGATGCAATGAACGAAAAGAGCATGTCCGCGCCCCAGTCGCCCAGGATGGCGTGCGAGAGGTTGATCCCGCTGTCCATTGAATAGCTGCCGGCCGCGCCGGTATCGAGCGGATTTATATATCCCGTCGCCATGTTGAGGACCTTCAGCGTGTCCGAATCGATGGCGCTTGATTCCAGCGAACCCGACGAGATCGAATCATCAATATTTTCCACACTGGTCATATAGTTCAAGCCGATGTCCGAACCGGTGCCGCTGGAGATCTCAAGAAATTTTGCTTCAATCAGCACCTGCTCCGGGCGCTGGTCGATTTCTGTGATGATCTTATCGATTTTTGTAATGGCGGACGGCACATCCGTCACCACAAAGGTTTTGCTCTTCTGGATCTCTTCCCGCTGCTTGCGTTCGCGAACGCCGGCCTCTGTGGCTGCACCGCCCTGTCCTTCACCGCCGAATTCCCAGCCCGGCAGGCTCTTGGTTTCCAGGATAGTGACCCGTCCGCGGGCACTCAGCTGCGCCTTCACAATATCCTGCAGGTCATAAGCGTCGCGGTAGCCGAGGCGGAAAACCCGCGAAACCAGCGGCTCGATCCCTTCCACCGTCACAATATTCTCAAGTTTGCTGATCACAATCGTATCGCCGACCACCCGGTAGCCGAAACCATACGGCTTCAGAATCACGTCGAGCGCTTCTTCCCAGGGAATGTTCATCAGCCGCACATTCACGCTCTCCGATACCACGTCGGGCCCGACCACAATGCTCTGGCCGGTCTGCAGCGAATAGGCTTTCAGCACTTCGGCAATGTTTGCATCCTTCACATTAATCGTTACGAAATCAGATCCTTCCATCTCCTCTTCGGGCTCAATCAGCTGGGTATCGGCCGGCGATTGTTCCGCGGGGGTTTGGGCAAAGACTGCCGCCGGGACCGCTGTAACTACAGCGGCCAATCCCAACAAAAACCGCACACCCAACATATGCTTCAACATAGCACTCTCCTTTATTTGACCACACAACATGATTTAAGCATCCCTTGTGCCAATATCATTTTCTTTTAAACTCCTGCATCCCTTAAACTGCTGTCCCCTTTTCAGACGCGGTGCGCGGCAGGAATCCCTCAGAAGACGGGACCACTTTAAACAGCGGCCGCCGAAAACAGCAAGACAGGCAACGGCTGAAAGACTTATGGAATAAACCCTGAGTTCCGGACTGGGGAAACCCGCAGCGGCGCATCGGGGAATCCCCGATGCCCATCCGCCGGGACCGCCGCGGCAGAAAAACGGGCCGCCCCTCCGCATCCCCGGAAAAACGGCCCTTCCGGCCCGGAAGACGGAATCGAATCAGTTGAACCGATGCGACTCATTCTCAACCCAGTGAATCGCTTTCTGCATCAGCTCCGTGCCGCTGCGCAGCTGCAGCTTCCCTTTGATGTTCGCCCGATAGGTTTCAATGGTTTTGACACTCAAGTTGAGCTGCTCCGCAATTTCGCGCGTGGAATTGCCCCGGCCGATCAGCTCGAAAACCTCCAGTTCGCGCAGACTCAGCGCATCCGTGCCGCTGCGCTGCTTTTCCCCCCTGTTGCGGAATGCCATTTTCAGCATTTGCGATGAGATCTCCTTGCTGACATAAATCTCTCCATCAAGCACCTTGCCGATGGCCTGGATCAAGGTATTCGAGGCCGCCTGCTTCATCACATAGCCGCTGGCGCCGGCTTTCAGCGCATGCTCCGCATACAGCGACTCATCGTGCATCGAGAGCACCAGCATCGGTATCTGCAGCCCCAGATCATCGATCGTCTTGATCAGCTCCAGGCCGTTGGAATCCTCCAGCGAAATGTCGACCAGAATCACATCCGGCACCAACTCCTGGATTTCGCCGAGCGCTTCACCAACGCTGCCGGCTTCGCCGCAGACCTCAAGCAGCGGCTCCTGCTCAATCAGCTTGATCAGCCCCTGCCGAACAATCGGGTGGTCATCCACCAAATAAACTTTTTTCTTATCGCCGGCTTCTGTTGTCATAATTTTACCGCCATCCCTACACCGCGCTCGCTTCTGCAATCTCTTCCGCTTCCAGCTGGCAGGTCACCCGCGTGCCGCCCGAATCCGCCCGGCCGATATTCAGCCGGGCATTGATGGCCGACGCACGGTACTCCATGGTTTTCAAACCGATGCCCCCCTGGTTTTCCAGGATATTCCGCCACCGGCCGTTGTCGCTGATCTCGAGTTTCGGGCCGCCGCTGGCCGCGGAGACCTTAATCGTAATCCGGCTGCCGCCCGAATGGCGGACCGCATTATTCACCGCCTCCTGCGCAATCCGGAACAGGTGGGTTTCAACCGCACCGTCGCGTATCGGAATACCGTCATCAAGCACCGCATCGCAGGCCAGGCCGCAGCTGTCTGTCGTCTGGGCCGCCAGCTCGCGCAGCGAAGCAAGCAGGCCGCGCTGCACCACATCCGACGGCATCAGGCCGCGCGAAATCTGGCGGATCTGGTTGCTGGCATCATCCGCCAGCTCGGAAATCTGCTGCGCATCGCCGAAATCTTCATTGCCGGCCCGTTCCAGGCTGTTGGCCAGCGACCGGCTCAGCAGGCTGATTCCCGTCAGCATCTGGCCGATGGAGTCGTGCAGGTCCTGCCCGATACGCCGCCGTTCGCGCGCCGCGACCGCATTGCTCTCTTCGTTGAGCTGCGCCCGCGCAATATCGCAGATACTGAAAAGCGTACAGCCGTCGGCCGCCGTGAATTTTTTCACCTCCACCTCGCGGCGCAGGCCGTCCAGGCAGAAGAACTCGCAGCTCTGGATCGACTGGTTAGAATCCGGCGAGCACGACTGAATCACGCTCAGGTCCGACGGAGCGAACAAATCCTGCAGGCGGACCGCCAGCAGGCTCTCGGCGGAATAGCCGAATGCCTGGGGAATGCGCGGGCTGACCGCAAGAATCCGGTCCGCCTTGTCGGCCACCAGAAACAGCACCCGCCCCTCATCCAAAGCACATGCGTACGCCGCCGGCGCCTCGTCCGGCTTCGGCCGTCCGACAGTAATCTGCATCGAGGCCAGATAGCGTTTCCCGCGTTTTGATTCAAACGGCAGCAGCGCAACATACCGGTTCAGCCCGCTGCCGTACGCAAACGAAAAGGACGCCGACCGGCGCGCGGCGGCAGCCTCGGCCACGACCGCCGAAACCGGCTCGCTGCCCATCTGCTCAGCCGCATCGGACCCGCCGGCCGCCGAGCGGAAGCGAACCTTCACCTTCTGTTTCTCGTCGTAAACGCAGCAGACCGTCTCCAGCACACCGTCCGGCAGCGGAGCCGGAGCGGCCGGGCCTTTTAAATTTTTCTTTCGTCTAAACACGCTTTCCTTTTTCCGGATCTCCCTTTGCAAAACACCAACCCATGCATGTTTCAAAGTATTTTAGCCGCAGCCGGCCGCCGCGTCAACCGCGGCGCCTTCGCGATCCCGTACATTTCCGCTTCCTTTGCCTAATACATTATCCTAATTATAGCTGATTCATAAATCAGGAGCGTTCCATGCAGCAAAAACAGTCCCGATATAAAGCCCACCTTTTTATCTGCCGCAAAACCCGCGCCGACGGCCGGAAATCCTGCGGTCACGACGGCGCTCCCGATCTCAAAACCATCCTGAAGGATGAAATCCGCGGCCGGGGCTGGAAAAGCATGGTCCGGGTTTCCGATTCCGGCTGCCTCGGCGTCTGCGACGCCGGCCCGAACATCATGATATATCCCCAGAAAATCTGGCTCTCCGGCGTTTCACGCGCGGATATTCCCGAAATTATCAGCCTGGTTGAAGAGATCATCCAAGACTGATTAGCAGTGCAGATAAATTAAAACAATCTGTTTTTTGCTCTTACACTTTTCATTTTATCTTTTCTTGATTCCTAAACTCAGGGCCCTACAATCCGAATGTAAGGGAGGCAAGAAAAGACGATGAAATTCACTCAATTAGACAAGCGAATCTGGGTTAAAGGCCTCACGCTGGAATGCCCGATGAACGGCTATGCGCTGCCCGACTGTCCGCTCAATGCCCTCAGGCATCTGCCGACGGCGCAGGTAAACCACACCCTGAATCACCTGACGGATTACCACATCAACAGCCTCGTGAACATCCATCAGCACTGTTATGCGGAGCGGGTCAAGGCCCGCAGCCATGCCAGGGAAAGCCGGCTTCACTGAGTGCCGGCCGGGTTAAAATAGATGAACTCAAGGGTATACCCGTTGGGATCGAGAAAATAGAGACTCGCCCCGTCCCAGCGCTCGTACGCTTCCTTCACAATTTTCACGCCGCGCGCCCTGAGGTGCTCCTGAAAGGCAAAAACCGCGGCCGCCGAATCCGCAGCCAGGCCGAAATGGGTAAACATCTTGCCGTAGTGTTTCGGCCGCATCTCCGCATCAAACCTCGCCCGGTCCCACGGGTACTGAATCAGCGCGGCAACCGCACGCTCCCCGATGCGGAAAAAACAATCCTTCTCCCGCCGCTCGCTGATCTCCAGGCCGAGAATATCCGTATAAAACGTTACCGATTCGTCCAGATCCGCGACCGATAAACCGAAATGACAGATTCCTTGAATAAACTTCATGCTCCATCCTTTTTAAATGGCCCGCATGCTATCATCCGGGCCGCATTTCGCCGACCGGAATCCCCGCCGAAACCGCCCGGCCGGCCGTAAAACAGCAGCCGGCGCCGGCTAAATGTGCATTATCTGCACGGTATATATTGCACACTTCAAAGCGGGCATGTACTCTATCATTGTTTTTTAAGTTTTATATAAATCACAAACAACAAGGGAACTGCTGATGAAGAAGGCCTTAATCACCGGAATCACGGGACAGGACGGCTCCTATCTGGCCGAACTGCTGATGGAAAAAGGGTATGAGGTGCACGGCATCATCCGCCGCGCCAGCTCATTCAACACCCGACGCATCGACCACCTCTACAAAGACCGGCATGAGGAGGATGTCAACATGTTCCTCCACTACGGCGACCTCACCGATTCCAGCAACCTGAACCGCCTGATCGAAAAAATTGAGCCGTGCGAGATTTATAACCTGGCCGCCCAGTCCCACGTGCAGGTTTCATTTGAAGTTCCCGAATACACCGCCGATGCTGACGGCCTCGGCGTGCTGCGCCTGCTCGATGCCATTCGCGAAACCGGTGTTGAAGCGCGGTTTTACCAGGCATCCACTTCGGAGCTCTACGGCAAAGTGGCGGAAGTGCCGCAGACCGAAACCACCCCCTTTCACCCCCGCTCGCCTTACGGCGTGGCCAAGCAGTACGGCTTCTGGATCACCAAAAACTACCGCGAATCCTACGGCCTGCACGCAAGCAACGGCATCCTCTTCAACCACGAATCGCCCCGGCGCGGCGAAACCTTCGTGACCCGCAAAATCACCATGGCCGCCGCCCGCATCAGCCGGGGCCTGCAGGACTGCCTCTACCTGGGCAACCTCGACGCCCAGCGCGACTGGGGCTATGCCAAGGACTATGTCGACATCATGTGGAGAATGCTGCAGCAGGACCAGCCGGACGACTATGTGGTGGCCACCGGTGAAATGCACTCCGTCCGCGAGTTCATTGAATGCGCCTTCGCCCGCGTCGGATGCACCATCAAGTGGCAGGGCGCCGGCCGTCAGGAAGTCGGCATCGACACCGCATCCGGAAACACGGTGGTGCGCATCGATCCGCAGTACTACCGCCCCTGCGAGGTGGAGCAGCTCCTCGGCGATCCCTCAAAAGCCAAGCGCCAGCTCGGCTGGGAACCCCGGGTTAAATTCGAGGAGCTCGTTCAGATCATGACCGACGGCGACCTGCGCCTGCTCGACAACCCCGCTTACGAAACCGGATTCTAATGGAAAGGGAGAGACGATGAAGACCGATTCGAAAATCTACATTGCCGGGCACCGCGGCCTGGTCGGTTCCGCCATCTGGCGGGCACTGGAATCCAAAGGCTTCACGAACCTCATCGGCCGCACCCACGCCGAGCTCGACCTCACCAGCCAGGCCGCCGTTGAGCACTTCTTTAAACAGGAAAAACCCGACGTGGTCGTCATCGCGGCGGCCAAAGTGGGCGGCATCCTGGCCAACAGCACCTACCGCGCGCAGTTCCTCTATGAAAACCTGATGATCGAGGCCAACCTCATCCACGCCGCCTACCGCCGCGGCGTAGAAAAGCTCCTCTTTCTCGGCTCCTCCTGCATCTATCCGAAAATGGCGCCCCAGCCCCTCAGCGAGGCCGCCCTGCTCTCCGGACCGCTGGAACCGACCAACGAGCCCTACGCCGTTGCAAAAATCGCCGGCCTGCGGCTCTGCGATGCCTACAGCCGGCAGTACGGCACCGACTTTATCGCCGCCATGCCGACGAATATGTACGGCCCCGGCGACAATTATCACCCGGAAAACTCGCACGTTCTCCCCGCCCTGCTCCGCCGCTTCCACGAGGCCAAAGAAGCCGGGCTCGATACGGTCGCCTGCTGGGGCACCGGCACCCCGCTGCGCGAATTCCTCTACAGCGATGACCTGGCCGCGGCCTGCGTTTTCATGCTTGAAAACCTCTCATACCGCGACATCGCCTTTACCGATGACGCCGGAAACGTGCAGTCGCACCTCAACATCGGCTCCGGCTCGGAGGTCTCCATCCGGTATCTCGCCGAACTCATCAAAGAGACCGTCGGCTTTGAGGGCGGGATCGAATGGGATACCGGAAAACCCGACGGCACGCCCCGCAAACTCATGGATTCATCGCGGCTGCGGGCATTCGGCTGGCAGCCCGCGGTAACGCTTGAGGAAGGACTGCGCGCAACATACATGGATTTCATCAAAAACCACATGCGGCATCAGCCGGATGCGGTGCGGTAATCCGAGGGGGAACGCCCGTACTTCCTGTGGAACACACGGGAAAAATAGAGGGCATCTTCGTAGCCGGCGCGCTGCGCAATGTCGGCCACCGGGGCATTCGGCCGGGCTCGCAGCTGGGCGGCGGCCTGCTCCAGCCGGTAGTTCACCTGATACTGCTTGAAACTCAGCCCGGTAATCTTCTTGAAGATGCGCGAAACCGTCGACGGACTCCGGCCGACCAGCGCGGCGGCGGCGGCGAGCGGCAGCTCGCGCTCCGGATGCTGCTGAATGGCTTCAACCACCGGCTCAATCAGGTCGTAGTCGCGGTGCCGGATCATGCGGCTGCCGACGATAAACTCCAGCAGATGGCGGAACATCGAGAGCAGGGTTTCGATCTTCGCTTCCGGGAAAACCGGCGTCTGCTCATACGCCTCCTGCAGCGCCGTACTGCCCGCGGCGGCCTGCCAGGCCGCCTCATACGGCGAACGGCGCGGGGCCGTCTCGCTGCGGAACTGCCCAAGCATCACATAGCCGGCCGGCTCATCATTCACAATAATCGGCGCCGTAACCTCGCGCATGCCGGCGTGGCACGTATAGGTGATCATATCCCGCCGCTCGAGCGACACGCTCATCATCTGCTGATCCAGCGCGCGGCACTTGGCATCCAGCCCCAGGTCCTCCCGCAGCAGCCGGCAGTGGCGGCAGTTCGGGCGGTTCACGGCATCCGGATAGATCAGCCGCCCGTCCGGACTGAAAATCGAAATCCGAATATCGTGCAGTTCGGTATACAGGTCGAAGATTTCCGCGACCTTCCCGCTGATGGTATGATGCATCGACTCAAGCATTCGACGAATAGAGCACACCGCGCGCGGTTTGTCCATGTCTTTGCAGGGTTCACCCATGGAAAGAGTGCGGGGCATATCCTAGTTTATAACGCTCAGAAAAGCGCAATACGGAGACCCGCCCATGTATGATGAAAAGGCAGTACAGCAAGCCCAGGCCATTCACACCGAAGTCTACGGGACCGAACCCGAAACCGTATCCTATGCACCCGGCCGCATTGAAGTGCTCGGCAACCACACCGACTACAACGCCGGCACCACCCTCTCCTGCGCCATCAACTACGGCCACTGCTTCTGCATCTCCAAATCCGATAAACCCGGCATCCGCGTCACCGCCGGCGATATCCGCGAAACCTACGAGTTTTCCGCCGCCAGCAGCGAAAAGGCCGACAGCTACTGGGCCAACTATGTGAAAGGCAATTTCTACTACCTGGCCGCGGAACACGGCATCGTCGTCGACGGCATCGACTGCACCTTCTTCGGCACCATTCCGATGGGCGCCGGCCTCTCCTCCTCCGCCGCGCTCGAAGTGGCCACCACCTTCGCCGCCCTTTCCTATGCCGGAAAAACCATCGGCCAGGAGATCACCAAAAAAGAGATCGGGCTGCTCGCGCAGAAATGCGAGAACGTGTTCGCCGGCTGCAGCTGCGGGCTGCTCGACCAGTTCTCCAGCATCTTCGGCATCGACCACGGCCTCATCCACTCCGACTTCCGGTCGCTTGAAACCTATCCCGTCAAACTGCCCGCCGATGCCATGTTCCTGATGATCAATCCGCACATCAAACATACGCTCGCCGACTCGCCCTACAACGCCCGCCGCGTCAGCTGCGAAAAAGCCGCCGCGCAGCTTAATGCGCTGGTCGACTACGATGCTGCCGCCCTGCGCGACATCACGCTCGAGGATTTCGAGGCACTGAAGGGAAAAATCGACGCCGAGGCCGCGCAGCGCGCAGCACACGTCGTCTACGAAATCCACCGCGTCGAAGAAGGCGTCAAACTGCTGGCCGACGGAAAGATCGAGGCCTTCGGGCAGTTTATGTACGATTCCCACGAAACCTCCCGCACCGCCTTTGAAAATTCGGTCCCGGAACTCGACACCGTGGTGGCCGCCGCCAAAGAAGCCGGCGCCCTCGGCGCGCGCCTCTCCGGCGGCGGCTGGGGCGGCAGCGTCTGCGCCTTTGTTCACGTGGCCGATGCCGACCGCATCAGCGAACAGATCATCCGCACCTGCAAAGCCCAGGGCCTTGAACCGACCGTTGAAAAAATCGTGCCCTCCCAGGGCGCCCAGATCATCCGCTAAACCGGTCCCGCGCTTCACGGCAGGCGCGGGCAGGAACCGCCGCGAAACAGGCAATAAAAACCGGGGCAGGATTGTCTTTATTTAACCCCGGTGAATTGGGATTGTTTTTCCCGGTTTCTATGAAGCACTCTTCGGCATCCAAACAAGGCCTGACCCTCATTGAGGTGCTGCTGGCGATGGTGATCCTGAGCGTCGGCGTTTCATCTTTGATGATGGCCATGTCGCGCTGCCTCGCCGTGGTCCGCACCGCGCGCGACCGCAATACCGCGCAGGGGCTGATTCACCGCATCGATATTGAATATCCCATCGAAGAAGCCGATATGGCCGAACTCATCCAAGAGGGCGAATTCGAAGATGCCGAAGGCTACACCTGGTACCGCGAAATCCGGGTCGTGAACGAAGAGGAGCGGCCCGGCCTTTTCCTGGTGACCCTCCGCGTTCAGTGGGCCGAACGCGGCCGCGAAGCCTACGAAGAGATCACCATGTATAAATATGCACCCGATGCCGAGAGCGTCACCAGCCGGGTGAACTAACAGAATTTGATACGGAATCCCCGAACCTTGGAAACAGAAAGAAACAAACCATTCAGCCGACGCCCCCGCTCCCGGGCGGCGTTCACGCTGCTGGAGCTGCTGGTGGCCATCACGCTCCTAGTGATCGCGCTCTCCATTGCGTTCCAGGCCTTCACCGGCACCATCCGCGGCTGGCGGCGCGGCATGGAGGTGATGGACGGCATCCAGCACGGCGACTATGCCATGAAGCAGGTCGCGCAGGCCCTGAACTCCACCATCTACTTTTTCAGCCAGCGCAAGACCTATGCCTTCCTCATCGAAAAGGATTCGGCCGGCGGCCTGCCGGCGGACTACATCAGCTTTGTCACCTCCAGCGGCGCCATGATGCCCTTCGATTCGCCGTTTGCCTCCAGCCCGCACCGGCTCAGCCTCTATATTGACGAAGAGGACGGCGAACCGGCCCTGTTTGCCGCCGCCCTGCCCGCGGTGCCCCATGCCGAGGAGGAGGAAGATGAAATGGATGCCGAACCGATCCTGGTTTCGCGCGAGGTCCAGGGCCTCGAAATCCTGATCTGGAACGAGACAAATGAAGAGTGGACCGAGGAATGGGAAAAAGAAAACTCCGTGCCGGAACGGGTCCTGGTGCGCCTGTATGTCGCCTCGGAGGATCCCGATGAAGACCCCATTGCCTTCGCGCGGGTCCTGAATATTCCCGTGGCCGAATCGCTCGGCGATAAACTCAGCAGCCCCACCACCAGTAATGATTAAACCCGCCTGCCATTCGAAAAACAGCAAGGAAGGCGCCGCGCTCATCGTGGCGCTCTGGGTGCTGATTATCCTTTCGCTGATCGTTGGATCTTTCGCCTTCGAAGTAAACCTCGAAAGCGTTCTGGTCTCCTATAAACGGAAAAAGTGGAAAGCCGAAATGCTGGCCTATTCCGGCCTCGAATACGGGAAAGCCATACTCGACCAGCAGGCCCAGGCCAAACAGCTCGAGATCGAGGACATGGAGGATTCCGACGGCTTCATGCAGGCCGCCCTCTTTGCCAAGCGCGGCCTCTCCACCTCCTCCACCATCGAATTCGAAGACGGCGGCAAATTCACCGTCAGCATCGAATCCGCCGAGTCCGGCCGCAATGTCAATTTGCTCACCCGCCAGCAGTGGCTCGAAATCCTTGAGATGGCCAATGTGCCCTCCACCGAATGGGACGCCATGATCGACTGCCTCGAAGACTGGATCGATCAAGGCGATGAACACCGAATCGACGGCGCGGAATCGGACGACCCCTTCTATGAAGAAGCCGGCTACCCCGTGAAAAACGGCCCGCTGGACAGCGTCGAGGAACTCCTGCTCATCAAAAACTGGGGCCCGGACATCCTCTACGGCAAAGCCGCCGATGATGAGGGCGACGAAATTTTTCCCATCTATGACATCCTCACCGTCTGGGGCGACGGCAAAGTGAACCTCAACACCGCCTCGGAAGATCTGCTGCTCAGCTTTTCCGAGTACGAGGACTGGGAGCTCGAAAGCGTCTTCGAAGCCCGCCTCGGCGAGGATATGGAAGAGGGCACGCTCGACGACGGCATCCGCAGCCTGGATTCCGTCGGCGCCGATGCCTCCAAATTTAAATTGCAAAGTGAATTTGTGAAGGTAACTTCTGTTGGAGATAGTTTTGGCAATCAGTACCGGATCGAGGCCATTCTCCTGCTCAAAAACAAGGACTCCGTAGTAGTTTACTGGAATGAAGGACCTGTTAAGCAAAATTTATAATATGCGGGAAAAAACGGTGACCGCTGTATGCCGCATTCCCGGCGGAATCGAATGGACCTCCGTAAAAATTTCCAAGGAAGGCCGCGGTGCCCTGCACCAGGACCAGCGCCTGCTTGACACCCTGGAGACAACGCCGCCCGAAACGGCCGGCCTCCCCGATCTCTCCGAAGAACTCAAAGGCGAAATCACGGTGGCCCTGCGCGCTTCCGAACTGCTGATGCGCACCATGGAAATGCCCACCGTCGATCCGCAGGAAATTGCCGACATGGTCGGGTTCCAGGTGGATAAAATCTCCCCCTTCCCGCTCGACCAGCTGGCGGTTTCGCACGAGACCCTGCAGGTCGGCCAGGAGTCCGCCCGCGTCCTGATGGCCGCCGCCAAGAACGAAAAAATCAGCGCCGCCGGCGAAATCTTCGCCCAGCACGGCACACAGATTCACAGTATCGATGCACGGGTCCTCGGCTGGCTCCAGCTGCTGCAGGATGAGCAGAAACTCAGCGGCGCCGCCTGCGAAATCCTGCTCATTGTCGACGGCATCGACTTTATCCTGGCCGTGCTCAGCCAGGGCCTGCCGCTTATTTTCCGCCCGCTCGAAGCCAGCCTCGACGACCCGGCGGTCGTCGACGAACTGACTTACGAAATCAGCTATACGCTCACCATGCTCGATGCGGAATATGACCTGCCGGCACCAACCGCCCTGGACATCTGGAGCATCGAGCCCGTGCCGCCGGCCCTGCAGGCCAAGCTCCAGCAGAAGAGCGGCCTGGAAATCCGCTGCAGCAGCCTGCACGAGCTGCCCCCGCTCTCCGAGGGCATCCTGCGCCGCACTATCAGCCCCGAAAACCGGATTGAGCTGATTCCCCCCGAATGGATCGAGCAGGAGAAAAACCGTAAAATGCGCAAGCAGTTCGCGATCATTGCCGGCAGCATTGCCGCCGTATGGCTCGCCGTACTGCTGATTTTCCTGACCACCTTCAAAGCGCGCGACATGAAGCTGGCCCGCGTCCAGGCGCAATACGACGCCATTGCACCGCGCTCGATGCAGGCCCAGCAGAACCAGCAGAAACTCAAAGCACTCAAAGTGTATACCGACCGCACCTATTCCTCCCTCGAATGCCTGCGCGAGGCCACCCGCCTGCTGCCGGCCGGCGACATCGAATTTGTCTCCTACAACTACGGCAAAGACAAAGGCGTCAAGCTCAGCGGTTCCGGCCGCGACAAAAGCATCGTGACCGACTTCTTCGCCTCCCTCAATAAATCCGCACTGTTCGACGGCGTTCGAAACGAATCCATCAACGAGCGGACCACCAAAGGGGTGCGGCGCGCGGTCTTTTCCGTCACCCTGCCCCTGGCAGAGCGGGAGGGCGAACCATGAAAATTTCCCAGCGCGAACTCACCCTCAGCATCGTAACGTTCACCTGCGTGCTCGCCGGCCTCTCGTGGTATATCATCAACGGCCGCATGGCGGCCCACAAAGCCAAAAAAACCGAGATCCAGAACCTGCGCCAGCAGATCCGCATGGCGGAAACCCGCATTCGGCTGCAGGAAGAGTGGATTGAAGAACTCAACGAGCTCCAGCAGGACCTGCGCGTGTTCGACACCGAGCAGAAATCGGTCTCCCCGGAGCTGATGAAAACGGTGAACACCCTCGCCCAGAAACACGACCTCAGCATCACCCGCACCCAGCCCCGCGGCGAAAACCCCACCGGCGACCTCTTTGAACTCGGCATCAACTGCACCTGGAACGGCACGCTTGAAGCCCTGGTGGACTTCCTGACCGAGCTCCAGCAGCAGGGAACGCGCTACGATGTCCGCACACTCAACGTTAAACCCATGGGCAAAAATACCGGAAAACTGACGGGCAACATGGTCATTCACTGCGCCTACACCCGCCGGCCCGGCGGCGCCCCGCAAACCCCGGCCCCGCTGGCGGCCGCTGTTCGGCCGGAACCGGCGCCCGAAGGCCCCGCCGCCGTGCCCGAGCGCACCCGGCCCGCCGACCTGCCCCCGCCCGAAAAAGCCAACTAAGACACTATGAATATCCAACCTGTTCCCACTGGACCCTACATGGAGATGTGCTATCTCGTCTGGGGCACCGAAAACAAAGCGCTCGTATTTGATCCCGGCGACGATGCCGACCGTATTGCCGCCGTGCTGAAACAGCACGGGCTCGAAACCGCGGCCTATGTGCTCACCCACACGCACTACGACCACATCAACGCCCTCGCCGACCTGCACGATGCCGCGCCGGCCCCCGTCATTGTCCACTCCAAAGACTGGGCCTGGGCGTTCGATCCGCGCAACGGCGCCGAACCCTACTATCCCGTGCCCCGCCGCCCCGAAGGCGCCGAAATCAAGCCCCTCGAAAGCGCGGCCGACTGGCATATCGCCGACCTGCACTTCCAGGTGATTCCGACGCCCGGCCACACGCCCGGCGGCTGCAGCCTCTATTTTCCGGAGGGCCGAATCCTCATCAGCGGCGACACGCTGTTCAAGGGATCCTGCGGCCGCACCGACCTGCCCGGCGGCGATGCCCGGCAGCTCAAGGATTCGCTGAAACGGCTGCGGGAACTGCCGGATGAAACGCAGGTGTTCCCCGGCCACGGCGACGACACCACCATCGGCATCGAAAAAGCCTCAAACTTTTTTATGCAGTAGAAAGCGGCAAGCAGCGGCAGCGTGAAACAAGTGAAAGAGGCTGCTTCCGTCAGGTTCCCTGAAACCCTGAAACGGTTTAACCCGGGAACCGGATATTATCTCGGCAGCTTGATATCGCGCCGAATATAGGTCGGCACATCAAGGTCTTCGTTGTTGTGAATGGTCGGGTCGAGGTTCGAGAACTCGCCCTTGCCGGTCGTCTCCAGCAGCAGTTCGCCCTGCCCCGGGTTTTCATTCCGGCCGAAATGCAGCCCCATCTGCCGCTGGTCCACCAGCGGCTCCTTCCACTGCTCCGCCGCCAGGACAATGGCTGAAAGCCGTCCTTCAAACGCCGCGTCCGTGGCCACCCCGAAATTAAACCAGACATCGTCCGGCAGCTTTTCCTGCAGCCGGCTCATCACCTCATCCACCTCGCACAGCCGCAGGTCCCGCCCGCCGGTCAGGCCGATCACCACGCCGGCCGCGCCCTCGAGCATACGGCCCCGCTTCAGCATCCGGTGTTCCAGCAGCGCATCGGCCACCATTTTGGCGCGCTCCTCGCCGGAACCCTCGGCACTGGCAAAATTACAGTAGCCGTCGCAGTTGCGCAGCATCGTATGGATGCACGCAAAATCCAGCCCGACCACCCCGCGCCGCGTCAGCAGCCGGCCGATCGAAAAAATACCGTCCATCATCACCTGATGGCTGCGGGCAAACGCCTGCTCCGCCGGCAGGTCCGCCTCGGAGCGGTCCACGAGCCGCTCGTTTTCGATGCGGATAATGGCATCGGAAGAGGCGCGCAGGCGCTTGAGCGCTTCATCGGCCGTGCGCGCAATTTTCGGCCCTTCAAATTTAAACGGAATGCCCGCCATGGTCAGCACCAGCGCCCCGGCCTCGCGCGCGATCCGCGTAATCACCGGCACCGCGCCCGACCCCGTACCGCCGCCGAGCCCGACCACAATCACCAGCAGGTTCACCGAGCTGAGCTGCTTGCGGATATTCGAAGAGTCCTTTTCAATCGACTGCCGCCCAAGCTCCACGTCGCCGCCGGAGCTGAAGCTCTTCGTCACCGTTGCGCCCACATGAATCGTATTGCTCATGCCCAGCGCATCCAGCACGGCGGCATCGGTATCAACCGCCGCCGCATCAATATCCGGATTCAGCGCGCTCATCGCCGCCACCGCACGCGCGCCGCTGCTGCCGACGCCCATCACCAGGATTTTCGGAACCCGAATGGTCTTCGCTGTCCGCTCAGTCATTGGAACCGCCCCAGAAAAAGTTGATCAGTTTTTTACCGAACGGCAGCTTTTCAACCGGTTTATTCAGCGAGGCCGCGTAGCGGATCGCCCCCACATGGCACGCATAAAGCGGCCCCTCTTTTGCGGAGGGCAGGCCGTGCACTTTAAACGGTTTGCCGTGGATGCACGGCACATTGAAAACCTTCTGCCCCAGGTCGCGCGCGCCGTTCAGGAACGACCCGCCGCCGGTCAGCAGCACGCCGGCACTCAGCGGCATATTCGGGCACCGGCGGTCGATCTCGTCCTTCACCAGCGTGAAAATCTCCTCCATGCGCGCATTGATGATCGTATTCAGCGTCACCGCCCGGACCATCTTGCCGCTGAACCCCTGCGAGGCCGCCGGAATCGAAATATTATGATCGCGCTCCATCAGGTTGGTCAGGGCGCTGCCGTCTTTGCACTTCACCGCCTCCGCCTGGCTGAGCGGAATCTGCACCCCCACCGAAATATCGTTCGTCACGTGTTCGCCGCCGACGGCAAACGAGCCCGCCGCCTGGATAAAGCCGTCGTGATACAGCACATAATCCGTTGTGCCGCCGCCGATATCGATCACCAGCACACCGGCCTTTTTCTGCTCCACGGTCACCACCGCCATCGCGGCGCACAGGCCGCTGAAAACCGCATCGGAACAGGCAATCGGCGCGTCATCCACCAGCTTGCGGAAATTATCCACCGCGCTGCGCTTGCCGTGAACCGTGAGCATATCAACCCGCAGCTCCTCGCCGGCCAGGCCGACCGGATCGGCAATGTTGACCGAATCGTCCACATGGAAATAGCGCTGCAGGGTATGCAGCTTGATGCGGTTCTCCGGCAGCGCCACCTTGCGCGCCAGCTCAATCACCTCGTCCACATCCTGCTCGGTCACTTCCGAGAGCTGGTTATCGATCGGATCCACCAGCGGATGCAGCCCGGTGCTCTGTTTCGACTGCGCCTGGCCGCCCGATGTGATCAGGATCACCGAATGAATGCTCTTGCGGCGGTTTTCCTCGGCGGCCTTGATGGCTTGCCGCACGCACTTAATCGCATCGTCGCGGTTAAAGATTTCCCCTTTGCGGATCCCGCGCGATTCCGTCTCGCCGATACCGATAATCGTGACTTCATCGTCATCGCGCACCTCGCCCACTACCACGCGGACGGTGCTCGAACCGATCTCCAGAACTGCCGTTGCATCCAGTGCCATGCTCTTCCCGTTTAGTAATACGTCACCGGCACTTTGGCCGAATCCAGCGTCAGGTCCACTTCTTTCACATAGCGCCCCTGCCCCTGCGAAATCTTCAGAATCGAGGCCAGCTTCTGCAGCTTCGGCTTCAGCGAAAAACGGGGCATGCGCACACGGATCGGTTTGCCCGGCGAACCCTGCAGCCGCAGGTCGATATAATCCTGATACTTCAAATCAAGGCTCTCCACCTTCACATAATTCCGCAGGTAACCTGAGCTCTCGCACATCCCGAGAATCGCAATCGCCGTCTCCACATCGGAATGCTCCACCGGCTGGCCCAGCTTCAGCTCCAGCTCCAGCCCTTTAATCAGCGGCAGCGCCGCCAGCTTGCGGCGGTGCGGCAGCACATAGCCGTAGCGGTCGATCATAAACGGATACTTCGAAACGCGCAGGCCCTGGATCTGCGCCACCGGCACGCGCTCCTTCACCTCAACCACCAGCGTATGCGGCAGCCGCCGCTCCAGCCCGACCGACTCAATGCGCGAAACCGCCAGCAGCACCGACTCAATCTCTTCGAACGAAAGCTCCCACAGGTTCATCCCCTCGCGCAGCCCGCTCACCTCGCGGATATAATCCTCCGTCAGCCGGCCGTCGCACGAAATCACCAGGTGCTGGATTTCAAACCGCGGGTTTTCCGCAAAAAGCCGGCGCCCGATCCAGTCAAAACCCAGCTTAATCCCAAACAGCACCGCACCGAGAATCAGCACCAGCAGGACCACCGAAACCGTACGCCGCGCCGCCGTGGAGCCCTCCGGTCCCTTCCGCTTTTTCGCCCGCACATAATGCGGTTTTTTACGTGTTGAATTCTTCTTTGCAGCCGCCATTCGCCCGTCCATGAATTGAATTCGCCACTATAAGTGAGCGCATTCCATGATGCGACAGCAAAGCTCGGAAAAACCGATGCCCGCCGCCGCCGCGGCCTTCGGCAGCAGGCTCGTCGAAGTCAGGCCCGGAATCGCATTCAGCTCCAGCACAAACGGCTCGTTTTCCGGCGTCAGGCGGAAGTCCACCCGCCCGAACGTATCAGCCCCCAGCGCATCAAACGTCTGCAGCGCAATCGACTCCAGCACCGCCGCCGTTTCCGGCGCCAGCGCCGCCGGGCAGACATACGTCGTATCGCCCGACTGATACTTCGCCCGATAGTCATACCACGCCGCCTTCGGAATAATTTCAACCGCCGGCAGCGCCTGCCCGCAGACCACGCCCACCGTCAGCTCCCGCCCCGCAACATACGCCTCCGCCAGCACCTCCGGCGAAAACCGCTGCGCATCCGCAAACGCCGCCGCAAAATCCGCCTCCTCAAAAACCAGGCGGCAGCCCACGCTCGACCCCTCCCGCGGCGGCTTCAGCACCAGCGGCACCGCCAGCGTCCGCTCTTCCGCCGCCCGCAGCACCTCGCCCCGCGCAACCGGAATACCCGCCGCCGACAGCACCTCACGCGTCAGCACCTTATCAAACGAAACCCGGCTCGACGCCGCCCCCGAACCCGTAAAAGGAATCCCGGCCGACGCCAGCCGCTCCTGCACCCCGCCGTCCTCGCCGAACCGCCCGTGCAGCGCAATAAACACCGCCTCCGTTCCCTCCGGAATCCGGAAATCCTCCGACGCCACATCCTCTTCCGTCACCGAATATCCCCCCTCGCGCAGGGCCGACGCCGCCGCCGCGCCCGACACCAGCGAAACCTCCCGCTCCGAAGAAAATCCGCCCTTTAAAACCGCCACCCTCGAAAATCTACGCTCGCCCATATCCGATCCTTTTTGTTCAGAAATTATTTAAACCCACACTAAGCACAAACCCCCGCCAACTCAAGAAACGATAGCCGGCCGACAGACCGCAGCGGTTTTGATCTTAAAATCAGTCAATCCACGCCGCAGCACCGGTATCCGACCCGCATTTCAACCCACACCGCAGCACCGGCATCCGACCCGCGTTTCAACCCACACCGCAGCACGGGCATCCGACCCGTATTTCAACCTACGCCGCAGCACGGGTATCCGCCCCGTGTTTCAATCCACAACTTACATGCATAGCGTAGTACCTCGCGAGCAGGTGGTTTTGATTTCAAAGAACTGTCAATCCACGCCCCCTTGCGAGGGGGCGACAGAAATGGACCTGCTTGGCCACGCCCTTACAGATGTTTCAATCGACGCCCCCTTGCGAGGGGGCGACTTGGCGTTTTTGCGCGTTAAAAACTTTTTCTAGTTTCAATCCACGCCCCCTTGCGAGGGGGCGACCCTTGCCAACAACATCCAGGAGCTCGATAACGCGTTTCAATCCACGCC
>JBFHGU010000038.1:0-33350 GCA_041582935.1 Pontiella sp.
ATCGTGGATCTCTGCGGTCTTGAGGTTGCCGTCGGGATCGATGATGAAGGTGCCGCGCAGCGCCAGGCCTTCCGCTTCGATGTACACGCCGAACTGCTTGCACAGCGCGCCGGTCGGGTCGGCTCCCATCAGGTAGTTCACTTTGCCGATGGCTTTGGATTCATCGTGCCAGGCTTTGTGGACGAAGGCGGTGTCGGTGGAGACCGAGATGACTTCCGCGCCGGCTTCCTGGAATTTCGGGTAGAGGTCTGCCAGTTCTTCGAGCTCGGTCGGGCAGACGAAGGTGAAGTCGGCCGGGTAGAAGGCCACGACGACCCATTTGCCTTTGTAATCCGACAGGGCGATATCCTTGATCTCTTCGTTCTGGAAGGCGGCCATTTTGAATTCTTCTACGGGTTGTCCGATTTTAACCATTGTTCTATCTCCTAGTTGTTGGTTCTGTTTTTTTATTCCAGGCAGGAACTGGAGTTTTTGTCCGTTTCAGTGTCCTGCCGTTCAAAGTTTGTTTCCCTTTCGATGCGCAATAACCTGAGCCCAAAATCATATTTTGTAAAATATATAGAATTTACTGTAATGATAACTTTTATTTATTACTCTGGGCGGTGCGTTGAAACTGCGGAATGGATTCCGGTTCCCGAGGGTTTCGTGCACTGTGTGTATTTAGTGATGGAGTGGTTGAATGAATTTACAGGCTTTCAAATATCTGCTGGCGCTTGACGAGCACGGCGGCTTCAACAAGGCCGCGGATGCGTGCCACGTCAGCCAGCCGGCGCTCAGTATCCAGATTAAAAAGTTTGAGGAGGAGCTGGGCATTTCGCTGCTGGAGCGGGGGCACAAGGAGTTTATCTTCACGCCGGCCGGACTGGAGGTGCTGGAACGCGCGCGCGGCATTATGCGCCGGGTGAAGGAGGTCGAGGAACTCGCCGAAGTCTGGAACGATCCCTATGCCGGTGAATTGTCCATCGGGGCTTTTCCGACGCTGGCGCCCTACTATTTTCCGCAGATCCTCGACCACTTTGTCGACAGCTATCCGGAGCTGCGGATCAACCTGATTGAGGAGAAGACCCATATCCTGATTGAACGGCTGAAAGCCGGAACGCTCGATGCGGCCTTCCTGGCCGAGCCGGTCGATGAGGATGTGCTGGAGCACGGCACGATTTTTTCGGAAGCTTTCTACGTCGGCGTGCCGCCGAACCACGCATTGGCTCAACGGAAAATTATCGATCCGCTGAAGATCACCTCGGAAAAAATGCTGCTGCTTGAAGAGGGACACTGCCTGCGCGGCCAGGCGCTGGAATACTGCTCAACCGCCGGCATGGGTGAAGTCCTCAACTTCCGCGCGTCCTCCATGGAAACCCTGCTGCAGATGGTGGAAATGGGCCGCGCAATTTCGCTGATCCCCGACTGCGTCGCACGGCGCAATCCGAAGATTCACTACCTCAAGCTGAAGGGCGGCGGCGCCTCGCGCACCATCGGCCTCTACTGGCGCCGCTCCAGTGTCCGCAAAGACCTGATGCTCGAGCTGGTCGACGACCTCAGCCGCGATTACGCTTAAGCATCGGGCCGAAATGCGGGCCGGCACATGCCGGTGCCATGCGCTTTGCGGATCGGCCGTTTCACGGCATAAAGAGACGGCGGACAATCAGGATTCCGCCGCCAAACAGGCCGATAAAGGCCAAGGTTGCCGGCTCCGGGATCTGCGTAACATCCATGTTGTTGAACTGTACGGTTTCACCGAGCAGGCTCGCCAGCGTTCCGGTCTGCAGTTCGACATACAGGTCTCCCCCGGAGGCCGCCGCGGTGAAGTTGAAAGACGCGGTCTTTGAATCCGCGAACAATCCGAGAAAATCAACAATGCCGGCCAGTCCGGTTCCGTCGGCCGTCGAAGCAACCACGGTGTCTGTTACGCCGTCGGTGATGCCGATTTCGACATCGATGGAGCCGAGCAGGCTGACCAGTGCTTCATTTTCAGTGCCGAGGCTGAAGCTGTATGTTTCATCCGTCAGCAGTTCCGTTCCGGAAAAAACGCGGCGTGCGGTGACTTCTCCGATGAGTCCAGCTGTCCCGTCGCCGTATATGTTGAAGTTTCCGTCGTCCGGCATGCCGGCATACAGGGAATAGTCAGCTCCGGCCGGAAGCTCCACCTCAGTCACCCAGCCGTCACCAAGGGTGCCGGATGCTGCCGCACCCTCCAAGACGCTGGACGCGGCGAAAACCGGGTCGGGTACCGTGCCCGTTCCGGAATAGCTGAAGGCATCGGTAATCAAACCTGCCGAACAGGATGCGGCTGCCCCCGCCGCGGCTGCACTTGCGATTTTAAGAATGTAACTTATCCGCTTCATGACCAGACTCCAGAATTAGAAATTTAATCCATAAAAAGAATTAGAAGCAGATTGAAGTCAAGTCTGGAATGATTCGAGCGGCGCCGCCGGTCGTTGCGGCGTAGGCTTTTGCCCGGACTGCACCGACGGTGCAGGAGCGGCTTCAGAAAAGGATACGCGCCTAAGCCGCGCCCTGCAGCGGCAGCCGAATGGTGAAGACCGCGCCGTCTTCGTTGCGGACTTCAATGGTGCCGCCGTGGGCTTCAACCAGGCTCTGGACAATCGAGAGGCCGAGACCGGCGCCGCCCTGTTCGCGGGAGCGCGATTTGTCGGCACGGTAGAAGCGCTCAAAAACGTGGGGCAGCGATTCAGCCGGAATACCGGACCCTTCGTCGGCCACGGAAATCACAGCGGCGCCTGTGTGCTGTTCGAGCGAAACGTGAATGGCGCAGCCGTCGGGATTATGCTGAATGGCGTTGCGCATCAGGTTCATCAGGATCTGGTGAATACGGTTTTCATCCACTTTGGCCTGCACGGGTTCATTGGGCGCTTTAAAGCTTATTGGATGCTGGTCCGAGAGGTTGGAGGCATCGGAAACGGTCTGGGCAACAATGCTGTTGAGCGGCTGCTCGGTGAGGTTCAGGGGCGATTCGTTGCCGTCGATCCGCGTCAGTTCCAGCAGGGTATCGGCCATGGTTTTCATGCGCGTTCCGGCGCGGTAACAAGCCTCCAGGATCCCTTTGTACTCCTTGGTCGAGCGCTCGCGTTTGAGGCCGACCTGGGTTTGGGCCAGCACCACGGCGATGGGAGTGCGCAGCTCATGCGAGGCATCGGCGGAGAAGCGCTTCTGGTTTTCCAGTGCATGGTCGAGGTGGTCAAACGAAGAGTTGAGGGTGCTCGCCAGGCTTTCGAGTTCTTCGGGCGCGGCGGCGAGTTCGATGCGGCGGCTGTGGGCGCCGGCCGCAATTTCTTCGGCGGTTTCGCTGATGGTGTGGATGGGCTGGAGCGCCCGGTCGATGATCCAGCGGCCGGCAAAAAAGCCGGTCAGGAGGATTGCGGTGCCGATGAGGATGAGATAGCCGCTGAGCACCCGGAGTTCGTGCAGGACGTCCTCCATGGGCCGGCCGATCACAAAGAGGCGGCCGGAAGGGTGAAGCGAGGCCAGTTCGCGGCTGCCGTTACGGGACGCGAACAGCTGCTCTTTGTCTCCGAGCGCGTAGTCCGCGAGCTGCACATCGGCCGGGGCGGTACCGTAGACATATTCCTGCGTACCGTCCTTATTCCAGCCGATGAGATAGAAGTTTTCTTCGATAAGCGAATTAAGATAATCCTCGGCGCTGTCCAGGGCCGAGAGGATTTCCGCCGGGAATGCGCTGCGGTCATCGTTGTTTCCGGCCGGAATAAATTCGCGCGGCGGACCGTCAAGGGGGCGCAGGCCGTCGTGCCGGGGCTGCCCGTCAAAGGGCGGTTGTCCGTCATAGGGCGGCTGGCCTTCGCGCTGCGGCTGAAACCCCCGGTGTCCTTCGGGCGGGACGAGGTAGGGCAGCACTTTGATCACGCTGCCCTGCAGGTTGGAGTCGATTTCGGCGAATGCGGTTTTGCGCGAGACGTGGTAGTGAACGGAAAGCAGGGTGACGAGCACCACGGCGAGCAGCAGCATATTCCAGAGGATCAGGGCCCACCGAATGGAATGGGAGGGTCTCATTTAGGCGCCGATCGTGTAGCCCAGCCCGCGCCGGGTTTTAATGTATTCGCCGCCGAGTTTGCGGCGGGCGTTGCACACATGCACATCGAGGACATTGGAGAGCGAATCGTCATCTTCGTTAAAGAGGTGTTCATAGAGTTCGGTCCGGCTTACCACGGAGCCGCAGTGCATCATCAGGTATTGGACCATGGAATATTCCAGCGCCGTGAGCCGCACGGGTTCGCCGTTGACGCTGACGCTTTTTTTCGCGGTATCCACCGCCAGGCCCTCATAGGAGAGCTGGGTGGTGGTTTTACCGGCGGCGCGGCGGATGAGGGCGCGCAGGCGGGCGTGGAGTTCATCGGTATCAAACGGTTTCACCAGGAAATCGTCGGAGCCGAGGTCGAGGCCGCGGACCCGGTCGTCGACCGCGCCGCGGGCGGTGAGGATCAGCACGGGGGTGTTTTTGGTTTTCCGGAGCCGTTCCAGCATTTCCCAGCCGTCCATTCGCGGCATCATAATGTCGAGGATGATGGCGTCGTAATCCCACTCCTGCGCCATATAGAGGCCCTCTTCGCCGTCTTCGGCCATATCAACGGCATAGCCTTCATCGCCCAGCGACATGGCGAGGGCCTGTCTCAAATCGGTTTCGTCTTCTACAATCAGCAAACGCATTGATGCCTCCATTAATCTGAATAGTACACGTGCTCCTTATAGAAGGGCGAACCTTAAGAATGGGTTAAAACTGCCGGCCGCGTCCGCTTGGCGGGCATCTCGGCTTAATAGCAACTTAAGATAGGTTTTGGCAGTTTCGCGCCGTTCGCAAAGAAAGAAAAGGAGTATGAAAATGCGTGCAGTCGACAGCAGTATTATAAGAACGCAAAAGCTCTGGAGCGCATCGCGCCGTGCGGAAAACGGCGGCGATCTCTCCGGCGCGCTGGAAATTCATAAGCAGATTCTGATCGGCGACAAAGCATCCTATGCCTCCTGCCTGCGGGCGGGCTGGCTGTACTACAAGCTCGGGTCGTATGAAGAGTCGCTGCGCTACTATGAGCGCGCCAGTGTCCTTTCCGGCGATGCCTGGCCGCTGTACGGCATCATGAACTGCCTCAATGCGCTGGGCGAGGCTGAGGAGGCGGGCCGGGTGGCGGAATGCATCCTGAAAACGGGCGGGCGTGCTGTGCCGGCCCTGTAAACCCGCGCGCTTCAGCGCATTTGCCGAAGGCGGCCGGGGAAGCGCGCCGGAATGTTTCTGCGGCGAACCGTATTGCCGGGGCCGCTGCGCCTGGGTATTCTGAAATGGTGTGCGTTCTGCAGAAGCAGAGCGCCGTATCCGCAACCCTGAACAGAAAGTGATGCCATGCCGAAACTGACCTTCCGGGCGAAAGCCTCTAGCGAAAATCCAACCAAAACCGTGGTCGAAACCCGGGGCTTCAAGATCATTATCGACGAGCCCGAAAGCCTGGGGGGCACCGATGCCGGGGCCAATCCGGTGGAGTATGTCCTCGCAGCCCTGGCCGGCTGCCTGAATGTGGTCGGGCACCTGGTGGCCAAGGAGATGGGCATTGCGATGCGCGGCATCGAAATCGATCTCGACGGCGACCTCGACCCGGCCAGATTCATGGGCATGCCGACCGAAGAGCGCACTGGTTACCAGAACATCAATGTATCGATCAGGCCCGACTGTGATGCCGATGCCGATACGCTGGCCCAATGGCTGGCGGCGGTTGAAAGCCGCTGCCCAGTCAGCGACAACGTCAGCAACGCCACTCCGGTGGCCATCAAACTCGGATAAGCGCCGAATTCAAATAAAACGCCTTAGCTTTATTCCGGCCGTCGGATGCCCTTCAGCGGCCGGATTTTTTTTATGCTGAAGCCGGCGGAGCTTAACCATTGCTTAGGGTAGGGCGTGCTAGGCTGCGGGTCAGTTATCGGAAACCGAAAGGAATACGGAATATGACTGCCATGGAAGGCCAATACAATGCACGCCAGGACCTCTGGGCGGCCTCGCGCGGAGCGGAGTGCCGGGGAAACTTTTCCCAGGCACTGGAAATCCATAAACTGATTCTGGACCAGGAAGAAATTTCATATGCCGCGAGTCTGCGCGCCGGCTGGCTCTGCTATAAAACCGGCTCGTATGAAGAGTCGCTGCGGTATTATGAGCGCGCCTGTGCGCTCTCCCACGAGACCTGGCCGCTCTACGGCATCATGAACTGCCTCACGGCCCTCGGCAAAACGGAAAGCATCGCCCGCGTGGCCCGCAGTATTTACGAGGCCGACGCCGTGCCGGCGGCCCGGCCGGCGGAACAGGCTTAATGTTTCCTTAAGGCGGGATCCGCTATCAGTTTCTTATTACAAGCTGAGAACGATTCTTCAACGTAAAGGAACTCCATGGATCTTAAACAAGCACTGACCGACTCATTCTGGAACCCCGCCGCCCTTGACTCCCTGCCGGAGGTCATGCTGGGCCTCATCGCCGCGGCTCTTTTGTCGTGGCTGCTGGCCCGCGCCTACATCCGCTTCGGGTCCTCGATGTCGAACCGCCGGGAGTTTGCGCACAACTTCCTGCCGCTGGCGGTGACCACTACGCTGATCATCAGCATTGTGAAATCCTCGCTGGCGCTGTCGCTCGGCCTGGTCGGCGCGCTGTCGATCGTCCGCTTCCGGGCGGCGATCAAAGAGCCCGAAGAGCTGGCGTTTCTGTTCCTGGCGATTGCGATCGGCCTGGGCCTCGGCGCCGGACAGGGCCTGATCACCACAGCGGCGCTGCTGGTGATCCTGGCCATGATGGCGGTGCGCGACCTGCGCCGTAAACCGATCGTGGACGCCAATCTGTTCCTGAGCGTTTCGCATCCTGCCCCGCAGGATCTATCGGCCCTTCAGATTTTGGAAGAGCTGACCAAAACCGGCATGAAGGCGTCGGTCCGCCGGTTCGACGAAGGGCCCGACCGCCTCAGCGCATCCTATCAGGTGAAAGTGGACCGTCCCGAACAGCTGCAGGAAGCCGCGGCCGGTCTGCGGAAACGGTGCGCCTCCATCGAAATCTCCTGCCTGGATGAGCAGAATGCTTAAGGCATCTCCTGCTGCACCGCCGGTATGGCGCTACGAGCGCAAGATGCTGCCGCCCGGAGCGGATCCGGCCTGGGTGGAGCATCGGATTCGGCTGCACCCGGCCGGGTTTCGGGAGGTCTATCCGCCGCGCGAAGTGAACAACCTGTACCTCGACACCCTCGGGCGGACGGATTTCATGGAGCATGTGCACGGGGTTTCGGAGCGGAGCAAAACCCGCATCCGGTGGTATGGCCCGCTGAATGGGCCCATTGACCGCGCCAGCCTGGAACTGAAGATCAAGCGCGGCGGCGTCGGGCGGAAGGAAACCTATCCGGTTCCCGGCTTTGCATTCCGCCACACATCGGCCGCCGAGGAGCTCCACGCGCTGTTCGGCCAGCAGCCCCTGCCGGCCGGCGTGCGGGCCGCGCTCGAGCTGCGGCGCCCGAGTTTGGTGAACCGCTATGCGCGCCGCTACTACCTCAGCGCCGACGGCCTGGTCCGCCTGACGCTCGATACGAACCTGCATTACTACGATCCGCGCCGCGGATCCTGTTCGCTGGCCCATCCGGTCCGCGATGCCCGGACCGCGGTTGTGGAGCTCAAATATGACCCCGCCCATGCGGAACAGGCCGCTGCAGTCGTCAGCCGGCTGCCGTTCCGGATTGCCCGCAGCTCGAAATATGTGGAGGGCGTCCGCCGGCTGCTCCCCAGTCTGCGTAAATGAAGGAACACGAATGACAGCTGCACAGAAATTCAGGATTCGATTGCGCAATGCGGCCGGAGTGGGCTGCCTGCTGGCGGCCGCCGGACCGCTGCGCCCCAGCGCACAGGCGCAGGTGATGGCGCCCCGGGCTTCTACGAACCGCGTGGAAAATGCTTTTCCTTTTGCTGAGCGCATGCCGCGCCCCGATATGGACGGCGGCGACCGCGAGGGCGGTCCGCCCGGCGGCGGGCGCGGCGGCCCCGGATCGGAGCCGGTCAAGGAGGTTGCGGCGGAGTATGACCGCAACGGCGACGGCTGGCTGAACCGCGCCGAACGCGCAGAGGCCCGCGCTGTGCTCAAGGCAAATCCCGGTACGCAGCGCCGTATGCGGCGCCCGGGCGGCGGGAGCAGCAGTACGGAAACGCCCGAGGCGGGCACTGCCCTGACGCCCGGCGATGTGGAGATTTATCCCGATGCGCCGCTCTACGACATCGGAATCATACGCACCTTTTTCCTGACCTTTGAAAATGATGACTGGGAGGAGGAGCTGGAGGATTTCCACAATACCGATGTCAAGGTGCCGGCGACCCTCGTTGTGGACGGGAAGACCTATCCGAATGTCGGCGTGAATTTCCGCGGTAATTCGTCGTACGACATGGTGCAGCGGGGCTGGAAGCGCTCGTTTGCGCTGTCCATGGACCTGGCCGATTCCAAACAGAAGCTCTACGGCTACCGGAACCTCAACCTGCTCAATGCCAACGGCGATGCCAGCCTGATGCGCACAGCGCTGACCCGCGAGATCGGCCGGCACTACCTGCCGATGCCGCAGGTCAACTGGGTGCGGGTGGTGGTGAACGGCGAGAGCTGGGGTCTTTACGTCAACCAGCAGCAGCAGGATAAAATTTTTCTCAGCGAGCAGTTCGACACCAAAAAGGGCTACCGCTGGAAGGTGCCGGGCAGTCCGAATGCCCGCGGCTCGCTGAACGATATGGGCGAGGACCTGGAAACCTACCGCAGCATCTTTGAGCTGAAATCCAAGGAGGACCTGCGGGCCTGGGTCAGCCTGATGCTGCTCTGCCGCACGCTCGACGGCGCGGAGCCGGATCAGGTGGAATCGCGGCTGGGCACGATGCTGGACCTGGACGGGGCGCTGCGGTTCCTGGCACTGGAAAATGTTCTGGTCAACAACGACGGCTACTGGACCCGGGCAAGTGATTATATGCTGTATCTTCATCCCAACGGGAAGTTTTACATCCTGCCCTACGACTACAATGAAACCCTGCTGGAGGAAGGGCAGGGTCCGGGCGGGGGCCGCGGCGGACCGCCGCCCTTTATGAACGAGGGCCTGCAGGGCGAAGGAGCCGCGCCGGGCGCGGCGGCAATGCGTTTCGCCGGCCCCGGCGGCGGATTCGGCGGGCGCGGCGGCGGTCAGCAGGCCGGCGGCATAACCCTCGATCCGCTGGTTTCGGCCGAGCGCAGCGACCGGCCCCTTGCATCACGCCTGCTGGCAGTGCCCGAACTGCGGACCCGCTACCTGCAGTATGTTCGCGAAATCGCTGAGCAATGGCTGGATCCCGAAGTGCTCGGTCCCCTGATCAGCAAATACGACAAGCTCATCGATGCCGATATTTGGGACGATACGCGTAAGCTGGAGAGTTACGAGGCCTACATGGAGCAGGTGGATCTCGATCCGGAAGGCGAGGGAATCCTCGGCTTTGCGGCCAAGCGCCGTGCGTTCCTGCTGGAGCATGAGGCCGTGAAAGCTGTGCCGGCCGGGCAGGATTAGTAATAAATCTGTTATATCTTCATGGGTAAAGGGTAATGAAATTACAGTTAATGTTTCCTTAAGGTTGATCGTGCTAGCCTGACTTCCATTGATCGGAAAATGAAACACGCCGATCCTCGGATCAAAACACCCAACCGATGAGGAAGTCCTATGAAGAAATACACCTTACCCGCAACGCTGCTGAGCACGGCTGTATCGGCCTTTGTGCAGGGTACTGCCGGCAGAGTCCATGCGGCCGAAGCGGCGGTGCTGACGACCGGCACCAATGATTCGGCAGCGGTCTCCGGGTTCGTGATGGTCGATACCATGCAGACCAACTGCTATTCGGATTCCGAGTCGATCTCAGCGCCCGGTCCCGGCGAAGCTTTTGCCGGGCAGGATGCGCAGTACACCGGAACCCAGGCCGCTTATACGGTCAGCGATGACGGCCTGACGGTTTACGATGAAAATACCGGACTCACCTGGATTCGTTCGTCCGATACCGATGATGACGGCGATACCGATTCGTCCGATAAACTGACCTATTACGAGCTGTTCGCCTATGCCTTCCAGCGCAATGCCGAGTTTTTCGGCGGCTATTCCGACTGGCGGGTGCCGTCGATCAAGGAGTTGTACTCCCTGATGGATTTCCGCGGCATGGATCCCAGCGGCTATGAGAGCACCGATACCTCCGGCCTGGTACCGTTCATTGATGAAGAATCTTTTGATTTTTCCTACGGCGACACCGATGCCGGTGAGCGCATCATCGACTCGCAGTACGGCACAACCAACCTCTATGTCGGCGGCGACCTGCTCTTCGGTGTCAATTTTGCCGACGGCCGCATCAAAGGCTATGAGCTGATGCTCAACGGCAGCGATAAAACTTTTTCCGTGATGCTCTGCCGCGGTAATGAGTCCTTTGGCGTGAACGATTTTGAGCTCTTCGGCAGCGATATTGTGGTTGATCAGGCCGCCGGCCTGATGTGGCAGCAGTCCGACAGCCTCGTAGGCCTCAGCTGGGAAGAGGCGCTGGCCTATGCCGAGGGGCTTGAGCTCGGCGGCTACTGCGACTGGCGCCTGCCGACCGCCAAGGAGCTGCAGGGCATTGTCGACTATACCCGCTCGCCGGAAACCACTGGTTCCGCCGCCATCGATCCGATCTTCAGCTGTACCGTAATCACCAATGAAAACAACGAGGCGGACTTTCCGTGGTACTGGAGCGGAACCACCCATGAAAACTGGGAAAATGCCGAATGGGCCGCTTACGTGGCCTTCGGCCGCGCCATGGGCTATGACAGCGATGACGGATGGACCGATGTCCACGGCGCCGGCTGCCAGCGCAGCGACCCGAAGAGCGGCCTGCTCAGCACGAATACGACCGACTACACCTATGCCGAGAGTGCGGACGGGCTCGGCGGCGGCTACTACCAGAACGATGCGCCGCAGGGCGATGCAGCCCGTGTTTATAATTTTGTGCGCTGTGTGCGCGGCGGCGCAGGCGCACCGGATACCGATACCGACGGCGACGGCCTGACCGACTGGTATGAATTCTCTTATGCCTCAAACGTCACGGCCATGGCCGCGGCCGATGACGACGACGGCGACGGCGTCTCCAACGAAGATGAGTGCACCGCCGGAACCATCCCGACCAAAGCCGCGTCCTATTTTCACCTGACGGGATTTGCCGGATCAAACCGTGTGGATTCGGTTTCGTGGGTCAGCGAGCTGGACCGCACCTACACGCTGGAAACGGCGGCCAGCCTAACCGGCAGTTTCACCACAGTGGAAAGCGGCATCGTCACGACTGCGCCGACCAATACGTATGTGCTCGATTCTGATGCCGATGCGGCCTTCTACCGCGTGACGGCGGAATAAACATCCGCACTGGCCGGCACTTTTTTATTCCACCAGTCCGTTGAGCGCAAAGCCGAGCAGGCAGAGGTCGTCGCCCAGTTTGGTGCTGTGGGCATGGTGCCGGGCGGCCTCCAGTATGGCCGGAAAGAGCTCTTTGAGCGGGAGGGCGCAGTGGGCGGCAAGCACCTGCTGGAACGGTCCGTCGCCGAACTCCTCATCCTCGCCGTTCGACGCCTCACAGATGCCGTCGGTATACATCAGGATCCGGTCGCCCGGCCGAAGCATCACGGAAAAGGTTTCGTAGGCGGAGTCCGGCGTAATGGCCAGCGCGGGGCCGAGTGCGGAATCGCTGATGGGCAGCGGGTCCGCCCGTTTTTCCTGCGGCCGAAGGTGATAGGGGGTGGGGTGCCCCGCGAGTGCGCCGGTCAGCTCGCCGGTGCAGACGTCGATGATCAGGCAGCAGGCGGTGGCGAACAGCATCGTGTCCTGGTCCTGGAGAAGGGGATGCAGCTGGGCATTGAGTTCGGTCAGAAAGTCGCCGGCCGAAAGCGGGAGCCGCGAAAGGTTTTCGCTCAGTGCGCGGATGAGGCCGGTGATGAGCGCCGCCCGAACGCCGTGGCCCATGGCATCGCAGATAAGCAGCGCAGCGCGGTGGTCGTCCAGCTTATGCACGGCGCAGTAGTCGCCGCCGAGTTTGTTGTCGGCTTCGTAGAAACAGTGAAAGTCGAGCAGCGGCTGCTGTCCGGCGGAAAGGAAGATCGGGTAGTTGTGCGGCAGGAAGGTCTGCTGCAGGCGGGCGGCCATCTGCAGGTCGGCGGCAATCTGCTCGTTCGCCTGCTGCAGCCGGGCATTGGTGCGGCTCAGCTCAGCCATGGCGGCCTCAAGCTCCTCCTCCTTGTGCTTCAGGTCGGTAATGTCGCGGCCGATGCCGATGCAGCCGGCAATGGTGCCGTCGGTGTCGCGCAGCGGCACCTTGGTGGTGGACACCCATTTCATGTGGCCGTCTTCCCACTCGGCATGCTCCTCTTTGCATTTGAGCGGTTTTCCTGTGTCGAAAATATGCTGTTCATCGCGGCGCGCGTCCTCGGCAAAGGCCGGGGTGAACAGGTCCGTATCCTTTTTGCCGACCGCCTCCTTTGGATCCTTAAAACCGTTCCACTGCGCGCAGGATTTATTCATCAGGATGAACCGGGAATCCAGGTCCTTGAAGAATATGTTGTCGGTCATGTTGTCGAGCAGCTGCTGCAGCAGTTCTGTATTTTTTGGAATCATTGCGTCCTCCTCCGTAAATCACCCAGGCAGATGCGCAGTATAGGGTGCCTTTCGTGCCGCCTCAAGGATAAGCGGAGCAAGGATTAACGGCTTTCGGGGGCGTGCTTCTTCAGGGCGGTGCGTGCGGAATCAATCAGATATGCCGCGGCGTTTTCGTCTCTGATGCTGGTCAGGAAGGCATACCACAGCATGAAACTCGCCACTGCCATTTCGCCGCCGTCTTCAATCACGACCATTACGGCCTCAAGTTCCCACTCCATCTGAATCGCCTCATGCGCCATATCAACGAATGCTCCGAAGAAGGCCAGGGCGGCGGTCAGCAGCAGCATATCATGGGTTATTTTCCTGAACGTGCGCGGCCCGGAAATATACGCCCATAGAATCAGGGAAAAAAAGACCAGCCCGGCCGTGCCCGAAACGGCCAGTTCTCCCAGGTCCTGAAGCCGAAGTCCAAGCGGGGGCGCGATGGAGAGCCGGCCTGCTATGAGAGCGCCGACGTTTTCATGGATTCCGAGGGCATCGTCGAACAGGAGGTATACGAACAACAATCCCCATGTGCAGTAGCTGAATGAGCGGCGGTGGACCGCAAGGTATACGAATAGCAGGCTGATCCAGAACCACTTTACACTTTCGTAAAGCTCGGGATAGCCCCCGTCTTGCTCCAGCGACAGCAGGGGGTTTTCCAGGAACGGAAATAAATAGTTGATCGAATGAATTGCGATAAAGGCAATATCCGCAATCAGGAGCAGGCAAAGGAGGAGCGATGCGCTTTTCGCGTGAAGATTCGCTCCGCGGCCTGAGGATGTTGTGCATGTGCTCATCAGTAAAACGGCCCCGGTTATTATTTTATAGAATCCCTCGCGGATTAAAAACTTACATATACCTTGGTAAACTATTTTAAAACGGCGCTGTTGTGCAATGGCGAAATGGTCCTGCGCGGCCCGCCGCCCGCTTTCCTGAATGGAAGCCGTGGGCGGCCGCTCAGCGCGAAAGGCGTCAGCTGATCGGCCCGCAGGAGGATTCGCGGATGACAATCTGGCCTTTGAGGCTGATGCGCACGGGCGGGGAGTCGGGCATTTTGATGCGGTTGGACATGACGCCGGCGGCCACGCGGCCGATATCCTTGACCGGCTGGCGGTAGCTGGTGAGCGGCACGCCGAGCAGCGAGGCGTATTTCACATCGTCAAACCCGCAGACCTGCATTTCGTGCGGCAGGTGGATTCCGAGGTCGAGCAGGGCGCGGAGCAGGGGCGCGGCGGTGGCATCGTTGGCGCAGATGATGCCCTGCGCCCTGGCTTCGCGCAGCTGGGCGGCGGCGCGTTCGGGCCTGGCTTCGTCGAGCTCCACATCCAGCAGGCTGTTCGCGCGGTGGCCGGCCTGCACGAGCGCTTCATGGCTGCCGATGCGGCGCAGCTGGATGGTCATGGCCGGGTTGGAGGCGGAGACGAAGGCGAGGCGTTTGCAGCCGTTGCCCAGCAGGTGGTTGGCCATCACATAGCCGGCTTCGAGGTTGTCGATGCCGATGAGGTCGTAGGGGGTCTGGCGCGGCCAGGGATAGACATCGCGGTCGAGCAGGACCACGTGAATGCTTTCGCGGCCGAGGCGTTTGATGATGTCGAGGTTAAAGGCCTGCTGGTCGGGCACGTGCTCGACCGGGGAAAAGAAGACGCCCTGCACTTTGGCATCGATGTACTGCTCAGTCAGCGCCCGGGCGTAAGAGCGGATATCGTGCTGCAGGCTGAATTCCGCGGGCTGGATGATCCGCATGCCGGATTGGTTGGCGGTGGCGGTGATGCTGTCGCAGATGGGCTCGAAGATTTCGGTTTCATGAATGCGCGGCACGAGGAAGGCGGCCGTGAGCGCGGCCTTGCCGGGGGCCAGCACCTGGGTGCCGAATCCGGCGCGGCGGCGCACCAGCTTTTCATCGCTCAGCAGTTTGAGCGCCTTGGCGATGGTGGGGCGCGATGCGCCGAAGCGTTTTGCCATTTCATGTTCTGTCGGAAGGAGATCGCCCGGCTTGTAGGTCTGGTTGCGGATTAAAATTCGGATTTCTTCCGAAATCTGTAAGTACCTTGGTTTTGAGGAGTTCATGGAGCAAATGTCAGCAAAATGACAAATGAATGCAAACATAAAACTAACAAATATATTTACAAAATGGCGTTCCATGCGAACCTGTGACTCTCAAATCAGGAAAGTGAACAAACCCAACGGGGTCAGGAGATAGCGATGAAAAAACAGTTTAATGTGGCAGGGATCGGCGAACTGCTATGGGACGTATTCCCGGAACACAAACGGATGGGCGGTGCGCCGGCCAACTTTTCATGCCATTGCGGGCAGCTCGGCGCCAACGCCGTGCCGGTCAGCTGTGTCGGGGCGGATCCGCTCGGCAAGGAGCTGGTGGAGAGCCTGAAAGAGCTGGGCATGTCTTCGGAGTTTATTTTTGAAACGGCGGAATATCCGACCGGCACGGTGAATGTGGTGCTGAATAACGCCAAGCCGACCTATGAAATCCGCGAAGATGTTGCCTGGGACCATATTCCCTTTCCGGATGAGCTCAAGGCGCTGGCCGGCACGCTGGATGCGGCCTGTTTCGGTTCGCTTTCGCAGCGCTCCGGGGAATCGCGCGGTTCAATCCGCCTGTTCCTGAAGCACGTGCCGGATACCGCGCTGAAGATCTACGACATCAATCTGCGCCAGTCGTTTTATTCGAAGGCGGTGGTCGAGGAATCGCTGGAGCTGGCGAACGTACTGAAGGTCAGCGATGAGGAGCTGCCGGTGATTGCGGACTATTTTGACCTGCAGGGCAGCACCGAGGAGCTGCTGCAGGCCGTGCGTGAAAAGTTTGACCTCAAGTATATCGCCTACACCCGCGGCAAAGACGGAAGCATCCTGCTGAGTGCCGATGAAATCGATGATTTCCCGGGCTGCGAAGGCGTGGCGGTCGATTCGGTCGGCGCGGGCGATTCCGCCAACGCGGCCTTCTGCATGGGCCTGCTCAAGGGCTGGCCGCTGGCGGAGGTGAACCTGTTCGCGAATGAGGTTTCGACCTTTGTCTGCATGCAGAAAGGGGCCACGCCGAAGCTGCCGGAGCACCTGATCCATAAATCGATAAGTCAATGATATGTAAATGTTAAGTTCGACGGATGAGGTTGACGGGGGTAAACTTTCTTCGTCGGAATAAGAAAGATAGGGCAGCGAACCTAAAAAGTAATGGAGGATAGGATGAAAGCTAAAGTCACAGGAATCATCGCAGTACTTACCGCCGCGGCGGCGCTCGTTGGATGCGGACCGAAAGAGGGCAGCGAAGGCCAGGTCAAGGTCGGCATGACCGTGCAGGACCTGAGTAATCCGACGTGGTCGGGCTATTGCCAGGCGATTCAGAAAGAAGCCAAGGCCAACGGCGCGAAAATGAGTTATGTCGCCTGCGAGAGTAATGTGGGCAAGCAGATCATGCAGATCGAAAACTTTGTGGCGCGCGGTATGGACGTCATCATTGTTCATCCGGCGGACCCGGCCGGAATCGAAGGGGCCTGCAAGGAAGCAATGGCCCGCGGCGTGAAAGTGATTGCCTGGGACGACGATCTGGAAAACGCCGATGTGCGCTGGCTGATCGACAACCATGACCTCGGATACCTGGTCGGCAAAGAAGCGGCGGCCTTTATTAAAGAGGTGCACGGCGGCAAGGCGGAGGTGGCCATCCTGAACTATCCGCAGCTGCCGGTGCTGCTGGCCCGCGGCAACGGCATTGAGGACGCGCTCAAGGAACTGGCTCCTGAAGCCAAAGTGGTGGCGAAAACCAGTGCGATTAACCCGGATGAGGGCATCACTAAAATGGAAACGATTTTCCAGTCCAACCCGAATGTGAAAGTGGTCTGCTGCATCGGCGGCGGCGGTTCGGTGGGGGCGAACGAGGCCGCCAAGGCTGCCGGTAAAGATACCGACGACTTCGGCGTGTTTGCGGTGGATGCCACCAAGCCGGAGCTCGATGCGATCAAAAACGGTGAAGCCGTCAAGATGAGCGTCATCGTGACCGGCACCGACGAAGACGTGGCCCGGACCGTTTACAGCTTTGTGGACAAACTGGCCTCCGGCGAAGAGCTTCCGGCGCGCGTTTACCGCGAACTGATTCCGGTAACCATCGAGAACGTTGACCAATACTACATCAAATAAGGTGTGATCCGATGCTTCTGCTGCAGCTTAAAAATATAACGAAGCGATATCCGGGCGTGGTTGCGCTGGACAACGTCAGCCTGGATATCGTGAAAGGCGAGGTTCACGCGCTGGTCGGTGAAAACGGCGCGGGGAAATCGACGCTCATTAAAACCTGCACCGGCGCCGTTGTTCCGACTGAAGGCAAAGTGGTTATTCGGGGGCGCGATTTTTCTTCGCTGACCCCGAAGATGTCGGAACAGCTCGGCGTGTCGGTGATCTACCAGGAATTCAACCTGGTGGATGAACTCTCTGTGGCCGAGAATATTTTTCTCGGCCGCGCCATCCACAAAAACGGCATAATGATTGATCGAAAGGCCATGGCCGAAAAGGCCGCCGCCATCTTCGAGCAGTTTGATATCGATATCGATCCGAACGCGCTCGTGGGCAGCCTGACGGTCGGCTATCAGCAGCTGGTGGAAATCGCCAAGGCCATCTCCCAGAATGCACAGATCCTGATTATGGACGAACCGTCCGCGCCGCTGACCGCGGCCGAGGCGGAGTCGCTCTACCTGATGGTGGAAAAGCTGAAGGCCAATGGGGTGACGATTGTCTATATCTCGCACCGCATGGAAGAGATTTTCCGGCTGTCCGACCGCATTACGGTGCTGCGCGACGGCCAGAAGATCGAAACCCTCAATACGTCCGACACCAACCTCGACGATCTCGTTAAGCTGATGGTCGGCCGGGAGCTGAAAGAGACCTATCCGAAACGTAAGCACCAGATCTCCGAAGAGGTGCTGCTGGAAGTCGAAAACCTTTCCGGCAACGGTGTGGAGGACATCAGCCTGAAGATCCGCAAGGGTGAGGTGCTCGGCTTGGCGGGCCTGATCGGCGCCGGCCGCACGGAACTGGCCGAGCTGCTCTTCGGCGTCAAACAGCCGACGGCCGGCCGTATTGTGCTGCACGGCAAGGAAATTCATCCGCGGCTGCCGAAGGAGGCCATCCACGAGGGGATTGCCCTGGTTCCGGAAGACCGCAAAAAACTGGGAGCCCTGCTGGAGGTTGCCATCCGCGGCAACATCAGCATGGCGATCATGGAACGGATCTCCCGCTTCTTCACGGTCAATAAAAAGGAGGAGCGGCGCATTGCCGAATATTACAAAGATGCAATCCGCATTAAAACCCCGTCGATTGAGCAGGCGATTAAAAACCTCAGCGGCGGCAACCAGCAGAAGGTGATTATTGCCAAATGGCTCTCCACGGAGCCGACGCTGGTGATTTTCGATGAACCGACCCGCGGCATTGATGTCGGGGCCAAGTCGGAAATCTATGCGCTGGTGAACAGCCTGGTCGAATCCGGCAAGGCGGTGCTGATGATCTCCTCCGAGATGGAAGAGGTGATGGGCATGTCCGACCGCATTCTTGTGCTGAAAGAGGGCCGGATCTCCGGCGAGCTGGAGCGCAAGGATTTCAACCAGGAAACGATTATGGGATTCGCGTCGCAGTCCTAAAAAAACGGGGAACAAGATTATGAAAAAAACGGAATCATCAAACAGCATCGGCGCCAAGGCCGCCGAAATCGGGAAGCACTTCGGAATCTATATCGTGCTGTTGGCACTGATGGTATTTTTCTCGATTGCTTCGGAAAACTTTTTTGTCAGCCACAACCTGCTCAACATTGCCCGCCAGGTGTCGATGATGGGGATTGCCGCGGTCGGATTCGCCTTTGTGCTGCTGCTCGGCGGGATTGACCTATCGGTCGGTTCACTCATTACGCTGGTGAATATAGTGACGGCGTGGCTGATGGTGAATGCCGGGGTTCATCCGGCACTGGCCGTGCTGCTGGCGCTGCTGCTCTCTGCGGCGGTGGGATTCGGCAACGGCTGGATTATCGCCAACCTGCAGATGCCGCCGATTATTGTGACGCTTGCGATGATGATCATCATCGAAGGCGTGGCTTACCTGATCTGTAAAGGCCTTCCGATCTTCGGGTTTCCGAAATCCTTCGCGGTCATCGGCCAGGGTTATCTGGGTCCGATTCCGATTCCGGTCATCATTATGGCTGTCGTGATGGGGCTGGGCATGTTCATTCTGCGCAAGACCTATTTCGGCCGCTACTTCTATGCGGTCGGCGGCAACGAAGAGGCCGCCGAGCTCTCCGGCATCAATGTAAAGCGCGTGAAATACCTCGTCTACACCCTGTCCGGTTTCTTCGCCGGCGTGGCGGGCGTTGTGATTCTTTCGCGCACCAACTCCGGCCAGGTGCTCTCCGGCAAAGGCTTTGAGTTTGATGTGCTGACGGCCTGCGTACTCGGCGGCGTCAGTGTGGCCGGCGGCTTCGGTAAGATTTCCAATGTACTCGCCGGGGTGCTTGTGCTGGGTGTGCTGAGCAACGGCCTTGTGCTGCTCGATGTCAGCCAGTTTGTGCAGATGGTTATCAAGGGCTCCGTACTGCTGATCGCGGTGGCGCTCGACTGCCTGCAGCACCGCAAAAAAGCGTAATCAAAACTAACCGACAGGATATCAACAATGAGACGCCTTGAGAACAAAACGGCCATGATCACCGGCGCGGCGCGCGGCATCGGCCGGGCCTTTGCCGAAGCCTATGCCGCAGAGGGCGCACGGGTTGCGCTGTGCGACATCGATTTTGAGCGCGCAGAACAGTCTGCGAAAGAGATCGGAAACGGCGCCTTTGCCGTGAAGATGGATGTCACGGAGCAGGCCTCGATCGAGGCGGCGGTTGAGGCCGTTGTCTCCGTCGCAGGCGGGCTCGATATCCTGATCAATAACGCGGCGGTTTTCGATCTGGCGCCGATTGTTGAAATTACGCGCAAGAGTTACGACCGCCTCTTCTCGATCAATGTCGCCGGCACGCTGTTTACACTGCAGGCCGCGGCGAAGGTGATGATTGAGCAGGGGCGCGGCGGGCGGATCATTAATATGGCCAGCCAGGCCGGCCGGCGCGGCGAGCCGCTGGTGGCGGTCTACTGCGCCACCAAGGCCGCGGTCATCAGCCTGACCCAGTCGGCCGGGCTGAACCTGATTGAGCATGGAATTCACGTGAACGCCATCGCGCCCGGTGTGGTTGACGGCGAACACTGGGACGGCGTGGATGCGCTGTTTGCAAAATATGAAAACCGGCCGCGCGGTGAAAAGAAGCGCCTGGTCGGCGAAGCGGTGCCGTACGGGCGTATGGGAACCGCGGAGGATTTGGTGGGCATGGCGGTATTCCTGGCCAGTGCGGAAAGTGAATACATCGTGGCCCAAACGTACAACGTCGACGGTGGAAACTGGATGAGCTGAGGTTCGGGCCATCCAGCTAGGGGTAGGAAATTAACAACACATAGGGAAAGTAAGAGAAGATCATGAATTCAAGATTCCAAGCGCTGGAAAACGTCCGGCAAGAGCAGCTTCCGATTGCAAAACACAAACTGCACGGCTGGACGCATTTTATGGGGCTGTATGCCGGTGAGCATGTGGCGGCCACTGAGTTTGTCATCGGAGCAACCTTTGTTGCCCTGGGGGCCAAAACGATGGATATCCTGCTGGGCCTGCTGATCGGCAACATCCTCGCCATTCTCAGCTGGACGCTCATCACTTCGCCGATTGCCGTCGACACGCGGCTGAGCCTCTACACCTATCTTCATAAAATTGCCGGCGATAACATGACCAAACTCTATAACTGGGCGAACGTCATCATTTTCACTGTGATATCGGCGGCCATGATTACGGTGTCGTCGACGGCGGTGCGGTTTCTTTTCCACATACCCGCGCAGCTGTCGTGGTATCCAAACGACATCCGGTTTGTGGCGGTGGTGATTGCGGTGGGGATCATTGTGGTCTTCGTGGCGATGTACGGGTTCAACGCCGTCTCTGATTTCTCGGGCATCTGTGCGCCGTGGCTGTTTGTGATGTTCACGAGCGGCGCGCTGGTGCTGATGCCGGCGATTGCCCACGCTGTGCTGGGTAAAACCACGCTCTCGGGCTTCGGCGACTTTATGGCCATCGGCGATCAATCGATCTGGACGGGGGTCACGGCGGCCGGGGAGCCGGGCATTGGACTGCTGGAAGTGATCGGCTTTGCCTGGGCCGCCAATACCATTACCCATTTCGGCCTGATTGATATGGCGCTGTTCCGCTATGCCAAAAAGAAGATCTACGGACTCTGCACCTGTTCCGGCATGCTGTTCGGTCATTTTGTGGCCTGGATTGCCGCCGGCATCATGGGTGCCGGCACGGCCGTACTGCTGAAGAAAAGCATTGTGGAGCTCGATCCCGGCGACGTGGCGTATTATGCCCTCGGCCTCTCCGGTTTTGTGATCGTCATCATCGCCGGCTGGACCACAGCCAACGCCAACCTCTACCGCGCCGGCCTGGCCGCGCAGGCGATCTTCCACAACCATTCCCGCAAAAAGGTTACGCTCACCGTTGGTGTTGTGACTGTTGCGGTCGCCTGTTTCCCGTTTGTCTTTTCCAAAATGCTGCCGCTGCTGACCTATGCCGGCCTGCTGGTGGTTCCGGTCGGGGCGATTGTATTTGCCGAACATGTGCTCTTTCCGAAAATCGGCTTTACCCGCTACTGGGCCAAATACCGCCAGCTGACCCACAGCACGCCGGCGATCACGTCGTGGATTGCCGGGCTGGTCTTCGGGTTCGGCCTCAATGCGCTGAATGTGATGTCGTTCTACTATCTCTTCATTCCGACCTGGATCTTCACCGTCATCCTCTACACCGTCCTGGCCAAAAAATACGGCGCAGCCGAAAGCTATCCGGAAGAAGAAGCCGCGGCCGCCGCGTTTGACGCCGAAGTGGTGGAATACCAGGCCTACCTGGCCTACAAGGAGCCGACCCCGGTTAAGGACCGCTCCACGCTTTCGAAGGTGCTGCACATTGTGTCGCGTGCCAGCCTGGTCATCACCATGGTGCTGGCCTGCATCACCATGTGGGGCAGCCCGGATATGGATGCCTACGAGGCGAACCGCGCTGTCTTCTACCGTTACGGCTTTATCTGCACCATTATCTACTTCGTCTTTGCCTATTGGGTGATGCGCCGCAGGAAAGCTTCGGTGGAGGCTCCGGAAGCCGAAGCCGGTATCGTCGCAGAACCCGCAATGTCCTAAACAACCAGCCCCTTGAATCAGGAGAAACAACCATGAACAAATCAATCCAACTGAATCAGAAAAACCTGCCGCTGCTCGCCGATAAAATGATTGTCCCGACCTATGACCGCAGCAAAATGAAAGCGGGCATCGTCCACGTCGGCGTCGGCGGGTTCCACCGCTCCCACGAAGCCTACTACACCGGTTCGCTGATGAACGAATCCGATGCGCTGGACTGGGGCATCTGCGGGGTCGGCCTGCGGGAATCCGACCGCAAAATGCGCGATATCCTCAAGGGCCAGGATTTCCTCTATGCCCTGATGTTCAAACACCCCGACGGCACGGTAAAAGCCCGCATCATCGGGTCGATTATCGACTTCATGCTCAGCGTGGATGATCCCATTGCAGTGATCGACCGCATGGCGCACGAGGACACCAAAATCGTTTCGCTCACAATTACTGAAGGCGGCTATAATTTTAATCCCGCCACCGGCGAATTCAATTTCGACAATCCCGACGTGCAGCACGACCTGGCCAACCCCGGCAACCCGACCCTGATCTTCGGTTTCCTGACCGCCTCGCTTAAAAAGCGGCGCGATGCCGGCCTGCCGCCGTACACCGTCCAGTCGTGCGACAATATCCAGCACAACGGGGATATGACCAAAAAGATGCTGCTCGCCTTTGCCGGCAAACAGGATCCGGAGCTCGCCGAGTGGATCGAGGCCAACGTCTGCTTCCCGAACGCCATGGTCGACCGCATTACACCCGTGACTACCGCATCGGATATTGAGCTGCTTCGGACCGAATTCGGGGTGCGCGGCTCATGGCCGGTCACCTGCGAGCCCTTCAGCCAATGGGTGATTGAGGACAACTTCTGCAACGGCCGGCCTGCATGGGAAAAGGTCGGAGCACAGTTTGTGCCGGATGTCACGCCGTATGAAAAGATGAAGATCCGCCTGCTCAACGCCGGCCACTCGGTGCTTGGGCTGCTCGGCTCGATTCACGGGCATGAAACCATCGACGGCGCCGTTAGCGATCCGCTCTTCGGCAAATACCTGCGGGCCTTCATGGACCAGGAAGCAACGCCGGTGCTCGACGAGGTGCCCGGTATTGACCTGAATGCCTACAAAGACAGCCTGATCGAACGCTTCGGAAATCCCAACATCAAGGACAGCCTGGCGCGCATCTGCCTGGAGAGCTCGGCCAAACTGCCCAAATTCCTGATTTCAACCATCAACGAAAATCTGGCTGCAGGGGGGAGCATCAAATACGCGACACTGGTGATTGCGGCTTGGTGTTACTACAGCGACAAGGGGCTCAGCCGCCACGGCGTGGAGCTCGATATTGTTGATGAAATGAAAGACGAGCTGCACCAGGCAGCAATGGGTACTGAGGATGATGTGCTTTCGTTCCTGCGGCTGGAGCCGATCTTCGGCGGGCTGATCAAGAATGAACGCTTCGTCTCGCTCTACTCAGAGATGGTGGATGCACTCTACAGCAATCCCGACATCGCGGAAATTATGAGGAAAGTGGTGTCGTAAAACGAAAAATACGGAGGAAGAGACATGAAAACCAAAATCATTAGTATCCTGCTGCTGTCATCGGGTCTTGCACTGGCAGAGCAGGCGGATACACCGAAAATGTGGTACGAAGAGGGGCGGCTGTTCGACGGCCGCGAAAACCTGGAGGAATCGGGGATCTCCCCGTTCCTGTACTTCGATTCCATCTATGCGGGAAATGTTGATGGCGGTGTCCGGACCGATGATCAGTTTACGGCCCAGGTTTATGCGGGTGCCGACCTGGACCTGGAAAAGCTGCTCGGCTGGAATGCAACCACGCTCAAAATTTCCATGGTCAACCGCCAGGGCAACGGCATTGCCGGGGATGTCGGCGGTATTTATGACCCGATGTGCATCAACGGCGGTCCGGCCGGGCAGGTGGCCTGGCTCTACCAGCTGTGGATCGAAACAATGATCGGTGAGGATGTGGCGGTAAAATTCGGCCGGACCTCGATGGATGAGGATTTTGCCAATGATGATCTCTACCGTTATTCCCTCAGCACCGCCATCAACGGCCCCATCCGTTCGATGATGCTCGACAGTCCGCAGATCTATTCCTTCCCGCTGGGTCTCTGGGGCGGCCGCGTGAAATATACGCTGGATGAAGAACATCAGTTCCAGCTCGGTTTCTACCAGATTAACGATTCCATCTGGAGCGACTACGTCAAGGGAACCGACTGGAGCTGGCGCAGCGATGACGGTGTAACGATCATGGCCCAGTATGACTGGACCCCGGAAATCTTTGAGCGTCCGGCCCGCTTCTATTTCGGTATCGCAGATTCTATTTATGAATATGATGATTTCGACGGCGGCGATACCTCCAACCTGCTGCGGTTCTACGGTCACGGCGCCGTGGAAGTGATTGAAGGGCTCAAGCTCTTCCTCTTCGGGGCCTACACCACGCAGGACGAAACCGCATCGGTTCCGCTGCAGCTCAGCGGCGGTGCCAACTGGAAAGGCCTGTTCCCCGGCCGTGTAGATGACCACACGATGGCCTTCATCACCTATGCCGGGCTGAGCGATGACTATAACGATGCCCGCGGCGTGGATACAGACCAGGAAATGGTCTTCGAGCTGGGACATCGCTTCCAGATTATCCCGAGTTTCTACATCCAGCCGTCGGTTCAGTATGTTTCAACGCCGGCGGCCAACGCCGATGCGGACGACGCCCTGGTGCTCGGCGCATGGGTTGGAGCGGCCTTCTAAAAATCTCCCCCAAACAACACACCTGTTCCGGCCGCTGGACTTTGTCCGGCGGCCGGAACTTTTTTGTGCCGGTGCTTCACGCATTCTTAAGCCGCCGCCGGGCATACTGACGGCAGATCATGGGGAACCCAAGGGGCCCCGAAAGGAGACTTTAATGAAAAGAATGCTGATGCTGGCCGCCCTCGCGGCGGCGCTGACCACCCGCGCCTACGAAGAGTTCCGGACCTATTCGCTGATCGACGGCACATCGTTCAATGCGGCGGTCATCGGCTGCGACAGCCTCGAGGATGCCGTTGAGCTCATCACGATCGACGGCACGCTGGTGGACTCCCCGAAAACCCGGTTTATCGAAACCGACCAGGACTATCTCACCGGCTGGGAAAAGAAAGAGGTATTCATGTCGCCGACGGAGTTCGTCATCATTCCGACCCGCTGGACCCACCGGCGCTGGATCGGCGAAGAACAGGCCGACTTGCCTGCAGAAGAAGAGTTTTCACTCGCCTCCGGCCGCAGCGAATACCAGTACTGCCTCACCCTCTACAATCTCAGCGGCGTACCGCTTGAAAACCTGACGGTCGATTACCGCATCAGCTACCGCGATTCCTCAGAATCGCCGGAATCCGCCCTGCACGCCGTCATTCCCGATGACGCCGCCGAGGAGACTGCCTATGTTTCCTGTTCGGTCGACGGTGCCGTGGAGGTGCCGCTGCTCGAGGCCGGTAAATGGAAAATGTACACCACCGATTCAGTATCCCTTTCGGATGTCACCGCCTCGGCGTCCTCCAGCCGAATCCGGATCACAGTTCACATGGACACACCGGACGGCTCCCTTACCCGGGAAGTTGCGCTGCCCCGGTCATAGCTGTTCCGCCGCTTTTTTCACCACACCGGCCGGTCATTGGATCCCGCTCCAATGACCGGTTTTTTTCGCTTCCCGCCGCGGTCCCGCGGCCTTTAAATAAGGGACGATTCGCGCCGGCAGAGATTTTTTTACCGCAAAAAACCGGCCTTAACGCGGCCTTAAGGTAAGGCCTGCTATCTTCCTGTTCAACGATACGGAAAGCCGTGACGGCCGACCAAGGGATCGTAAACTCAGAAAGAATGGAGACCGTAATTATGAAATCTCAATATCTCATCGCACTTCTTTTTGCTGCCGGCGCCGCCTGGGCGCAGCCGGGCGGTCAACAGGGTGGTCAGCAGGCGCCTACGGCTGCCGAGCTGATTGCTAAACTCGATGCTGACGGCGACGGCAAAATTTCCGAAAGCGAATTTGACGGACCGGCTGAACACTTTGCCCAGTTTGATGCCGACGGCGACGGCTACCTGACGACCAGTGAAATTCCTTCCGGTCCTCCGAACGGCCAGCAGGGCGGCCAGGGCATGCAGCAGGGCGGCCAGGGTATGCAGCAGGGTATGCAGGGCGGCCAGAGCATGCAGGGCCGCGGTCAGGAAACCGGCGCTGCCTTTGTGGCCCGCCTGGATACTGACAGCGACGGCAAGGTTTCGAGCACGGAGTTCGACGGACCTTCCGATCTTTTTACAACGCTGGATAAGGACGGCGACGGCTATTTGAGCGAGAGCGAAGCCCCGACCGGACCCCCGCAGGGTCAGGGCGCCCGCCGCTAAGCACAGCATTTTTCCATCAAGGCTGTCCGGGGGGATATCTGCCTCCCCAAGACCACCCAGAGCCCCCCGGGCAGCCGTCTTTTTCCTCCCAACAACACGCCTCCGGTCATTGGATCCCTCTCCAATGGCCGGTTTTTTTTGATCCGCAGGGGAGTCCTCCGAGCAGCCCCGAAAGTTCGAGGCGGTACGAGCTGTACCGCAGGCGGCCCGCCTGCTTCCAGTGCAGCAGACTGCGGCCGTGCTCCGCTCAGTTTGCGGAGGAATGATTTTCAGGCAGGATAATTCATGCGGCGGAAAGAAATGCCTTAATCTTTCCTTAAGGTTAGGTCGGGTAGTGTACTCGCATCAATTGAAAGCACCGCTTTGAAATGATTCCATCATGGCTGTCCGGGAGGCATCTGCCTCCCCAAGACCACCCAGAGTCTCCCGGGCAGCCGTCTTTTTCCTCCCAACAACACGCCTCCGGTCATTGGATACCTCTCCAATGGCCGGGTTTTTTTGCTGAACAGCGATGCGCACGGCGTCCTGCCGCTGTGTGGTTAAAGGCCGCAGGCTTAACCTTTCCTTAAGGTCGAGTGCGGCAGGGTCTTAAGCAATCATTTGAAAACCAAACCCGGAGAGTGATATGGCGATTGACAGTATCAATGGATGCATCGGATGCGGGACGTGCGTGCCGACCTGCCCGACCGATGTGCTTCGAATGAATGAAAAGACGGGCAAGGCGGAGATCAAATATCCGCAGGACTGTCAGGTCTGTTATCTCTGCCAGCAGTACTGCCCGGTGGACGCAATTAACATTTCGGCGGGAAAAACCATTCCGGCCATAACCTCATGGTGACCCGCAATGACTAAATGGATCTTTATGCCGCTGTTTCTGCTGTTCTTCGCCGGTGTGCCGGTGCTGCTGGCTGTGTCGCAGGATGTGCCGACCCAGAACGCCCTGCAGCTGGCGACGGCACTGGTCAGCGTGAGCGCCTTCGGGCTGATGCTCGGGCTGTTCTGGCTGTCGCGCCTGATGCCGAAAAACACCACGAATATGAAATTCGCCGCCACGGTGCGCTGGCACAAATATATCGGCTATGCCGCCGGCCTGTTCTTCCTGGTCCACCCGTTTCTGATGATCATCCGCCGGTTCTGGGCGCAGGAATCGAATCCGGTGGACAACCTAGTGCTGATGATCAAGTCGCCGGTGATGCTGACCGGTATCATTGCCTGGTTCCTGATGATCGTACTCGTTGTGCTGGCCTTCATCCGCAAGCAGATGAAATACCAGACGTTCCGGATCATCCACGGCATTCTTTCGCTGGCCTTTGTGGTGTTCGGCACATGGCATGCCGTTCGGGTTGGGCGGCACAGCACCGAAGCCATGTCGGCATTCTGGATTGCCCTGGCCGCTGCGGCCGCCCTGGCGCTGATCGCGTCGTACCTGCCCAAATTACCGGCCGAAGGCCGGATAGGAGAACTTCATGAATCCGCTTAATTCAAAATTTAAACGCCGGGGCTTCATGGGAGCGGTCGGCGGTTCCTGCGCCGTGGTCGGTGTTTCGGCTTTTGCCCAGAAAGAGGGCGCACAGTCCGGCGGCCGCCCGCCGATGCCGATGGGCGTTTCCGGCACTGCTTCCGAAGCGAAGGAGAAGGCCGTCGAAGGCACCCTTAAACAGATGCAGACCGATGTGCTGGTGGTCGGCGGCGGCATGGCCGGCGTTTTCGCGGCCGTCAAGGCGCACGATGCCGGCGCCAAGGTGCTGCTGGTTGATAAAGGCGCGGTCGGCCGATCCGGCCAGACGCCGTTTGCACGCGGCATTTTCCGCTTCAGCGAAGAAGATGGAATGAGCAAAGAGGAATACCTGAAGAAGACCGCCGCTGCGGCGGAATATATGAATAACCCGGTCTACACCGAGCTGGTGCTCGACCAGTCGGCAAACGTGGTTGAAGAGCTTGAATCCTGGGGGTTCTTCAAAGAGGCCACCTACACCAAGGCTTTTAACAAACCGCTCAAAGAGCGCGGTATCCGCGTGGTTGAACGCGTCATGCTCACACACCTGCTGGAGGATAACGGGAGCATTGCAGGCGCGATGGGCTTGTTTATCGACAGCAATGAATCGATCGCCATCCATGCCAAGAGCGTCATTCTGTGCACCGGCGCCAGCGGTTTCAAGCCGACCGGCTGGCAGATTGGATCGTTGACATCCGACGGCGACGCCATGGCCTACCGCATCGGCGCCGAGATTACCGGCAAGGAGTGGGTCGACGGACACGGCATGACCAATTTCGGTCTCGACGGCCTGGTCCAGGTCACCTCTGCGGGCTCCCAGGAAATTCGCGGCATGCTGGGCGTGGAGCAGAATATTGAAGTTGAGAAAAGCGGTCCGTCGGCCGGCGGCATGATGATGGGTCCACCGCCCGGTGCCGGTCAGAACGGTCCCGGCGGGGATCACCGCGGTCCGCCTCCCGGCGGCGGTCCGCCGCCCGGCGGGGATAAAATGGCCGGAGGTCCTCCGGGCGGCGGCCCCCCTGCAGGCGGCGGCCACGGCGGCCCGCCGATGGGGGATGCCGGCGGCGGAGTTTCGGCCGGTATGGCAATCCATAAGGCCGAAGGCTTGTTCCCGCAGGACGACAAATGCTCTTCCAATATTCCGGGACTCTATGCGGCCGGCGATGCGCTCGGCTCCATGCAGACCGGAGGGATCTATACGCAGATCGGCAGTTCGCTGGCAGGATCAGGTGCTCAGGGCGCACTGGCCGGAAAAACGGCGGCGGAATATGCGAAAGGCCGCGAGCTGGTTAAGGTCAGCAGTGCCGACCTGAAGGCGATTAACTCCGACATCTACGCACCGCTGCTGCGCGATCGCGGCTTTTCGCCGCAGTGGGTCACGCAGACGATGCAGGGCGTGATGATTCCGAACTTTATCCTCTATGTGAAGAGCGAGGAACGGCTGCTCGCCGCGCTGATGTATATCGAATACCTGCGCGACCACCAGGTGCCGCTGCTCAAGGCGGCGGACCTGCATGAACTGCGGCAGTGCCATGAAACCGCCAACATGATCCTTAATGCCGAGATGAAACTGCGCGCGGCGCTGATGCGCAAGGAATCGCGCGGCAGCCACTACCGCGAGGACTATCCGGAGGCCGACGACAAAAACTGGCGCTGCTGGATCAAGATCCGCCGGGGCGCTGATGGAGAAATGGAGCTGCTGAAGCATCCGGTTCCGGCGGCCTGAAAAAACCATAAATTTATCCTCTAACACGGGTCCGTCCGTCGGCGAAAGCCGGCGGGCGGTTTTTGGTGGAACGATGCGCCGCCTCATCTTTGCTTAAGGTCAAGGCTGGTAGGTTAGACGGCATCATTTGAAACAACTCAACGGAGAACAGATCATGATGAAACAGTTTGGTTTACTCGCGCTGACGGTAGTGTTGGCGGCCGGCTGCAAAGGGCCCGGCGGGCGGCCGGGCGGCCCCGGCGGTGAGAAAGGCGGCCTGTCCGGTGCGGAGCTGGTGAAGCGTCTTGATAAGGATGGTGACGGCCGGATTTCGGCTGTGGAGTTTGACGGTCCGGATGAGCACTTTACGCAGTTTGATACCAATAAAGACGGCTACCTCACGGAAGATGAAGTCCCGAGCGGTCCGCCGGCAGACGGCGGCGGACGCCGATAGAATTTCCCGCTGCACCCGGGTTCGGCCGCTGGAGTATTCCGGCGGCCGGATCTTTTTCTGCCGCCGCGGCAATAAACCTTCCAATGGGCAGAAAAGCCGCTATCGTTGCGCACACTTTTTCAATCAGGAGCCAACATGGAAGATTTACGGAATAAAAAGGCGTTCATCTGCGATATGGACGGGGTGATCTATCACGGCAAGGAGCTGCTGCCCGGCGTTACGGAGTTCGTGAACTGGCTGAAGGCCGAAAACAAAAGGTTCCTGTTCCTGACCAACAGCAGTGCCAAGACGCTGCGCGAGCTGAGCGAAAAGCTCGGGCGCATGGGGCTCGATGTCGATGAATCGCATTTCTATACCAGTGCGCGCGCCACGGCCGCCTTCCTGCAGAGCCAGAAACCCAACGGCACAGCTTATGTGATCGGCGATGCCGGTATCATCAATGCGCTCTACGATGTCGGCTATTCCATCGACGACACCAAGCCCGACTATGTGGTCGTGAGCGAAAGCGATAACTACGACTATGCACGCATCTGCAAAGCCACGAAACTGGTGAACGAAGGCGCCAAGCTGATCGGCACCAACCCGGATCTTACCGGCCCGGTTGAGGGCGGCGTGATGATTCCTTCCACCGGTGCGCTGCTCGCGCCGATTGAACTGGCGACCGGATGCAAGGCCTATTATGTCGGCAAGCCGAATCCGCTGATGATGCGCAATGCGCTCAAAAAGCTGGAGTGCCGTCGCGAGGAGACGGCCATTGTCGGCGACCGAATGGATACGGACATGATTGCCGGCATCGAATCGGAAATCACCACCTGCCTCGTGCTCAGCGGCGTCAGCACCCGCGAGAGCGCCACCCAGTTTGCTTACTGCCCGGACTACATCCTCAACGGCGTCGGCGATATCGTCCCTTCATAAAACGGTGCATCGCACTGTGCCGCGGAGAGATGAATATGGAACCGGGCTTGGGCCTGATCTGTGATTATTACTCGCGCCTGGAGCGCCAGGGGCCCGGCAGTCCGGAGATTACACGCCAGGCGCTCAGCTTTGTTGAGAACCTGACCGATGAATCCCGCATGGCCGACATCGGCTGCGGAACCGGCGGCCAGACGCTGGAGCTGGCCGGGAGCGATCATTGGGGTCGATATGCTCGAGCCGTTTATCGATCGGCTGAATGCGGACGCCGCGCGGTGCGGACTGCAGGAGCGGGTTCGGGGCATTACGGCATCCATGGACCACCTGCCGTTTAAGGAGGATGAGTTCGACCTGATCTGGTCGGAGGGCGCCATTTATAACATCGGGTTTGAGCGCGGGCTCAAGGAATGGCGCAGGTTTCTTAAACCCGGCGGCTATATGGCCGTGTCGGAAATCGCCTGGCTGACCGATGAACGCCCGGCTGAAATCAATGACTTTTGGACCGCGGCCTATCCGGAGATCGATACCGTCGCCCGCAAGGTTTCCGTGATGGAGCAGGCCGGTTATGAAGTCGTCGCCTCATTTGTCCTGCCGGAATCCTGCTGGACCGATAACTATTATAACCCGCAGGAAAGCATCATTGATGCGTTCTTAAAAAAGCATTCGAACAGCGAAGCCGCCCAGGTCCTCGTTGCCGAGCAGCGGGAAGAGGCAGAACTCTACCGCCGGTTCAAAACGTTCTACAGCTACGCGTTCTTCGTCGGCAAGAAGGTGTAGGGCGGGTTCCTTGAACCCGCCTTCGCGATCACGGATCGCATCTGCATAAAAAAAAGCGCCCCGCGAGGAGGCGCTTTTCTGTTTCTGCGTTACCGCGTGTTACGCGACATCGAACCGGTCGAGGTTCATGACCTTCGTCCAGGCGGCGGCGAAGTCGTTCGCGAATTTTTTCTTGGCATCGTCCTGGGCATAGACCTCGGCCAGCGCCCGCAGCTGCGCGTGGGCTCCAAAGACGAGGTCAACGCGGCTGGCGGTCCATTTGAGCTTGCCGGTGCTGCGGTCAAACCCTTCGTAGAGGCCCTCTTGTTCGGCGGGCTTCCACTCCGTTTCCATGTCCGTCAGGTTGACGAAGAAGTCGTTGGTGAGCGCCTCCTTCTGTTTCGTGAGAACCCCGGTTTTCGCCTTCTTGAAGTTGGCGTTCAGCACACGCATTCCGCCGATGAGCACCGTCATTTCGGGCGCGGTCAGGGTGAGCAGCTGGGCTTTATCGATCAGCAGCTCCTCGGCGGAAACGGGATACGTTTTCGGGAGGTAGTTGCGGAATCCGTCAGCCAGCGGCCGGAGATGTTCGAATGAACCGACTTCGGTCATTTCCTGCGTCGCATCGGTACGGCCCGGGGTAAAGGGAACCTTTACCTTATAGCCGGCGTTGGCAGCGGCGGCTTCCACCGCTGCGCTGCCGCCCAGCACAATGAGGTCGGCGAGCGATACCTGCTTCTGATCATTCGCCCCGTTGAAACCGGCCTGGATTTTTTCGAGCGCCTTGAGCACCTTTTTGAGGCGGGACGGCTGGTTGACTTCCCAGTTGTTCTGGGGGGCAAGCCGGATGCGGGCGCCGTTGGCGCCGCCGCGTTTGTCGGAACCGCGGAAGGTGGATGCAGAAGACCACGCGACATAGACCAGGTCGGCAATCGAAAGCCCCGAATCGAGAATCTGCTGTTTGAGTGCTTTGACGTCCGCGGCCGAAACCAGTTTGTGGCCGACGGCCGGCACCGGGTCCTGCCAGATCAGATCCTCTTCCGGAACCTCCGGGCCGAGGTAGCGCGATTTCGGGCCCATATCGCGGTGCGTCAGCTTGAACCACGCGCGGGCGAAGGCTTCCCTGAATTCCTCCGGGTTTTCGTGGAAGCGCTTCGAGATCGGGCCGTAGACGGGATCAAGCCGAAGGGCGAGGTCGGTGGTAAACATGACGGTGCGGACCCGGATCGACGGATCTTCCACGTCCGGCGCCAGGTTTTTTTCCTGCACATCTTTTGCATGCCACTGCCAGGCGCCGGCAGGACTCTTGACCAGTTCCCATTCATAGCCGAAGAGCATGTCAAAGAAACCATTGTCCCACTCGGTCGGCCGGGGCGTCCAGGCGCCTTCGAGGCCGCTGGTGATGGTGTCGCCAGCCTTGCCGCTGCCGTGCTTGTTGATCCAGCCGAAGCCCTGCTGCTCGATCGGCGCGCCCTCGGGCTCGGGGCCGCAGTTGGACTCGGCCGCCGCGCCGTGCATCTTGCCGAAGGTGTGGCCGCCGGCGGTCAGCGCCACGGTCTCCTCGTCGTTCATCGCCATGCGGGCGAAGGTGTCGCGGATGTCGTAGGCCGAGGCCAGCGGGTCCGGATTACCGTCCGGCCCTTGCGGGTTCACATAGATCAGGCCCATCTGCACCGCGCCCAGCGGGTTGGCCAGCTCGCGCTTGCCGCTGTAACGGCTATTGGGCTTGTCGCTGG
>JBFHGU010000039.1:0-32630 GCA_041582935.1 Pontiella sp.
CGGGCGCGTTTCCGGCAGCCTTCGGAGAGTTCAGTGGCGCTGTCGATGAGATCCCCGCGGATCTTGCGGTTGATGCGGTCGAGTTCGTCCTGCGTGCATGAACCCTGATCGAGCATGCCTTCAATCTTGTTCACCATCGCATTGTGTTCCTGCGACCAGGAGCGCAGGGCCGGTTCGTTGATCTCTTCCACATCGATCCGGCTCGACGGCCTGACGTACCACGTGGAAATCACATCCACAATGGAATCGATGAGCTCCTCGGTTTCGCGGTACTGCTTGCCGTAGGTGTTGTTGTAGTTTTTCCAGTTTACCGGGGCCCATTCTTCATCGGAAAGGCGGTAGCAGAAGCGCTGCACCTCGGTCTCGTCCTTTTCGTTGGTTTTCCAGTAGACATAACTGGCAATGCCGATGACCTGCTGATTGGTGTTCAGAATCGGGCTGCCGCTGTTGCCGGAGACAAAATCCGCCGTCACTTCAATGGTATCGGGGGAGATTGCGCTGACCCGGCCGTAGAGTTCGGTGGCCACGCCGCCGCCCTCGCTGTTGCCGAAAACGGCAATCGGCTCATCTTTAAGCGGGCGGCTGGAAACGTCCAGCGGCGTGTGTTCCGGCCCGAGCGGCAGGCGGACGATATCCCGCTTGGCAGCCACTTCGACCCCCAGTGGTTTGAGGGTGTCGCCCGCAGCGGTTTTAAACCGGATTCTATCGGCGCCGAGAATGACATGCTGGTTGGTGAACAAATAGGGCCGGCCGTCCATCTCCGCAATAAAACCGCTGCCGGCCGAGCGGCCCCTTTCGCTCGAGCAGCTGACAATCACGATGGCGTGATCGACCTCGTTGAATCCATACGAGAACGATGCTTTAATCTCGCGGTCTTCGGCCAGGCGCTGGCGCACGGCGTCTTCATCGGCCCGTGCGGGTGCCGCGGCGGACAGGGCCAGGGCAAATAATGGGGGAAGCAGGCTTTTAAACGTCATCTGTCGGTTCCTTCTAATAAGTGGATGATCCGTAGCGGTCGATGATGTCCGCGGCCGCCTGGAAGACGGCGCCGTAGGATTCAAATTCGTCGATCAGGAAATCGGTCAGGCCGCGCTGTTCGGCCAGCAGGTAGCTTTCGCGCGACTGGGTGCGGCACTGTTTTGAGAGTTCGGCGGCGCTTTCGGAATAGGCGGCATAAAACTCTCGGCGGCCGCTGCCGATGTCGACCGATTCGCTTACGATGGCGTTATGTTTTTCGAGCCAGGCGCCCAGCGGTTTCTGCGGGCGGCCCTCGAACGGCACCACGTCCAGCGGCCCTTCGGCCCAGCTGTTGAGGATCTGGGAGATATCGTCGAGCATGGTGCGGCAGTTCAGGTAGGGCACGCCGAAGGCCTCATTAAATTTTTTCCAGTTCACGGCTTGCCACTGCATGCCGTTGAGCCGCTGGCAGAACCGGCGGGTTCGGTTCTCAAAGCGCGTGCCCGTTTTCATAATGTGGTCGCGCGATTCCCGGGTGTAGCTGGCCATGGCGAGCACTTGGCGGTCGGCATTCAAAACAGGACAGCCGCTGTTTTCTGCGGCAAACGGGGCGGAAATTTCGATGATGTCGGCGCCGATGCCGTTCACTTCGCCGTAGATTTCTGTTTGAGCATTTTCAAGTTCCGTACTCCCGAAGACCGCCACCGGGCTGCCCATTTCCGGCGCGGTGCCTTCCGCCAGTCCGGGGCCGTCGGCCAAGGCCAGGCGCACCACGTCGCTTTGGGTTGAAAGCTCAATCCGCCTCGGTTTGATTTCGCGCCCGGACGGCGAGGAAAAGTGCAGCCGGTCGGCGCCGAGCAGGGCATGCTGGGCGGTGATGAGGTAGGGCTGACCCTGCATCATCATAATAAAGCCGCCGATGTTTTTCGTTTGTCCCTGGGCCTCGGTTTGGACGGTCGCCAGGTTTTCGATGATGTCCTCGCTGCAATAGTTAAATGTCAGTTCCGCTGCGCTGCCGCCGAACCCCTTGAAGGGCAGTCCGCAGCAAAGCACTCCGGATAGGCCCGATTTCAGAGCCCGCGCGCGATTCATTTTCATCCCTGATTCTCCCGCCGTATCTGGATTCCGTTTCTGCATAATCACGAAGCTGTTTCCCTTAGCTTAAGGGACGCAACCTCACGAATAATGTATACAAATTAAAAAGAGCCGCAAAACGAAAAACAAATTGGATCCCGGACACGGCCGAACGGCCGAAAAAAAACGCGCTTTCCGATCGGTCGGAAAGCGCGCTGCGCGGAAGGGGGCCGTACGGGTTATTCTGTGCCCTCCTGATGGCGGACAATGTCGGCCTCGACCATATAGATGACATCCTCGGCGATGTTGCAGGCGTGATCGCCGATGCGCTCCAGGCGGTGGGTGATGGCCAGCAGGGTCATAAGCGATTCCGCGTGGTCCGGTTCGCGTTTAAGCGCCGCGGCGATTTCGAGCTTCATCTCCTGTTTCATGGAGTTGATGGCTTCGTCGTCGTGGATGACTTCACGCGCCAGGTAGGTGTCGATATTGATCAGGGCATCGAGCGATTTGCGGACAATGGTTTTGGCCAGGTAGGTCATCTGGTGCAGGTCGAGCGGGACTTTGGGTTTGGGGGACTGGTTGATGTGGATGCCGTTCTTGGCAATGTCGGCCGCCAGGTCGCCGATGCGTTCGAGATCGCTGTTCATTTTCATCACGGCGATGATAAAGCGCAGGTCGATGGCCACCGGCTGATAGAGGGCCAAAGCCTTGAGGCACTCCTCTTCGACCTCGATTTCGAGGTCGTCGATGCGTTTGTCGCTTTCGATGACCTGCAGGGCCAAATTGATGTCGTTGTCCAGAAACGATTTAACTGACAGTTCCAGGTTTTCGTCCACGCGGGCGCTGAGGGTGTAGATGAGTTTTTTAAGACGCTCGAGTTCTTTTTCCAGATGTTTAGCCATGGCGTATACCTTCTCTTTTTTATTAACCGAAGCGGCCGGTGATATAGTTTTCCGTCTGCGGGTTGGCCGGATTGGTGAACAGCTGCTTCGTTCCGCCGAATTCTACCAGCACGCCTTCATACATGAAAGCGGTGAGGTCCGAGACGCGGGCGGCCTGCTGCATGTTGTGCGTGACGATGATAATGGTGTAGTCCTTGCGGAGTTCGCCGATCAGGTCCTCAATTTTGGCCGTGGCCTTGGGGTCGAGCGCGGAAGTGGGTTCATCCATCAGCAGGATTTCAGGTTTAATCGCGAGCGCGCGGGCAATGCAGAGGCGCTGCTGCTGTCCGCCGGACATGCCGAGGGCGTTGGCGTGGAGGCGGTCTTTCACTTCATCCCAGATGGCGGCCTGGCGCAGGCTCTGCTCCACAATCTCGCCGAGTTCCTGCTTATTCTTTACGCCCTGCAGGCGGGGGCCGTAGGCGACGTTGTCGAAAATCGATTTGGGGAAGACGTTGGGTTTCTGGAACACCATGCCGACGCGGGCGCGGAGTGTGACCACATCGATGTTTTTGGCATAGATGTTATGGCCGTCGAAAATCATTTCGCCGGCGGCACTGGTGCTCGGAATCAGGTCGTTCATGCGGTTGATGGAGCGCAACAGGGTGCTTTTGCCGCAGCCGGACGGACCGATCATGGCGGTGACCATTTTTTTCGGCACCTTCATGCTGACCTTGCGCACGGCCTCGAAGCCGCCGTAGAAGAGCGAGAAGTCCTTCGCTTCAATATGGGTTTCGCCGTTTACATCGACGTCGTCGTGTTCTGCAAAGGTGCTGATCTTTTTCAGGGGGATTTTTTCGGACATCTTATCCTCTCAGTTTCTTCGAAATTTTTGCGCGCATCAGGATGGCGGACAGGTTGAGCAGCAGTACGATGGCAACGAGGGTGAAGACCATGCCGTACTGCACGTGGCGGATTTCATCGACGGCTTCGTGCTCCGTGCAAAGGTTGTAAATATTCCAGGGCAGCGCCGGGGTCGGCTGGCTGAGCGTTTCCCAGATCTTCAGCGGTGCGCCGACACTCACGGCGGCCGTGAAGATGATCGGGGCTGTCTCGCCGGCTGCGCGGCCCATCGAGATGACGATGCCGGTCAGGATGCCGGGCAGGGAGGCCGGCAGGATGACGGTCATCACTGTATGCCAGCGCCCGGCACCGAGGCCGAGGGCGGCTTCTTTGTAGGCGCGCGGCACGGCCAGGATGGCTTCCTCCGATGAGCGGATGATGGTCGGCAGGATCAGCAGCGAAAGCGTAAGCGATCCGGCGAGTACACTCTTGGAGTCGGAGACCTGGATGGTGTTGAGGAAAAAGGCGAGGCCGAACAGGCCGAAAACGATCGACGGGACGCCGGCGAGGGTGCTGATGCAGATCCGCAGGAAACTGATCACGGGCCCTTCTTTGGCATATTCGCACAGATAGATGGCGGCGATGACGCCCATCGGGATTGCAAAAATCATGGCGCCGATGGTCAGGTAAATCGTGCCGAGCACTTCCGGCCAGATACCGCCGAAGATGTGGGAATCCTTGGAGGTGTCGGTGATGAACTGCCAGTAAAAGGTGGTTTTAGGCCGCATCATTTCCTCGAGGTGTGCTTCGAGGTAGTCAAAGAACGGTTCCAGTTCTGTGCCGCGGAATTTTTCGATCCGCTCGGTTTCGACCAGCAGTCCCATGGCATCGGGGTTGGAATAGTCCCATTCCTCTTCGTACAGCACTTCGTGGAGTTTCACCAGCGTACGGTCCCAGCGGGTCTGGCCGTACTGCTGGCGGATCAGGACCGGTTTCTTCTGTCCGGGCATCGGTCCGAAAAGCGCCTGGACGGCCTCGGTGAGGGACTCAAAGGGTTCTGTGCGGGTTTCAGCCAGGGCGCGGGCCTGTTCCTTGAGGGCTTTTGCTTCATCTTTAAGCCGGTCTTCTTCGGCCTCGAGCCGGGCTGCTTCCTCTTCGCTTCCGCCTTCGCGTTTCAGGGTGCGGGCCTTGCTTTTATACTCTTTGGCTAGACTTTTTTTGGCGTCTTCCTGCTCTTCGAGGGTTTGTTCGAGCGCCGCGGTTTCGAGCTCAAAAGCGGTGAGCATGTCGTAAAGCGGCGCCCGGGCGGCACCCGCCTGCTCGAGGTCGGCCTTGAATTTTTCGGGATTGCCGCGGCCGAACTGCTCGAGCATAACCCGGCGGTGTTCGATGGTGCCCTTGAAGACAAATGCTTTCGATCCGCGCCAGACAATAGGCGTCAGGATGGCCAGCAGCGCCATCGCCATGACGGCAATGGCAATCAGCCCGAGGCCGGAAAATGCTTTGTCGAGGAGCTTTCGGGTTTCCAGTCGCATGTTTATTTACCCAGTTTTTTGCGCGAGCGCTTCACGATGATTTCGCTGGCAAGGTTCATGATGAAAGAGAAGGCCAGCAGGCAGAAGGCCATGGCGAACAGGACATGGAAGCGGGAGGAGCCGGTCACATGGTCGGCTTCGCCCATATCGCCGGCAATGGTGGCGGTGAGCGTACGGATCGGCTGCAGCATGTTGTACCACGGCTCGGGAATCCGCGCGGCATTCCCGGAGGCCATCCAGACCACCATGGTTTCGCCGATGGCCCGCATTACCCCGAGAATGACTGCGGCCAAAATGCCGCTGACGGAGGCCGGGATGATGGTTTTGATGATGGTTTCCGCGCGGGTGGCGCCGAGGGCGTAGGAGCCTTCGCGCAGTTCGCGGCCGGCCGCCTGCAGGGCGTCTTCCGAAACACTCACCACGGTCGGCAGGGCCATGATGCCGAGGATGATCGAAACGTTGAGCGCGTTGGTGCCGGAACTGATTTCGATGCCGCTCAGGCTGGAGGAGAGCTTATAGAGAAAGGTGAGGGCCAAGGCGCCCAGAATCGGGAATACCAGCGCCGCGGCGGCTTTCGGGTTCGGCATTGCGCCGCGGAGTTTGTCAATGATGAGGTCGCCGAGAACCACGACCGCGAGCGCCAGGATTGGGCCGAGCACTAACCAGACCCCGGTTGAAAGGATGGCGCCGCCATGGTTCTGCAGCAGGGGGGCGAATACCACCAGGGCAAAAAAGCCGTAAGCCACGGAGGGGATGGCGGCGAGCACTTCGATGATCGGTTTGACGATCTGCCGAACATTAAAGGGGAGCAGGTCGGAAAGGCAGACCGCGGCGGAAATGCCGAGCGGTACGGCTACCACGACGGCGCCGAGGGTGACGAGCCCGGTGCCGATGAAAATCGGCAGGGCGCCGAATTCCGCCGGCGAGCCGGAGGGATACCAGCGTGTGCTGGTTAGGAATTCTTTGAAACCCTCGAGTTTAAAAAACGGAATCGCGTCTTTCAGGATGAAATAGAAGATGAAGAAGACGGCGAATGTGGAGAGCGAAGTGACCAGAAAGAGGAAACTTTGGCCCAGCATGGCGCTGATCCGCAGGCGACGGCTTGCGGCATCGCTCATAATTAGGCTTGTATTAGCATGTTTACTCATAGATGCGGAGGTCCCTTAAACGATAGCGCCGATATGGGGCATGCGGTATTTGTGAACAATTTGCAGGGAGTAACGGCCGGCGTGGAAGCAGGATCCGGCCTTGCGGCCGGACCCCAGGGTGGGTGAAGAAAAAATCCGATTAGTATGCAGTGACCGGAACAAAACCGATTTCCTCGACCATTTCCTGTCCGTCTTCGGTCAGGTGAATGGTCATGAACTGGTAGAGGCTGGATCCGAGCTTCGGATAGCCGTTGGTGTACATGAAGAGCGGGCGGGCCACCGGATATTCACCGGTCTGCACTGTTTCGGCCGACGGATAGATGCCGTTAATCTTGAGGGCTTTTACCGTTTTATCCACAAAACCGAGCCCGGCATAGCCGACGGCGGCCGGTGTGCTCTGAACGCGCTGGCGGATGGCGCCGTTTGACCCGACGTATTCGCATTTTTCGCCGATCTTCTGTTTGTTCATCACAAGTTTGGCGAAGGTTTCGTAGGTGCCGGAGTTGGTGTCGCGCGAGATGGTCACGATGGCTTTGTCCGGACCGCCGACCTGGTTCCAGTTGGTGATTTCGCCGAGAAAGATTTTACGCACCTGTTCGACCGTGAGGTCCTGCACCGGGTTGGACGGGTGAACCAGGATCGGCAGGCCGTCGAGCGCTGCCACATGGGCAACCGGCTGGATGCCTTTGTCGGCGGCGGCTTTAAACTCGCTCTCCTTCATCGGGCGGGACATGATGGCGACATCGCAGGTGCCGTTTACCATGGATTTGGCTCCGTTGCCCGAACCCGATTCCGAAACGGTAATGTTCACTTCCGGATTGGCCGCCATGTAGTATTCGGCAAAGGCCTTGGCGATGGGGCCGACGGTCGTCGAGCCGTCGATGACAATTTTATCGGAAGCGCCGGCGCTGAATACAGCGGCCGCGGCGGCTGTGACGGCGAGGATCTGTGTTTTCATGTGAATCTCTCCTTGGTTTTTTTGATTCCTAACAGTCGCTCATTAAAGCTTCCTGAAGATGCGGTGCAGTGGTTAGGGGTTTGTGTTGCGAATGTTAGAACCGTGTTAGAAGAAACGTATTTCAAACAAAGTGCACGGACTGCCGGGGCAGTCCGTGAGCATTGCGTTAAAATTTCACCATAACATCGGCCTGAACGATGTCGGAGTCGGTGCCTGCCGCATCGGTTACGCGGAAGAAGCTCATTCCCAGGCTGAGGTTTTTCATGGCGCTGTACTTGAGTTTGAGCTTATGGCCTTTTGTGCCGGTGCCGCCGAAATCGCCGTCGGCCAGGTAGCTCAGGACCGCATCTTCATCGAGGCTGCGGTAGCTGTAGTCCAGGCCGATGCGTCCGGCTTTGGTGCCGATTCCGGCAATATAACCCGCGGTTTCGTCGGCATCGCTGTCGATATTCTTGAGGTATTCGGCATAGAGGTAGAACGGCAGCGGCCCTTTGCTGACATCCGCCTTGGCGATCACATCGACGATTTCATAGCCGTACCGATAAACCTCGTTTGTGCTGACCCCGGTGTTGCCGCCGAGGCCGGGAGCGTCGGCGCCGTCAATATTGCTGTAGGCGAATGCACCGGCGCCGAGCAGCAGTTCGATGCCGCTGGCGACTTCGGCGGAGGCCGTCAGCTGGGCGGAGAGCAGTGCAACATCGTTCCCGACATTCTCGTCCATAATATGGTAGCCGAGGACTGCCTGGAGAGTGGCGGATTCGGAGCCGTATGTGTAGTCGGCGGCGATGCCTTCCGGGTTCATATCGCCGTCGAACATGAGGTCGGAAACCTGAACCCAGGGCTGGGCCATTTTGCCCAGGGTGACGTTGAGTCCTTCAAAATAATCGGGGCTGTACACCAGGTAGGCGCGGTCGAGCCAGATCTCTTTCTGCGAGGCGTAGCCGTCGATATCCTGATTGGTGGAGGTGGGGCTGTCGGAGCTGCCGGTTGCGATGCGGATGCCGGCTTGAACCTGGTCGTTAACGTCGGCATAGGCGCCGATGCGGGCGCGGAAGCGGTGGCGGCTTTTGTTGGTGTCGCTGTCTTTGGCCTTATATTCGTAACGGTAGCGCAGATCGCCTTTGATTTTGATGGTATCAGTCCAGCCCGCTTCATTGCCTGCTGCCGGAGCTTCCTCCAGGGCGGCGAGACGTTCGCTGAGGGCGTCAATTTCGCTTTGGACGGTCTGGGCGTGCGCCGTGCCGGCAATAAGGGCGGTTAATCCGATTGTTAATGTTCTGTTCATAGGTCCCCTCTGTTCAGGTTGTGTTAAGCGGTTTGGGATCATTCGCAGGGAATTTCCTGAATCAGCCGTGTGTCCGGTATATGCCGGGAATGGGGCTTAACTGCCGGAAGCTGTTCCCCGCGAACAGACTCCTTGGGTTTGTATGAACGGTAAGGTAAGCGATGTATGTTAGGAAAGCATGAGCAAAGAGTTAGGGATTAGAAAATTGTTAGGTGCGGACGTGTATTGTTAGGAGCGCATGTATGCCTGGCTGCGGCGGTTTTCTGAAACCGGCGGAAAGGCATGGTGAAACGCAAAAAAAAAGCTCCCGGAGCGGGAGCTTTTTCGGTGCGGCGGGGTGCTGCTATTTTTCGCCGTTGACGACCTCGGCGATGTTCAGCGCGTGGTCTTTCATGCGGCGGTAGAAGTTGAGCATATCGGTATAGACCAGGCTGAAGTAGGGGGAAACCTCCTCTTTCTGCAGCCGGGCAATATGCTCCGAGCGGATGGTCTTCATCTGTTTAGAGATGGCGGCCCCTTCGCTGTTGGCCCAGGTGAGCACATCGCGGTTTTCATCGCGCATATATTCATCCACTTTCATGATGTAGGCGGCCACGCGGTCGTGCAGCTCCAGCAGTTTCGTTTTGGCCGCACCGTCGAGTGTGAGTTCGCTCTGGTTGATTTTTTTCAGGCCCTTGAGCACGCTGGCGGTATAATCGGAGAGCGATTCATATTCATCGGACAAGCGCATTTGTTTATTTGCAGTATTCGTGACGCTCATCGGAACCTGCCCGGAGACAAGATTGCTGAGGTACAGGAAGATCTCTTTCTGGATGTTGTCGAGAATTTCTTCGCGCTCAAAGATCTTACTTTCCAGTTCCGGGTTGGGCCCGGATTCAAGGACGATGCGGAGCTTTCTCATCATGCCTTCCACGCTGTCGGCCATAAACTTGATCTGGCCCTGCGACTGGACAACGCCGAGCGAGGGGGTATCGAGCATGCGGACATCGAGATAGGTGAGGTGGGCGGCCTCTTTCGTCTCTTTTTCCGGAGCAATTTTGGTGACGAATTTGGCCAGCAGCCCGATGAACGGCAGGAAGACCAGGACATTGGCGACGTTGAACGTGGTGTGCGTCAGTGCGATGCCGGCCGTGACCACCTGCTCGAATTTGCCCTGGACCATGCGGCCCTGCTGGGTGACCGGATCGGTGTGCTGGGCAATGTCGGCCAGAATCGGAGCGGGGTCCGCGTCCGGATAAAGGTGGGCGGCGATTTCCGCCAGGCTCACGGTGGTGGGGTCAAAGCCGATTTTCCAGCCGATCAGGTGCGAAAGGCCGCGGATGGCGACCGGGAACAGGGCGATGAACCAGATGGTGCCGACGACGTTGAAGAAAAAGTGGGCATAGGCTGCACGCTTGGCGTTGGTGGTGGTGCCGATCGAGGCGAGCAGGGCTGTGATGGTGGTGCCGATGTTTTCGCCCATGACCAGCGCGGCAGCAGTCTGGAATTCGATGCTGCCGGAGCAGGCCAGACCAATCGTAATACCGAGCGTTGCCGAGGAGGACTGGACGATCATGGTCATGATCATACCGACCATGGCGCATTTGAAGATATCTGCGTAAGCGCCCATGATGCCGTCGTTCAGGCTGATATGGAACATCTGGAACCAGGCTTCGAATTCGGGCAGGCTCTTGAGCGGCTTGAAGCCGTTCTTCATCAGTTCAAGGCCGAAGAAAACCATGCCGATCCCCATGAGGGTCATGCCGATGTAGCGGATGCGCTGGTTTTTGGAGAAAAGGAAGAAGAAGGCGGCGACGCCCAGCAGGGGGAGGCCGTATTTGCCGATCTTCAGGACCAGAATCCAGCCGGTGATCGTGGTGCCGATATTGGCCCCGAGAATGACGCTGATGGCCTGCATGAGATTCATGATGGCGGAGTTTACGAAGCCCACAACCATTACGGTGGTCACTGAACTCGACTGCACCAGGCAGGTGACCAGCACGCCGACACCGACGCCGAGAAAACGGTTGTTGGTGACTGCGCTGATCATTTTGCGCAGCCGGTCGCCGGAGACGGCCTGGAGGCCCTCAGACATATGTTTCATGCCGAGCAGGAATATGCCCAGACCCCCGATGACCTGAAAAATGATTTTTAAGAAAAAGCCTGCATCCATCTGATCGTATCCCCGCTGGTTAGATTGAAAATTGCGCGGAGAAAGTAACAGAAAGCCATCGGTATGCTAACCTTTAATGCGGGTATTTTTGCAGGGATATGGCTGCGGGTTTCAGGCTTGGTCTGCAGCCGGGAGGGTAATCAGGAAGGTGCTGCCTGAGCCCAGTTTACTTTCCACCCGGATCGTGCCGGCGTGGGCCTGTATGATGTGTTTCACAATCGAGAGGCCCAGTCCGGTGCCGCCGAGTTTGCGGCTGCGGGCCGTATCGACGCGGTAAAATCGTTCAAACAGGCGTTCAAGGTGTTTGCGGTCAATACCGAATCCCTCGTCTTTGACGCAAAGGCTGACGTACCCTTCGTGCTGTTCGGCGAGCACCAGCACTTTTTTGTCGGGGTCGGAATATTTGACGGCATTGATGATCAGGTTGACGAGGGCCTGTTCGATAAGCGGGGCGTTAATGGAGAGTTCCAGGTCATCGGGGCAGATGCAGTCGATTTTAATATTCTTTTTGGCGGCCTGCAGCTGGCAGAGGTAGATCGCGGTTTCAATGACGCCCTGGAGTTTGCTGGGTTCGGTCATCACGTGCCCCTCTTTCTGTTCCAGCCGGGAAAGGGTGAGGAGGTCATCAATGATATTGTTCAGGCGGCTGGCCTGCTGGCTGATAATTTCCAGAAAACGCAGGATGTCCGGACCGTGGTTCCACTCGTCGGAGAGCAGTGTTTCCACAAAACCTTTGATGGAGGTAATGGGGGTTTTGAGCTCGTGCGATACATTGGCCACAAAGTCGGAGCGGACGGTTTCCAAATGCCGAAGCTGGGTGACATCGCGCAGAACAATCAGTGCGCCGATGGATTGGCCGTCGGCATTGAGCAGTGCGGTTCCGCTGGCTTCGATCTCTTTTTCCACTTTGCCGATCAGCGTCATGCTGCGTTCAATCGGGCGCTGGGAGCCGAGAAGGGCCTTGATGAATTCCTGCAGGTTGACGTAGCGGATGAGCTGCTGCACGAGCTGTCGTTTAACATTGCGGTGATCCACGCCGAGGATCTCGCCGGCGACGCGGTTCATGTGGATGATGCGCTCTTTCTTATCCACGGCGAGCACCCCTTCATCCATGCTCGAAAGGACGGCATGCTGCTCGTTGCGCTGTTCGCTCAGCGAGGTCAGCGTCTGATTGAGCTGCTCCGACATCGTATTAAGTGATTCGGCGAGCTGGTCGAGTTCCAGCGTCTCCTGCCGGGGAATGCGGTAATTAAAATCGCCTTCAGCGAAATTGCGGGCGGCCCGGCTCATATTGCGCAAAGGATAGGCGATGCGGCGCACCACAAAAACACAGACGGCCATGGCGAGCAGCCCGGCCAGGACGGATACCCAGATCACGCGCATGGTCATGGCGTTGAGTGCCTGCCGGACATCCGTCATCGGCAGTGCGGCCCGAACGGCGCCGAGGATTTCGCGCTGCGTGTTCTCCAGCGGCACCGCAACGTACATCAGTTCCTGCTTTACGGTTCGGCTGTAGCGCGTATCCATGCCGGTTTGGCCGGCAAGTGCCTGGCGGATTTCCGGGCGGTCGCCGTGCGGTTCCATGCTGCGCGGGTCGTCATCGGAATCGCCGAGCACCGCGCCCTCGGGCGAGATGACCGTAAAGCGGGTTCCAGAGGACGTGCCGTTTTCTTTGCACAAGGCATCGATGCCGGCAAAATTGCGCTGCCGATACAGTTCCTCTACCGGCCGGGTCAGCAAGGCGGCGCGGGTGGTAATATCCTTCTTCAGGGTTTGGAAATAGAGGCCGGACATCGCATGGGAGGCATAGAGCGCCACCACGAGAATGGCCCCGGCCGTCAACAGCCAGTAGGAGGGCATCAGCAGCCAGAACAGGTGTTTTTTCTTCATCGCGGCGGCTCCTGGGCGACGGTTCCCGGCGCGGGTGCGCCGCTGGGCGGCGGCGGGGCGTTGAGAATTTGTTGGGATGGGATGGGCATGCTCGAACTCTGGATCGCGCCGTTTTTCAGCCGGCCTACTCTTCTTCTTTAAAACGGTATCCGATGCCGCGCACGGTTTCAATGTATTGGCCGGCGGCCCCGAGTTTTTTGCGCAGTCCGACAATCTGGACGTCGACGGAGCGGTCGGTCACCGGATAATCCTCGCCATGGACGGCATCCACGATCTGGTAGCGGGTGAACACGCGGCCGGGCTGCTGGGCCAGCAGCTGCAGTACTTTAAACTCGGTGAAGGTGAGTGTTACATCGTTTCCATCGGCCTCGACCTTATGCCGGCCGATATCGATGGTGATATTGTGCACCTGAATAAAATCATCGTCCGCCGCCGGTTTATGCGAGGTGATGCGCCGCAGCGCGGCTTTTACGCGGGCCAGCAGTACGCGCGGGCTGAACGGTTTGGTGATGTAATCATCCGCGCCGAGCTCCAGGCCGGTCACCACATCCGCCTCTTCGCAGAGGGCGGTGAGCATAATAATCGGAATCCGCTGGGTTTTCGGATCGGCTTTCAGTTTTTTGCACACCTCCAGGCCGTCCGCGCCCGGCAGCATGATGTCCAGCAGGATGAGATCCGGCTGGAACTGCTGCGCAGTCGATATACCCTCTTCCCCGGAGTCCACCACCTTGACGCGGTATTTGCTGCGCTCCAGGTTAAACTGCAGCAGTTCCTGAATCGGTGCTTCGTCCTCAACAACCAGAATTTTGATCTTTTCCATGCAGGCAATGTCTCTGATTTCACCCAACGCTAACAATCTTTAAAATGTTAGAATACGGTTATCCTGCTGTTGGTGCACGGTTTCGCGGCCGGCGCTTCGAAGGCGGGGCCGGATGCACTGCTGGACTCCATCAGAATTTTCGAAGGGCAGCCTCGGAGGCTACATGGCCGCAGCGGTAATCCCGCTGCCGGAAAGATGCGAAGCCGGAAAGGATCTGCTGCATGCGGCGATTACCGTTTTGGCGGGGATATCTTTAATGCTGCGGTTCTGCGGTTTGTCGATGACCCACTCGTTATGCCGATACGGGGCTGCGCGGCCCGTTGACTTGGTGCTGAAAAGCATCAGGGTGCGCGTACCTTGCGCAACGGCCAGGTGAAGCATACCGGTATCACCGCCCAGCACCAGTGTGGATAACTTGAGCAATCCTGCAGAGATCAGCATCGGCTGGCCTGTGAATACAGTAAATCTTCGGGCCTGCACCGGTTTCAGTTTTTCTTCGTCGGCCGGACCGCCGGTGAAGATCACCTGAACGCCTAGGGCGCGCCAGTATTCTGCGACGGCCAGGTATTTTTCCAGCGGCCAGTCTTTTTTCTTTGCGCTGGTGAAGGGGTGGATGAGCAGGGTCGGTGCGTCCGGATCAAGATGATGCGCCGTAAAATAGGACCGCGCCTCATTCAGGATCGGTTCCGGCAATTGGAACCGGTTGACCGGCGCTGCGGGTTTGAGCCCGCATTCCTGCAATAGCTGAAGGTCTCTTTCGACCGGATGCAGGCGGCAGTTTCGGGCCGCACTGCGGGTATAGGCCCAGCGGCGTCCCCGGCCGTAGACGAGACTCCAGCGGTTCGGTGCGCCGGTCAGCCAGGTCAGCCAGGCCGTCTCGCCGTAACCCTGCAGGTCGACGACGTGCGAAAAGTGTCCGGACCGCATCAGCCGGACCAGCCGGAATATTTCCGCGATTGCGGCAAAGGGGCGTTTGATGGAGGCCCGGCCGGTGGTGACCACACGATCGACTTCGCTGAAGCCCTGCAGCAGCGCTGCGTTTGAGCTGCGGGTGAGATAGGTGATTTCCGCATCCGGAAAGTTGGCCCGCAGGGCATGCACGGCCGGCAGCGTCAGTACAACGTCCCCGATCGATTTAAAGCGAATGACCAGAATCTTAATTTGCCGATTGTTTTTATTCCGCATGAAGATTACCTCTTTAGCTTGCATAACGATGATTGCGGCCGGGATTTACTGCAATACGGCGGAGATTATCATTTGGTAATGTTCGGCAGTTTAGAATGCCTTACGCATTCGGTTAGAATCTGAATAATGAGCGATGTTTCCACTATACGAATACTGCTGGTTGAAGATGACCGGGAACTTGCGGCCCTGATCCGCCGCGGCCTCAAGCGGGAGGGCTATGCGGTTGATCATGCCGCCGATGGCGAAAGCGGGCTGGCCCGGGCTGGGACCGAGCCGTATGCGCTGCTGATCTGCGATCTGATGCTGCCCAACATGGACGGATTATCGCTGATTGAATCATTGCGCCGGCGGGGAAACCGGATGCCGGTCCTGATCCTGAGTGCCAAAACCCTGGTCGAGGAGCGTGTGGAAGGGCTTCATGCGGGGGCCGATGATTACCTGACCAAGCCGTTTGCATTTGATGAGCTGAGCGCCCGGGTGGAGGCGCTGCTGCGCCGTTCCCGGGTGGAGCCGCCGGCGGCGGAGATTCGGGTGGAAAACCTGCGCGTTGACCTGCTGCAGGGCAAAGTGTTCCGCGATGAAACCGAAATACAGCTGCAGCCGCAGGAGTTTGCACTGCTGGTTTTCCTCATGCGGAATAAGGGGCGGGTGGTGACGCGCTCAATGATTATAGAACAGGTCTGGCACTATAATATTGATCCTTTAACGAATGTGGTGGAATCGCGGATCTGCCGTTTGCGCAACAAAATTGACCGCAGTTTTTCACCAAAACTGATTCAGACAGTGCGGGGATACGGCTATGCGCTTAGAACGATGGAGTGAGCTGCGGCGGACGTTCCGCTTCCGGCTTGCGCTCCGCCATATGCAGCTGATGCTGCTGGCCCTGGTTATCGCATTCACCGTTTCCTTTTTCAGCATGCGTTTCCTGGCGGCCGCCGAGGCCGAACACGACCTGCTTGCCGCCGTGCAGCATGCCCGGCAGGGATACCTCGGACGAATCGCCCCGCCGGAGGGCACCCGGCTGCCGGCAGGACTGCAGCAGGCGATTGAGGCCGAAATTCCCGGCATCCGGATCGGCCTCGTTGAGCTCGAAGCACTGCCCGGCGAGTGGGTGTATGAAGTGATCGGATCCACCGGAAGCGAGCAGCTTGAACTGTTTGCATCGCCTCCGGACCGTATTGCGGTAGTACTTCGCAAGCCGGTGTCGGTTCTGTTCCAGGACATGAAACAGGCGCTGGGTTCCGGGTCGGAAAAAAAGCTGGACCTGGTCATCCTGTCACCCGAAGGCGGGCTGCTCGAAGGGATACCCCCGGATGGATCTGCCGAAGCGCAGGTGCTGCCGCCGCTGAACAGACCTGATGTTCCAGGCAGCAAACCGCTGATTGTATCCGATCATGGCCGGTGGCTCGCGGTGCAGCAATTATATGACGGAAATTATGTATGTGTCTTTGACCGCGAACCGCGGCTGCCCGGCGTATCCCGGGCGCTGATAGGCTTTTTCGCGGTGCTGGTGCTGTTTTTCCTGCCGCTGACCGGTGTGGTCGGTTTTGATATTTCCCGGCGGGCGATGGCCGGGGTTGAACGGGTTGCCGCCGCGGCGGGCCGGGTGAAAGAGGGGCGGCTCAGCGAGCGGGTTGCGCCCGGTGATGAGGGCACCGAGATCCGCAGGCTGGCGGCGGCGTTCAACAGCATGCTGGAGCGCATTGAATCGCTCATGCAGGAGCTGCGCGATGTAACCACCAATATCGCGCATGATCTGCGTACCCCGGTTGCGCGTGTGCGGGGAATGATTGAAAATGTGAACTGGACCGAGGTTTCGGCGGCGGAGCGCGAACAGATTGCGGGTGCCGCAATTGAGGAATGCGACCGGATTATGCCGTTGATCGACAGCATTCTGGAGCTGGCGCGGGCCGATGCCGGTATGTTGGTGCTGCAGCAGGAACCGGTTGATCTCTCGGTTGAGGTCCGGGCGGCGCATCGGATGTTTTCCACCTTGGCTGAAGACAAGGAGCAGCGCTTCACCTGCGCAGCCCCTGATTCGCTGCTGATGACCGGAGACCGCGCGCGCGTGCAGCGCATGATTTCCAACCTGATCGATAATGCGATTAAGTTTACGCCGCCGCAGGGAGGCATATCGCTGAACCTCGAGCGGCGCGGCGCGGCCGCTGTGCTGGAGGTTCAGGATACGGGGGTGGGCATAGAGCCGGCCCGGCAGGAGCGGGTATTCGAACGGTTTTATCGGGTCGACGCCAGCCGCACGGCGCCGGGATACGGACTGGGGCTGAGCCAGGTCCATGCCTTTGCGAAAGCGATGGGCGGAACGGTGTCCATTCAATCGGATCTCGGAGCGGGCTGCCGGGTCACCGTGCGCATTCCGGTCGGAACCTGATTAAGGGAACGCTCCGATTTGACAAGCCGGCAGCGGCCCGCATACTCTGTTTCGTTCAAGGAGAAAAGATGAGTCAGTACGCGCAGATCCCCATGCAGTTTGTTGGTCCCCTGAAGGTGTCGGGGCCGGTTGTTGAAGGCCTTTTCGAGGTGCCGCTGGCAACCTATGAAACCCCGCTCTGGCCGTCGGTCAACCGGGGCGCGCGTGTTTCGCAGCAGTGCGGCGGCGGCATTAAATGTACGGTGATCGATGACCGCATGACCCGCTCCGTGCTTTTTGAAGCACCGGATGCCGAGGCCGCGTTCCTGGCCCTTGAAAAAATCAGAGCCGATTTTCCGGCGCTGGAAAAAGCGGTGGAGGGGACGAGCCGTTTTGCCAAGCTGATCGATATTCATTCACAGATTGCCGCAAACCTGCTCTTTATCCGGTTTGAATTCAGGACGGGCGATGCTTCCGGCCACAATATGTGCACCCAGGCGGCGGAAGCGCTGATGAATTATATTCTCGAAAAGCATCCGCAGCTCGCATACGGCTCGATTTCGGGCAATTACTGCTCCGATAAAAAGGCCTCGGCGGTGAACGGCATTCTCGGCCGCGGCAAATATGTGGTGGCCGAAATGACGGTTCCGGCAAAAATCTGCCGGCGCTACCTGAAGAGCACGCCGGAGAAAATCGTGCAGCTCAATATCCGTAAAAACCTGATCGGCACGCTGCTGGCCGGCGGGCTGCGCAGCGCCAATGCCCATTTTGCCAATATGCTGCTGGGCTTCTATCTCGCCACCGGGCAGGACGCCGCCAACATTGTTGAAGGCTCGCAGGGGCTCACCATTGCGGAAGTGCGCGGCGAAGACCTCTACTTTTCCGTTACACTGCCGAACCTGATTATGGGTACGGTGGGCAACGGCAAGGGGCTCGATTTCGTGCTCGAAAATATGGAGCGCATGGGGCTGACCGAAAACCGGGAGCCCGGCGAAAACGCCCGGCGCCTCGCATGCCTCTGCGCAGCGCAGGTGCTCTGCGGCGAACTTTCCCTGCTCGCTGCGCAGACCAATCCCGGCGAGCTGATGGATGCCCACCGCCGTATTGAGCGCAGGCAGGCCCTCTAGTTTTTCCAACCATTGGAAAACGGCGGCTGTAATCCAGCTCTAATCTTTCTTTCGTTTTTAACCCCGCATCCCCGCGTTATGCGTTGATGTCAGCGGGGATGCGGTACCTTTTTGCCCGCTCAAAAGGCAGCGCGCGGTGTGCCGTAAACCATTCCCTAACATCCCGCTTGCAGTTTCTTCATGCAAAGCCAACGGCATCTTCAAGCCGGTCTAATGATTCCCTAATAGAAAAACCGTCTTATTTCTCCATCGACGGGACCGGATTCCTGTTGGGGCGGAACTCTGAATTCAATCGAACCCAGCCGCTTTAACGCTTCAGCAGGCCCGGTAGGAAACCGGCGGACTCAGAGAAAGTGCCGCCGGTTCCGTCCCGTCGATTGGCAGGTGAAACAATCTGCGGGCAACCGCATTCAATGGAACGAACACGAACTCATCATTAAAGGAGAAATTAATGAAGAAGCAGTTTATCTTTGCAGCAGCCTTGGCGGGCGCAGCAGCCGCGGCAAATGCTGTGACGTATATCGATGCTGACATCGAAACATCCACCACGCTTCCGGCACTGGACGACGGCGATTACTACAGCCTGACGAACGTGGTTTACGTTATGCCGGGCGCTTCGCTGACCCTCGAGGCCGGCGTGGTTTTCAAGAACTCCGGCGACGGCAGCCTGGGGGTGACCCGCGGCGCACAGCTTTTTGTTGAGGGCACCAAATACGAGCCGGTGATCTTTACCTCGACCAATGACAATTTCACGGCCTGGCAGGCCCAGTGCAACCAGTGGGGCTCCATCGCGATCTGCGGTTACGGCATGATTTCGGCCTCCCACTATAAGGGGGCGCAGGTGGTGGGATCCGACGGGGTGGATAACTCCAAAAATCCGGACGGCGGCAGCGACAAAATCATGGAAGGCCTGACGCAGGCATATACCGGCGATACCCGCCCGTACTACGGCGGCAGCGACGACTACGATGACAGCGGTTCGATCAAATACCTCTCCATCCGTTACGGCGGCCAGCAGTCCTCCCTGCCGAACGTCGAGCTCAACGGCCTTTCCCTCGGCGGTGTGGGCGCGGAAACCGACATCGACTACGTTGAAATCATGAACAACGTCGACGACGGCATCGAAATCTGGGGCGGCAAAGTCTGCCTGAGCCACGTCAACATCTGGAACGTCGGCGACGACAGTTTCGACATCGACGAAGGCTGGCGCGGCAAAGCCCAGTTCGGCCTGATCGTCCAGGGATATTCCGGCGACTACGACCAGGGTTCCGGCCTTGGCGACAATATCTTTGAGCACGACGGAGCGGAAGATTCCGATGCCCAGCCGGTGACCACCGCGGTGATCGCGAACTTTACGGCGATCGGCCAGGGCAACGGCAGCGGGGAAGACGGCGACGGCGGTACCGCCTGGCGCGACGGAGCCCGCATGCAGTACCGCAACTGCATCTGGATGGATGTTTCCGAAGAACTGGTCCGCCCGGACGGCGACGACGGCGACGGGGCCAACGGCTACGGCTACAACGGCACCCTGACCCTGGCGGAAGTGTTCTCCACCGATTACACCGCCCTGCCGACCAACTCCATCGGAGTTGCGCCGTGGACCCTCTACACCGCCCAGACCGACGGCACGCTGGCCGGTTTCGAAAACTGCGTGTTTTACAACAACAACGACTACTTCGAATTCGAAGAGCTGGGCCAGACCAATGCGGCGCTGAACAATGTGATCGAGCCGGCGGAAATGCCGATCGTCAGCCTGGTTCGCGACACCGCCGGTTTCACCAGCACGCAGGGTAAAACCATCAGCCCGGTGCTCAGCATCGATCCGTGTCCGGCCGGCGCTGCCGTAAATATGGGCGCTTCGGTCTCCACCATCGGCGGTTTCTTCGAAGAAGCAACCTATGCCGGCGGTTTCGCTCCGAACGACAACTGGCTGCTGGGCTGGACGGCGGCCGATGCCTTCGGGTTCATCGACGGCGCGAGCGATGCCGGCGATGAAGTGGCGGTGAACGGCATCGTTCTCGGCGGCGTAGCGATCACGTTCGATACCGTTGAAGGCGATGAGTACTACGTTCAGAGCGCTGCCGATGCGGCCTTTTCCGATGCGGTGGTTGAAGCGGTGCTGGTGGGTACCGGCGATGAAATGGCCTGGGCAGATGCTGCCGCAGACCAGAGCAAGTTCTTCCGCGTGGTGAAGTAAAACCGGCGCACTGATGTACTGATCAAAGTCTGGCGGCAGGAGCTGTTCCTGCCGCCGGCATTTTTGCAGCAAAGTTAAGAAAGATCCTGATGAAGCGGTTTCTGATTCCTACAGCCATTCTATCCGCAGCCGGCCTGCTGGCCTCCTGCGCTCCCTCCCCGAAACAGGAAGCGGCCGGCGGCTCCGCGGCGCCTGCTGCTGATGTGCCGCTGGCGGCCTACCAAAACGAACTGCTGGAGCTGGCCTTTTCCGGCGTATCGGCCATGCCGCTCCGTCCGCACATCAAAAACCGGTCGCGCGCCCAGCTGCGGGTGGTCGAGGCCTGCCTGGAGCTGGACCAGCCGGCCCGGGCAGCCGCCTATATTGAAGAGATTGCCAACTGGCAGCGCTGGATGGGCTATGCCGAGCTTGCCGCCTGGTTTGCGGAGCAGGGACGGTTCGAAGAATCGGCCGCCGCGGCGGCCCGGACGGAGGCTGCCGTGAAACTGGCCGATGACCTGCGGACCGGCCGCATTGCGGCCGCAGCGGCAAATCCGCTGATCGATACCTTGAAAGAGTGGCGGTACGAGGCGGTCCTGACCCGCCTCGAAGAGGTGCGCCGCCTAAACGCCGGGGCCGCGCTGCGCGCCGCCGATGAAAAAACCTACGGCGAGGTGAATGCTGCCGAACTGAATATCGAGCGGGCCGCCGCCGGAAAAGCGAGTGCCCGGGCGGCCGTTGAAGCCCTGCGGCCGTTTACCGCGCATGCCAATTTTGAAGTGGTTTACCACGGCCTGATGCAGCTGGCCGATACGGCCGCTGCCCACTATGAGGAGATCGACCTGCCGCAGCTGCTGGCCGATGAGGTGGTGCCGAAACTCGATAACGTTCCGGTCTTCCTTAAAACAGATATCTATGTGCGGTTTGCCGAGGCCGCGGTTCAGAACGGCGATGCCGCCGGGGCGGAACCGCTGCTGCAGGAGCTCGACGTAATGGTCGGCGGCCTGGAATCCCGGCCGCTGTATTATATTCCGGAAGCCGCCAAGGTGATTCGGCTGCGCCACGCGCTGGGACAGGCGGCAAAGGCCCGGTCCGCACTGGATGAAACGCTGGCGCTTTTTGATGCCCGGCGCGAGTTCATCGTAAACATCGAACGCGCCGGCCTGATCTGCCGGATGGCGGCGCTTTATGATCTTCTGGGCGATACGCCGATGGCGCTGCGCCTGTATGGCCGGGCGGTGAGTGAGGGGCGGGTGAATCCGAATGCCCGTCCGCAGGCCGACGACCTGAGCCGGATCTGCCTTTCGATGGCGGTTTCAGCCGTGGAGCCGACCCTTGAACTGATGTCGGACCTGAAGGCGATGCAGAGTGCATTGGGCGCCCCTTGGTAACCCCCGCCGCGGTCCGTTTCAAAGGCTAACATAACCCTAATCCTATAGGGTTTGCCCCGGTGCCGCCCCTGTCGTAAAACCCCCGCTCCTGTTTGGAAGATTCGTCTTCTGTTTTGGACATATTTGGTGACTGTACGTGATGAGAAAAAAGTTAAATAAGCTGCTGACGGCCGGAATCTGGCTGCTGGCGGCCGGTGCCCTGGCCCAAATGGGCGGTATCCGCGGCATGGTGATGGATGCCGATTTCGAGGTGCCGCTTCCCGGCGTTAAAATCCTGGTTTCGGAAACTGGCCGGGAAGCGGTTTCCGGCGATGCCGGCAGCTATGTCCTCGAGCAGGTGCCGCCCGGCGCCTATACGCTGATGTTCAGTAAGCCGGGCTATACGCGTGTGACTAAATCCCAGGTGGTCGTGCTGTCCGGGCAGCTGAGCGAGGCCGATGCCGCACTGACCGGCGAATACGAAGAGATGGATGAGCTGGTGGTGAAGGAGATCAGCCTGGGCGGCGCCTCGGAAATCGGCCTGCTGAACCTGCGGATGGAAAGCAGTGCGCTGATGGATTCGGTGGGCGCGGACCTGATGAGCAAGGCCGGGGCATCGGACGCGGCCCAGGCGCTGACGCTGGTGCCGGGCACAACGGTCCAGGACGGCAAATATGCGGTGGTCCGCGGGCTTCCGGACCGTTATGTGAGTTCTCAGATGAACAGTGTCCGGCTGCCGACGGCCGATCCGGATAAGCGCGCGGTACAGCTCGACCAGTTTCCTTCGGCAATGATTGACAGTGTGCAGGTGTCGAAAACCTTTACGCCGGATCAGCAGGGCGATGCCTCCGGCGGCGCGGTGAACATTGTGCTGAAGGGGATTCCCGATGAGCGGATCCTGAAATTTTCCGCCGGCAGTAAATATAAAACCAGCGTCGGCGATGCCGGCAGCGGTTTCCTGCAGGATGCCGGTGTTTCGGTGAGCACCTGGGGACACGATGCCGATGATGTTGAGCCGCAGGATCTGGATACGCCCTGGTCGGGCGAGCTCGGGGTTTCGCGCGGCCGCAGCCAGGCCGTGTATGACTGGTCCATAACGGCGGGCGATAAGGTGGAGATCGGTTCCGACCTCAAAGTCGGATTTATCGGTTCGCTCTTTTATAAGCGCGATGCATCCCATGAGGAGGGCACCGACGATAAATACTGGCTGGTTTACGATGAGACCTATTTTAACGGCTATACGGACCGCCTGTATCCCTATTACAGCGGGAATGCCTGGCGCAGCTACGATGCCGACGGAGACGACGAGCGCGAGGCGGTGCCGCGGTGGGGCGAAGAGGTGAATACCTCCCTGTTTGATTATGAGGAATCCGCGGAGGAGCTGCAGTGGGGCGTGCTCGGCGGCATCGGCGCAGAAACCGAGGATCATTCCCTGACGCTGCTGTACTCCTATAACTTTTCGTCGGAGAGCACGGCCCGTATTGCCGAGGATACCCGCGGTAAGGAGTATTTTTTCGACGGGTACGATCCGGATGATCCGACCTCGCCGGGCGGTGCGGATTCGGACTGGCCTCGGTCGGGCAGCGATTATTCGCTGTACGCGCCTTACCGGCGCACCGAGACGCTCGACTATACAGAGCGGACGGCCGGCAGCCTGCAGCTGCGCGGCACCCATACGGCGGCTGTCGGGGAGCACAGCATCGGTTCGTTCATCACGTTTATGGAGCCGGAGATCGACTGGACTGCGGCCTGGAGTTCTTCCACGATGGATACCCCGGACCGCCGGTCGCTGGAAACCTACTGGCTGGTCGACGAAGACGGCACGGCCAAACACTATCTCTATTATGACGACGGCAACCTGGCGCGCCTGGTGCGGAAATGGCGCGAGGTCGAGGAGGAGAGCTTTCAGTATTTTGCCAACCTGAACCTGCCGTTTACGCTGTGGAACGAAGAGGAGGGTTTTGCAAAAGCCGGCATCTTCAGCGACCAGGTCGACCGCAGCTATGATGAAAATACGTTCTATACGACGGATACCATGAGTTATGAGGGCGGCTGGGAGGAGCTGTGGAGTGAATACCTCTCCACGCAGTCGATCACCATGCAGGATTACCCGCACGACGTCAGCTATGACGGCGAGCAGGATATTTCGGCCTGGTACCTGATGGCGGAAATCCCGGCGGCGTCCTTTTTGAAACTGACCGGCGGGGTGCGTTTTGAGCAGACGGACATCTCAACCCTTATGCGTGATATCGATGCGGATGCGCAGCTTTATATTGAGTCCAATGGGTACGGCCCGCTGGATTTCGTTGGAAATGAAGAGGCGGCGCAGGCGGATATTAACCAGTGTGATGTGCTGCCGTCCATCGGCTTTGAACTGCGGCCGTTTGAGAAGGCGGCTGTTCGGGGCTCCTATACCGAGACGATTGCGCGCATGACGTTTAAGGAGCTGGTTCCGATTCAGCAGGTGGATAGCATCGGCGATGATATTTTCATCGGCAATCCGGATCTGCAGATGAGCTCGCTGAGGAACTATGACCTGCGTTTTGACTATCATCCGTACCCGGGCGGCCTGGTCTCGGCCTCCTGGTTCATGAAGGAGATGAAGGATGTTATCGACTACCGCCAGGTGCTGCTGGGCGGTTCGACGCTGGCGACCACGGCGGCGAACTATGATGAAGGTTCGATGAACGGCTTTGAGGTTGAAGTCCGCCAGGCGATGGGCGAATGGTGGGAGCCGCTGGAGGGCCTCGACCTGGGGGCGAACCTGACGCTGATTGATGCGGAGGTGGATGCCGCCGGGACGGAGATCGATGACCTGCTTGCCGCCGGCCTGGATGAAATTGTCGAGGCGGAATATGACGACGGTAAACGCGATATGATGGGTACTCCCGAATACCTGTACAATTTGAATGCAACGTATACGATACCGAAGGTCAATACGGAGCTCGGCCTGTTTTATACGGTGAAGGGCGATGCCCTGAAGGCGGCCGGCACGCAGGAAAACGGCAACTATTTCCCGCATGTATATGAAAAATCGTACGGCACCCTGAATTTTTCGCTTTCCCAGCGGCTGGGCGAACATTTCAAGCTCAGTTTTAAGGTGAAAAACATTCTGGATCCGGACATTGAGACGGTATACCGCAGTAACTATACGTCGGAGGAAGTTGCCAAAACCTCCTACAGGAAAGGCGTGGAATACAGCGCCGGCATCAGCGGAAACTGGTAGCGGCCAATCCATGGATAGGCCGAAGATTTAAAAAACAATTTGAAATTAGAAATCGAGCCCGAGGTAAACATGAAAAAACAACTACTGATGATTTTAGTCCTGTCCGGCGCGGCGTTTGGAGCGCAGGCGCAGGACCTGGATACAACGAGAGCGGCGCTTTCGAAATGGGTGGAAACCCGTAAGCTGATCTCCGAAGAGAAACAGACGTGGGAACTCGAACGCGAAATCCTGGGGGACCGGATTGACCTGGTCCGCAGCGAACGCGATACGCTGACCACCAAAATTCATGAAACCCAGTCCCAGATCACGGATGCTGATAAAAAACGTGAGGAGCTGGTGAAGGAGAAGGACGAGCTGAAGAATGCTTCGGCCGCGCTCGTCAACCGGATCTTTACGCTGGAGCGCGAGGTGCTGCGGCTGCTGCCGACGCTGCCGGAGCCGGTGCAGGAGCGCATCATGCCGCTGAGTCAGCGCCTTCCGAAATCGGAGGAGTCCGACCTGTCGCTCTCCGAGCGCTACCAGAATCTCATCGGCATTGTGAATGAACTCAATAAGGGCGCCGGCGAAATTACCGTTGCGAGCGAGGTGAAAAAGCTGTCCGACGGCTCTTCCGCGGAAGTGCAGACGATGTATATCGGCTATGCGGTCGGCTATTCCTGCAACAACAACGGCGATATTGCGTTTATCGGCACGCCCACCGCCGACGGCTGGATTTGGGAACAGGACAACCGTATTGCGCAGCACGTGGCCGACTCCATTGCCATTCTGAAGAACGAACAGGTGGCGGCGTTTGTTGAAATGCCCGTCAGCGTTAACTAAACCACTTCCAGGGAATGAACATGAAAACGATTACAACACTGCTTACGGTAATGCTGGCGTCCGGTGCTCTGGCCCAGGCGGATATGCAGGCCAAACTGGAGGCCAGCCTGCAGGAGCTCGCCAACGTCCGCCAGGCGATTGCCAAAGAGAAACTGCCGATGGTCAAGGGCCTCAACGCCCTGGAGGACGACGTGATGGCGGTCCGGCTGGAGCATCAGAAAATTATGCGCCAGCTCGACAGCCGCAACCTGGACCTCAATAACCTGCGCGCCGACATCAAGAGCCGTAAGGGCGAGAAAAACTATATCTCGAACCTGCTGATTGAATACACCCGCAACTTTGAGACCCGCCTGCATATTGCGGAGCTGGAACAGTACAAAGAGGTGGTCAAGGCGGCCGCGCTTGCGCCGGATAACAGCAGCCTGAGTGATGAAGAGATTTTTATTGCGCAGACCCGGCTGGTGGAAACCTCCATTAAACGCCTGCAGGATCATATCGGCGGCACCGCTTTCAGCGGCACATCGGCCGGCAAGGACGGTTTGGTGAAACCGGGCGGCTTTGTACTGATCGGACCGGTTGCGCTCTTTGCCTCAGAAGACGGGTCGCTGGCCGGCATTGCCGAGCAGCGCCTCGGTTCGCTTGAACCAACGGTGCTGCCGTTTGCAGATCCGCTGAATGCCGAGCTGGTGAAATCCGTCGTGGCCTCAAAATCCGGCACCTTTCCCTTTGATCCGAGCCTCGGCAATGCCCGCAAGATTGAAGAGACCCGGGAGACCTTCAAAGAGCATTTGGCCAAAGGCGGCAAAGTGGGTTATGTAATCGTCGGGATGTTTGTGCTGTGCATGGTGATTTCGGCTTTCAAAGTGATCCAGCTGCTGCTGGTGCCGAAAGTATCTGAAGCCAAAGCGATGCCGGTGCTTAAAGCAATGCTGGTGAACGATCACGAAACCGCGGCCGCCGAAATCGGCAAACTCAAGGGGCCCGCCGGCGCCATGCTGACGGCCGGCATTGAACACATCAGCCAGCCGAAGGAGCTCGTCGAAGAGGTGATGTATGAGGAACTGCTCACCACCCGCATGAGTGTGAATAAGTTCACGCCGATTCTCGCGGTCTGCGCATCGACGGCACCGCTGATGGGACTGCTCGGTACGGTGACCGGCATCATCAACACCTTTAAAATGATCACCGTATTCGGCTCCGGCGATGTGAAAACGCTTTCCGGCGGTATTTCCGAAGCGCTGGTAACCACCGAAATGGGCCTGGTGGTCGCGATCAGCGCCTTGGTGATGTATGCCTTCCTTTCCCGCATGGCCAAGCGTATTACAGACCAGATGGAACAGGTGGCCATTCTCTTCATCAACCGCTCGGTGCGCGATGTTGAGTCCGCCGATGCCGCGGCTTAACCGGGTTTGACGGGAATGTATTCATGAATCTGAACCTACAGGAATTCTGGGCGCAGACGCTGGCCATCTGGCAGTCGGGCGGCTGGGCCATGTTTGCACTGGCGGCCGATGCGTTCATCATTTTCTATATGGGCGTGAGCATCTTTTCGCGCATCCGCTCCAAGGGCTATCTCTACGTGTCCGAACGGAAAATGAAGCGCTGGGTCAAGGCGCCGGAAACCGGCCGCGGCCCCGTCGGTAAAATGATCCGGTTTGTCATGGGGGCGAATAACCTGGCGGAAATCGGCATCTTTTTCGATGAGCTGCACCAGACGGAGATCGCACCGATCAACCGCGACCTGAAAGTGATGCAGACCTGCGTGAGCATTGCGCCGCTGATGGGCCTGCTCGGCACCGTGACCGGCATGCTGTCGACGTTTGCGGCGCTGGCGGGCGGATCGGGCGGCGACAAAACCATGGGCATGGTCGCCGGCGGTATTTCCGAGGCGCTGATCACCACCGAGACCGGTCTGCTGATTGCGCTGCCCGGCCTGATCTTTCAGTATAAACTGGCGCGGGAGCACGCGCAGTATAAGGCCTTTCTAGCCCACCTGCAGACCGTCTGTTCGCAGCGGATCTATAAGGAAAACCTTAAAAAGGATGCGGCCTAGCGCCTGCGCAAAACGAATTACGGAGTACCTACAATGGGACGTTTCAGCAGCAGTACCGAAGAAAATACCGATGTGGCAGTGGATATTTCCCCGCTGATTGACTGTGTTTTCATTCTTTTGATTTTCTTTATCGTGACCACCACCTTCGTGGAAGAGACCGGCGTGGAAGTGGATAAGCCGCAGGCGGCGTCCTCGGTCCAGCTGGAAAAAACCAGCATCATGATCGCCATCACGCAGAACGGCGAAATTGTATACGGCGGCAATGAAATCGGCATCTCCGGTATTCGGCCGCTGGTCAAACGCATGATCCAGAAGGAGGAGGTTCCGGTCATCATCCAGGCCGACCAGAATGTGAAGTCCGGCCTGCTGGTGCGCGTGATCGACGAGGCCAAGCTGGCCGGCGCCGCGAAGGTGAGTATTGCCACCCTTAAGAACCAGGGATAATGCGCCGTGGATAGTATTATAACATTTTTCAAGAAACTGCTGCAGCAGGCGGTAAACGTCGGCCTGGGAGCCGCGCTGACGTTTGCCTTTTTCATGCTGCTGCCGATCCTGCAGGTCATCACGCAGCCGCCGGCGAAAGACCTGACCATCCGCACGGTCGATGTGGCGAATGTGCCGCCTCCGCCGCCGCCGCCGATGGAGGAGGAAGAACCGCCGGAACCGGAGCCGGAACAGCCGCCTCCGCCGGCAGTGGATGCCGCGCCGCTGGATCTTTCGCAGCTCGAGCTGGCCCTGAACCCGGGCGACGGCGGGTTCGGCGGCGGCGATTTCACCATTAACCTGGAAGGCGTGACCGGCAGCGGCGGTGATGTGGATGCCATCTTCAGCCTGTCGGATCTCGACCAGAAGCCGCGCGTGGTCTACCAGCCGGCGCCGATCTACCCGCCGGAACTGGCCCGCAAGGGCATGCAGGGGACGGTCCGGGTGCTGTTTATCGTGGATAAAGACGGCAAACCGCGCGACCTCAAGGTCATGAAATCCACACATCCGGCCTTCAATAACCCGGCGCTGAAAGCCGTAAAGCAGTGGAAGTTTGAACCGGGCAAGCGCAAGGGCAAGCCCGTTCAGTTTAAGATGCTCGTACCCATTACGTTCCAAAAGTAGGAAATACACTATGAATACAAAATATTATCTGAAAGCTATCGGAACCTGCGCCGCCGTCATGATGACCGCGGCGGCCGGCGCCGATGAAATGCTGGAGCTACTCGATGCGCTTCCGGGTAAACAGGTCGCGTCCAGTCCGGCCGTGGCCGATGCGGTGAATGCTGAAAAGAGCATGGCCGATGTGAAGGGCAGGCCGGTATCGGTTAAAGAGCCTGAAAAGGTGCAGGACCTGTCCATCTGGGATGAAGAGCTGTTCCAGCGGGAATTCCTGGCCAGCTACGGAGTGAACACAGAGATCGAACCGAAGCTGACAGCGGTTGAGTATGAACAGATGCAGAAAGTGCTCGATGCCATGGCCGAGGACGACGACACGGCAAAGGCCGAAAAAATCCTGCTGAAAAACTGCAAGGATTCCACGTCGGCCACGTTTGAATTTACGCTGGCGAATATCTACTTCCAGCAGGATAAACTCGATGACGCGCTGAAGTACTACGACATTGCGCTCGAGCAGTTCCCGAATTTCCGCCGCGCGTATAAAAATGCCGGCCTAATTCACGTGCGCAACGGCAATTTTGACTCGGCGATTCCCTACCTGACCCGCGTCATTGAGCTCGGCGGCCACACCTCGATTGCTTACGGCCTGCTCGGTTTTGCCTACGGCTCTACCGGGAATCACCTCTGTGCCGAATCGGCCTACCGCCTGGCGATCCTGCTCGATCCGGTGACGGTCGACTGGCAGCTCGGCCTGGCCCGCAGCTTTTTCAAACAGCAGAAGTTCGGCGATGCCGTCAGCCTCTGCAGCACGCTGATCGAGAAGAACCCGGACAACGCCGAATTCTGGCTGCTGCAGGCCAATGCCTACCTGGGCCTCAAGCAGCCGATGCGCGCCGCGGAAAATTATGAATACGTCAATTCCATGGGCAAATCCACGCCCGAAAGCATGTCCATGCTCGGCGATATCTATGTGAATGAAGAGCGCTGGGATATGGCGGCGGATGCCTATCTGCGGGCGTATGAACTCAACGACGGCGCCGAGCCGGGAAAAGCGCTGCGCGCGGCCAAAATCCTGGCGGCCCGCGGCTCGCTCGACCAATCCAAGCGCATGCTCCGCCGCGTGGCTGAACGTAAAACCGCGCTCGACGAAGCCGGCCTGAAAGAGCTGCTGAAGCTGCAGGCGCGTGTTGCCGTTGCGGAAGGCGGCGGCGAAGAGGCGGCGGCCATCCTCGAAGAGGTGGTGGAAGTGGATCCGCTCGACGGCGAGGCGCTGATCCTGCTGGCGCAGCACTACGGCCGCAATGTGCCGGAGAAAGCGGTGTTCTATTACGAACGCGCCGCGGGCATTGAAAAGTTCGAAGCCGAAGCCAAGCTCTATCACGGTCAGCTGCTGGTCGGCCAGGCCAAGTATGCCGATGCCATTCCGCTGCTGCGCCGCGCCTATGAGCTGAAACCGCGGGCCGATATTGAAGACTACCTGAAACAGGTCGAGCGCATCGCCAAAACCCGCAGCTAGGGCTGCGGACCGGTGAATATCGAAGGAGCTTTTTCGATATTCATCGGTTCCGGGTTCGCCATTCGATATTCCCATGAACTTGTTCATTATCGACGGCATCGCACCGTTTTTCAGGGGCTTCGATCAGGAGATCATTAACTGGTCGAAAGCCCCTTTTGCGCATCTGGAGCAGGGCGGCGGCCTGAATCCGCAGCGCACAGAACAGATTCGGAATGATTTTCGGACGTTCTGCCGGAAAGCCGCCGAAGCCGGCTATAATGCCGTCACGCTCGACGACCTGGCCCATCTGTGTATTTTCGATTTCTACCCGCCGGAGCTGATCCGTAAGCTGCTGGAATACCGCCTGTTTTTCAGCGGGCTGTTCGACATTGCCGACGAATGCGGCCTGAAGCCCTATGTCACAACCGACCTGCTATTTTATAACGACGCGATCGATGAGTACATCGGCGGCCGCGATGAGTCGGTGCGCGCTTTCGCCGCCGAGGCGTGCCGGCAGCTCTTTACCGATTTCCCGAAGGTCGGCGGGGTGATTGTTCGAATCGGCGAAGCGGACGGCCTGGATGTGGCGGGCGATTTCAACAGCCGTCTCGTGCTGAAAAGCCCGGCGCAGGCGCGGAAGATGATCGAGGCGCTCATTCCGGTGTTCGAGGCATTCGATGCGCAGCTGATTTTCCGCACGTGGAGCGTGGGCGTCGGCCGGGTGGGGGATATTATCTGGAATCCGGATACCTTCGATGCCGTTTTCCAGGGCCTGGAAAATGAGCACTTCATCATTTCCATGAAATACGGGCAGTCGGATTTTTTCCGCTACCTGCCGCTGAGCCGACTCTTTTTCCGAGGCGGCCACCGCAAGCTGGTGGAGTTCCAGGCGCGGCGCGAATACGAGGGCTTCGGCGAATATCCGTCGTTCATCGGCTGGGACTACGAGAAGATCCGCGACCAGCTGGTCGGGCAGCGTATTGCCGGCATTTCGGTCTGGTGCCAGACCGGCGGGTGGAGCGGATTCCGACGGCTGACCTATCTGGACGACAACGCCGTATGGAACGAAATCAACACGTTCGTCACGGTCCGCCTCTTCCGCGACCAGACCGTAACCGCCGACCAGGCCATTCAGGAATTTTACCGCCTCCATTTCGCCGGTCCGCACTGGCGGCCGCTGCAGGAGCTGCTGCGGCTGTCGGACGAGGTGGTTAAAGAGCTGCTGTATACGGAAGATTTTGCATCGCGCAGCATCTATTTCCGCCGGTTGCGTGTGCCGCCGCTGGTGAACGTCTACTGGCGCCATATCGTGGCGAACCATTTTATGCGGAAGTTTATGCGCTGCTATGTCAGCGACGGAAAGCGCGCGGTGAAGCAGGGATTCCGCGCGCTGAAAAAGATCAGGCGGATGAAGGTGCTCGCCGAACAGCTGGGCCTGCCGGCCGACGATATCCGGTTTCAGTATGACACGTTTGAAATCATCGCCGCCGTGCGCGAATACTACTTCCTCGACTTTACGGATGAGCTGGCTGCGCGGCTTCGGCAGATGAAGGCGGCCTATGAGGCAAAGTATGCGGAGCCTCGCTACACGCTGCTGCTCGATACCTCTAAGCTGAAAATCCGCCGCGCAACCCTGAAGCTGATGCTGCGGATGATGTTCCGCGGGGAGCACGGGTACCGGCTGTTCGACCGCATCGTCACGCTGAACATTCTCTCGGCGCTTTATCCGTTGCTGAAACGCTTCAGTAAAAAGGCCGTCCCCGAATTCGCCTCCGAATCAGCCATGGGCATTGATTCAATCTTCAAGTGAAAAAGACAGCTAGGTGCATTTTTTATCGGAAGGGTATGACCCCGCCCAACTGCGCTTAGCTGAGAATTGTAGGGCAGGAATGGTTGAGCCTGCGAGACCTTCCCGCCTCCGCCGCACAGTTGATCAGTTCCGCAAACGAAACAGGCTTGGCGGCGGTTCCTGCTGTGCGGGTTTCGGCGGGAAGGTTTTCAACCGTTCCCTCCCTACAGTTGCGCTTAGCTGCGGATTGTAGATGCTATGTGGGTTGTCACTGAAGCTATAATCCTTTGAGTCATCAAACACAAAGGAGCATCAAATGACAGACAACCCACACAGCAGCAGAAAACTACTCGTGGCCATGGAGCTGAGCAACAGCAA
>JBFHGU010000040.1:0-31779 GCA_041582935.1 Pontiella sp.
GAATACCCGCTGGCCATCGAGCGCCTGGAAAACGCCATTAAACAGGCCCGCGAATACGGCCTGCTTGGCGAAAACATCCTCGGCTCCGATTTCAGCTTCAACATTGAGCTGCGCCTCGGTGCCGGCGCCTTCGTCTGCGGCGAAGAGACCGCCCTGCTCGCCTCGATTGAAGGCAAGCGCGGCATGCCGATACCGCGCCCGCCCTTCCCCGCCGTTAAAGGCCTGTGGGGCAAGCCGACCGTAATCAACAATGTGGAAACCTGGGCCAACATCCCGATGATCATCCTCAAAGGGTCCGCCTGGTACAGCAGCATCGGCACCGAAACCTCCAAAGGCACCAAGGTGTTCGCGCTCACCGGTAAAATCAACAACTCCGGCCTGATCGAAGTGCCCATGGGCACCACCCTGCGCGAAATCATCTACGACATCGGCGGCGGCATCCGCAACGGAAAGAAATTCAAAGCGGCCCAGACCGGCGGCCCGTCCGGCGGCGTAATCACCGCGGAATATCTCGACACGCCGATCGACTACGAAAGCCTGATGAGCATCGGATCCATGATGGGCTCCGGCGGTATGATCGTGATGGACGAAGACGACTGCATGATCGACGTCACCAAGTTCTACCTCGAATTCACGGTTGATGAATCCTGCGGTAAGTGCTCCCCCTGCCGCATCGGCGGGCGCACCAACTACAATATTCTCGACAAGATCTCCAAGGGCCAGGGCTGCCTCGAAGACCTCGACAAGCTCAAAGACCTCGCGCAGGCCATGCGCAAGGCCTCGCTCTGCGGCCTCGGCCAGACGGCCCCGAACCCGATTATGTCGACGCTGAACTTCTTTGAGGACGAATACCTCGAACACATTAACGAGGGCAAATGCCGCGCCGGCAAGTGCAAGGACCTGATGTCCTACACCATTGATGCCGAAAAATGCATCGGCTGCACCGCCTGCGCCCGCGTCTGCCCGGTCGGCTGCATCAGCGGCGAAGTCAAAACCCCGCACGTCATTGACCAAAGCGAGTGCATCAAGTGCGGCCAGTGTTTCGAGAAATGTAAATTTGACGCCATCCTGAAGGGATAAAGGAGATAATAAAATGTCTATGATCGAAGCTGAAATCAACGGAATCCCCGTATGCGTCCCGGAAGGTACCACCATCCTGAAAGCAGCCAAGCAAGCGGGCGTTCAGATTCCGAAACTCTGTTACCACTCCGACCTCGATGCCTGGGCCGCCTGCGGCATCTGCGTGGTTAAAGTCGAGGGCTCGCCGAAAATGCTGCGCGCCTGCGCCACGGCGATTGCGCCGGGCATGAAAGTAATCACCCACGACCCCGAAGTGGTGGAAGTCCGCCGCACGGTGCTCGAGCTGATCCTCTCCACCCACCCGAACGACTGCCTGCAGTGCAGCCGCTCCGGCAACTGCGAACTGCAGACGCTGGCGGCCGACTTCGGCATCCGCGAAATCCCGTTCGAAGAACGCGTGGACCGCATTAAACCGGACACCTCCACGACCTCCATCGTGCTGAACCCCGAAAAATGCATCAAGTGCGGCCGCTGTGTGCTGGTCTGCCAGGAAATGCAGGGCGTTTATGCCCTCGAATTCATCGGCCGCGGCGACGGCACCCGCCTGGCGCCGGCCGCCGACGTCAACCTTGAAGAATCGCCCTGCATCAAGTGCGGCCAGTGCTCGGCCCACTGCCCGGTCGGCGCGATTTATGAGAAGGACGAAACCAAAAAGGTCTGGGACGCCCTGAAAAAGGACGGCAACCACTGCGTAGTTCAGGTAGCACCGGCGGTCCGTGTGGCCATCGGCGAGGCGTTCGGCATGGAGCCGGGCGAACTGGCCACCGGCCAGCTCTACAGCGCGCTGCGCCGCCTCGGTTTCGATGCGGTGTTCGACACCAACTTCTCTGCCGACCTCACCATTCTTGAAGAGGGCACGGAGTTCGTGAAACGCTTCACCGAAGGCGGCGAGCTGCCGCAGCTCACCTCCTGCTGCCCGGCCTGGACGGACTATATGGAGAAGTACGCCACCGACTTCATCCCGAACTTCTCGACGGCGAAGTCGCCGCAGCAGATGCTCGGCGCCATGGCTAAATCCTACTATGCCGAGAAGTCGGAGATTGACCCCAAGGACATGCTGGTGGTTTCCATCATGCCGTGTACCGCGAAAAAATTCGAAGTATCGCGCGACGACAACATGAACTCCACCGGCTTCCAGGATGTGGATGTGGCGCTGACCACCCGCGAACTCGCCCGCATGATCAAACAGGCCGGCATCGACTTCAGATCCCTTCCGGACGAAGAAGCGGACAGCCTGCTCGGCACCTATACGGGCGCCGGTACACTGTTCGGCGTCACCGGCGGGGTTATGGAAGCGGCGCTGCGTTCAGCCTACTTCCTGATCACCAAAGAAGAACTCGAAGACGTGAACTTCATGGAATGCCGCGGCCTCGACGGGGTCAAAGAAGCCGAGATTGATATCAAAGGCACGAAGGTCCGCATCGCCATCGCCCACCAGATGGGCAACATTGAAGCTGTTCTCAAGCGCGTGCGGGAAGCCAAAGCCAAGGGCGAAGAAACCCCGTGGCACTTCATCGAGGTGATGGCCTGCCGCGGCGGCTGCATCGGCGGCGGCGGCCAGCCGCACGGCGCCACCGACGAAGTCCGCATCAAACGCACCGAGGGCATCTATTCCGACGATGAAAAGTCGGCGCAGCGCTGTTCGCACAACAACCCGGAAATCATCCGCATTTATGAAGATTTCCTTGGCGAACCGTGCAGCCACAAGGCGCATGAACTGCTCCATACCGGCTACACCGAACGCGCGGTTTATAAGAAGTAAACCCCTCGTAAATGCAGTAAAAACCGTCCCTTTCGAGGGGCGGTTTTTTTGTGCCCATGCCTTGCTTTATTCAAGGAGCCAACTAGACTGCAGTAAATAGTCAAACTGACGGGTTATAGGACACCTATGAATTACAAGACTCTCTTTCTGCCGGCGATTTCCATCTCACTGCTGACTGCCTCACCCGCCTTCGCGCAGGGGCAGCCGCCGGGAGCGCCGCCGGCATCGCGGCCCGACGGCATGCGCACCGCGTCCTCCCCGGCCGACCAGTCCGATCCGGGCATGACGGTGATGACCAAAACAACCCCCTCGCCGCGAGGCGACCTGCAGACCTTTGCTTTTGAGGGCGCACCGCTTGAAGTCGTTATGGAGGAATACTGCCGCTGGACCGGAAAAATCTACCTGAAAACCGATGCCGTGAAGGCGAATATCACCCTGAAGGCGGACCGCCTGACCACCGAGGAGTCCATCCGCGTGGTGGAAGCCATCCTCGCAATGAACAATATCGCCCTGGTTCCCATGGGGGATAAATACCTTAAAGTCGTACAGGCGAACGCCGGCGATTTGGTCGGCCAAGGCCTCGGCATCCAGATGGATCCCGACCACCCGATCAGCAGCACCGATAATTTCATCACCCGCATCGTCCAGCTCCAGAATGTGGAAATCGAGGAAGTGCAGGCCGCCATTCAGGCGGTAATGCATTCCTACGGTAAAATTCTTTCGCTGCAGCGCAGCAACAGCCTCATGCTGACCGATACCGAGGCCAACGTGAAGCGTGCGATGGACATCATCGACTTCATTGACCAGGCCACGGCACAGCCGGAATCGCGCATTTATCAGATTGAGTATGCTGAAGCCTCAGATATTGCGAGCAAGCTGACCGAAATTATTGAAGCCGCCCAGGGCGAGGGCAAAACCAGCGGCACCTCTTCTTCCAGCCGCACCACCAGCCGCACGGCGGGCGTCATTCGCGCGGGTTCCAGCAACAGCCGCGACCAGCGGAACACCCCGCAGCAGACCCAGGCCTCCATTGCCCAGACCGGTTTAGGATCCGCGGCCATGATCAGCGGCACGGTTAAAGTGCTGTCGGATGAACGAACCAACATCATCATCATCTTCTCGCAGCCGGATAACTTCAAATTCTTCGATGAAATTATTGAGGTGCTCGATGTCGAGGTGGAACCGATGACAACCGTTGAAGTGATCCATCTGGAATATGCCGACGCCACCGACCTTTCCGGCACAATCAACGATCTCATCGGTTCGGCCGGCGGAAGCTCCTCATCACGCTCTTCATCCGGTTCCTCCCGCACCACCGCCTCGAACAGCCGCAGCGAGACCGGCAGCCGGGTCACACAGAATGCGGCCGGCGGCGATGCATCGCTCGACAACCTGAACCGCCTTTCGGAAGACACGAAAGTGCTGGCCGATGAACGCTCAAATGCCATCCTGATTATGGGCGGCAAAAACGATATTGCAGTCCTCAAACAGCTGGTCAAACAGCTGGATATCATGCTGGAGCAGGTGGTGATCGAAGCCGCCATCTTTGAAATCGGCCTCTCGGAGAGCCTCAGCCACGGCATCGACTGGCTCTACCGGGCCTCCGATGACGACCGCGTCGGCGCCTGGGACGGAACTTCCCTCGTAACTAACTCCATCAGTACCGTTGCCTCGGGAGCACTCACCTATTACCAGAACCTGACCGGCCTCGATTCGCAGATCCTGATCAACCTCGCGGAATCGGACAGCGACGCGCGCCTGGTTTCAACCCCGGTCATCATGACGACAGACAATACTGAAGCCTCCCTCACCATTGCCGAACAGCGGCCCGTCGTGACCTCCACCTCGACCTATAACAACAGCTCGGGCACCACCAGTTCGAACTATGAATATAAAGACATCGGCATTCAGCTCACCGTAACTCCCCGCGTCAATCCGCAGCGTGTGGTGGTGATGGAACTGACCCAATCTGCGGACCAGCTCGGCGGCAGCGTTTCAATCGATGACAACGACGTGCCGATCATTCTCAACCGCGAATTCACCGCATCCATTGCTGTTCCCGACAGGGGAACCGTTGCCCTCGGCGGCCTGATCCAGACCGAATACGAAGACACCGTCACCAAAATTCCGCTCCTCGGCGATATTCCGCTGATCGGCCGCTATCTGTTCAGCTCGGTCAGCAACGAAGAGGTCCAGCGCGAACTGATTGTCCTCATGACGCCCTACGTGATGACCAACCCGAGCGAAATGGCGAACGAAACCGAGCGCATCTATAAAGGCTCCTCCCTCAAACAGAAAGACTGGAAAGGTTCCTGGTCTGACAGCCCGATGCGGTATATCCCGGATCCCGTTGGCGCCGACGGCGATCCCGCTTCCGCGAAAGCGCAGCAAACGCCCAACAGCGATGAGGTGGCCGAACTGCTCAATCAGATGGAAAAACAATAACCGCTTATGCGGCAGGTTCATTTCATCGGAATCGGCGGGGTCGGCATGAACGGCCTCGCCCAGCTGGCGGCTCAATCCGGCTTCAGCGTCACCGGATCTGACCGGGGCTACGATGCCCAGGCGCCGGTTTTTCAGTCCCTGGAGCATCTCGGCATCCGGATCTTTCCTCAGGACGGCAGCGGCATTACCGGCCGGACCGATGCGGTGGTCTACAGCACCGCCATCGAATCCGATAACGCCGACCTGCAGCAGGCAGATGCCTGCAGCACCCCCCGCCTTCACCGCTCAGAATTCCTCAAGGAACTGGTCGGCAGCAGCAGCCTGATCGCAGTGGCCGGCACCGCCGGCAAAACCACCACCACCGGACTGCTCGGCTGGATTTTTGAGTGCCTCGGGCGCGATCCTTCGGTCTATAACGGCGCCGCGGTGCTCAACTGGAAAAAGGGCCTGTCTGCCGGCAATGTCCGCAAAGGAGCCTCCGATTTATGGATCATCGAGGCCGACGAATCAGACCGCTCTTTCCTCAACTTTCATCCCGCCCACTCCATCATCACCAATATCTCGCGCGACCACTTTGATCTCGATGAGCTGCATCGAATGTTCAATCAGTTTGAGCAGCAGACCGCCGGAATCACCGTTCGCGGCTGCCGGCATCGGATACCGGTTCCGACGCTCGGCAAACACGACGAAGAGAACGCCGGCTCTGCCGTTGAACTCTGCCTGGCCCTTGGAATGGATGAGGCCCGGGTGCTTGAAGCGGTCGCCCGCTTTCAAGGCATTGAACGGCGGCTGGAAATTGCCGGAACCGCCGACGGCATCACCGTGGTGGATGACTATGCCCACAATCCCGCCAAAATTGCGGCGGCCCTTGCAGCAGTTGCGGATAAATACAACACCGTCCACGCTTTCTGGCGGCCGCACGGCTACGGCCCCCTCGCCCAGGGTTTCAGCGGTTTCGCTGATGTATTTGCCGGCCACTGGAAAAAAAACGGCGGCTCGCTCTTTATCCTGCCGGTCTATTATGCGGGCGGCACCGTTACGCGGAGCGTTGAGTCAACCGACCTGGCCGAACACCTCAATTCAGCTGGCATTCCCGCCCGGGCTGTGCCAGATTATGCCGCTCTGAAACGCGGGCTGGAAGCAGCCGCACAGCCCGGCGATGTAATCCTGGGCATGGGTGCGCGCGACCCGCAGCTGCCGCGCTTTGCACGAACCCTGGTGGATGAATGGAAGCTGACCTGATTATTGAAAGCACGAAAAACCCGCGCGTAAAAACCGTCAATAAACTGCGCAAGGCCAAGCAGCGCGCCGCACTGAAACGGACGGTGGTCGAAGGTTTCCGCGAAATCCGCCGGGCCTTTGAGAACAGCTGGACCTTCATTGAACTCTACTATTGCCCGGAGCTCTACCTGGACGCCGATGAAAACCGGCTTGTCGATGAAATCCGCCAATCCGGTATTCCCGTATTCCGCTGCTCCGAGGCGGCCTTCCGCAAGATGTCCTACCGCGACACCCCCGACGGCCTGATGGCGCTCTCGCCCCTCGTCGGCCGAACACTCTCCGAACTCCAGCTGCCGGAAAACCCGCTCATCCTGATCGCCGAAGATCTGGAAAAACCCGGCAACCTGGGCACCATGCTGCGCACGGCTGATGCCGCCGGCGTCGATGCGGTCATCGCGTGCAGCAGCAGTACCGACCTGAACAACCCGAATGTAATCCGCGCCAGCATCGGGACCATTTTTTTCATTCCGGTGGCTGAAGCCGAAACCGGCGAAACCTTCGAATGGCTGAAACAGCATAATATTCAGTCGCTGGCCGCCGTGCCGGATGCGGCCGAAGAATATACCGACACCGATATGCGCGGCGGCACCGCCATTGTCGTCGGCGCGGAAGATGAGGGGCTCTCGGACGAATGGATCAGCGGTGCGGACCGCAAAGTCCGTATTCCCATGCTCGGAAACAATGATTCCCTGAATGTATCCACTGCGGCTGCCATCCTGCTCTACGAAGCGGTGCGGCAGCGCCGGACCGGCCGCTGATCCGCGCGACCGCAGTTATAAAAATAAACTCAAGAAAAACATCAACGCTTCATACTTCACTTTGTCTCTTACCACGAAAGAGTTACTTATGTTTGACCTTGGATATAAGAGTTTATTTTTATAATACCGTTATTGCAAATAAACTGAAGTGGTTTAACATCCTGAAAAAGCGAAAGGAGGTAGGCATATGGCTACCAATCCGGCAGGAAAAGGAACAAAGACAATCGGCATCAACATGAAAATGGAGATGGCAAGCGAACTGGAACGGCGCGCCGCTTCCATGCAGCTTTCAACCGGCGCATACTGCAAGATTATTCTGGGTGAATGGATTCGTTCAGGAAAAAAACTCAAACTCCAGGAATCCTGATGCGGTACTCTCGAACGGGGAGGCCTTAAAACCGGCATTTGAAAATGCCGGTTTTTCTTTTGCCCGCCGGCAAACTGCTGCATTCTGGCGGCATGAAGACTCAACACCGCTTTTCAATCATTGGCACCGGAGCCGTCGGAGGTTATTACGGTGCGCTGCTGCAGCGCGCAGGTTTCGATGTCCGGTTTCTGCTCCACAGCGATTTCGAATACGTCCGGCAGCACGGGCTGCGTATTGACTCCGTCGACGGATCATTTGAGCTGCCGCAGGTTCAAGCCTACCAGCACCCGCAGGAGCTTCCCCCCTGCGATGTCGTCATCGTGGCCCTGAAAACCACGGCAAACGCCGCTCTGAAAGATATCCTCCCGCATGCCGTCGGAAAAAACACCGTAGTGCTCACCCTGCAGAACGGCCTGGGCAGCGAGGCCGAAATCGCAGCAATCATCGGGGCCGACCGTGTGCTCGGCGGCCTCTGCTTCCTCTGCTCCAACAAAATCGGCCCCGGCCATATCCACCACCTCGACTACGGCCTGATCACCCTCGGCGAATACCGCGCGGACGGACAGCCCGGCGGCATCACACCCCGGCTCGAATCACTAAACCGTCCCCTGCAGGAAGCAGGAATTCCCATCCGTATGGTTGAAGACCTGGCGCTGGCGCGCTGGAAAAAACTGGTCTGGAATATCCCCTTCAACGGCATGGCCGCGGCCAATAACTGCTTAACCGATCAGCTGATCCGAAATCCCGAAATGCGCACGCGCTGTATTGCTATGATGCATGAAACCGCCCAAGCCGCCGCCGCGGTCGGCCGCCCGATTGAACCCGAATTCATTGAAAATATGATCGCCGATACCGAGCGGATGGAACCGTATGCCCCCAGCATGAAACTAGATTACGACCACGGCCGCCCGATGGAAATTGAGGCGATCTACGGCAACCCCATTCGCGCCGCCGCCGCAGCAGGCATCGACATGCCGGAAACCCGCAGCCTCTATGAGCAGCTCAAAAAGATCAACCCCGCTGTTTAGACAGAGTTGCAATTAGCCTCGGAATAGGCGATAACCCCGCGCTCATTTCCGCGGGGTTTACACATGATTAATCTAGAGTATACGCAGCACCGGGTCATCTACTGCCGAAGCATTAACGCCGACTTGTTTGAACTGGCCGTGGAGCGCTGCGGCATCGAGTTTACACCGGGCGACTGCGTGGCGGTCTATTCGGAATTCGGCCAGTCGCGTCCCTATTCAATTGCCTCGGGATCATCCGAAACCACCCTGCGCTTCCTGATTCGGGAAATGGATGGCGGGGAAGTCTCGCCCTGGCTCAAAGCGCGGCGGCCCGGCGACTGCATACGCATCACCCCGCCGTTCGGCTGGTTCCGGCCCGGACAGGATATCGGCAGCGATCCCTTCATTTTCCTCGCCACGGGCACCGGGATTGCGCCCTTCCTGTCCTATATCAAAACATTCGCGCGCCCCCCGGCGGCCTGCCTCTACGGCATTCGGCATAAAGACGATGCCTTTGGATATGCCGAGCTGCTGCGCTGCTGCCCCAATACACAGCTGGCCGTTTCCCGCGAGCAATCGGAACACCACTTCGGCCGCATCACCGACCTGGTTGACGCGCTGCCCGCAGCGGCCCAAACCCACTACTACTGCTGCGGCCTGGAAAGCATGATCCACGATGCCACCGCACTGCTGCAGGAGCGCGGGGTTCCCCTTTCGCATATCCACCGCGAAGTTTTTTTCCACGGATGAAGCAGCGGGACCGGACAGCCGGAACACAAAAAACGCCCCGTCTATGCGGGGCGTTTCCGGGTTGCTTCCAATAGGAAACTTAGGCGTCTTCAAAGAGCCAGGTCGAGAGGTAGCGCTCACCCGTATCACAGATCACCGTAACAATCATCTTACCGGCGTTTTCCGGTTTCTTGGCCAGCTCCACCGCCGCGTGCACGTTACCGCCGGCCGAAATGCCGCAGAGGATGCCCTCTTCCTTCGCCAAACGACGCGCCATGATGCCCGCATCATCTCCCTCAATGGTCAGGACTTCATCAATGAGTTCTGTTTTGAGGTTGTTCGGAATAAAGCCTGCACCGATCCCCTGGATCTTATGCGGTCCGGGTTTGCCGCCCGAGATGACCGGCGACTGCACCGGCTCAACCGCCACAACTTTGGTTTCCGGTTTCTTCTCCTTCAGGAAAGAGCCTACGCCCGACAGGGTACCACCCGTTCCGACGCCCGCCACGAAAATATCCACCGCGCCGTCGGAATCTTCCCAGATTTCCGGGCCGGTTGTATCGTGATGAATCGCCGGGTTCGCCGGGTTGTCAAACTGCTGGAGCATGATGGCATCCGGATTGTCTTCGACGAGTTTTTCCGCCTCGGCAATGGCGCCCGGCATTCCTTTTTCCGCCGGTGTCAGCACCAGTTCAGCGCCCAGCACCTGCAGCAGGCGGCGGCGCTCGATGCTCATGCTTTCCGGCATCGTAAGAATCAGTTTATAGCCTTTGGCCGCTGCGGTGAACGCAAGGGCAATACCTGTGTTACCGCTGGTCGGTTCGATCAGCGTAGAGCCCGGCTTGATCAGGCCTTTGGCCTCAGCATCCTCAATCATCGCCACGCCGATACGGTCTTTGACGCTGTAGAGCGGATTGCGGGATTCCAGCTTTACCGCCACGGTGCCCGGCAGGCCTTCAGTGATACGGTTGAGCTTAACAAGCGGCGTATTTCCTACAGTTTTTGTAATGTCTTCATATAACGGCATCTTTTCTCTCCATTTAAATACTGAAATTAATCGGCAGGTTGGCTGTGCGCTGGTCATAGTCGTCGTGCAGCTCGCGCAGCGTGATTTCCGAGAAATATTCCCGCAGCTTATCGCTGGCGCCCTGCCAGACCCGCTGCACGACGCAGGAATCGGACTGGCTGCACCCTTCGGCCAGGCAGCCCACGAGATTAATGTCGCCTTCCGACGCCGCCAGGATGTCGTATACCGTAATGTCGGCCGGGTCTTTTGCGAGGCGGAAACCGCCGCGCAGGCCGCGGACACTGTTCACCAGGCCGGCGTTTTTCAGCGGCACAATGATCTGCTCAATATAATCGGTCGAAATACCTTCCTGCTCGGCAATCCGCTTTTTCGGAACCGGCTGATCGCCCTGCAGCCGCGATATGCACAGCAGAATTCGAGTGGCGTAACGCCCTTTAGTTGATAACTTCATTTTGCATCTCCAATCAATCTACGAATTGGTTATAATTTTTATCATGTATAATCATGACTCTTTATCCCGTCAAGCCGTATTTAGGGAAATACTTGTACGCATTTTATGGAATAAGGTTCCGCCGATGTAAACCGCGCGGTATCAGTAGTCATTCCGCCAGTTCAGGCCGATCCCCGGGCGCAGCTGCGGACCGGTATAGGTTTCCACCGAGAAGTGAGGCGTCACTTCAAGCTCGGCGGTAAACCCCAGCTCAGACTGCGCGTCCAGGGTCTGGTTGAGTTCAACATAGAGCCCGGAAGTGAGGTATTTTCCGGCGGCCACCGATGACGCTTCGCCGGCGGCTTCCGCCTCGCGCCATTCGAGCGTATCGACACCGATCGCCTGCCGCACCTGATACATAAAACCCGGCCCGTTGAGCCCGCCGGTAAGCTGGCGGGCCGCCGAGGCAATCTGAACAGCCTGCCACGGCGAAATGGAGCTGGTGTCGCGGTCGAACAGCACATAGGAGAGGATCTCATCCTCCGGCATCGACGGGGTCGATTCGAGCTGGAAGCGCGGATCGTTCACCGGACCGTTGAGCACCAGGCTGGCCGTGACATCGCCGCGCGTATACTCCGCCGTCAAGCTGTCCAGGGCCGCGGCCGGCGGCACGGAACCATCGAGCACAATTTTGCCCTCGGTGAATCGGAATTTTTTCCCGATAAAGCTGACGAAGCCGCGGCGCGGTTCAATTTCACCGCGCACCGATACCCCCCGCGCGGTATCCGTGATGCGCAGGCTGCCGCCGAGCACCGCCTCAATCATCGATGCATTCACAAATACCTGGTCCGGGAGGCTGAGCCGAATATCCAGTCCGACCGCCGGTGTTTTGTCGGCGGCCTGCACCACAGCAGGGTCATCCGCAGCCGCACGCTCATAATTGGTCAGAACCGGCGGCGGCGGCCGAACAATGTTATCGAGCATCAGATCCGCCCGGTCGACCGTCAGATCACCGGAAATCAGGGGCCGCCGCAGCGGCCCCGAAATCAGCAGCCCACCCGAAACCTTCGCCTCAATCTCATCGCGCTGCAGCAGCCACGCATGGGAGAATCCCAGGTCAATAGCCAGCCCCGAGCGGCTGAAGCCGCCGCCGAACGCAACGGTTCCCTCGCCCGAGCCGGAGGCGGATCCCTTAACAATTTTAAAACCGTCGTCCACGGCCTCGAGATCGGCATTAAACGCGCGAACCACCACCCCTAGGTCAAAGTGTTCGTACCGCCCGTCCTCCACCCGCAGGTAGCCGGAGGGCCTGCCGCCCGCATAGCTCAACGCCGCGCGCAGCTGCCCGCGGATCAGCTGGTACCTGAAAAGCTCCAGCTGGTTCAGCAGATCCAGGTCCAGGTCGGCCCGGAGCTGTGCGTCGGTTTCGCGCGGCACCGGCTTATACCGCAGCGGCAGCAGCGAAAAGCCGCACGGCATGCTGAAGTCCGCCGCAAAATGCCCCTTGGCATAATTGGTGATGGATGTTGCGCCGTAGAGCCGGCCGTCGGCAATACCGCCCTGCACCCGGAAATCCAGCGGCGGCAGCTCGTCGAGCATAGACTGCCTGCTGGCCAGGCCCTGAACCGTCACCAGGGCATCCACCGCAGGCTGTTCAAGCGGACCGGTCACCGAAACCGACCCGTTAACCCTTCCGGAAAAACGGGAACTGCCGCCGAAGGGCAGCTGCCCGAAATCCATTTCCGCCAGCTCCCCGCTGAGATTCACTTCCTGCGCATTGATTTCGCCCGCCAGGTGCAGCGAAATGCTTTCGCGCGCTTTGATTTCCAGCGACTCCAGCTCAACCGCCCACTGACGGCCGCGCACCACCTCTGCCGTACCGCGCACATCGTAGCGATGGTCTCTCACATCGACAAACGCCGCATCGAGCGCAACGCCGACCGCCCCCTCCTTGAACGTCAGCGCAGCATCGCCGAGCAGCCGGTGATCCGGACTCGTGTACTGCAGGTGCTGCAGGTTCAGCATCCGGTTCTGGAAACGCAGCCGGGTCGACAGTCCGCCCGGCTGCCCGGCATGCACCAGGTCGAGCATCAGCACGGCCGAGATGCCGTCGGCATTGATGACGGCCTCCCCCTGCCCGGACAGCTCGTCCATACCGAAGGTCGGGTTTACCATCTCCTGCAGGTCAGCCGTAATTTTCAGCTGATCCGTTTTCCGGCCGGCCAGCGCGGCCTCCAAATGAACCACTCCCACCGCATCGCCGCTGAGTGTCAGTTCGCCGTCGAGATGCCCGGTCGTCAGATACGTGATGCCCCCCGAATGAACCGCATATTCCAGCGGCACGCGGGCCACGCCCTTTTCCAGCCGAAACGAATCGATACGCAAGCCGTCCAGCCTGACTTCCAGCAGCTCGAAACCGTCCCCCGGCGTGCGCGGTTCCGCCGCCGCTTTCTTTGTCCGCTTCGGCAGCCGGTGCCAGACGATTTCTTCGGCACTGAGTGCCTGCAGCCGAATGCGTTCATTGAGCAGCTCGCGCATCATCCAGCGGCAGTGCAGCGATTTACCGCTGATCCAGAGCCCCTCGGCATCACCGACGGCCACCTCCTCAACGGTCACCTTGCCGGGAATCCAGCCGGTAATACGGCCGATCCTGACCGTCAGTTCATGCGAACTCAGGCCGGCGGAGAGCCCCCGGGCCAGCAGCGCTTTGCCGGGCGGTGTCTGGATGAATCCGAACAGCAGCACCGGAATCAGCAGCAGCGCCATAAAAAGCATCCACACCCTGAATCGCCTGTGTTTCATTTCCGATTCCCCATCTGATCTGCTGTATTCAAAACGCCTGCCCCAGTGAAATATAAAACTGAATGCCCTCCGCCTGCGACTCATCCGGGTTCAGCGGATAAGCCGCATCAAAGCGCAGCGGACCGATGGCGGTGAACCAGCGCAGCCCGAGCCCGGCACCGTAGCGCAGCGCGCGGTTGGAATCCTCATCGACCAAATCGTTATACACCGCACCGCCGTCGATAAAAGCCGCATAGCCGAGGCGGGTACCCGGCTGGATGCGCAGCTCGGCCGAAAACTCCAGCAGCTTACTGCCGCCCGACGGCGTGCCGTCCACATTCGGGCCGACCGACTGATATTCATAGCCGCGGATCGACCCGCCGCCGCCCGCATAAAAACGCTCATCGGCCGGAATGCCCGACACATCGGTTCCATCGATACTCCCGAGCGCCAGCCGCACCGCCGCGCAGAGATTGATTTCCGCCCACAGCAGCTGGTATTTGCGGGCCTCGGCCTGCGTTTTCAGAAAGGAGTGGCGGCCGAGGGTATCCTCGTACCAGGCCGTCTGCCCGAACACCTGGAACCCGCGCTGCGGATTCAGCCGGTCATCCCGGTAGTCCAACGTCCCCTCCACCGGAAACAGCACATAGTCATAGCGGTCGTCGCTGCCGAACTGTTTCACCTCCGAATAGCGGTAGCCCAGCCCGAGCCCCGCCTGGATATGCGGGTTAAAATCGCGCAGCACCAGGCCCTGCACCTGGGCCCCGCGGGCGTCATAGGCATCCGGGGTTTCATAAGCCGCCTCCGCTTCCAGCACCAGCGACTGCTCCCCGTCGAGGAAGCCGGACCGCACCAGCCGGCCGTTCCAGGTCGTTTCAATCGGCGAGGTGGTCAGCGAGGTTTCCAAACGCTCCCCGCCGCCGAAAATATTGCGGTGCTCCCACAAGATACTCGCGCCCGGACCGATATCCGAATAGTTCACCCCGAGGCGGATGGTCCGCATATCGCGCTCCTTCAATGAAATCTTCATGGGGATCGCCTCGGTGCCGCCGGCCGACCCGACCGGCTCAATGCGGGCCGTACCGAACTGCCCGGTGCCCAGCAGCTTCGTCTCAAAATCGCGGACCAGCTTCGCGTCATACCGCTCCCCCGAACGCCATGGAATCTGCCGGTGAATATACTTTGCCGGAATCTGTTCAAGCCCCAGCACTTCCGCGGGCCCGAAATACGCCAGCATCCCCGGATCGAACTCCAGCATCAGGTCCACCGCCTTCCCGTCGCGGTCGACCGTCACGGTTCGCCGGTTCAGCACGCCGAACGGGTAACCCCGCCGCGCCAGTTCACCGATAATCCGCTGCTGTTCGCTAAACACATCCTGGGCCGATGCGGCACGGCCCCGGCGCAGGCGCAGGCGGATTTTCGCCAGATCCGCATCGGGCGGCCCCGCAAACGCAAGTTCGACATTACGGAACCGATACAGCTCGCCCTGCTCGATCCGAATGGTCACCTGCACCGGCTTTTCCCGGTCATCGAGCTCCAGCGCAGCCCGCCCGTCATAATAGCCGTTGGCTTCCAGAATCGTTTCAATCAGCGGGACATCCTTCTCCATTCGGCGGCGCAGCTGGCCCAGCGTGGGCGGCGGCCGGCGGCGCAGCATACACGTCCGGGCCGACTCCTTGACCGCCCGCTTCACCGCATTATCCCGCGCGCCCTCAATTTCCACGCGATACTCAACCGCCTCGGGCTCATTCGGCAGCGCCGTGCCGGCACACAGCCAGGCACACAACAGCACCGAAAATCTCCCGAATAATGCGTTCATAATGTTCAGCCAGTTTACGCCATTCTCCTTGAAACTTAAAAGCTAAAGCTTAAAACTCGCACCATGAATTTAGGCATCTGTGAATGGGAAATTCCGGTCAGCGGACTCGAAGAACGGTTCGAATGGACCGCTGCAGCCGGACTCAACGCGCTGGAAATCGACTTGGAGAATGCCGCCGGAAATACGGCGCTCATCCGCACGCTCTCCGACCGCTGGCAAATCAGCGTCCCCACCCTCGGGCTCAATGCCTGCTGCCGGCACAGCATGTGCAGGCCTGAAGACCGGAAAGCGGTCCGCGCCGCCTTTGAAGCCGCCGTCGAAACCGCCGCGGAACTCGGTATTTCAACCCTGCAGGTGCCCAGCTTCTGCGAGAGCTTCATTGCGGCCGAAGAAGATTTCCTCAACACCGTCGAACACTACCGCGTCCTCTGCCGGCTGGCCGAAACCGCCGGCCTGACCGTCGGGACCGAAAACGCCCTCTCGGCCGACAAACAGCTTGAGCTGCTCGACCGCGTCGGCTCCGACCGCCTCAAGATCTACTTCGACACGCGCAACGCCTTCTGGATGAGCCGGCTCGACTCGGCGGAAATCCTCAAAAAACTCTACCCGCATATCTGCGAGGTCCATTTGAAGGACGGTACCGACGACGGCCCCTCGCAGCCGCTCGGCCAAGGCAACTCCGGATTCTTCGACTGCCTCGAACTGCTGCGGGCTGAAAACTACGGCGGCTGGATGCTGCTCGAAAACACCTACGAGTCCGCCGAAGCCTGCAGCGCCGACATCGAAACGGTCCGAAAAAGGTGGTCATCATGAAACTGCACATCGGCGTACTCGGTCCACACACGACAACGGGCGAACAATATAAACTCGGCCAAGCGGTCGGCGCCGAAATCGCTAAAGCCGGGGCTGTGCTGTTCTGCGGCGGACTCGACGGCATGATGCGCGCCGCCGCCGAAGGTGCAAAAACCGCCGGAGGGCAAACCGTCGGCATCCTGCCCGGAACCGACAAGTCCACCGCAAACGAGTTTATCGACATCGGCATTCCGACCGACCTCGGCGCCTACCGCAACGCCCTGCTCGTCCGCTCCTGCGATGCCGTCATTGCCGTCCACGGCGCTTACGGCACCCTCTCCGAAATTGCCTTCGCCCTCCGCCTCAAAGTCCCCGTCGTCGGACTCAACACCTGGACGGTTTCCCGCGGCGGCCGCCCCGACCCCGGCATCCACACCGCCCAGACCGCCGAACAAGCCGTCGCCCTCGCCATCAAACTTGCCTCCGCATAGCCCCGACCCTCTCCCGACCGCACCGAATGATCAGCGCCCCGCAGCCCCATTCTTTAAACCGCGGCAAAAGTCTGCTTCATATAGACAAACCGAATGGTGTCCGGATATACTGCGTGCACATACACAGCAATACGAACGCGGCAAGATAACCCACGGTTCGACTAGGGAGTACATGTGGCACAGAAAATAACAACTGTGAGAGAGCAAATCGCATGGTCATACGCAAATCTTGCGCGTGCAGATAAAGCCCTGCAGGATGGCGCAGAAAAATATGGAAGAATACACCATATGATTCGTGCAAAATTAAACAAAGGACTAAGGGAGAACACAATGTCGATGGCATCTCTCTATCAAGATGAACGCCTAAAAATGATCGTTCCCCAAGCGTGTTATTACTGCGGAAGCACTTCAAAATTAACAGTCGATCATCTAATCCCGAAGATTAGAGGTGGTGCAGATGAAGCTGACAACCTGATTTGGGCTTGCCGATCATGCAACAGCTCAAAACGTGATCGAGATATGATGAAATGGATGATTGATAAAAACTCATTCCCTTCAATTTTACTTCTCCGCAGATACCTAAAAATTGTGATGAGATATTGTGAGTCAAATCATCTGCTGGATGTGCCATTAGACGAAGCTAGGAAAATAGATTTACCTTTTGACCTGAGTATATTGCCCCACGCCTTCCCCCCGTTGCCCAAGCTTGAGTTGTGGGCTTACCCAAAGGAACACTGAAGATCATTTTCGGAAGCCTGAAGTTCTCCCACCAAACCGTCGATGATTACTGACTCCGATCACATGAAGATAAGCTGCTTAGGTATGGCGCTCAGCCACGGAGATCAGGACAAATGCCCTTCATTACTTCCCCCGACCTAGAAGGAGATTCATACCATGCAGCCTGATTTTGTATATACCGAGAATCCGCGGATCTCGTTTGCCGGGAAAAATTTTTGTTTGGCCGGGAAGTTTGACGGTCATGGCCGGCCGGCGCTGGAGCGGCAGGTCGCGCAGCGGGGCGGCAGCTTTACGCCGAATGTCAGTGAAGAGACGGACTATCTGGTCATCGGCAGCCGGGGGACTCGGTGCTGTTCTTTTGCCTGCTGTACGCGGGTCGTTGAAAAAGCCGTTGTTTTAAGAAAACAGGGCGCGGCACTGCAGTTTATCCGGGAAGCTGACTTCTTAAATGCATTGGGCCGTGATGCGGACTTAGAATAAAATAAAATCCGGAAACAAGCGTTATGCAGACTAGGGGCAGCAGTTTTTTGATCCATCCACCACGATAAGGTTCTTAAAATGTTCAGGAAATTCAGCAAACACGTCCGAAACTACCGCTTCCGCCTCCGGCCCAACACCCGGAAAGTGGATTTTCTAATCTGCGGCACACAAAAAGGAGGCACCACCGCCCTGGATCGCTATCTCCAGAAACATCCCGAAATCTGCATGGCTGAAAAGAAAGAGGTTCATTTCTTCGATCAGGATGAACTCTTCTCCGCCGGCCCGCCGGACTACGCGGCCTATCATGCCTTCTTCCAGCCGTCGCGGCATCATAAGGTTCTCGGCGAATCCACGCCCATCTACATGTACTGGAAGCCGGCCGCGGCGAGAATCCATGCGTATAATCCGAACATGAAGCTGATCGTCATATTGCGCAATCCCATCGACCGGGCCTATTCGCACTGGAATATGTCGTATGCAAAGAAGCAGGAAGACGCCCCGTTTCTGGGTGCGGTGAAAAGGGAAATCGATCGGAAAAAGGCCGATGCCAACCCGCCGCAGCATCGCATTTGGTCGTACATCGACCGGGGTTTTTACCACGAGCAGCTCCAGCGCCTGTGGAGTTATTTCCCCAAAGAGCATGTGCTGATTTTGCGGAGCGAAGATTTAAAGCAGCAGCCGGATCAGACCCTGGACACCCTCTGCCGCTTCCTCGGCGTCAGCCCGCTTAAACACGTTGAAGAGCAATCCGCAAACGTTCGACTCTATGCGGCAAAGATGAGCGAAGAGGACCGTAAATACCTCGCGCCCCTCTTTGAACAGGACATAAGTCAGCTGGAGGCGGCCCTGAACTGGGACTGCTGCGGCTGGCGGCCCCATATGGAGAACCCCAACCCACCGATGCCTGAGGAACCATGACCGGACTGACCTGCTTCATTGCTGCAATCAACCTCATCGCCTTCGTCCAGATGGCGGTCGACAAGCGGCGGGCCGTGAAACAGCGGCGGCGCATTCCCGAAGCCCAGCTGATTACGCCGGCGCTGCTCGGCGGTTTTCCGGGCACCCTGCTCGGCATGCTGCTCTTCCGCCACAAAACAAAAAAGAGGAGCTTTCAGCTGAAGCTCCTCTTCGCCCTGATGGTTTTTGCCGGCGGGGTTTATGCCTATTGGAAGCTGGTGTAGTTCGGCTGTTTTCCGCTCTGCTCCACATGCCTTCAGCGGATCGATTGAAGGATTACTATTCCCCTTCAGGCAGTTCAAAAAAAACACGCTGCCTGCCCTTTTCCTGTTACATGGCGGGAACCTCTTTAAAACCTGAATTTACCGGCTGGCTAATCAGGCATATAGACTATAAAATATAAAAGTTAACGAAAGATGACAGTCCGTGTATCAGCAAAACAATAACCGGAGGTCAGTCATGAAAAAGTCACACCGCAGTCCTGTACCAAACGTCGTTTACATGATCACGATGGTCGTGCTCTGCACTTTCGCCGCGCTTCCAACTGCCGCGGCCAAGGGATACGGAGATGCCCTGAAGGGTGTTAAGGGCATGAAAGCCGTTTTCGACTACAGCCAGTCAGAGCCGAAGATGTCCAATATCATTTTCGGCGCCCTGAAGGGGGTCTATGAGGATGAAGCCGTGACAACCCTTCCGGAAAAAACGCAGCTTGTTGTCGTTTTCCAGGGTCCCGCCGTCAAACTCATCACCACGGACCGCTCCAACTTCCCGGAAAAGGAGTTTGCCGAACTCGACAAATTCCACGAAATGATCCGGCAGCTGAAAAAGGACGGTGTTAAGATGGAGGTATGTCTTTATGCGGCCAATGTTGTGGGGGTTGATCCCTCTACCATCCTGCCCGAAATTGATCAGGTGAATAACGGTTTCATCTCCACCATCGGCTACCAGGCCCAGGGGTATTCCCTCGTTCGGGTTCCGTAGAACGGTTTACCCTTCCGGGCATCAAACCAGAAGAGGAGCTTCAAGCTGAAGCTCCTCCCAGACGGTTCACTCAGTGCCGATCCGGGGATCGGCGCTCCCGGGTTTCCTTCTATTTATTTTTGCGGAAATACTCAATGAGCGCATTGGTGGAGGCGTCGTGCGCAAGTTCGCTGTCGCCTTCAAGTTCCGGCAGGATGGCCTTGGCCAGGATCTTGCCGAGCTCCACACCCCACTGGTCGAAGGAGTAGATATCCCAGATGATGCCCTGCACGAAGATTTTATGTTCGTAAAGCGCAACGAGCTGGCCCAGCACGGACGGGGTCAGTTTTTCCGCCATAATACTGTTGGTCGGGCGGTTGCCTTCGAACGTCTTATGCGGCACGAGCTCCGCCGGCACCCCTTCGGCCTCGAGCGCCTCCTTGGTTTTCCCGAAGGCAAGCGCCTCGGTCTGGGCAAAGAAGTTGGCCATCAGTTTGACGTGGTGGTCGCCGATGGGATTCTGGGACTTGCAGAAGCCGATAAAGTCGCACGGGATCAGTTTGGTGCCCTGGTGGATCAGCTGATAGAAGGCGTGCTGCCCGTTGGTGCCCGGCTCGCCCCAGATGATCGGTCCCGTCTGCCATGAAACCTTTTCGCCGCTGCGGGTGATGTATTTGCCGTTCGATTCCATATCGCCCTGCTGGAAGTAGGCGGCAAAACGGGACATGTACTGATCGTACGGCAGGATCGCCTGCGACTCCGCACCGAAAAAGTTATTGTACCAAATACCGAGCAGCGCGAGGATCACCGGCATATTTTCAGCGAACGGCGCAGTACGGAAATGGGTATCCATTTTATGGTAGCCGTCGAGCAGCTCCGAATAGTTTTCCGGGCCGATGGCCAGCATGAGCGGCAGGCCGATCGCGGAGGTGAGCGAATAGCGCCCGCCGACCCAGTCCCAGAACGCAAACATGTTCGCCGTATCAATGCCGAACTCGGAAACCGCATCGGCGTTGGTGGAGAGCGCCACAAAGTGTTTGGCCACGGCGGCGTCATCCTTGAGCGACTCCAGGCACCATGCACGCGCCGTGTGTGCATTGGTCATTGTTTCCTGGGTGGTGAAGGTTTTCGAGGCGACGATAAAGAGCGTCTCATCGGCTTCGAGTCCCTGCAGGGCTTCGGCGATGTGCGTGCCGTCGACATTGGAAACAAACAGCACCTTCAGCCCGCGGTCGGTATAGGGTTTGAGCGCTTCATAGGCCATCACCGGTCCGAGATCCGAACCGCCGATACCGATATTGACGATATTTTTAATCGGCTTACCGGTGTGCCCTTTCCAGGTTCCGGAGCGGACGAGGTTAGAAAATTCGGCCATCTGCTCAAGCACGGCGTGCACTTTCGGGATCACATTTTCGCCGTCGACTTCCACCACGGCGTCTTTCGGGGCCCGCAGGGCCGTATGGAGCACCGCGCGGTTTTCTGTGGCGTTGATCTTTTCGCCGGTGAACATGGCATCGATCCACTTTTTCAGGTCGGCAGATTCCGCCAGCGCCGTCAGTTTCTGCATGGTTTCGGCGGTGATACGGTTTTTAGAATAGTCGAGCAGCAGGTCCTCGGCCTTCAGGGTAAATTCCCCGGCCCGCCCGGGTTCGGCAAAGAGATCGCGCAAATGCGTGTCTTTCATTTCGGAAAAGTGGTTTTCCAGTGCCTTCCATTCTGAACGTTCCGTCAATTTTACTGTCATAAAACCATGCTCCTTTTACATCGTAGTTTAAGTCCGGAAAATTACAGCCATCGACACGCGAGTTAAAAGTAAAAACGCAGGAATCTAGGGCCGAATGCGGCTTGTTTTGGGGGTGCCGTGCCGATATTGTGGCTCAATTATTTTTTCATCATATAAGGATAACAATGAATTTAAAACGGTATTTCCCGCTCATCCCCTCCACCCTTTTGTCCTGCCTGATCCTGCCGCTGGTGGCCTGCTGCTCGGACAATCCGCAGCTCAGCGCGCAAGCCGCCGCCCCCGCTCCGGCCGTCCTGCTCGCCGCTGCCGGCGATGCCGCACCGGCCGCCGAACCGACCGTTCACCTGGAAAAGAGCAACCTGGATATTGCCCGGATCAGCTCAACCGTTGCCTACTCCCTGCCGGTTTTCCACTTAAACCAGCTGCATTTCGACTCCCACATTTCAACCAACGCGTTCAACCTGTTCATCAGCTCGCTGGACCCGGCCCGCAGCTATTTCCTTCAGTCGGATATCGATGCCTTCGCGCTGGAGGCTGAGCACCTCCATAAATACCTGCGCAAAGGAAATATCGATTTTGCGCGCCAGGCCTACGAAGTACTGATGGAGCGCATCGACAACCGGATTGAATTTGCCGAAAAACAGCTCGAAACAGGTTTCGACCTCGAAACCGATGAGGAATTCCTCTGGGACCGAAAGGACGCACCGTGGCCGCAGGACCAGGCCGACTGGGATAACCTTTGGCGCAAACGCCTGAAAAATGAATATATTTCACGGCTCGTTGCCCAGGAGGTCTATGCCTCGGACGAAACCAACAGCGTCGAAACCGCATCGAGCGGCAGCGGCGAATCCGCGGAAACCCAAACCGCCGATGCGGCATATGATGAGGGGCTTGAAGAGGCCAACCTCTCGCCCGAAGAGTTTATCCTCGAGCGTTACAAACAGTTCCAGCTGACGATGGAATCCTTCGACGAAGAGCTGCTGCTGCAGCGCTACCTCTCCTCCTTCTCGCTCGTCTACGACCCGCACTCCGATTACATGTCGCCAAGCAGCGTGGAAGATTTCAACATCAACATGAAGCTCTCGCTGGTGGGCATCGGCGCGATGCTGCGGCCCGACGACGGCACCGCGCGCATTGTCCGCATCATTCCCGGCGGCCCGGCCGACCAGGACGGACGGCTGGAGGCCGGCGATAAAATCATCGCCGTGGCCCAGGGCGACAACGATCCGGTCAGCATCCTGCACTGGCCGCTCTATAAAGCCGTGCGGCTGATCCGCGGCGAAAAGGATTCCAAGGTGGTCCTGACGATCATTCCGGCCTCCGACCGGTCCGGCACGCGCACCAAAAAAATCGCCCTCGTGCGCGATGAAGTGAAACTCGAAGAACAGGCGGCCAGCAGCGAGGTTAAGGAAATCTCCCTGCCGAACGGCGGCACCCGCAAAATCGGCGTGCTGACCCTGCCCGATTTCTATGCCGACTTTACCGCCACCGGTAAAGACCAGAAAAACGCCCGCCGCGCCTCGACCGATGTCCGCCGGCTGCTCCGCGAAATGTCGAAAGAAGGCGTGGAGGGCATCATTCTTGACCTGCGCAACAACGGCGGCGGCTCGCTGGTGGAAGCCATCGAAATTACCGGTCAGTTTATCTCCTCGGGCCCGATCGTTCAGGTGCGCGAACGCAAGGGCGTCCAGGTGCTGCCCGATGCCGACCCGACCGTAGAATATGACGGCCCGATGATTGTCATGGTGAACCGCCTGAGTGCATCCGCCTCGGAAATTCTGGCCGCCGCGCTGCAGGACTATAAACGCGCCATCATTGTCGGCGACCGCCAGACCCACGGCAAAGGCACCGTCCAGACGCTCATGCCGCTCGGCGACCGCAAAGGCTCCCTCAAGCTGACCACCGCCGGCTTCTACCGCATCAACGGCGGCTCCACCCAGCTCAAAGGCGTGACCCCGGACATCTATATCCCCTCCTACCTGGACGTCATGGATATCGGCGAAGACTCGCTGGAACACGCCCTGCCGTGGGATGAAATCCGACCGGCCATGTACCGGGCACAGGCCGGATTCGCCCCCTACCTGCCGGCCCTCACCGCCGAATCCGAAGCGCGCCTGGCCGCCAACGAGGAATTCCAGCTCTATCTCGCCCGCCGTGAACGCCTCAAGGAGCGCTACGAAACCAAAACCGTATCGCTTTCGCTCACCGAGCGCCTGGCCGAAGCCGAAGCCGAAAAAGAGCTCGACGACATTCAGTCCGGTGCTTTCCTGGATGATGAAGAGGACGACGGCGAATCCGTCGGCCACGACCTGACCCTCGACGAAACGCTGCTCATTCTCTCCGACCTGATCGACCTGCAGCGCCTGCCGGAAGTGGAAGCGGAAGCGCCGGCGCTCAGCGAAAATTAATGGAGGTCCGCCGCCGGCGGCGGGTTTCCGATTCCGTTCACATAAAGCGTCTGGGTCGGGAAGGCGAACTCAATGCCGGCCTCATTGTAGCGGCGCAGCAGCTCCATGTTCACTTTCTCGGCATGGGCCAGGTAGTCCCAGTAGGCCGGCGGGTGATACCAGTAGATCGCAAAAATATTCAGCGACGATTCATTGAAGTTGTTGAAATAGACGCGGGGCGGAAAATCCTCCCGCATGCCCTCGTGGTCTTTCAGGATATCGCGCAGGATTTCCAGCGCCTCCTGCACTTTATGCGGCGGCGTGTCGTAAGTGATGGTCACATTCATCAGGCGGCGGATGTAGGGGCGCTTGCCGATATTCTGGATCATCTGGTTGGCCAGTTCGCCGTTCGGCGCAGTAACCAGGTGGCCCTCGAGTGTACGGATGCGGGTTGACCGGAACCCGACTTCTTCAATCACCCCGTCGTGCCCGTTGACCACAACCCGGTCGCCCAGCTCAAACGGCTTATCCGCAAAGATCACCATCGAACCGAAGAAATGCTTGATGGTTTCCTGCGCCGCCAGGGCCACCGCCAGGCCGCCCACGCCGAGGCCGGTAAGGATTGAGGTCAGCGGTTTATCACTCAGGATCTGGCCGATACGCAGCAGCCCGATAATCCACACTACCGCCCGCAGGCTCTTGCGGATCATGGGCGAAAGCATGTCATCCATTTTGGTCTGCGTTTTACTGGTCAGGCTGACGATGGCCGCATCCAGAACCGCCACCAGGGAATAGGCAAAATAGGCAATCGCAATCGTGATCAGCACGGAAAAAGCATCGATCCGGATCTGGTCGGTCTGGTCGGAAAACTCAAAATGCAGGAGTCCGAAGTATAGACCGAGCGTAACGCAGCCGAACGGCAGCGGCCGGCCGGCCGCCTGGAAAGCGGCCCTGATGATCTCCCTGTTTTCAAACCGCTTCAGCTTGCCCAAGTGCGAAAGAAACAGCTGCAGCGCCTTGCCGAGCAGCATCGACCCAATCACCCAGGCCAGCAGTTTTAAAACATCTCCCCAGACGATACCGGAAAAAATTTCCTCATTCAGCATACAACACTCCCGTGCGGTTAATGCCGTTGAACATAGATTCCTGCTTCGGTTTGCCAAGTTCCAAATGCACAACAATCCTTTACCGGACGGTGCAGCGCGGCCTAGCGGTGGTTATCCACCGTCGGCGGGGTCGAATTCCCCGAGGCCTGGAGATCCAGCGCTTCCGGGAACTGCCGGTAATGCGCGCGGACCGCCCGGCACAGCGCCGCTTTGACCGCATCGTCCACCGTGCATATTCCGGTGTTGGGCAGCACGGCGGCCAGTTTGTCGAGCAGGCGGTCCTGGGGTTGGGGCATCCGCGACCGCCACGAGAGCAGCAGGTTTTTATCCACCCGCGGCGGCAGCGATCCGAGAATGCCCACATCGTTCTGGTCGTGCACCATCAGCCCGGAGGTCGTGCCGCGGTCGAGGGTCAGCACCTGGAAAAAATAGAGGGTGTGGTAAGCCAGCTGGGCCGCGCGCTCCTCATCCGTCGGTTCCGGGCGGTGCGGATCGGCATTTTCCAGCACACGGAGATAGGCGTCCACGGCGGCTTCGCCGACGGCCCGGGCAAGCTCCAGGTCAGCGCTGAACGAGCCGGTGCTGTAGTTTTCCAAATAGAAATGGGTCACGCCCCGATGCCGCCCGAGCGCCGGAATATAAAAATAGCGGTCCCCCTGCGCCGCGGCCTCGGCATACAGCGCCGGCGCGGCCTGTTTGAGCGCATCGGCAAACCGCTGGGTATCCGGCGCCGACGGCAGCGCCGGATTCAGGTCCGCCATCAGGCGCCAGTAGCCCTGCCCCGTTTTCATCTCCGTCCAGCTGACGTGAATGTGCACGGACGGCAGGCGCGGGTCGGCGGGATGAACAATGGCCGAAAGCGCCGAGGCGGCGCCGAGGCGGCGCGCCGGCTCATCATCGTAATGCACCTGCGAAACATTCACCGAGGCGCGGGCGAAAAACGGACGGTCCTGCACCCCGAACCGCCGGCCGCCGCCGTGCCGGCCCTCATCGCGCAGCCAGGCCGCGGCTTCGAACGGCACGCCGCCGGTTTTTTCCAGCCCGGCGGTAAAACGGGCCTGCAGGGATTCAGCCAGCTCCAGGGCCTGCGCCGCCGGCCGGGATGATGCGGGAATTCGGTTCATGGGCTATTCCGGAATTTCAACCAGGTAACGGAAACCGACATCGCTCGGAACGACCGCCGTGTCGGACGAGTTGCTGCAGGGCAGGAAATTTTCCGGCGTAAAGGCACTGCCGCCTTTAATCTGATAAAGCTCGGTACTTTCCGGCAGCGGCGTCGAGGTCATCTCCCGCACATTGCCGGCCATATCGTAGGCATTGTAGACGGAGATATCGCGCTTAAACTGTCCCGGCGGCGCCCAATAGGGAAACCGCTCTTTACCGGCCGTGTTGTACTTCGTCAGCGTCAGGTCATCCTCCTGCCGGAATCCATTGCCCCACACATAGGTGCGGCCGTCTACGCCGCGCGCGGCCTTTTCCCACTCGTAGGCCGTGGGCAGGCGCACGGTTTTTCCGAGCTGCCGCCCCTTCCATTCGCAGTAGGCTTCCGCAGCCTCGCGGGTGATGCCGACCACCGGAAAGTCAACACTCAGCCGCTCATCGAGCAGCCGGCCGTTTTCATCCCATGCGTCGTTATACCTGCGCTCACGGCGGTGATAGCGCACGCGGCTCATATACGCCTGTTTTTCGGCCGGCGTTTCGAGTGTCTTCCAGAATTCAAGGTATTCCCCGACCGTCACCTCCGTCTTGCTGATGAAAAACGACGGCAGGGTTACGCGCTGCCTGCGGTAGAAACGCGACAGCGGTCCGCCCATGATAAACTCCCCTGCCGGCACATAGGCCAGGCCGTCGGGAAGTTCATCGGGAATCTCGGGCTTCAGCACCAGCTCCTCACCGTGCCCGATATAAACCGGATACGGCAGGAATCTTCCGTTCTTCAGCGTGATCCACAGCAGGTAGGAACCCTTTTTGATTGTTTCAATACGGATCGGGAACTCCCGGCCGCGCTCAATGGGATCGCCCTGCACCAGGCGCGTGCCGTCTTCCACATACGGCCAGATGACCACCTCATCCATATTCGGCGACGGCTCAATCACAAGGCTGCCGTGGCCCTGGATGCTGCGGTGCACCCGGTTGGTAAAAGCCGCGGTTTCCGGCCGGAACGGGTGACCCCACTCGCGGTGCCGCTCAATGGCGGTATCCAGCCACTGCTTCGCCATGGTGTAGTCTTTGCGGTAGAGGCAGAATTCAATCTGGTCCCAGATCACCGATTTATAGCCGTCGGTCGGTGCGCGCCGCTTTTTAAAGCGGTCCGGAATGCCTTCATAATAGCCGATGGCCAGCGTGAAATCCTTATTGACGTCCGACACGATCCGGCTCAGCTCTTCGGCCAGCTGGATTTCCCGTTCGGAACGCGTCTTCTGTTTGTCGGCCGCCCGCACCGCCTCCAGCTCCTGGTACACCGCCTGCGCTTCCGCAATCAGCGCATGGGCGTCGATGCGATGCCGTTCGGCGTCTTCCATATTGCCGCGGTAATCGCCGTAGGCGCTGGAAAACTGAACCACCCAGGCCAGGACGAGCGCCGCCAGCACGGCCGCGGCCGCGCTCGATTTGACCGGATTGCGGCGGCAGGTTTTCCAGATGCGGATCAGCCGCGGCGCTTTGTAGGCCGAAACCGGCATGTGCCCGATATAGTTGCGGATATCCTCTGCCATGCGCTCGACCGAGCGGTAGCGGTTCACCTGGAAACGCGCCATGGCCTTCAGGCAGACCGCATTGAGTTCGCGCGGAATCTTCAGGTCGGGCCGGCGTTCGCGCGGCGGCGTGAATTTGCCGAGTTTGACTTTTTCCAGCAGTTTACGCAGCTGCATTTTTTCGAACGGGGGCGTATGGGCGAGAATGTGGTAGAGAATGGCGCCGAGGCTGTAAATATCGCTCTGGAAATCCACATCGTCCACCTGGCCTTCCGCCTGCTCCGGCGACATATAGTTCGGCGTGCCCGAAATGGCGCCGTCCACCGTATGGGTACCCACATCAAACTCGTCGAGCCGCAGCTGCACACTGCCCGGAGCGCCCTCTTTGGTGCCGAGCGATTTCACCAGGCCCCAGTCGAGAATCAGCACTTCGCCGTACTCGCCGATCATAATATTGGCCGGCTTGAGATCGCGGTGAATCACCCCCTTGCTGTGCGCAAACGCAACCCCGTTGCAAACGGAGAGGAAAATTTCCAGCAGGCGGCTCAGCGGATATTTCTTCAGGTAATACGAGGTATTGGCTTCCAGGCGGTCGAGAACCTCCTTCAGGTTCTCGCCTTCGATTTTTTTCATCGTAAAGTAGATGCCGTGCTCGTCGTTCACGCCCAGCTCATGCACCGGCATAATGTTGGGATGTTCCAGCTGCGCCGTACCGCGCGCCTCTTTCAGGAAGCGGTCAACGACCTCCTGCTCATCGCGGTACTGCGGCTTGAGCGATTTAATGGCCACCTCACGGCCCAGCAGCGTATCGCGGGCGCTGTGGACTTCCCCGAACGATCCCTTGCCGAGCGACTTAATGCCGGTGTAGTGCGATTCCGGCTGCTCCATTTTTACCGAAAGCACGCGCTTCACACTGCCCAGCTCCAGCGACGACGAGATGCCCTGGGTATCTTCTCCGCTTTCACGGGGCTCGAGTTTGTGATCTTCAGGCTGATCCATGCTGCCTCCAGTGAATGAGAACCATATTCAACTCCGTTTTTATTAAACAGTCCTAAGCATAAAAAAACCCGGCGGCCGGAAGCGGCAAGCCGGGTTTAGGATACGTACCAAGGAACGTTATCCGGCAATCCAGGCGCGGATGCCTTCAGGCAGCGGCAGGATCGATTTAATCGTGCACTCGCCCGCGGGAATTTCAACCGTATCGCCGGCGGCGTGTCCGGCCAGCGCTTTGGCCAGGCGGGTTTCGCTGGAGATGATGTTCAGCGCCTCATCCTGGTCCCAGATACCGAGGATGTAGTAGGTTTCCACCGCACCGGTTTCCGCATAGCTCAGCTCAACACCCACGCCCGAGCCGACCACACGGGTCTGCGCTTCGGCAAAGTCGGTCGGCTTGACGCGTTCCAGGTCTTCCGCCAGCTGGGCACCCTGGGCCATCAGCAGGCCCTGGCGTTCTTTGGCATATTTGAACTCGGCGTTTTCACGAAGGTCGCCGTAGCTGCGTGCCACTTCGATCTCTTTCGAGTTTTCCGGAATTTCGACGGTCATAATACGTTCCAGCTGTTTCTGGCGCTCGCTGTAGGAGCGCGAAGAGGTCATCGGAACTTCTTTCTTCTGCGCCGTCTGTGCCGCAGTCGGCAGGATGATGTCCTGCAGCTCCGGATACTTGCGCAGGATCTTGGCTTCGACCGATTTGCGGTCCAGGGCATCCCAGCCGTGACCCTCGTGCGTGCGGCGCATAAAGTCGCGGCGCTGCTGCTCGGTCATATCGTCCATGACATCGTGCAGCCACTCTTCGGTCTGGAAGCGCTCGCGGAGCTGGTTCTGGGCGCGCAGCATGGCGCCGGCGCTGTTGACTTCGAGCACTTCCTGAATACGGAAGGCCAGATCGCCTTTGGAAATCAGGTCCCACTCGTCAATTTTCTCCGTGGAGCGCTGGCACCACAGCAGCATCGGGGCACTGGCCGTACGGCGGGCCACCGCGCTGTTCATGATCTCGCGGACATCCTCTTCCGCACCGTTGGCGATCAGCGCCGACATGATTTCGTTGAGTACCGGATGGCTGACCACCGGAATCACTTCGCTCAAAGTGCCGATTACGGCGTCGCGGTCGTTTTCAATCAGAATCGAGAGCAGCGTCTGCAGCGAGCGCGAAGGCAGGCGGTCGAGCGTGGTGATAAGGTCGCCGTCGATCAGGTCGTGAATCAGCTTATCGGTGTCAAGGCCGGTCGGTTCAATCGAGAACATGCGGGCATAGTTGAAACCCTGCGCCTTCCATTCCGGGCGGGCCGACGGTGCGCCCTTAATGATGAACGAGAGGCGGTTCGCCAGCGTCTCCTGCGCAAAGTCGGAGGAGTAGTCGAGCTGCTTTTCGATAATTTCATGGAAGCGTTCAAACAGCACTTCAATATCGCGTTCGGCTGCAATCAGCGCATACCACTCATCGTCGTAAGAGAGGCCGTCTTTGTGGAAAACAATGTTGTCCGAGCGCTTCTTCGGAATCTCCACCGAGGCATCTTCTTTGAGCGCCTTGCGCGCGGCTTCCCAGAATTTTTTCCAGCCGGCTTCCGGCAGGATGGACGGAACCATTTTTTCCATCAGGCGGGTGACGGACATTTCGCCGTAGCTGCGCAGGGCGGCTTTCACCACTTCGGCCGGCTCTTCCTTGAGCATGCGCTCGAGCTCTTCCGGATTGTTGTGCTTGATGGCCAGGATGTGGTCATCGCTGATCAGTTCGAGCGCTTCGGCGGCATAGCTGAACGCCATTTCGTGGTCGCCCTTCCGCTCAAAGTCGATTTCCAGCTCGCCGTAGAAATGGTCGATGTCTTCAATGACGCCGAAGCCCCAGGTTTCGTTGTAGCAGAGCATGCCGGTTTCGAGGGAGCGCAGGAAACGCAGCCGTTCAAACGCGGTTGCCAACGTCACGTTACCGAAGCCGGCCGGCTCAATCATCCGCAGCGCATTGCGGTCTTTCGAAAACAGTTTTTTCAGGGCCGCCTGAACGTCGTCAATTCGGCCCCGCTCACCAAGCCAGGAGAGAACGATCAGGGCGCCGTCGACGTTTTCGGCCTCCGACAGCTTCTGGAAAAGTTCCAGGGCTCCGCTGTTCGCCTCCGCGCCGCGCCCGGCCTCAACCAGCCCGTTGAGCACCGTAAACAGCTTTTCTTTTTCAATCTCACCATCGGCCAGGCCGACAATCCACTCTTCGTTGATCGAGTCCAAATCCATAACGCATCTCTCCTGAAAAATTAGCGAGGAAACCTAACGGTTTTTTCCCCAGCTGGAAAACGTTTTCGGTGTTTTTCCAAAGGATGCGCGCGGGGCGCCGCTACGACTTGCGGATCTGGGCCGAGATGCGCATCGAGCAGTACTGTTCGCCGCACATGGAGCAGTAGTGCTGGTCGGTTTTATCGCGCTCCTCTTCGGGCAGCGATTCCAGGCGGTACTGCTTGGCCTTGAGCGGATCGAAGGTGAGGTTGAACTGATCCACCCAGCGGAATTCGCCGCGCGCTTTGCGCATGGCCTCGTCCCACTCCATCGCCCCGGGAACGCCCTTGGCGAGATCGGCGGCATGGGCGGCGATTTTATGCACAATCACGCCCTCTTTCACATCGGCGCGGTTCGGCAGGCCGAGGTGTTCCTTCGGGGTGACATAGCAGAGCATTGAGGTGCCGTACCAGGCGATGACTGCGCCGCCGATGGCCGAATTGATGTGGTCGTAGCCGGCGGCGATATCGGTCACCAGCGGGCCGAGCGTGTAGAACGGCGCTTCGTAGCAGTCTTCGAGCTGCTTATCCATGTTGATCTTGATTTTGTCGAGCGGCACATGGCCCGGCCCTTCGATCATGACCTGGCAGCCGTATTCCCACGCAATCTTCGTCAGCTCGCCCAGCGTTTTGAGCTCCGAGAGCTGCGCCTCGTCGTTGGCATCAGCAATGCAGCCGGGCC
>JBFHGU010000041.1:0-31484 GCA_041582935.1 Pontiella sp.
GAGCTGAGCAAGCGGTCCACGGGGCAGACGGTTTATATTCTCGATGAGCCGACCACCGGCCTGCATTTTGCCGATGTGCATAAGCTGCTTGAAGTGCTGGAGCGCCTGCGCGACGAGGGCAATACGGTGATCGTGATCGAGCACAACCTCGATATGATTAAGCGCGCGGATTACATCATTGATATGGGGCCGGGCGGCGGTGTGAACGGGGGAACGGTGGTTGTTTCCGGCACGCCGGAAAAGGTTGCTCAATACGAAGGCTCGTTTACCGGCCAGTATCTGAAGGAGCTGCTTTAACGTGATGAAGAATGAAATGCCTCGGGGCATGCGGGCGGGACCGGGCGGGGGCTCGGGGGGCGGCCGCTTAATCTGTATCATTCTGTTAGGAGTGTTCCTGTTTCCGGGTTTTGCTTCGTGCGAAGAAGTAAAGTCTCCGGATGAGCATGCAACCCTTGATTCGTTCTATACGCTCTATCAGCCCTACCGGAACAACATCTCCACGTATCAGCCGATTTATTTTCTGCCGGCTGCAGATTTGAGGGAAAGCAAACTGCAGATCAGTTTCAAGTACCGCGCCTTTAATCCGAACGGGACCTTCGCAGGCAGGTACCCTTGGCTGGCGGGCTTGTATTTCGGATATACGCAAACATCGTTTTGGGATCTTGAATCAGATTCGATGCCGTTTGAGGACACCTCGTACAAGCCGGAGCTTTTTCACCTTACGCAGAACGTTTGGGCCGGCTCCTCCGAAAGCCGCGGCCTTTTCCTGAAAAGCGGCCTGTTTCATGAATCGAACGGAAAAGAGGACGTGGATTCGCGGAGTATCAATACGGTGAATCTTCAGTCGATCTTCGTTTTCTACAATCCGGATAACCGGTACGGCCTGAGCATTGCCCCCAAAGTGCGGGGCTATTTCAGTACGGGCGAGGAGAATTCCGATATTGCGGATTACCGGGGCTACTTCGATGTGGATGTGAAAATCGGCCGGGCGGACGGCGCGGTTCTGAGCTCGCTGTTCAGCTGGGCGAAGAAGGGCGGTTCGGTTCAGGTGGATTTGACGTATCCGGCCGGCAAGTGGCTGTTTGATAATATTAACCTTTATCTCCACCTGCAGTATGTAAATGCCCTGGCTGAAAACCTGCTGTTTTATGAGGAGCGGACGGAGGCTTTCCGCATCGGGGTTTCCTTTGTACGGTGAGTGCTATGATTGAAACGATAGGACAGTTTTTGCAGGGCGGTTTTTCCTGCGCGGTTTTGGGCACCAACGGTTCGGGAAAGAGTCAGCTGGCGGTGGAGCTCTATGACCGCGCGGAAGTGCCGTGTGCGCTGGTTTCGCTGGAACAGCAGATCGAGGTGATCGAGGAAGAGCGCCGGAACGATGATTCCGATTTCCTGGATTATACCGACCCCGGACGTTCGGTGCGGGAGTTTATTTCCGAGGGCGGCGCGATTACGACCGCACTGGAACAGCGGTTCGCGATGCTGCGGATGGAGGCCATACTGGAGCGGGGACTGCGTTTTCTTTCAACCGGTGAATTCCGCAAGGCGCAGCTCTGCCGCGCCTTGGCGGCCGCGCCGGAACGGCTGATTCTTGATGAACCGTTCGACGGACTGGATGCGCCGGCCCAGCAGGAGCTCAAGGCGGTGCTGCAGGAGCTGGATCGAACCGGTATGCAGCTGGTGCTGCTGCTCAACCGGGTGGATGAAGTGGCTGCGGCAAAGCGGATCTTCCTGATTGATGAATTCGGCCTGGTGGATGCGGTGGAGCCCGGTGAAGAGCTGGAGCGGTTTTTCAGGATGTATGACCTGCCGGACGCCCTGCCGGAACCGCCGGAGCGCGAGCGGCTGGAGCTGGCGGCCGGCACGCCGCTGATTGATTTGAAGGACGCCGGAGTCGCGTATGCCGGTAAGCCGGTTTTTGAGGGGCTCAACTGGCGGGTCGAGCGCGGGGAGCACTGGCAGGTGGCGGGCCCGAACGGCTGCGGCAAGACGACCCTGCTGGAAATGGTGAGCGGAGATCATCCGCAGCTGTATGCCAACGATGTTTCGGTGTTCGGCGTGCGGCGCGGGTCGGGCGAGAGCGTGTGGGATATTAAGAAGCACATCGGCCACGTCTCCTCTTCGGTGCAGGTGAACTATCGGGTTTCGACGTCGGTGCTGCATGTGGTGATCTCCGGGCTGCACGATTCAATCGGGGTGTACCGCCGGCCGTCGCCGCCGGAAATCCGGTGCGCGCGCGCGTGGCTTGAAATGCTGCACCTGGGGCATAAGGCCGACCAGCCGCTCCGGCGGCTTTCGTACGGCGAGCAGCGGCTGGTGCTGATTGCGCGCGCGATGATTAAGCGGCCGGAACTGCTGATTCTTGATGAGCCGTGCCAGGGGCTTGATGAGGTCAACCGGCGGACGATACTGAACCTGATCCAGTTTATCGGAAGCAACAGCGAAACGACGCTGCTGTATGTTTCCCACCACGTTACGGACGACATTCCGTGCATAAAACAGCGACTGGTAATGGGGGGCTGATATGCCGAATATGCATAAGGTGGAAGTGAAGAAGAGTCCAATTCACGGACACGGGGTTTATGCCGTGAAGAAGATTGAGGACGGCGCGAAGATCGGAACCTATCACGGTGAGATTACGGAGGAGGACGATACCTATGTCCTCTGGATTACCGATGAAGACGGCCGGGAATACGGCGTGGACGGCACCAGCGAGCTGAAGTTCCTCAACCATTCGCATGAGCCGAATGCGGAGTTCGACGGCGAAGAACTGTATGCCCTGCGCGATATTCTGCCGGGCGAGGAGATTACATTCCACTACGGTGAAACCTTTGTGGAGTGGCTGAACGGCGGGGACTGAGTTCAGCCGGCCTTTACCTCAAAACCCAGGGCTTTGATTTTACGTTCGAGTTCGGGGGATGCGCCGGCGAGGGTAACCGTGGTGTTTTTGAATTCACGGCGGGTGCGGTAGTTTTTGCGCAGTGCATCGAATCCGCGTGCGCGGTCGATCTCGCTGTGGACTGCGGCTTCGCGGATGAGCCGGTCGTCCTCTTCGATGTTGTATACCTTTTGAATGATATCGTGCAGGACCTCTTCGTCGCGGCGGTCGGTGCAGTCCATTTCAAGCTGCGGAATCTCCGGGGCCGGCAGGGAGGCGGCGATATCCCAGGTTTTGGGGATCTCGAAAAAGTTGCATAGCTCATTGTAGCAGGCAATGGTGCCGTTGAGTTTGCCCTCGTAGGAATGACCGGCGATATGCGGCGTGGCGAGGTTGCTGATCTTCACAATGTCGGTGCGGAAGGCCGGCTCGGGAGACCAGACATCGAGAATGGTCTGGGCCACGGCACCGCTGGTTTTGGCGCCGAGCAGCGCATCGTAGTCGCAGACGCTGCCGCGGGCGGCGTTGATGAATACGGCGCCGGGTTTGAGCTGCTCGAAAAAGACCCAGTCGGCCATGCGTTCGGTCGGCCACGGTTTATGTTTCACGAGCGGCACGTGGAGTGTCACGAAATCAGATTCCGCCAGCACCGTTTCGAGCGGCAGGAAATCGGGGTCGGCGGAGACGGCGGCCAGCGGCGGGTCGTTGCGGAGTACGTTCATGCCGAGTGCATGGCATTTTTTCACGACACGGCTTCCGACGGCGCCGCAGCCGATGACGCCGATGGTTTTGTTTTCGAGTTCAAAGCCGTGGCGCCGGCCGAGCGTCAGGAGGCCGGCGATCAAGTATTCGGAAACACTGTTGGCGTTACAGCCGGGCGATGCGCACCAGTAGATGCCGCGCTGTTCGAGCTGCTCTGCATCGATATGGTCGGTGCCGGCAGTTGCCGTGCCGACAAATTTTACGGGCGTGCCCTGCAGGAGTTCTGCGGTGATTTTTGTTTTGGAGCGGACGATCAGGGCATCGGCATCGAGCAGGTCTTCGCGTTTGATTTCGCGGTCGGGCAGGACCACCGTTGAGCCGGCGTTAGCGAAGGCGGATTGGCCGAGGAGTACCGTTTCTGCGCAAACAATTTTCATGGGCGTATTGTTGGGCGAACCCGTGTGCTGCACAAGCGCCAAAGTCCGGAAAATCAGCGTCTGTTTTGCCGGCGTGCATTGCGGAACTCTTTGTCGCGCATGGCCGGATGATACTTGGTGTGCTGCCGATGGCGGTCGTGCGTGGAATTCTTTTTCCAGAGGTGCGGATGCCAGAACTTTGCGGTGGCGATGATGGCCAGCAGGATGGTGAGGATGGCCGTGATGATCAGGACGAGAATGCCCTTCTGCCGATAGGTTCCGGTTCCCTCGTCGCGGGTGAAAAAGGAGAGCGCCAGCAGTACGCCGATGATCATGATCATGATCATTGCTCCAACTGCTGCCGGGTGCGGCCGCATACGGAAATGCGGCACTTTTCCTCTGCTCATATCCATCGACATAGTGTGTACCAATAATGGTGGGCGAGGAGGGACTCGAACCCTCACGCTTGTGGGCACGGGAACCTAAATCCCGCGTGTCTACCAATTTCACCACTCGCCCTGCTCAAAAAACAGCGACAAAACATAGGGGCAGGAACCGCGGGGCTCAAGCTCAAATTATATGCTTCGTCCAGATGGCCTGCAGGGCGCGGATGGCTGCGCGCGGGTCGGCGGCTGCGTTGACCGCACGGACCACGCAATAGTTCCGGGCGCCGGCATTGAGGACTTCCGGAAGATTTTCGGCGTTGATGCCGCCGATGGCGACGGAGGGTATTGATACGGCCCGGGCAATGCGGCCGGTTTCTTCCGGGCCCACCACCGGAGCGGTGTCCTTTTTGGTGGCGGTGGCAAATACGGGGCCGATACCGATGTAGTCCGGGGCCGTTTTTTCGGCGGCGCGGGCTTGTTCCAGGCTGTGCGTGGAAAGGCCGAACAGTTTGCCGGGGGTGTTCCACGCGGCGCGGGCCTGCTCAATCGACAGATCGTCCTGGCCCAGGTGAATGCCGTCGGCATCGCAGGCGATGGCGGTTTCCAGGTCATCATTAACGATGAAGCGGGTTTCGGTGCCGGCCGTGATCTCTCGAAGGCGCCGGCCCATAGTGATGACCTCGGTGTGGGGACGGCTTTTCATCCGCAGCTGCAGGTATTGGATCTTTTCGGCGACGGCGGCCCGGGCGCACGCCTCATATCCGGCGGCCGGATCGGTGAGTATCAGGTAGAGTCCAAAGTTCTTGTTCATGGCCGTCATTAAGACAGATGCCGCGGGGCTTGGAAATCGGTTAGCGGAACATTCTGCGTGTTGGAATATGATATGCTGCTTTAGTTTGTTTTCGGGTAAATCCAGCTGGTCGAAACCTGCCGGGGTTAATGTTCAGGAGCTGATTATATGAATAGATTAAGTGTGCGGCTTTGCTTCCTGGTCATTTTCATGATGCTGTCGGCGGTTCGCGGTGAGATGCGCCCGTTTCAGCTTCCCGACGGGCGTGTTCTCGAAGCTGAAGTGGTAAGCTATAACTCACGGCTGGGACTAGTTGAGCTTCGGCGGACGGACGGGAAAACGGTTGCTGTGAAGCCGCAGGTTTTTGTGCAGAAGGACCAGAGCTATATTCAGCAATGGATTGCCCGGAATGCCTTTTTATCCGAACGGATCCTGCGGGTCACCTGCCGCGACGATGTGGTGAAGAAGTGGAAAGAGGAAGAGACCCGGGATATTAATTACACGAGCGGAACGGTTGAAAAAGATTTCATCCACAATGTCATCAAATACGAAGAAACGCTCTTTCAGTTTGAACTGCAGAACAGCGGCGACACCGCCATCGAAGGGCTGGAAATTGAATACTGCATCTATTATGAGCAGTCCACGATGGTGTGGGAGGTCAAACCCACACCGGAGAAAAAAACCTTTCACGGCCGCATTGCTGTGCCGGCCCTTCCGCCCGGCGGCTCCGCGGCTGTTCAGACCAAAACCGTCATGACCTACGAAGACGATGTGAATCCGATTCCCTTGCGGGATGGCGATCAGCGCCGCGGCGGAAAGGGAGAGATTATCGGCATTCGGGCACGCCTCAGGATGAAAGGAAACAAAACGGGTGCCTTCAGGGAGGTGACGATGCCGAGGACCTTATCTGACGAAGAATACCCCTGGACCGTTAAATCGTCGTCCAACACGCGGAAAAAGTACCGCAAAAAAGCACGTTAAGCGGAGTGTCGCGGCCTCCCTCAGCGGGCGCGTTTGAGGAGGCGTTTCACGTCGTCGATGCTTTCGGTGCGCATCAGGTCCGCGCGCAGCTCGGCGGCGCCGCTGAAGCCTTTTGAGTAGATCGAATAGTAGCGGCGCAGGATGTGGAAATTTTTCGAGCCCTGCCAGACGCGGTCAAACATTTCGGTGTGTTTCCAGAGCATCTCCAGTTTTTCTTCCCGGGTCCGTTCCTGCTGCGCTTCCATGAAAAGCCATGGATTGCTGAAAATACCGCGCCCGATCATGGCGCCGTCGAGGCCGAAGGCGGTGCATTTGGCGCGGGCTTCTTCCACGGACTGGACATCGCCGTTGCCGATGATCGGAAGGGTCAGTCCGCGGGCATCGCGGAGGGCGGCGGCTTTGGCGATTTCCTCCCAGTCGGCCAGTCCGTCGGACATCTGTTTCTGGGTGCGGCCGTGAATGGTCAGCGCTGCGGGCTCGGTATCAAGGACGCGGCTGATCCACTCTTCAGTCTCGACGGACTTCAGGCCGATACGGGTTTTTACCGACACGGGGAGGGCGGATGCCTCTTTGGCGGCATAGATGATTTCCTGGGCCAGCGCAGGATTGCCGATCAGGCCCGAGCAGCACCCGCGCCGTACGACTTTTGAAACCGGGCAGCCCATGTTGATGTCGATGCCGTCAAACTCCATTTCGGAGGCGATTTCGCGGATGACCTGCTGGTAGTGTTCCGGGGTATTTCCCCAGATCTGCGCCACGATTCTGACGTTCTTTTCCTTCAGCAGCTTGCGCTCTTCATCGGTAACCCGCAGGCGGTGGATGATGCGTTTGCGCGCCTTGGGATGCACCAGTCCGTCGGTCGAAACAAACTCGGTCATCATGACATGCAGGGCCGACGGATCGGCGACGCCGAGCAGCAGTTCGCGCAGGACGGTGTCGGTGACATCCTCCATCGGTGCTAATGCGATGATCGGCCGGTCTATGGTGTTCCAGAAACTGGACATCGTTAGGCCGGCGCCGGCGCCGGTTCTTTGGCGCCCTGTATTTCGATTTCGAAGCCGGCGTCTTCGATCATCTGCTTGTCCTCTTCGTATTCGGCGCCGCCGGTGGTCAGGTAGCCGGCGGTGAAGATGGAGTTGGCGGGGTAGAGGGCCAGCGGCTGGAGGCTGCGCAGCGTTTTTTCGCGGCCGCCGGCGACGCGGATTTCGGCGGACGGGCAGACGAAGCGCATCATGCAGAGCGCGCGGATGCAGTCGTTGGGGCTGAGCGGATTGGGTTTGCCGTAGAACGGGGTGCCGGGGCGCGGGTCGAGAAAGTTGACCGGCACGGAGTCTACATCGAGGTCGGCCAGGGCGAAGGCGAGGTCGACGCGGTCCTGCAGGCTTTCGCCCATGCCGTAGAGGCCGCCGCAGCAGAGGTCGAGGCCGACTTTTTTGGCGATGCGTGCGGTGCTGATGCGCTCTTCGAAATCGTGGGTGGTGACCACTTCCGGGAAAAAGTTTTCGGAGGTTTCCAGGTTGTGGTTAAAGCGGTTGACGCCGGCTTCTTTGAGCTGTTCGGCCTTCTCTTCGGTGAGGAGTCCGAGCGAGGAGCAGATTTCAAGGCCGGGGAATTTCTGTTTGATCTGCCGGGTGGCTTCGCAGACGATTTCGAGTTCCTTCGGGCTCGGGGCGCGGGAACTGGCGACCATGCAGTAGCGCTTGGCGCTGCGGTCTACCGCGGCCTGGGCGCCGTTTACGATGGTTTCGACGGTCTGCATGCTGTAGCGCTCGACGTCGTTTTTATATTTCGAGGACTGGGAGCAGAAGGTGCAGTCCTCCGGGCATTTGCCGCTTTTAACATTCTGCAGCAGGTGGATGGCGACGGTGCGGCCGAAATATTTTTTGCGGAGCTGATAGGCTGCCTGAACGATTTCGAGCAGTTCCTCGTCCGAGGATTCCAAAACCGCCAGGGCTTCCGCCTGCGTGACGGCGCCGCCGTCCAGTACACGTTTTCCAATGGCTTTCCAGTTCATATTCGCTCTCCAAAATGGGGGTTGAGGGTGCGCATACTAGCACGCCGGCGGCGGTTGTAAACCGATGAACACGTAAAATGTGACCGATATAGTCATTAATATAATTTGACTCTGCGGCGGGCGGCGGTAGTTTTCGTCGCAGTATATCGCTAGGGGTGCCCGGTTTTACGGCGCGGGCTGAGAATAACCCTTGGAACCTGTTCGGATAATGCCGGCGTAGGGAAGCGGATTTTTCCTTCCTGCTCCGCGTTGTCCAGCCATTGGATAAAATTAGATGAGGAGCGAGCCATGATTCAGGAAAAGCATACGTACGACGATTACGGAACCGATTATCCCAATTCGCGCAAGGTGTACATCGGCGGCAGCCGCCCGGATATCAGGGTCCCGATGCGGGAAATCAGGCTGAGTGATACCGAAAAGGCTGACGGTTCGGTGGAGGAGAATGCGCCGGTCGTGGTTTACGACACCAGCGGGCCGATGACCGACCCGAACTACACCCTCGATCTTGAAAAAGGGCTGCCGAAGCTGCGCGAAGCGTGGATTGAAGAGCGCGGCGATACCGTTAAGGTCGAGGCCCGCGGTTTTCAGCCGGGCGACGACGGGCAGGGCGGCGATGCCAACCGCATGCCGTTCCGGTCAGCGGAAAAAACGGTGCGCGCGGCCAAAGAGGGCGCCAATGTTTCGCAGATGCACTATGCACGACAAGGCATCATCACCCCGGAAATGGAATTTATTGCGATCCGCGAAAACCTCGGCCGGCAGGCGGCGTTTAAGGCGGTCTACATGAAATCCGAGCACGAGACCGGGCTGCTGGCCCGGGCGCAGACCGCCGGCATGCGCTCGGCGAATCACCAGCATCCGGGGCAGTCGTTCGGGGCGAATATTCCCGATTTCATCACGCCCGAGTTTGTGCGCGATGAGGTGGCGGCCGGCCGCGCGATTATTCCGGCAAACATTAACCACCCGGAAGCGGAGCCGATGATTATCGGCCGGAATTTCCTGGTGAAGGTCAATGCGAATATCGGGAACTCGGCGGTGACCTCGAGCATCGGCGAGGAGGTGGAAAAGGTGCAGTGGTCGACGCTGTGGGGCGCGGACACGATTATGGATCTTTCGACCGGCGAAAACATCCACGATACCCGCGAGTGGAACCTGCGCAACTGCCCGGTGCCGGTCGGTACGGTGCCGATTTACCAAGCGCTGCAGAAGGTGGGCGAGCGTCCGGAGGACCTCTCCTGGGAGCTGTTCCGCGATACGCTGATTGAACAGGCGCACCAGGGCGTTGACTATTTCACGATCCATGCCGGCGTGCGCCTGCGTTATGTGCCGATGACCGCGCAGCGCGTCTGCTGTATTGTGAGCCGCGGCGGATCGATTATGGCGAAGTGGTGCGTCTCGCATCATCAGGAAAGTTTCCTCTACGAGCACTTCCGCGAAATCTGTGAAATCTGCAGGCAGTACGATGTCTCCCTGTCGCTGGGCGACGGCATGCGTCCGGGGGCCGTTGCCGATGCCAACGACGAGGCGCAGCTGGGCGAGCTCGAAACGCTGGGTGAGCTGACGAAGATTGCCTGGGAGTACGATGTTCAGGTGATGATCGAAGGGCCGGGCCACGTGCCGCTGCACGGGGTGAAGGAAAATATGGAGTGGGAGCTGGATGCCTGCAGCGAAGCGCCGTTCTATACCCTCGGCCCGCTGACCACCGATGTGGCGCCGGGCTATGACCACATCACGAGCGGTATCGGTGCGGCGAACATCGGCTGGTACGGCTGCGCCATGCTCTGCTATGTGACGCCGAAGGAACACCTCGGCCTGCCGAATAAAGAGGATGTGAAAACCGGCGTGATCACCTATAAAATCGCGGCGCATGCGGCGGACCTGGCGAAAGGCTTTCCGGGCGCGCAGGTGCGCGATAATGCCCTGAGTAAGGCGCGGTTTGAATTCCGCTGGGAAGACCAGTTTAACCTGGCGCTGGATCCGGTGACGGCGCGGTCGTTCCACGATTCGACCCTGCCGGGCGAAGAGGCGAAGACTGCGCACTTCTGTTCGATGTGCGGGCCGAAGTTCTGCTCCATGCGGATTTCGGAGGATGTCCGCCGGTATGCCGCCGAACAAGGGCTGTCCGAAGAGGAGGCCATCGAAAAAGGCATGCAGGAAAAGTCGCGCGAATTCGCGGAACAGGACGCTGAGATTTATACTTAGTCCGGAAGGATCACAATGGCGTTCAGCAAAGCGTTGTTAACGCTTGCTGACGCGGTGATGTTCAGTTCTCCATCGCTCACGGTAACCGGAAATTGGAGGTCGTACGCGGCCCATTTTCCGGGAGCGGCGGCATAGAGGTCGAGGTCGTCAATGACCGGGCTGCCCTCGAGGGCGATGTCGAACACGCGTTTGCCGGCGGCGTTCCAGTAGGTTTCCGCAAACTTCAGGGTGACGCGGTAGCTGCCGTTGGTGAGCGGGATGTTATAGGCGCTGAAGCCGGATCGGGCATAGTTGTAGAGCAGGTCATCTGTTGTGTTGGCCACGGCATTGCCGGGGAATGTATCCGTGCGGCCGCCGGCATAATAGGTGTCTGCCTGATATTCCGTTCCGTCCGTGCCGGAGAAAAACGAACCCCCGCAGTTGATAGCCGTTGTTCCTGAAGATGGCGCGCTGTTGGTGCGGGGCGTGATCGCAATCCGGGCATAACCCGCCGGATTTCCGGCCTCGGGAGCCAGCCGGACGGTGACGAATTCCGTTTCGAAGGATTCCGGTGTGGTTGAAACCTGTTTGACGAGGCTGGATGCCGTTTGCCAGTCATTGGATAAAAGGCTGGCGGAATGCTCCACGGTGACCCGGGTGTTTTTCGCCGCATAGTTGACGCCGTTGGTGCCGGTTCCGCCGGTCCATTGTCGGTAGGTCAGTTCCAGCTGGTCTGCGGAAGTCAGGTTGATCCAGTCGCTGGAATTTCCGTAATCGCGTGCGAGGTAGCGGATGATGCGGCGCAGTATCTCTTTGTTGTCTTCTTCGTTGATGTCGGAGCCCGGGCCGTTATTCCAGAGGGGCTGGCGGTCGAACACGGCCATGACGTTTCCCCGGCCCGCCTGCCGGAGTGCGATGACGGCCCATTCCGGATCGGCAATGGAAATGCCGGCGGTGCCGGGGGAGGTCATGCTGCTGCCCGAAAGTTTATTGCTGTCCCGCAGGGGAATCAGGATCCGGGCGCCCGAGGCCGGGTCGACGGCAATCGGCGAAACGCCTTCGCCTTCAAATACGGGCTGATCCCAGATGATGGGGTTGGCCGAGCCGGCGTCGGGGTAGTAGGCCCGGGTGCCGCCGCCCTGGTCCACGGTAACCTCCATGCCGTAGGCGGAGAGCAGGTTGTTGACGGCATTCTGCCCGGTCGGGTTGCTGATGCCCACGGTGCTGTAGTGTCCGCCCGCGGCGGAATCGCTGTACATCAGAATCCCTCCGCCGCGCTGGATCCAGGCGTCGAGGGCCGTTTTTTCGGCGGCGGACCAGGTTTTCTGGTGCAGTCCGAATACGATGACGTCGAGCGGCTCAAGAAAGGCGGTGTCGAGTGTCGTCGCCTGGTCATAGTGCTGGGAAACGGCATAGCCCTGGTCCTCGACCAATGCTTTGAATTGGGAGAGGCCCTTATCGCCCGTGTCGGTGAGCAGCATCTGATCATAGGGGGCGGCGGTGCCGGACGGAATGGCGCCGTCGGCCGCAACGTCGCCGTGGATGTAGGCAACGTTTTTTGAAGCGGCTGCCGTGCAGCAGGATGTGAATAGGAGTATTGCAGTGCTTAATCGCATGGCTCTGAAATACACCCGCGGCGCAAGGGCGGCAAGGTTTCCAGTGTGCAAAATCCGCGCAGGGAACAACAAGGGTGGTTTCATGGATTGCCATGTCGGGGGGAAATCAAATAGATTACTTGCCGCTTTTAACGAAAAGGAGTGTAGAGACTATGATTGAGCCAGGAAGCACCTATGTGGTGATGGGAATCCTGAATACCGATTCCATCGCATATGCAACGGGTAAACTGATTGAGGAAATGGGCGGCAAGGTGGTTTGGACCGCTCAGAACGAACGCATGAAGAAGATCTTTTTCGACCGCGGCTGCAAAGACCTGACGCAGGAAGAAAAAGACGCCATGGATTTCAAATACTGCGACGTTACCGTTGATGCTGAGGTGGAAGCGCTCTTTAATGAAGTCGGCGAAATTGCCGGCGTCCTGCACTCGATCGGCTATGCCAACCCGAAAACCTGTCTCGGTGCTGAAGAGATGTATACCGAAGCGACGCAGGATGTCCTGCAGGGCTTCCATATTTCCGCGGCCTCGCTGGCGACCGTTGCCCACTTTGCGGCGCCGAAAATGAAAAACGGCGGTTCGATTGTTACGCTGTCGTTTGAAGGTTCGCGCCCGTTCCCGTACTACAACTGGATGGGTGTAAACAAGGCGGCCCTCGAAGCGCTCGTTAAAGCGCTGGCGCGTAACATGGGCAAAGACTACATCCGTGTGAACGCGGTCTCGGCGGGTCCGCTGACCACCAAAGCGGCGTCTTCGATTCCGTATTTCGAGCACCTTTCCAAAACCTGGGACGATATCAGCCCGCTGCCGTGGGATACGATTGAGGACAAGAAGGAAGTGGCAAATGCCTGCGTTTTCATGCTGGGTAAATATTCGAAAAAGATTACAGGACAAACCATCTATGTAGACGGCGGCGCCAACTTTATGGGCGGCGTGCTGATGGATTACGAAAAACCGGCAAAGTAAACTTTGCATGATCCGTGAAAACGTGAGGCGTGATGAATTTCGCGGCTCACGTTTCACTTGTCAGGAGAAAGACTATGGGACTGAGTATCGGAATTGTCGGGCTGCCGAATGTAGGCAAGTCGACCATCTTTAATGCGCTCACGCGCGAGCAGAATGCGGAGAGCGCAAACTATCCGTTCTGCACCATCGAGCCGAACAAAGCGGTTGTTCCGGTGCCGGATCCGCGGCTGGCTAAACTGGCCGCCATTGCGGGTTCACAGAAAATCCTGCCGGCCACGGTTGATTTTGTGGATATTGCCGGCCTGGTGAAAGGCGCCAGCCAGGGCGAAGGGCTGGGCAATAAATTCCTGACCAATATCCGCGAAACCGATGCGATCCTGCAGGTCATCCGCTGTTTTGATGACGACAACGTCGTTCATGTGGACGGATCGGTTGACCCGGTCCGCGATATTGAAATTATTGAGGCTGAGCTGATTATTGCCGATTTCCAGATGATGGAAAACCGGCACAACCGCGTGGTGAAGGCGTCGCGCGGTGATAAAGCCATTGCGGCGTCGCTGCCGGCGTTTGAGGCGCTGCTGGCCCATTTGGGCGAGGGCAAAATGGCTTACACGTTTGAAAACAAGGATTCCGAAGCGGGCAAATCCATTTTCAAGGAGTCGCAGTTCCTGACCGATAAGAAGGTGATCTACTGCTGCAACGTGGATGAAGACGGCCTGATGGAGGACAACGACTATGTCAAGGCCGTTAAGGCCTATGCCGCTGAGCGCGGTGCGGATGTGGTGAAAATCTGCGCCAAGATGGAGGAAGAGCTCAACGGCATGTCGGATGAGGAGCGCGATGAGTTTCTTTCAGAGTTCGGTGTGAGTGAGAGCGGGCTGGACCAGATCATTCATACCGGCTACCACACGCTCGGGCTGATCAGCTATCTGACCCAGGGGCCGAAAGAGACGCGCGCCTGGACGATCCGCCGGGGCGATACTGCGCCGAAGGCCGCCGGGGTGATCCATTCCGATTTTGAGCGCGGTTTTATTCGGGCTCAGGTTATTTCGTATAACGATTTTATCGAAAAAGGCGGCGAGTCGGCCTGCCGCGACGCCGGCCTGCTGCGCACCGAGGGCAAGGAGTATGTCGTGAAGGACGGCGATGTGATCGAATTCCTGTTTAACGTATAGCCCCGATTATCAACGGTAAAAGAAAGGCCCGGTTCGCAGAGAACCGGGCTTTTTTTGCGGGTGGGCAAAAAAAACAGTGCGCGGTAAGGGAATAAACCCGCGCACTGTCCGGTGCGGGGCTGCCGCACCTGTCAGGGAGTTGTTGGTAAAATCTTAGACCCGCTGCGCGGAGAATGTTCAAAAATCCGAGGCATAAAAAAACGGTGCCGGGAAAAGAGGAGGAAAAACCCGGCACCGTTTAAAAACGTTTTGCCCCACCGGGCACTCGTTTTTAGGGAGTTGTTATGCACCGTTAGACCCCCCGGCATAAAAAGGTTCAAAATTTGTGCGCACAAAAAACAGCGGGCCCGGCGCAAAGAAAAAGCGCCGCAGGAAAAAGAGGAGAAAACCTGCGGCGCCGAAAACAGGGAACCCTGCGGGAACCTGTTTTTTGGGAGTTGTTACGCTGTGTTAGACCCATTCACTCAAAACAGTTCAAATTTTAAACGGTTTTTTTTCGGGCCGGGAAAAAAGCAAAAAAAACGGCGGAAGGAAAAGAGGAGGGAAACCTTCCGCCGAAAAACGGGAACCCAACAAGATTACCCATTTTTAAAATTGTGGTTCTCAGTCCGTGAGAACGGAAGCAATTGACCATTAAAGCATGGGCGCGGCGAGAAAAAATTCTAGTAAAATTAACTAATGCCCTTTTTTTAAGCACTATTTGTGCAGTCGTATGGGATAATGAAAATGCCGGAAACAGCTGGGTTCGACCGGTTAATATTAGGACATTCCTCCAATTCGATCGTATTTTATCGATTCGGCCGCTTGGCCGCTTGCGTCCGATGCGGGGGTTCTCGAAAGGCACATGAATGGGTTGTAAGCCCGGGCGGCGTTAGTTAGAGTTTCCGCCTGTTTTTCACCGAAAGGATATACGCATGAAAAGACTGTTCCCCGCCCTGTTTCTCGCTCTGATGCTGCCGCTGGCTGCTGTACAGGCCGCCGATGAAGTTGCCTATGTAGATCTGCAGGAGATTTTCAAGCAGTTCTATAAAACCCAGCTGGCCCAGGACCAGATCCGCCAGCAGGCGGACGATATTAAGCTGGAGCGCGAGGAGATCGAAGTTGAAGTCAATAAGATGAAGGATGAAATAGAGATTCTCCGCACGGATTCGCGCGATGAAACCTTCACGGAGGCAGAGCGGGAGAATAAACGGGACCTGCTCGAGGAAAAACTCGTTGAACTGCAGAAAAAAGAGACCGACATGGCGGAGTTCGAAAAGCTGCGTATGGAGCAGATGGAACAGCAGAATACGCGCATGACGAAGAAGCTGTTTGACGAAATTCACGAAGTCATCATCCAGCACGCTAAAGCCGCGGGCTATTCGGCCGTGGTGGACCGCTCGGCGCAGAGCCGCATCGGCTCAGAGGTGGTGCTTTATACCAGCCCGAAAGTGGATATCACCGCGGACGTGCTTGAGATTCTGAATAAGGGCCGCGGTGTGACGAAAAAGGTTGCGCCGGAGTTTGAAGTTGAAACGGAAAGTGTGGAGTAAAATGAAGCTTGCTGACATTGCGGAGCGCATTGGCGGGACGGTTGAGGGAGACGGCGGTCTTGAAATCACGGCGGTGGCCGGGCTCAAGGAAGCAGGAGCCGGGGATATCAGTTTCCTGGCCAATCCGAAATACGCCGCCCAGGTGAGTTCCACCCACGCCTCGGCGGTCATTGTTCCGGCCGATTGGGACCGGCCCGCCGGCTGCGCGCTGGTTCGGGTGAACAATTCGGATCAGGCGTTTGCGGAGGCGGCCGAGTTTTTCCACGAGGAAGTCCCGAAGCAGGCGGCCGGCGTGCACCCTAGTGCGGTGGTTGCGGACAGCGCGCAGCTCGGCGAGGGGGTGTCCATCGGCGCCAACTGCGTGATTGCGGAGGGCGTGGTTATCGGTGCCGGTACAGTTGTCCAGGCCGGCTGTGTGATCGGCTACAAATCGAAGGTCGGGGCCGACTGCCTGTTTTATCCGCTGGTTTCGCTGCGCGAATTCACGGAGGTCGGAAACCGGGTGATCATTCACAACGGAACCGTCGTCGGTTCGGACGGGTTTGGCTATGCCGTGCAGGAAGACGGCTCGCGCACGAAGATTCCGCAGATCGGCAAAGTGGTCATCGAAGACGATGTCGAGATCGGCGCCAATGCGGCGATTGACCGCGCGCGCTTCGGCAAAACACGGATCGGCAAAGGGACGAAGATCGATAACCTGGTCCAGATCGCCCACAACGTGGTGATCGGCGAGCATTCGGTGATGTGCGGGCAGGCCGGCATTTCCGGCAGCAGTACTGTCGGATCCAAAGTGATTCTTGCGGGGCAGGCCGGCCTGGCCGGTCATCTCGAGGTGGGCGACGGCGCAATTGTCGGTGCCCAGGCGGGGGTTATGCGCGATGTGCCGCCCAGGGATTTTGTGATCGGTTCCCCGGCGATGAACCACCTGCAGGCGAAAAAGGTGATTGCCAACACGGTGACCCTGCCGAAGCTCAAAGAAAAAATGAAGCGGCTCGAGGCTGAAATGGCGCGGCTTGCCGGCGAATTAAAACGGGAATCCTAACACCGGCATTTATGCCATATATGTATTAATAATTTCCGACTGATCACAATAATGTCTTGCGTGGCGTGGTGTCGGCCTTTCGGAAATATTTGTAACATATTCGTTGTCTGGCAGATAGGACGGGAGTTCTTGTTTGGTATGCTACCTGCTCATACGCAAGCGATTATTTTAGATACAACTGATTGAATCAGGGCCGGTCGATTCCACGGCTTGGATGACTGGATTTGTAGAAAAGTAGGGTGCATCGCCGCCGGTTACCGACGGTGATTAATTATTAAGGAGATAAAATGAGTAATAGTATCGAAGCGTTTGGCGATCTGGTATTCGGCCTTCCGGTTATGGAAGCCCGTCTGTCGGCTCCGACTTTTGAATCGCTGAAAAAAACCATCGAAGCCGGCACTGCGCTGGATCCGTCCATTGCTGATGAAGTTGCTGAAGCCATGAAGGAATGGGCGATGGAAAAGGGTGCAACGCACTACACGCACTGGTTCCAGCCGCTTACCGGTTCTACGGCAGAAAAACACGACTCGTTCATTTTCCCTGATTTCAAGGGCGGCGTGGTTACCACCTTCAGCGGCGACGAGCTGATCCAGGGTGAGCCCGACGCATCCTCTTTCCCGTCCGGCGGTCTGCGTGCAACCTTCGAAGCCCGCGGTTACACCGGCTGGGATCCGTCCAGCCCGGCGTTCATTAAATATGATTCCTGCGGTGCACCGACACTCACCATCCCGACCGTTTTCTGCGGCTACAACGGCGAAGCACTCGACAAAAAGACCCCGCTGCTGCGCTCGATGAAAGTCCTGTCCGAGCAGACCGTGCGTCTCGGCAAACTCTTCGGCATCGACTGCGGCGACGCAATGGCGAAAGCTACCCTCGGTTCTGAGCAGGAATACTTCCTGATCGACGCCGATCTCTACGCACAGCGTCCCGACCTGATCCGCACCGGCCGTACCCTCTTCGGTAAACCGGCGTCCAAGCACCAGCAGCTCGATGACCACTATTTCGGTGCCATCAAGCACCGCGTTGCGGCGTTCATGGCCGATCTCGACAAAGCGCTTTGGGAATCCGGCGTACTGGCGAAAACCCGCCATAACGAAGTGTGCCCGGCACAGTTCGAAATTGCTCCGGTCTTTGAAACCCTCAACGTGTCTGTTGACCGCAACATGATCACGATGGAAACCCTCAAAGTGACGGCTGAGAAGCACGGCTTCGAGTGCCTGCTGCACGAAAAACCGTTTGCTGGTGTTAACGGCTCCGGTAAGCACAACAACTGGGCGCTGGCCGGACCGGATGGTAAAAACTGGCTGTCTCCGGGCGACAACCCGCATGAAAACGCGAAGTTCATGACCATCGTTGTGGCGCTGCTGAAAGCGGTTGACACCCACGCAGACCTGCTGCGCGTTTCGGTTGCATCGGCCGGCAACGACCATCGTCTGGGTGCCAACGAAGCACCTCCGGCAGTTGTCTCCGTGTTCCTCGGCGACCAGCTGACCGACATCATCGAGCAGATCGAAGCAGGCGGGGCGAAAGAGTCCAAAGCCGGCGGTCATATTGAACTCGGCGTCGACATGCTGCCGAAGCTGCCGCGCGGCAACACCGACCGTAACCGCACGTCTCCGTTCGCGTTCGTGGGCAACCGCTTTGAATTCCGTGCTGTTGGTTCCAACCAGAGCCCGGCCGGTGCCAACATTGTTCTGAACACGATCGTTGCTGAAGCATTTGACTACATCTGCACTGAAATTGAAGCCGGCCTCGAAAAAGGCGGCGAGTTCAATGCCGTGCTGCAGGATGTGCTGGCTGCTGTGATCAAAGAGCACAAGCGTATTCTCTACAACGGCGACGGATACACCGATGAGTGGATCAAAGAAGCCACCGAAGAACGCGGCCTGCCGAACCTGATCACCACAGCGGATGCGCTGCCGGTGCTGCAGACGCAGAAAGCCAAAGATCTGTTTGCGAAGTACAAGGTGCTGAGCAACGAAGAGCTGGAATCCCGCTACAACATCTATACAGAGACCTATGAGACTCTGATTGAGATCGAAGCGGAAACCGCTGCGGACATCGCTAAAACCATGCTGATTCCGGCTGCGGTTATGGCGATCAACGAATACGCTTCTGTTCCGGCTGTGTCCGGCCTGACCGCAAAAATGTCTTCGCTGACTGAAAAATCGATCACGCTGATCGAAGCGCTCGAAGCGGCTGAAGGTCCGGCTGCCCAGATCGAAGCCATGGGTGCTCTTCGTGAGACGATCGATGAGCTTGAAGCCATTGTTCCGTCCGAGCTCTGGCCGCTGCCGAGCTACGACGAACTGCTCGAAGTCTAATCCCTTCGATCAGATGGATGAAAAGGTCCCGCCGTGTGCGGGACCTTTTTTTGTGCCCGGATGTGTGAAAATTTGACACAGCTGGGCCGCCGAGCTGCTACTTTTTTTCACAGCCAGGATGAGCTGATTCCCGAATTTCCTTTGAAAAACGCGGTTTTTGGAATGGCATGGTTTTTGATTATGGGGAGGTGCAAAGCAAGGCGCACAGGGTGTGCGCGGAGCGGCAAACAGCAAACGAAAGGAGTTCGAAATGTACTGGAGTGATCCGAGAGCATGGAGCGCGTTTGATGAGCTCCATTCCCTGCAGAGGGAAATGAACCGTCTGTTCGACGGCTATGAAAGCCGGACTTCGATGTCCCGCTTCCCGGCACTGAATGTGTGGGGCAATGAGGACAATGTGGTGGTTACGGCAGAGCTCCCCGGTATGGAGCCGCAGGACCTGGACCTGAATGTGGTCAACAACCAGCTGACCATCAAAGGCGAGCGCAAAGGCGATAAACCGGCCGAAGATGCGGTATGTCATCGTTCCGAACGGGAAGTCGGTAAGTTTGTACGCACTGTTCGGCTGCCGTTCTCGGTAGAGAACGACAAGGTATCCGCCCAGTATGAAAACGGCGTGCTCACGGTGGTCATGCCGCGCCAGGAAGCCACGAAACCTAAACGGATCGAGATTAACGTATCCAAATAGAACGGAGGGGCAGACGATGAAGAACACGGAAACAAAAGCGGTTGAAAAAATGGATCAGGCAAAACCCGCCCAGGAGTTACGCGAGTATATTCCGGTTACCGACATCTATGAAAAGGATGACGGCATATTGATCCGGTGCGATATGCCCGGCGTTCCGCAGGACGGACTGGATATTCGGCTCGATCACAACGAGCTGGAAATCACTGGCACGCAGGCGGCCGGCAAACCTGACGGCATGGACCTGCTTTCCGGCGAGTACGGCACGGGTATCTTCCGCCGCAAGTTCTCGGTCCCGCAGCAGATCGACCGGGATAAAATCGTGGCGAAGCTCCGCAACGGGGTGCTGCACCTCGAGCTGCCGAAAGCTGAGCAGGCCAAGCCCCGCAAGATTGAAATCACCACAGGAGGCTGAGGCAGAAGGAGGTGAGGTCTTGATGAAAAACAAATTGATCCCTTGGAAGAAAGGCGAGGTGCGGCATGAACCGCAATGGGAAGATCAGCCATTCCGCATGCTGCATCAGGAGGTCAATGGATTGTTTGAAAATCTGCTCCGCGGACCGGGACGGCTGGAACGCCGTCCGGCCAAGACCGGCTTAGAGGTTTCGGAAACGGATAATGAAATCCGCGTGAAGGCCGAGCTGCCGGGCATGGATGAAAAGGATATCCAGGTATCGGTGCAGGAAAATGCACTGATCATCCGCGGGGAGCACCGGGAAGAGACGGAAGAGAAGAAACGGAGGTATCATGTCTCCGAAATGCATTACGGCAGCTTCAGCCGGACGATTCCCCTTCCTGTAGAGGTCGACGCCGCAAAGGCCCAGGCCCGTTTCAAACGCGGCGTGTTAACGCTGACGCTGCCGAAAACGGAAAAGGCCAAGGCGGCGAGCAGGCAGATTCCTGTCCGCGCCGCATAAATAAAACAGCGTGGGGGACGGCCTGGTCCGTCCCCTTCCTTCCGGATATGGCTTTGGCGGATCGGGCGGCCGCTGCGGCATCCGCCTGAACCTGCCGGGTGAGCCGGATATTTTAGCGGTAATGAACGGCTGCACACAGACCGTGAGGCGCGTCCCATGAAACCGAAACCAAAGAGGAGGCGGCAGAAGGGCGGATCGCGCCGAATGTCAAAAGCAGCACAAGAGATAAACAGGGTAAAGGACACAGGAAGAGAAGTGCAGAAATGAAGTCGGAAATGATCCCTTTCAGTAACCCCCCGATGCGCGGCAAACAGGAGTGGCGTTTGGATGCGTTCGACACACTGTCCCGGGAGATCAACGATCTGCTGAATACGTATCATGGCCAGCGGCCCGCGCGGGTCGGCGGAACGGCAGCCGAACTGGGGATTGAACTTTCAGAAACGGATGAGGATATCTGCATCCGCGCGGACCTCCCGGGGGTGAAAAAGAAGAACATCCACATCTGGCTGGATGAGGAGGTTTTAACGATCCGGGCGATCAGGAAGGAGAAAAAAGAAGCCCGGGAAAGAAACTACCATATCTCGGAAATGAATTACGGCGGCGTGAGCCGAAGAATCTGCCTGCCGGCCCGGATTGATGCCGAGCAGGCGTCCGCTGCGTTGAAGCATGGAGTGCTGACTTTGCGGCTGCCCAAGTCCGATCGGCCGCAGCGCCGGTGGAAGCAGATTGCTGTGAGTACGGAGCAGGAGCGATGAACTGGAAAGACCGTCATTTTGCGGAAGGGCACATGTTGGGCTGTCGAATCGGAGAAAGATGATGCTGGCGCGCGGGGTTCATTTTCTATTCACGGTGTATGAGCTCGGGCTGGTTGTCTATGTGGTGTCCGGCTGGATACTGCATCCGGCCGCGAGCCGGTTCCGGCAAATGGCCGGCCGGGGATATGAGCCGCTCCTGGCCCGCATTCGGTCATTCGTGCCGGGGATTCGGGTCGGGCTGTCCGTAATCGATCTGAGTCCGGTTGTGCTGTTTCTGGGGATTGCCGTGGTTAAGGGATTGGTCGTGTCCCTGCTGGTTCCGCCGTTTTAATGTGGATCAAATGTGATGAGTGTAAAATATAAAGACTACTATGAAGTGCTGGGGGTGCCGCGCAATGCCGGCGCGGCCGCCATCAAGAAGGCTTACCGTAAACTGGCCCGGGAATACCATCCGGATATCAACAAGGGGCCGGATGCGCAGAGGCGGTTCCAGGAAATCTCCGAAGCGTATGAGGTACTCAGCGATCCCGAAAAACGCAAGCGCTACGATCAGCTCGGCGCCAACTGGCGGCAGGGCCAGGAGTTTACACCGCCTCCGGGGTGGGAAAATGTGCATTTTGAGTTCGGCGGCAGCGGTGCTCAGGGCTTTGGCTTTTCGGGGCACGGCGGCTTCAGCGATTTCTTTGAATCGATCTTCGGCGACATGATGGGGGCAAAGGGTGCCGGTTTCCGCGCCGGGAGCGGATTTGCCCGTCAGGCTGCGCCGCCCCAGGCGGAGGAGGTCGAACTGCGCGTCAGTTTGGAGGAGGCGTGGGCCGGTGGCAAAAAAGCCATTCGGGTTTTATCGGGAAGCAGCGGGCAGTCGAAAAGTTATAACCTGAATATTCCGGCGGGATGCCGCGACGGCCTGAGGCTCCGCCTGGCCGGGCAGGGCGCCGGCGGTGCTGACCTGCTGGTTCGTGTGCGGATTGCGCCCCATCCGGATTTCCGCCTCAAAGGCGCCGATGTGGAAACCGATCTTGAGGTGACGCCGGCCCAGGCCGTACTGGGCGGCCGCGTCGAACTGCGCCTGCCGGCGGGCCGGGCGATGCTGAACCTGCAGCCGGGGACTTCGTCCGGCAAGCGGCTGAAACTCTCCGGCAAAGGACTCAAGAAGCAGTCGGGCGACCGGGGCGATTTATACGCCGTCGTGAAAATCTGCGTGCCAGAGCATCCCAGCGCTGAGCAGAAGGCGCTCTACGAGCAGCTGCGGAAACTCGAGCAGTAGACGGCTGTCCATGCAGCGCACGGGGCGTGCCGATACATTTCGTTCGGCAGGCCCCGCGGTGCTTTTTGCTGTCCCGTTGCCGGCTGTCAGAATTTTTGAACGCCGTCAGACTTCGTGAGTCTGACTCTGAAAACTGCCTCTTGCCAAGGGGCGGGAGAGGGGATGCGGCGTGAACGCTCCGCCAGCGAAAGGATAACTATTAGATAAATAAGGAGACATTGAGGAATGATCAAAGCAGTTGATTTGGTCAAGGACTTCGGGCCGCGGCGCGCTGTTGATGGCGTGTCGTTCGAAGTTGAAAAGGGCACGGTGCTCGGTTTCCTGGGGCCGAACGGCGCCGGGAAAACCACCACCATTCGAATGATTGCCGGATTTCTTCCGCCCAGCTCCGGCCGCGTGTTCGTGAAGGGGGTGAATGCGGCCGAGGATCCGGTAACCGCCCAGAAAAACATCGGCTATATGCCGGAAACCACCCCGCTTTACGAAGATATGACCGTCTCGGGATTTCTGCGTTTCCTCGCCGAAGTCCGCGGCTTCACCGGCAAAGAACGCGAGGCACGCGTGGATCGCTCCCTTGAACGCTGTTTTCTTCAACCCGTCCGGAACCAGGCGATTGATACCCTGTCGAAGGGCTACCGCCAGCGCACCTGCCTTGCCCAGACGCTGCTGCACGACCCCGATATCCTGCTGCTCGATGAACCGACCGAGGGGCTGGACCCGAACCAGAAGCAGGTGGTGCGCGATATGATCAAAGAGATGGCATCCGAACGGGTCGTCATGCTGTCGACCCATGTGCTCGAAGAAGTTGAAGCCATCTGCACCCGCGCCATCATCATCAGTGCCGGCAAGGTTGTGGCCGATGATGCTCCGGCCGTCCTGAAAACCCGCAGCCGCCAATACAATGCCGTCACGCTCGCGGCGGCCGGCAGCGGGATTGTGCCGGCCCTTGAAAAGATCCCCGCCGTCGAACGGGTAGAGATGCTCGAGGAGGGGCGGATTATTGCGTTTCCGAAAAACGGGAAAGCCATTGCGCCGGATATCCTCGAAGCCGCCCGCGCCAACCGCTGGAAGGTTACCGACATCAAGGTCAACGAAGGCCGCCTCGACGATGTGTTCCGGCAGATCACTGCCACGGAGGATACGAAAAGCAGGGAGGTGGCGTAATGAACGAAACAGCAGCGCATGTGCTGGCGGTGGCCAAGCGCGAATGGCGTGCTTATTTTGATTCGCCGGTGGCCTACGTTTTCATCATCATCTTTCTGATGCTGGCAGGTTTCTTTACCTTTTCGCTCGCCCAGTTTTACGAGGCGGGGCAGGCGGATCTCAGCGGATTTTTCCAGTGGCATCCCTGGCTCTACATGATTCTCGTGCCGGCTGTGGCCATGCGCCTCTGGGCCGAAGAGCGCCGCTCCGGAACGATTGAACTGCTGTTCACGGTTTCCGTGACGCCGCTGCAGGCCCTGCTCGGCAAGTTTGCCGCCGCCTGGCTTTTTATGATCCTCGCACTGGCGCTGACCTTCCCGCTGCCGCTGACCGCGGCCTATCTCGGCTCCCCCGACGCCGGGACGGTGCTGGCCGGCTACCTCGGCAGCGGCCTGCTGGCCGGGGCGTATGTGGCGGCCGGCATCTTTACATCGGCCCTGACCCGCAACCAGGTGATCAGCTTTATCCTGGCGGTGGTGATCGGCCTGTTCCTGATCCTGGCCGGGTACCCGCCGGTGACGGACCTGCTCGCGCGCTGGGCACCGCTGTGGATGGTTGACGGCGTGGCATCGTTCAGCTTTATGCCGCACTACGAAGCCCTGCAGCGCGGGGTTATCGACCTGCGCGACCTGGCCTATTTCGCATCGGTGATGGTCTTTATGCTGTTTGCCTCTCAAGTGGTTCTGAAAAATAAAACGGGACGCTAACCGGAAGGATTTTTGACATGAATCAAATGAAAAAAATGACCGGCCTGGCGGGTGTCGTGCTGCTGCTGGGCATTCTGATTGCTTTCAACGCCGTGCTGCGGCCGGTGCGCCTGCGCGCCGATGTAACGGAAGATAAACTCTATACGCTGTCCGACGGAACGAAAGAGCTGCTCAGCAGCCTGGACCGCGACGTCACGCTGAAGTTTTATTTTTCCAAGAGCAGCGACCGCCTGCCGGTCACGATGAAAACCTTTGCCGCGCGTGTCCGCGACCTGCTGAAGGAGTATGAATCGCGCTCCGGCGGCCGCCTGGTGATTGAGGAATACGACCCGAAACCGGACTCCGACGAAGAGGAGTGGGCACAGCGCTACGGGCTCCAGTCGCAGGCGCTCGATATGTTCGGGTTCGACGGCGGGCTCTATTTCGGCATTGCCGCCGTTTCCGGCAACCGCGAGGCGGTGATCCCAATGCTCGCGCAGAGCGCCGAGCCGCGGCTGGAATATATGCTGACCCGCATGGTGTCGGAAGTGGCTTCCGAAAAATCGGCAAAGGTCGGCATCATGAGTGCGCTGCCGGTGAACGGTTCACCGCAGATGAATTCCATGATGATGCAGCCGGGCGGCGGGCTGCAGAAATGGGCACTGGTCTCCGAAATTGAGCGGCAGTATGAGGTCGAGCAGGTCGCAATGACCTCCACCAATATTCCGGCCGGCATCGATACGCTGGTGCTCATTCATCCGGCCGGCATTTCAGACGACACGCTCTATGCGGTCGATCAGTTTGTGCTGCGCGGCGGCCGCCTGCTGGCCTTTACGGATCCCATGTGCATTACGGCGCAGGAGAGTGTCAGCCCCCAGCTGGTCCAGCTGGGCATGCCGGCACCTCAAATGGACTCCGATCTCAATACCCTGACTGCCGCGTGGGGGATTGAGATGCTGCCGGGGCAGCTGGCGGCGGACGAGTCGGCCGCCAGCCTGCTCGATGCCGGCGGCGGCCGGGCGGTGCGCAACGCCGCCTGGCTGTCGCTCCGTGAACCGCACATCAATGCGGATGATATCGCAACGGGATCGCTTAGCGATTTGATGCTGCCGTTTGCCGGTGCATTCAGCGTGGCGGCCGATCAAGCGGTCGAGGTGACGGAACTGATCTTTACGGAGGCGGACGGATTCACCACTGATACGATGGCCGCGCAAAGCGGCACCATCAGCATTCCGGCATCGAAAAAAGAGATTCCGCTCGCGCTGCGGGTGACCGGTACATTTAAAACCGCATTTCCGGACCGGGAGGACGGCCTGAAAGAGAGCGGAAAACCGGGGGTCGTGATTCTGGTCTCCGATGCCGATATGCTGGCTGACCGCATGGCGACCGAGAGCATGAATTTCCTGGGGCAGACCCTGGTGCAGCCGCGCAACGACAACCTTGCGTTCGCCGTGAATATGGTGGAGCAGCTGTGCGGCAGCGAAGCACTGATCGGCCTGCGCAGCCGGAGCTCATTTGACCGTCCCTTCGACCGCGTGATTGAGCTGGAAAAGGAGGCGGCATTCAAATGGCAGGCCGAGGAGGAACGGCTCAACGCCCGGCTGCAGGCAACGCAGGCCAAGCTGGCCCAGCTGCAGCAGACGCGCGACGACGGGCAGCAGCTGTTCCTCAGTTCGGAGCAGGAGGCTGAAATCAAAATGTTCCGGGAAGAGGTGTTTGAGACGCAGCAGTCGCTCAAGGAAGTGCGCAAGAGCCTGCGGCGCGATATTGAAATGCTCGGCGTGCGGCTGAAGGCCGTCAACATCGTGGGCATGCCGCTGCTCGTGGCCGCATTCGGTATCGGCCGGGGTCTCTGGATGAAAAAAACGCGTTAGGGGGAATGGATCATGAATAACAGGAAACTCATTGGAATGGCCGTTGCGCTGGCCGTACTGGCCGGGCTGGCGGCCGTGCAGCAGAACCGTGCAAAAACGCGGCGCCCGGCTGCGGGCGGAACAACCCTGCTGCAGGGACTGGAGCTCAACGCGATCGACGGCCTGCGTATTGCGGAAGGCGGTAACACTGCGGAACTGGTGAAAAAGGACGGCAGATGGGTGGTTGCATCCCTGTTTGACTATCCGGCCGATTTCGCCCGGCTGGCCGATGCGCTGCAGGCGGCCGTGGAAGTTGAAACGGGGGCCCCTGTGCGCGCATCGAATATTGACGATGCGGAATACGGATTGGACGCGGCCAAATCCATTGTTCTGAGCTCCGGCGGTCAGCAGGCCCTGTCGATTCAGGTCGGGGCGCGGCGCGAAGCGTCGAGCGGCTGGGCGAATCAGCGCTTTATCCGCAGGGGCGGCGCCGCCGATATCTACCTGGTTGATTACGACTTCCAGCCGTTCTCGAATGCATCGGCCGACTGGATTGATACAGATCTCCTCAACGTTTCTTCAGCGGACATCGTTTCCGTTCGTGTCGGCGATGTGGAGCTGCAGGCGGTGAGTAATCACTGGGTGCTGGCTGATTTGGATGCGGCGGCCGAAGAGCTCGAAACTTCGGAAGCCGGCAAACTGCGGCGGGCATTGCAGTACCTGAACTGTACCACCGTGGCGGATCCGGCCCTGCCGGATCCCGAGCTCGGCTTCACGAATGCGGTGGTCTATACCGCATCGACTTCCAATCAAACCTATACGGTGTCGGTCGGCGGCGAGGCCGAAGACGGCCGGTATGTCCGTTTTTCCGGCGACGTGCCCGACCGGCTCAAGGACTGGACCTATGTGCTTTCGGACTATGATGCCGACGATTTCCTCATCGCCCGCGATAAGCTCGTGAAAGAAAAAGAGCCGGAAGCGGGTGAAGAAGAAAAAACCGAGTAGCACCTGCTGTCTACTCAAAGCCTCCTCCTCAGTGCCCCCGGCTTCGGCCGGGGGCTTTTTCTTTGCAGGATGGGCGACGGCATGAGTCGGAAGGTGTTGAAAGGCTTCGCTACAGCAGTTCGATTTTGTAGCCGACTCGGGGGACGGTGCAGATACGTGCCCGGATGAGCCGGTCCGGCCCGAGTTTTTTACGCAGGCTGGTTACGAAATTGTCGACCGTGCGCGCCGTGCCGGCGTAATCCCATCCCCACACTTTTTCCAGGATGGTTTCCCGGGTGAAGACGGTTCCCGGCGAACCGGCCAGCAGGCACAGGAGGTCGAATTCCTTGGCGGAAAGGGTGGCTTTCTTACCGCACAACTCCACCGTTCTTGCCGCCCGGTCGATGGCAATCGCTCCGACGGTTAAGAGCGGCTGGTGATGCTCTGCAGCGTGCTGCCTTCTGAGCATCACCTCGATGCGGGCAATCAGCTCGGGCAGATCGAACGGTTTGGCCATGTAGTCGTCTGCGCCGAGGCCGAGACCTGCCACCTTGTCGGGCGTTGTGCTGCGGGCCGATAGAATCAGGACGGGCACGTTTTCGCCCCGTTTGCGTAGTTCTTCGAGAATCTCCAGCCCGGTCCAGCCCGGCAGCATGATATCGAGCACGATGAGCTGGGGCCGTGCATCGAAGGCCAGCTGCATGCCCGTTTCGCCGTCCGAAGCCGTGATGACCTGGTAGCCGTGGAGTTCGAGGTTCATCGCCAGGCCATGACGCAGGGCGCGGTCGTCTTCAATCACCAGGATGGTATCCTTGCGGCTCATGCAGTGTGCTCCGCGGCGGGCAGGCTGATCGTGAACGTGGAGCCTTCGCCCGGCCGGCTGCGGACGGAAAGGGCGCCGTTGTGCTGCTCGACCAGGCTCCAGGCAATGGCCAGGCCGAGTCCGATTCCGCCGGTGCCTTCTTTGCCGCCGCGTGCGGCTCGGTAGAACGGCTGAAAGATGCGCGGCGTATCGGCGGCGCTCAGGCCGATCCCGTTGTCTTCCACTTCGATGATGACGCAGCGGTCTTCGTCGCGCACGCGGACACCGATCATTTTTTGAGTGCCGGTATATTTGTAGGCGTTCATGAGCAGGTTCAGGACAACTGCGTTCAGCGCCTGGGCGTCGTGCCGTACACAAAGCCGGGAGTCCATCGAAACCGTCAGGGTCAGTTCATCGGGAGGAACCATCGAGTTGAAGCGGTCGATTGCGCCCTGAACGGCCGCGGCTGCGGGCTGCGTTTCCATGGAGAGTTCCAGCATGTCTTTGGAGGAAGCGCGCCAGGTCAGCAGCCGGTCGATCATGACATCGAGCCACGCGGTTTCGCGCAGGATGGTGGCGATGCACTGCGCGGTCTGTTCCGGATCGTCGGCCAGTTTGCCGGAATGCAGGGTCTGGGCATAGAGCTGGATCGCGCTGAGCGGTGTGCGCAGCTCATGGGAAATGTTTGCGATGAAATCCGCCTGCTGGCGCGCCAGGCGGGCTTTCCTTCCGGTAAACACCAGAGCCAGCAAGCCGCAGCCTGCCGCGGTGGCGGTGAACGATATGATCAGCGCACCGCTGATGACGACGCCGGTGTCTTTGGAGAGGGCAACCGCCACGATTCCGGCCGCGGTGGAGAGCATGACCGGCACCAGCACGCCGACCGCAAGAATGACGATGACACTCGTGAGATTAAGATTCAGTCTGAAGCGCTTCATCGCGCTGATTATTGCCGGATTCCCGCCCGATGTTCAATCGCCGAAACCGCGGCGGAAACCAGAGCTTAATGCACATGCAGCTCGCATACCTTCCGGCAGTGGTAGCCCGCGATGGCCAGGGTGATGGCGGTGGCAAAGAGGTCCGGCCGACGGAAGGAAGCCCAAAGCACAAGTTTCCAGTATTGCGCGCGTTCCCTGCCCAGGATGCCCAGCCGGTAGATGGAGCGGAAGAGGGCCAGCAGGTCGGAGTGGCTCGGCAGGCACCCGCGTTTCGGCGGATGGTATTCGCGGAGCAGGGTCCTGATTCGTTCGTAATAGTGGCGCGGATCGTAGATGTGGTTCAGGATCCTGCGGTAGCCCGCGAGCAGCCGGTCAATATCCATCAGCGGTACGATATTTGTTGTGCCTTCGACATTGTCGCCCGAGGCCGCGCCGCGCAGGCGGCCGGCTTGTTCCATCCGTTGATAGAGCGCCGTTCCGCGCGGTGCCTGCAGCAGGCCGACCATGGCGGTGACGATGCCGCTCTGCTGGATAAACTCGATCTGCCGCTGGAACACGGACGGCTTGTCGCTGTCGAATCCGACGATGAATCCGCCCTGGACCTGCAGACCGGCGCGCTGGATTTTCTTTACGTCCTGCACCAGGTCGCGGTGCTCGTTCTGCGTTTTGCTGCACTCGGCCAGCCCGGCTTCCTCCGGCGTTTCGATGCCGATAAATACGGTGTCAAAGCCGGCCTCCACCATCAGCGCCATCAGTTCCCCGTCATCGGCCAGGTTGATCGAGGCCTCGGTTAGGAAGGTGATGCCCGGCCGGCCCTTTCGCCACGCAATCAGGCGGGGCAGCAGCTCGGATTTGAGGTGATGCTTGCTGCCGATAAAATTGTCGTCCACAAAAAATACGTTGCCGCGCCGCCATCCGGCGGCGTACATCCCGTCCAGCTCGGCAATGACCTGATCCGCGCTTTTGGTGCGCACGCGGCGGCCGAGCAGCGAGGTAATGTTGCAGAAGTCGCAGTTGAACGGGCAGCCGCGCGAATACTGGATTGCCATGCCCTGGTAGCGCTTCATATCGACCAGGTCCCACGCAGGCGGCGGGGAGTCGGTCATCTCCGCAAACCCCTCGGTCGCGTAGACGCGCCGGGCCCGGTTGTTTTTAAAATCCTCGAGAAATTCCGGCAGGGTGATCTCCGCCTCGTTCAGAATAAAATGATCCACGTCGTCGAACGCTTCGTGCTCCATCGTGAAAAGCGGACCGCCCGCAACCACCTTGAGGCCGGCTTTTTTGCAGCGGTCGATGATTCCGTGGGCGGACGCCTTCTGGACCACCATGCCGGTGATGAATGCCAGGTCCGCCCACGCAAGATCGCGGTCGCGCAGCCGGCGGGTATTCACATCGATCAGCCGTTTGTTCCACTGTGCCGGCAGCAGGCCCGCCACCGTCAGCAGCCCGAGCGGCGGGAAGGACGCCCGCTTGCCGACGAAGGCGAGCGCGTGTTTATAGCTCCAGAACGTGTCGGGAAACTGCGGGCATATCATCAGAATGTTCATGGTTAAAACCTTTCCTTTTCTCCTGCTCCATCTGAAACATGACGGAGTGGTGTCATGGTTTTGTCATGGCCGGAATTTTTCTGTGCACCTATTCTTTCCGAGCCGAAGCGAGCGTTTCGGAAACCGTTTTACTGCGCGCGCCCGTCCTGCCGGAAGCCGGGCTTTTTGTTTGTCCGGCGGGGCAAAGCGGGATACCTTTTTGCCTTTGTGAGAACCCTGCTGCCGAACATTCCCTCAAACCGGAGGTCGGGCGGCAGGAGCCGGATGTTCAGGCCCCGTCAGCCGCATGCAGGCAGCGAACCCCCTAATGAGTAGAGTCAGATGAAACGGATCGGAATTACAATCGGCGATGTGAACGGCATCGGGCCCGAAATCGCGCTCAAGGCGGCGGCGTACAGGCGCTGGCCGGCGGATGTCGAGTTTGTCCTGGTGGGCTCAGAGCGGATGGTGCGCGAACAGGCGAAAGCGATGCAGCTGCCGGTTTCGCGCCGGATCCGGTTTTGGAATGTGGAAACGTCCTGCGGCTGGCATCCCGGGGAGATCCGCGCCGATGCATCACGCCATGCCGAGGAGGCGATCCGTCACGCGGTGGAAGGCTGTCTTTCCGGCGAGCTGGATGCGATGGTCACCGCGCCGATCTGCAAAGAGGGGATGCACAAAGCGGGCATCCTGATTCCGGGGCATACCGAATACCTGGCCGAACTCACAGGCACAAAAAACTTCGGCATGATGCTGATGGGCGGCGGGCTGCGCGTGATGCTCGTTACGCGCCATATTCCGATTTCCGCGGTGGCCGGCGCGCTGAACCAGCAAACCATCTGTGAGCATATCGAACTGACCGGCGATGC
>JBFHGU010000042.1:0-31283 GCA_041582935.1 Pontiella sp.
AAATCAGAGTGCCGGCGTGCAGCACAATTTCAAGCGCGGCCCCCGAACGGGCTTCCAGACCCAGAAAATGCTGCGAGAGCACCAGGTGCCCCGAACTGCTGACCGGCAGGAATTCAGTTATCCCCTGAATCACGGCCAACAAAATAACTTTAAGCAGATCTTCCATGTACGCCCCTTTAGAAAAAGAGCCCGAACCTTACGTTTCGCATCTGGCCGAATCAACCGCAAACCCGTCAGGAGTTCGTTAATCCACATAAAAAAAAGGCCCGCTCAGTTGAGCGGGCCTTCAGAATGGTGCACCCGAATGGAGTCTATCTATATGCCGTTATTTAATCATTTATTCTACTGGTTGCTTTTCGGTTGTCATATTCAATTTGGACTGATTGACTCTCTAACAGCTTCACGCCGTTGTGCTCTGATCAAGTCCATTATCACTCGGTCTTTCTCCTTCACCACTTCCAAATCCACCAAAGTGCAGTCTTTCGGTGCGTGCAATACCTGCCCTTTCTGCAATTTCAAATATCCCCCGTTCAAGACTGGCTCGTCGGGCGAGCTGCAGCACCCGCTTATCAGCATCGACATGACGGCCAGCAATGCGGTCGCGCTCGATGCTCTTTTCGATTTCGTCGATTTCATCATCCACCTTTTCGAGTTCGGTTAAAACCAAGCGACGCGCTGCGATCTCTGCCGCAACGCGTCGCCAGCGTAGTAGCTCAGTGAGAGCTTCTAGGGCTACCTTGAACATATAATTTACTGACCGGCCTTGGCACTGAAGTTGAGCGCGAATGTGTTCACAACTTTCTTCAGGAATTTTACCCACGGTTTGTCGGTCTCACTGATCGCGCTCAGGTTGGCCAGTAGAGAGGCTACCGGAACCAGGACTGCCAGCACGATCGGCAGGATGGAATCCCAGACCGTAAGCTGTGCCGCCGGAACTGGTGTGGCATCTGATGCCAGAACCATCACAGGTGCGGACGCAAAAGCCACGAGTGCCAATACGGCCATGAGTCCGAACAGTTGTTTCATCTTATTCATTTCATTACTCCTTATGGTTACCAAAAATTATGGCTCTTTCCGACCATGAAGAGGAAGACGAGCACGCCCAGCCCGATGATTGAAATGGGGCCCTCCCATTTGATCGGGCCAAGGCTCAGGGCGGTAGACTTATATTCTTCCGCATTACAGACTTCATTCATCGTTTTTGTGACAAATGACTCCATCTCCTCAGCAGTGACCAGGGGCGCCATGTAGAGCGGCACGATCATTTTCAAGACCATCATCAACGCCTTCCCCTGTACCTTGGCATCGCCGGCGTGTCCGTTATTCAGGGACTCGATGAGGACAGTCACCTCCTCGATCACCATTTCTTTTGCATGCGTTCCGCCGTGGGCCATTATTCGCTCACCACATAAACGGTCTGCGTCTCGTTGCCGGCGACGATGTCGAAGGATGTCGGAGACGATTCCGCGAAGCTGATACTGGTCTCCGATTCCGGCTGCAGCGTACCGCTGTCGCCGGTTGTGCTCGTCCAGTCCATAGGCACAGTGCCCAGGTTGCGAATGGTGACCGACTGACTGTCGGATGACGCCAGGAAGCTTGTCCTGCTCACTCCGAGCTTGGTGAAGTTGGTCGTGTACGTCTCGTTGAATCCGGTCCAGGTATTTCCGATCAGCGTGACCTCCGCGGTATCAACGGCGTCGATTCCACCATGGCCGGTGAAGACGTTTTTATAGACAAGGGTGTCGCCGGTATCATCACTGATCGAGAACGGCGTGGCACTCTCGCCCTCCAGGGTTGTGAACCCTCCGACGGTATTCAGGGCGAACACATTCAAGCCGGCAGCATCTTCAGCATGTTCGTCCAGGAGCCCGTAGGCCGATTCAGTCGTGATGCCGGTCATCGTATTCCGTTGGATGACATTCCCGAGCGCGAAATGATCCCCCGGCGCCAGTGGATTGGAAGGTCCATAGGTCTTATGGTCATATACAGATATCCGGAACCCTCTTGCCGTCCCGTCCACGCTGTTGTTGTACGCTCGGGAGAAGTAGTTAGGCGCCGGCGAGTCTACCGATGAAAACTCATCGGCCGCGTAGCCGTAAAGTCTGATCGCGTTCCGCATGTTGGTAAGGGAGTTGGACTCGAACACCATACCGGACGACGCGCTCATCTGCACCGATGTCGTTGCCCGGTGCTCGGCCCCAAGGGTGTCGGCTCGTCCTTCGATGATATTGTTATAGACCGTATATGACATGGCGCCGATTGCGATCGCATATGTGCTGCTGCTGTCAGGTGCCACCAGGAAGGCTTCCCGGACGACAACCTCGCCTGTGCCGCTATCCCCGGACTCTATCCGCCTGGCCTGTCCCATGCCTGTGCCGCCGGTGATAAACAACAGGCGACCGCTATATGCGGACGACGCATCTGATGCAGTGCTAAGGATGACGTTGGTTGTGGTTCCGGAACTGATGGTCCCGGTCTTGGTGGTTTTGTATCCCTCGGCCAGCAGCTGTTCACCACTGTTGTCATCGATAATATCCTCGAAGATCGCCCAGGTGGTGTTCGTGGAATTGATGTCGTCGGCTGCGCTGCCGGCATTCTCCTTGATGTACACGGTTAAGGTGTTGTTGGTTGTGTCAATATCCTTGATATAGGACTGTATTGTCTGACCCTCCATATCGTAGGGCAGATAGACCATAACCCCGTCGTGGTTGGTAGACTCATCGCCTCGGTCGTTATATTCATCAGGGAGATCGGCAAACGTGATTGTGCAGGTCCTGACATTACCCAGGGACCAGTGTGATTCATACTCACTGAGCGTTCCCACTGCGGTGATCACGCTGTTCGTGTAGAACGGCGTCGGCTGCCTGGGCGCCTGGCGCACAATCTCATTGTCGCCGAAATAGAAGTAGTCGCATGCCGCCTGAGAAACAAGCCGGCCCTTAGACCACCCCAGCCCCGAGGACGACGTCGAGTCGTCGTAGTTCGCGAATGTGCAATTATTGATATCGATATGATCGGCGTTGATTTCCATCATTGCGTTGCAGTCCCAGATGCCCAGGAAATCACAGTTGGTGAAACGGAAATTGTCATTGTCCGGAGTCGACTTCAGGAAGATATTGCACTTAACCAGGAAGGTGCAGTCCTCGAAAAGCACGTCGGTATAGCCCTGGGACTGGACGATCTGGCCCTCGTCATAAGGATACTCGGGCATCTGGCTAAATGTCACCCGGCGAAAGGTCGGACCGCGGCCGCCTCCGCCGCTGTAATAAAGCCCTGCAGCCTGGCGGGAGAATTGATTGACCAGAACCATGTCCTCAATCAGGACGTCATCTTTTCCGTTAACTGAAAGAACCGCGTCCTGACTCGTGCTGATGATGATGGTATTGGTGCCGTCGCCGTATACCCTGGTGTTGTGATTCCAGGGACCGATGCTGCCGTCAATGTAATAGGTCCCGGCGGGAAAATAGACCGATTTCCCAGAACCGGAATAAGCTGCGGAGAACGCTGAGTTGATAGCGTCTTTATCGTCGAGCTCGTCTGTTCCATCGGCGCCGTATGCCGTCACGTCGTAGGTCGTATTGTTATAAAGAACAGGATCCTCGACGGTGATCGTCAACTCGCCTGACCACCCGTATTTCCCGCCGTCCAGGTTATGAGTCCGGAACGTGTGATCGCCGACAAGCCAGGTTCCCGGCATGATAAACTCGGCCCGGTACGGGTTGGAGTTCGCGGTACTGGTCACCCATTCGTCCAGGGACTCGTTGTAGATATGTGATAGGCCATTTGTATCGATGAGGTTTTTTCCGTAGACGTAAAACGTCTCTCCGTTGGTCACCGTGCTGAAACCAACCCACTCGACTTGGGTTTTATTGATAACGACCGGAAGGCCGTATCCGTTGGGATTCACCGGCCACAGCATATACGACCTGTCGGCCGCAGCATCTTCCGGGACGGCGAGCGCCACCTGGCGACCGTCAATAGACAGGATGGGGCATTCAAGAATCGCCGCCCCGTCATACATGATGAACCCGACGCCAGAATCAATATTCTCCGCGGTCAGAGCAACCACGTCGCCGGGCTCAGCAGTCCGGGAATACTCGGAGATGATCGGCGCACCGGTCGACAGCGTGACGTTTGTGACCGGTGGATCATAAGAGCCGGCCAGGGCGGTCGGTGATACAGACGCCAGGTCAGGCAGCAACCCGACCACGGTGACGTTCGTGACTCCGCCCCCCGGAGTCGTCAGGGAGATATTAAAAATCTTATTCCACTTGATGAAATCTCCCGCACCAAAATCAGTAGCCATGGCGCTCAGATGGAGGAAAGATAGCAGTGCTGCGCAAAAAAAGCTTTTCATGATAAATCCTTAGTCGTTGGGATAGTCAAAGATCGGCAGGTTCTCGCCATTAACACCCGGAGCCTGTAACTGCGGCATGACAGTGATAATCGTCACAGTCCGGTCGGACAGTTCAATCTCCTCGATTTTGTAGCAGACCCATTCCGCCTTGGTTGGATCAGCCCCGATTGTACTTTCGGCGATGTAGGTAATTCCACTGTCCATCTGGACAATAATGGTCTCGCGCTTATCGCGCCCCTCGAAAACGTCGCGCTTTGTGTATGCGCCGGCTGGGGTTGAGCACAGAATTACGGCGAGCAAGGCCGTGATTATGAATCCAGATCGTTTCATGGCAATTCTCCTGTTTAAAACACAATATCTTATGGTCTTAAAACCCTCTTCTATACAAGATGTTGTGTTGTGTCAAGAGCACCGCCGCTATATCTAGTGGTTATTCAGTCACATTATCCACCACGTTGTTTACCTCGCGAACCGGCGCAAACGAGTCGCCGAGACGGCGAACGTCCTTAAGAATATCCTCAGCATCGAGCGAGGGGATGGTGGTAATCAGGTGCGTCACGGTTCCCAGATCGGACAGGATGCGCTCTGCCGGAACAAGGGAAGTGTCGTGCGGAGCCGGTCGTCTTCCCGTCAAAACGGTCTTGATGCCGATTTCAATTGCCGCACCCGCGAACATCCAGCCCGTTGCTGGGCCCGCAATCAGCGCGGCCAGCAGTTTCAGCCAGTCTTCTTTCTCGGTCTCGTCTCCCTGCACCGCGTTGATGATCATGTTCACGCCGTGATAAAGGAGCGGCAACACCACATGGTTGAGGAACACCGTGCGCTTAAATGCGTTATCTTTACCCGCCCGCATCTTATTCCATTCATGCAGTTGTTGCGCCAGATACTGCTGGGGCGTGGTGGTGAACTGGGCAAGCAGGAGCGCAATATCGTCCGAACGCCGAATGTATTCGCTCTGGTTCATGATACTGGGCGACTGCTGCGAAAGATTCATCACCTGCCACATGCGGTCGAGTGCCCAGGCTTTGGCCTCGGCCTCAGGTTTGCCGTCCCGAATCGCCTGCGCCGCGAGTGTGCGGTAATAGCCCTGCCCCACGATCAACGTCGGCACGATGTCACCGAAAGTATTGAGTTTCATTCCTTTTTGGAAAAAGCGTTCAATCATATTGCTGTCGCCGCTGTTCAGAATATCGCGCATCACATGGATGTATCCACTCCCCATCCGCGTTTTCGCGTGGTCGCTTTCCAGAATTTCGGCCATGGCCAGCCGCGCCTCTGAATTCGGATCGAGCACATTCTTAACGCCATCCCGCGCATAGCTCCAGACATCGGAAAGCGGCATATGAAAGCCGAAGGCCGGGAACGAGGTGGGCTGACGCAACAGCATACGGAAGTTCCACGACAGCGAAGTATAAGCCGTGTATTTGGCCATGAACTTCGCCGCCTTCTCGTGCTTTTTCGGCGGGGCCTTGCCCATGAATACGTCCATCAAATGTGATTCGAGCTGGGCAAGGAACTCGTCGCCATGCACGCGGGCGATGTCTTTCTTAACCCAGTATTCGCCGAGGGTGTCGCGGATCTCAATACCGAGCTCGGCAAAGTGCTTAAACTGCGCGTTGGAGTGCAGACGGTCGTTGAAGAGCGCGAAGATGTCGTCGGTCTCGGCGAGGTCTTTCTGATGCCGCACACGCGGAGACAACGACTTCGGAACGAAGCTCAAGACATGCATCAAGCTTTCAAACCCGTGCCGCTCCATTTCTATACCGACGGGCATATAGAGCGGGTCGGGCGCATCTACCGGAAGGCCGGTCACACGCTCATTTACCGCGGACAGTTCCTCCCGCGCATTGGCATAATATTCACGGAGCCAGCCCAACAGTTTCAGATCCTGCGTTGAAACCGCATTGAGCAAATCGCCCTCCATCATGGCGCGGCGTGGCATGCTTTCGGCATATTGTTCCTGCTGGATGGTTGCCAGTATCTGCAAGAGCTGAGCCTTGGAAAGCGGGGCATTCTCGAAACTGAACCGGCGATATTCCTCGCGCTTCTCAGCCAGATCGCGCATGACCGTCTCGGCCTCTTCGCCGTAGATTTCCTCCAGGGCGGTACGCAATTCCATGGACGAACGGAATACTTCATTTTCAGCCGCAAACGTGGCCGAGCTCACCCGGTCGGCAACACTCTTGAGCCATTTGCCCGCATTTTCCGCTGACGCACCTTTTCCGTGCAATGGAATTTCTTCCAAGCGGTATTGCAACGGCAGCACCTTTGAAACCCAGTCCTTGACCTGCTCGCCCGCCGTGCGCTTGGCTTTGGGCTTGATGGTCTGCGGCATGGAATCGTGCAAATCAGCCTTGATCAACTCGACCTTGCGCAGATGCGCACCCACGCGCTTCGCCTGTTCTTCAAGAGCGGCCTCCACCGCCGTTTGCAGGAACCCGTGCGCCTCTGCGACCTCGGCCAGCGTTTTGAATTTAAGGTTGCCGAAGCGGTAGAGCGCGTCCAGTTCGGCCATGAGCCCGGACTGCCAGCGCAGAGCGTTCTCGCCTTTCGGCACCTCTGCAGAATCGAGGGTTGAGATAATATCATTGATAGCCTGTTGAACATCTTCAATCGGTGCATCGGAATCCAGACCGAGTTTTTCCAACGACTCCGGATAACTGCCGGCCATAATGCGGCGCACCATCTTGAAATACTTTTCAGCTGATGCAGCAACGTCACGCTTGTTTTCTTCGCGTAGTGATGCGATGCGCCCCTTAAACTGCGAGGTCATATCCCACATTTCATCAATAAGCGTCTGGCGATCCGCCCGTACGCGCTCATTGAAGGAGCGGTCGAGGATGACATAGGCATGCGAATCAATGCTGTTGATCTGCTTCATTTTACCCAGACGATCCACCGCCTTTTCTAGTTCGGCGCGTGTCTGGCCGTGGTTGAGCTGACGTACGGTTTTACGCAGGAGCTTTTCGAGGGTGCGGGCATATTTCCGGCGCACACTCTCCTTTTTCAGCACCTTGTTCATGGTGTCATTATCCACCAATCCCTCATCAATGGCCGCCCTCGCCGCCGCTGACTTCACCCGATGCAGGAAGTCCTCGACCTCCTCTTTGTAGATGGGGGCTTCAAGCGTTTCTTCGCCGTCGCTGTTTCCAGCTTCTGGATCTTCATCCTCATCAAGCTCTTTATCTGGATCAACTTTGCGCGGCTCGTTCTTCACCTCGACCAGCTCAAGAGCATCGAGCAATCCATCGAGTTCGATGCCGTACTTTTTCAACTCATCGGCATCGAGTCCGCGAATGCGCTGCATGCCCTCACCGGCCACACGTTTGATGCGGGCCTCCAGCCGGGCTTTCATTTCGCCCCAGAGCGCACCGCCCTCCATGGCCTGCTTCTGCACCTCTTCCACACGGCGGCGATGATGTTGACGAACCTCGGCAGAGCGGATCTCCCGATTGATAGCGCGGTCGTCCTGCAAGGCTTTACGCTTGGCAATAACCTCCTGTGCCAACTCGCGGGCGTTGTCGAGCACGATATGCGCCTTTGCCGCTTTATCGCCCGTGCGGTCGAGTACAGCCTGCACATCCTTGACGGTCGGGCGTTCACCCTCAAAAATCTTTTTGGCAAACATGGCGGCGGTTTCGCGTCCTGCGTTTGATCGTTGGGCCGCGGAAAAGCGCGAACCGGCCTTATAGCCGCCGTTCGGGTATTTTGACAAATCCTCGGCCGCCTGCATAATCTCCAACGGCTGTGAGTTTCCTAATTCAGCATTCTCTGCATGAACGACCTTTTCCGGAACATCCGGCACCACGTCCGACATTATGCCAAGGCGGTCGGCACGCGACTGAAACCAGAATTTTACGCCGTTATACCACGGTTCATCCTTGTAAAACGCCAACCCGCGCGCCTCCTCCTCAGTGGAAGCGTATTGCACCGTGTGCCAGGTTCCGCCATATTTTATTGAGGTTTCATAAATTACATTGCCGTTGCGCTCGGCCTCGTAGACCCGCATAAGGTTGTTATCGAAAAGCTTTTTCGTGCGTGGCGCATCGTGCCATTGCGCAGAGGCCGAGGACGCACTGAACCGAATATCGGGATTTTCCGCATCCCATGTGCCTTGGTTGTAGATGCTCTTGATTTGGGCGGGATTGAAAACAACAAAGTTGCGTTCGCCGTTGTAGGTTTCCGCAATGATGCCATCATAGGGATTGTCCGTTTTTCGCGACTCGACTACCTTATGAATAAGCTCAGCCCGATTCAGATCGACAATCGCAGAAGCATAGGATCGCGGTTCAGATATAACCAGCGGATTTTTAATATCCAAATAAACAGGGATTGTTTGCGGGGCACTCCCAGATGAGTCCCGATTATGAATAGAATAGGAGTCCGCATCGCCCGGAATATCTGTAAAATGGAAGCCAAATGAAAATCCCTTGAAATTGCGCCCGATAGCTTCGCGGTCAAATTGTGAAAAAGAATTTCGGGTGCCATGATAAACCACCAGCGGCGCGCCGTTCTCGTCTACAACCTTCGAATCCCCGAACCATTTCTTAAAGGCCTCGGAGCCCGTCGGCGGGGCGACGGAAAGGCGGGGCTTGACTTTTTCCGCAAATTCAGCGAGTTTTTCAATTGCTTCGGAGGTAGCGTAGCCTGTGAGTTCGCTTTCGGGTTCGTTACCCTTTCTCCGGAGCATTTTTTTTATCTCATTCAATTCAAGAGAATAAATTCTATGTCCGTGCTGCTCCGATCCCTTGGCAGTTATTATGGCTATACCCGTTTCACCTCCGAAAACCACCGGCACGCCAAAGCGTAGAATATCAACTCCAGCACTATGCTCAGCCTTACTTGGTCGCTGCTCAAGCTGGACGGCATGCTTCCATAGTTTATCAATACGCGCGGCAGCGGCATTGTGCTGCCCAGGGGAGAAACCATTCTTGACGGTTTTGTCCAACGCTGCACGACTCAGAACTTTATTGCGCTGCTTTGTATTAATCCGCGCAGAGATTCCGGTTTCATCGTTCATAAGGTCAACACCGGCAAGTTTCTCCAGCACCTCTAAGGCTTCTGTGCGGTTCGCATCACCAGAAACGGTCAAATCCTTGCGGGCAACCGAAAACAGCGGATCATCCTCATCCCAGTCGTCTTGTGACTCATCTACGACAGGCAAACCGGTTTGCGGATCAAAATTCGCATTTTGTGATCCGCTATTCTCGAACGCGGCGGCCTCTTCCTCGGCTAGTTCGTCATCCGTCTTGCGGGTGCCGTCGCGCAGATCCTGCGCACGGGCGGCAAAATTGAAGAGGTATTCCGCCAGGCTGTTCTCGTCAAACAATTCCTGCGTCTCGGAAGAAGTGGATAGCGCGGAATTGACATGCTCGACCATCACATCAAATGGAAGCCCATTAGATTCGTTCTTTCCGGTAAAACGGGCAATAAAAGCAGGAATCCCGCTCTTCTTGGTCTGCTTTGCTGTGAACATAGGCGGAAAATCTTCCCAGTCCTGCTTGCCAGCCGCCTTGCCGGTATCCGAATCAAACCGCACACCGCCGTTCTCGAGAACGGTCTGGATAACGGTGTCCTCAGTCGCTTCGCGTTCAAGTTGTGCTTCCACCGCTTTCGCTCGTTTCTTACGAGCCCTATCCGCCTCTTTACGTGCCTGATTATCAGCCTCCTGCTCAATATCAGCAATCAGTGCGGAGTTTTTTACAGCACGACCGTTTTCCGCTTTCCATTCGCCATTTTGGCGCGAATAGGTCTTTCCGTTGGCCTTAACCTTCGTTCCTTCCGGATAAAGTTCAGCATCGGCCTTACTGACAGCCTTCGAATATTCCAGCACATCGCGAGCAATCTCTGCCATTTGACGACCGCTCCGCACCGCCTGCTCATCGAGGCCAAACGTATCACCGATCCAGCGGCTGAACTTCTGCCACGCCGTTCGGTCCGCTTCCGTCTTGAAATCGGATCGCACCGCCTGTTCAGCCAGAAACGCGAGGTATTCATCGGCCAGTTGCTCTTCGGAATAGCGATAGGAACCATCCGGATTTTTTCCGGAATAAAACTCCGGCAGCACGGCCCGAATACCATCAGCCCCCACCTCATCGAGCACCTTTTTGATGTACTCTTTGCGCTTGGGGTTCAGATCCAGCCCCTTATGGCTGAATACCTCATGGTAGAATTTCTGCAGCGCATGGCGCGCATCCGTCAGATTCTCTTCAACGAGCACCACCGTTTTCCCATCACTGGAAATCACGCCTTCCAGTTTCGCACCTTCGCCCGGATCTGCCCAGGCATGAGCCGCAACAGCATCGGCTTGCGTCGCGAAAATCTGCACATCAATCCCCAGCGCATCCGCAAACTGGTCCCGCGCCTTCTGCACAAAGCTCATTTTCGGACTGTCCGCAAAACCACCGTCATCGTCTTCAGCCAGCTCGCCCTCCGCACTCTCCTGAATGGTTTGGATGCGCTCTACCTCGGCATCGGCCACCATGCCGATAATGTCGAGTTTGGCCTGAGCCTGCTCACGGCGCGTTTCCGGATCGGTTACGCCCAGTGCGCGCAGAGCCTCAACCGCATCGGCATCGGTTTCGGCATCGCGCACCGCTTCGAGTTCCCGCGCTGGGATGGCATCGAGTTCCTTAACATCGAATGCCCCGGATTCAATCACCTGCGCCGTTTTACGGTTCTGCACAATACGGCCCCACCGTTCGGCAGAGCTGGACTTGATCTTGCCCGCATCCTGCCACGCCGCGCGGAGTTCGGGAGCCACGAGCAAGGAAGCATCCCGATTCTTCGCCGCACGTCCGCCGGTAATGGTGCCGCCACCGAAGAGCGTGGCGAACCACATATATTTTGCCGAGTCCACCAGTTCGGCTTTGAACTCCTCGTATTTCGCATCCCTGATGCCGCCATTTGCTTCAAGCAGATCGTCGAGCGCGTGATACATCGCGTAATCTATCCCCGCCTGCATCCACTCCTCGCCGGTCTCCGCCCCAATGGCCACGCCCTTACGTTTGGCAAACTCGCCGAGGTAATGAAGCATGGAACGCCCCACCTGGTCGCGCCCCTTGTAGAGCATCTTGAAATATTTGGGATCGAGCATGTCGCCCTGCAGCTTTTCGACCAGGGCGTAGGGGATGGCCGCTGTCACCGAAGCCACCCGCGCCGTGCCGTGGTTCACCCCGAACCGGTTTACCATTTCCTGCTCGAGCTCATATTGGTGCGAGGTAAACGCATACCCCGTGCCGCCGATGCCCATCGTCACGCGGTTCAACGCCGCCACCACCAGCATGTCGGAAGTAATGGCCGCACCTTTGACTGTAAACTCCTGCCAGTCCTGCAACTGGCTGTAGCGCGGCATGGTCGCATTTTCCACGTCATACATGAATTTGTCGGTTTTCCGGCGTTCCAGCACCGATGCATAAATATCCCGCGCATTCGTGCGGAAGTATTCAATTTTCGCCCGCTCATGCGGACGCACCGTATCGCCATCAACAGCGGCCTGTCTTTGAAGAAATCCGTGCATACTGTTGGCCGGCAACTGCCCGCCCGCCTGCTCCACCACGCGATTGAACCGCGCCTTGAATCCGTGCGCAATCTCGCCCTCTTCATTCCAGAGTTTAGAAAGCTCTTCCGGCTTGAACTCAGATTCCAGCCGCACCGCGAACTCATTGGCCGTGTCGTAATACGTGCCAAGATCCATGCCCAGGCTTTTCAGCGATTTTCCGGCGGACACCATGCGCCGCCCCACCATATCGCGGCTCTCCAAAAGAATGCGCTTGCCAAAACCCCGATCCAATTCGGGATTCAGCGCACCAAGCACACCCATAAATGCCGAAGCCTCCTGCACATTCAGCCCGGCCAGATCTTCGGAAAATTCACGCGCCACGCCCTCGGGGTCATTTGTCGCCGCAATCTGTGCCGCCATTGAAAAATGACGAGGCGCAAGCGTACGCTGTCCATGTTCAAGCATCAGCTTTGGCGATTCCGCCCAGGCTTTGCCCCAAAGGCTGTTTCGTTCGGCCTCGATCTCCTCTTCGGTCGGTTCCGTGTCCAGATCCGTGGCCCCCTGGTACGGCGTTCCGAAAATACGCCCGACCATCTTGACGCGCTTCTGTTTTTTCTCCTTGTCATCGCGCACATTGGTCTCAGCCTGTTCATCAATCTCAACCTCGCGCAGCTCCATATTTTTCGCCGTCAGAAACTGCTTGGTATTGTTCAGATTTTCCAGCGTGCCCCAAAGCCGCTCAAATGCCTGCTCCTGCGTCTGCCCGCCATAGAACCGCCCTAGTACCTGCTCCATGCTTTCCGTACCCTGCACCGGATGCGGAGACTGCGCGGCATAATACCGCAACGCCTGTTCCTGCAATTTTGGATCATTCCGGTCGAACCATTCCGAACTCATGTATTTATGCATACGCTCCATTTCGCCCACCGGATTCGCCTGCATCACGTTCATGGTCTTATCCATGCGCGGCCCCGGCAAATGATCATTGCCTTCATAACGCGGAACATTCGTTTTAATCATTATTTATTTTCCCATGAAGTTGGATTGATACGACTCGCCCCACTGACCCGAAAGCTGGAACGCCTCAAGGTTGGCTTCAAATTCCTGCAAATCGGTTGCCGTGCGCAGGTTCCTGAAAACCGGATGGTCTTCGAGCATCTGCCGCGCTTGCGGCAACGTCATGTCTTGATGGTTGGCAATTCGTTTTGCGATGGATTTCAATTCAATGGCTATTTCGCTCGACATCACCGGGTCTTTATCGGTGCCGCCGACGCGCTGTGTCTGCTCCCAGTTCTGCCCCGCTTTTTTGCGTTCATAGTCTTCTTTCACCCATGCGCCGCCGTGGTTTCGCTTAACCGCCTGTAAAACAAGCTCATCAATATCCTGATTGATAATTTTGAACTCATCCGCATCAAGTCCGCCGATCTTCGAGCCTGAGGCCACCAGGTAGAGCTCATCCCTGGCCGCATCGCCCAGTTCACCAAAGACAAAGGTTTCGGCCATGAGTTTGCGCAGCTCCACGCCGCCTTTGTCGGAGGACGGCTTGTAATTGTGCGCTCGTTTTAGAAAATCCCAATATTCGCGGTTTTGTACAATGGGTCGATGTTTCGGCTCTACGAAGCCGATGCGCTTTTCTGCCGCCTCGACCATAGCCATGCCTTCCTCGCCGAACCGCTCACGCAGCACCGGAGCAGCAGACTGCAAATCCATATCACCCATGGAAACGGCCTTGAGTGCCTCAAGAGTAGAGCCGAAGTCCTGCGCCTGCACCTGTTGCTCAACGGCACGAACCGCCTGTGCTTTGCCGCGCTCGATCTCGGCGCGTGCGAGCTCGGTTTCCTTCTCTGAGAAATCGCCTTTATGCTTCTTGGTCACGTAATCAAGGTATGCCCCGGCCTGCTCGAACTCCCCGGCGGCCATCATTGCTTCGATTGCACCTGAATGAACGCTTTTACGCGCCTCCGAATTGATTTCCTTTTCCGTTCGTTTGAGGCCGTGCAGTTTGACGTAAACCCGCTGGCTTGCTGCAGCCTCTTCATAGATCTCGGCAAAGCCTTCGGAACTGATTGCGAGCTTGCCATCGGAACCCATAGCGACACTTGCCCGGATCTGCTCACCCCCGGCAGTACGTGCGGCATCAACGGCGCGGACACTCGCCTCACGGTTGGCATATTCCTGCTGGCCGGCGTAGTGTGACGCAATCCGGCTTTCCAAAGAAATGCGCCTGCGCCTCCACATCGCCTCAAGGTTGGCGCGGCCTTTTTCGGACATACCCTCAATGCGCTTTGAATAAATCTTGTCGAGCGGTTCCGCGACATTCTTGCGGAAACCCTCTTCACCGCCAAAGACATCGGTTTCGGCTCCGCGCTTGTTGAACACATTTTCCTGCGCCCAGGTTTCCGACTCGCCGATCATGTCCGTCAATGCGGCCTGGTTATCGCGCACAACCCTACGCCGCTCCATCTCGATGGCAATACCCGCACCGTCGTGCCCGATCTTTTCAATCGCACCGCCAAACTGCTGCTGCGCCCTGCCCACTCCCGCACCAAAATCGTCAGCCGTAGCCGTTGACACTCCAAGCGAACGCAGACTTTCCGAAGATTCAGAAACCGGAACTCTCATGATTAACCCCCTGCCAGCTTAAAGTCTGCCCAATCCCCGGCAATGCGTCCGGTGCCCGAAAGCGCGGTCGTGCCCATTCCCCAGTATGCGGCATTCATGCTGTTACCGGCGTTGGCGCGGTCAAGCGCCGCCCCGGAGCGCAAACCGAATTTCTGCAATTCCGCATTGTGTCGAATGACAGCCATATCGGTATTGGCATCGGTCTGCATATCACCCTCCCAGTCCAGCACCGAACCGCTGGAAAGATCGATCCCGGAAGAGGCCGCCGATACGCGACCAAGCGCAATCTGCTTTTGCAGTTTGTCATTGCGCTGACGCACTTCATGGCTGGTCTGGTCGTTGACGCTCTCAGCGGCCAGTTCTTTCATGCGGGCATTATAATTGGCGGCGGACTCCGCAGCCTTACCCTGCTGGTACTGGCCGTACATTTGCATGCCTGAACCAGCCACCGAGGCGGCTGTACCAGCAACCATTAAGCCCTTCATTCCTGTGATAAGTGCGGGAGCACCTACCGCTGCCGGGAGACACATAGGAAACCTCCTTCCATATAGAAGCGTAAGAAATTATCACCCGCCACGCCGTAGGGTGCGGGATCGTCAAAACGGAAGCCGAGGCGACGCAGCCATGCAATCGACACATGGTTGTCGATATGTACGAAATTCTCCAATCTATCAACGTGCCCACGGCAGTACGCCACAAAGTTGCGGCTCGCCGGCCAGAAGCTTTTCGCATGGTGCAGGAGTTCGTCCGTACCCAAACCCCAGATATAGCCCGTGTGGTTGAGCACCGTGCCCTCGCGCATGCCGAACAGATAGAACGGCACGCCGTCGGCCATGCCCGCAAAAACGTGGTCACTCACCATCATTGCATGCCGGCAGGCCTCGACCGGATTATGTCCATGCGAAGCCATAACCTCGACCGCATCGGATTGGCGCATATGCATACCGATATAGTCGGCATGGGCGAGCGTGGCCGGTTCTATGGAAATATTCGTGCTCATTCTCCACGCTCCATGAAGGGGACAATACCCAGCACCGTCATCGGCAGCGGGTCGGTCTGCTCGATCACGACCCCGCCGCTTGTATTCCAGTCGCCTTTGACGCGCAGCTCGATTTCACCATCGAACGTTTCGCCTGAACCAAGATTTTTCCACTCGTTGGGTGTTCCCAGCTTATCGCGCACCGAACCGGCCCTGAACCCTTTGGAATCCGCCACATAGGCGACGACCTTGCGCACGACTTTTTTACGACCAAAGCTCGATGTGCTTTCCTGTAATTCGAGGCTGAGGGTTTCGATATCAGAAGCATACGGCAGTCCAACATGCACCACCGATGCGGCGGTCGGCAGGTCAATCGTTCCGGTTTCGGATACAACCAGGCCACGCACCACGGCGCCGTCGGCCAGCACGTTGACGGTCTTTCCTTCCAGATGGCCGAGGCCGCCGATCGTGATTGCGGGTGCCCCCGAATGACTCAGGCACGAATCGAGGAAAATGTGTTCGTCGCGGTCGGTAAGGTATTCGATATAGTATTTGTCCTGCCCGTCGATCTCACGTTTGACGAGGAAATAGACATCGTCCGGATTACCGGAACCCGACTTGACCGAACCCACATCAATGAATTCGCCTTCGGTATCGAGCGGCGTCCATGCCCATACCTCCTGCTCGCGCAGGAACGTGAAGCACCGCGCCGAGCCGTCGCTCATCACCGCAAAAACGAGGTTGTGCGGATCTTCCTGCTTTGCCCACGATCTGATCGTCAGGCCATTGAAGAGGTGACGGCTCAGCACGCCCATTTCCTGCCGGTCATATCCATCGGCGGCAAGGCTGTAGCGGATCTCGGACACGGAACGCCCGTCATCCTGCACAACCAGAACAGAAAGCCCATTGATCAACGGCTCGACCTCATCGCTAACACCACCGTAACCATGCAGCACCGGCTCGGCATTAGTGGGAGTCAGACCGCCATCCGACCCCGCCAGCGAATGCCAGGAACCGGACGTAAGAATCAACAGGCTTTTGAGCGGCACCAGGTGCCGAATCTCAAATGATTTGGAAAGCGAGAGGTCGAGGCTGATGGCCTCGGTTGCGAGGCTGTCATCGCTTTCCAGGAAATTGGTATAGTTTCCGGTTTGGCTTCCCCACAACGCCATGCCCTGTTCATCGGTACGGGCGTGGAATGTGCGCTGCTGAAAAATGGCCACCGCTCCAGGGTGCCCTTGTTCACTTCCCCAAGCACCGTATTCCCAATCATAAGTCGTGAAGGCATAAAGCAGGGAACCGTCGAGCCGTGCCGTCACATTACGGGCGTCGGTGAAAGATGTAATATGCATCGGCACCTTGTTGCCGTTGTCGATATCAAGAGAATAGGAGAACTCGTTCGAGGCATCGTCAATATCACTCCACCCATCGTGCTCGATCTTCACAAGCGTATTAGGCTCGGTCGCCTCCCAGTTATAAAGATGGTTCTTGGATGCGCTAAGCCCCGGAAACTCTTCGATCAACTGCCAACTCACGCCGTCATCAAGACTCTTTAAAAAGCGAACTTTCCCCCCCCAGCCTCCGCCAGTTTCGAGTACGACTTTGCCATAGGCCGGAATTGGTACAGACTCACCACCTGCAGTGTCCCACTCCTCAGACCATACCGTGGCCCACGGCCCCTGCAAACGCATGGAGCGTCCAACATCATCGGCGGAAAACAGATCAATCGGAGAGTTTAAATGAACCTCCAATTGGCTGTAGGTCTTGCGCCAGTAATCGGTTTCCGTGACTGGATCTTTATTAATGTTGGTCACTTCCTCAATGAATGTTCCGGGCCAATCCGGATCAATATTGCTCCAATTCGGATCGTCCCACATTTCATCGATCTGAACCTCGATATAGTCGCCGCCCGGGTCAGGCACAGAAGTGATGATTTCATACACGCCGTCCAGTCCGAAGCAGTTGGAAATTTTTATTTTTGCCCCGACAACGGCATAATCAGGAAGATCGCCCGCCATCCAATCCAGAAGCAACCGCACATCCGTGCCGGCACCGCCTGACTGATCAACAGTGGACATCTGCCACGGGGAGGAGGCATTCGTTTCGGACTGTGTACAGACATAAAAACCAAGTTCGGCCTGTGCGCCTCCGCTTACATTGCCGGCGGGATAACTGTCCGGAAGCGCATAGTCATTCTCATTATAGTAACTAATCACTCTTCCTGTATTTATTTCAATATAGTCAGCACCTATCCGAACAACCGAATACAGTCCGTCAAAACTATGGCCGTCAGACCCCGTCATTCCATCAACATAAATCTGGTCATCAACACCAAATCCATGCAAATCGGTCAGCGTCAGACGAAGAAGGTAGTATTTTACTTCAATCCGAGCTCCCTCGATTTTCCAATACACATAGGTCGCGCCGTTGATGGCTTTCGAACCACCAGTTCCGACCTGAACGACATCGCCCTGCACATAAGCATCAGTTTCGCTCCACGGCGTACCGTAGAGCGATATCTCATTGCCCCGATCAGTATTCGGTGTGAGGTACGGCCCACCGCTCGATGTGCGATCAACAAACGCCCAGTCCGTTGCGCCAAAACGAATGAGCGCACGCTCAGGATGCCCGGAATGGCGCAGAATCAAAGTATCGGCCTGCTGCGCGTACTTGATGCGTGAAAGGTCGGCATAGGCATAGGGCGAATCGATGACATACGGGTCTTGCCCGTCCACAACGATCTCGCCATCCACCAGAAACATGACCTTGCCCTCGTAAAACGCGAGCTGGTAGGTCTGCTCGTTGTTGTATTCAAAAGGGATAAACTTGCAGGGTTCGCCGAGGTCGTGGACAAAGCGCAGGCCGCTCCGGTTGCTGGCACCGCCCTCGATATGCACAAAACAGTTCTGCAGACTCTTTGCGCCCACCTGAAACTTGGCAAGGTCGGGGCGGTTCCAAAGCGCGGGCGAAAGTTCGCCGGCAGTGAAAGCGGTCTGGATCTTATTAACTAATGACATCGAATACCCTATAGGTCGATATAGCGCCGTCCCGTAGTCTCTTGCGCATCCTCATATTCCTGCAAGGCGGTATTGGTCTGCGCCAATCTAATGTAATGACCGGCCTCCTGAAGCAGATCGCGCTTAAGCGAATCCTTGCCGGTCACGGCCTTGCAGACCGCCGCCGCCAGGTGCAGGGCGAATCCACGCGCAAACGATGCGCTGTAGGCCGTCGGGTCATCCTCGTCGAGGCAGCAGATTGCGACCGCATCCTCCTGATCCGTACCCACGAGACCGCGCCGGGTTTTGAACCTGATCTTGTCGTCCACTTTTTTGCTTACGGGGTTCCAGATGCCGTACACGCTCAAGGCTTCATCAGGCTTGTCATAACAGTATTCGAACCCGTTCATGGTCGAACCCGATACGGTCAGCACAAAATCATCGCTCGCAAAATCGTAGGGATAGAGTTCGAGCAAGCTCACACGCACCAGATCATAATTGTCATCGCATACGCGGGCGTTGTCATCGTCACGGGCTGTAAGTTCATCCTGATTGATAGCATCCTGCCCCAGCGCATCGAGCGCGAGATTGATGATAATGAGCTTGCTCAGATTCATGGCAACGGACTCCGGTTAGCCCTGCGCGAGCTTGGTCTTGACTTCCTCGACCTGCTCGGCGGTCAGCATCGTGCGTTTGTTGGACTGGCCGGAAAGCTGTTTGACGGTCTCGACATCAACTTCAAGCTGGTTTGCCAATGCCGCAACACTCACAACCGGATCGGAACCGCCTTCGTTTCCCCCGTCCTGGCTGTTGTCGTCGAGCTTCTTGATCGCGGCGGTTACTTCCACCACCTGCTCGGCGGTCAGCATGGTTTCAACGTCTTCCAGGTTGGCGGCCACCGTCACGAGGTGAACCTCGACACCAAGCTTTTCGGCGAGCTGCGCAATTGTGCAGGGTTCGGCAGTCATTTTGCCGCTGAGGTTATCCGCATCGCTCGGGATGTTGTCGGCATCGGACAGCACCGACCCCGCGTTTTCTTCGGTTGCCGGTTCTTCGGGCTCGCCTTGGAGCGCGAAGTGTTTCGGGCACTCCTCGGCATCGGACAGCAGGATTTCACCGGGTTCATACATGCGCGGCGGATTGCCGTGCGTACACTTGTTTTTGCAGATGTAGCGTTTCATGGCTCTATTCTCCTGATCGGGTCTCCGAAAGAAGGGTTAAGCAAAGGGGCCGAAGCCCCCTTGCGTTTTTATTTATTCGTCTGCGGACCCTGAACCAGCGCGATTGTTCCGGCAGGAGAACCGTCAAAAGATCCATCGCTGTTAATTCGCAGGTAACGTTTGCAACCACTGATCGGGATGCAGGTAGTTCCGACCTCAGTAACCGGAACATACCGGGTCAAGGGGTCACCACTACCCGTCCAGTTGGTGTCATTCGTGAACAAAGCGACAGCATCATAATCGGTCCCGGCAGTTGTAACATTCACGATGAGATACAATTCATCCCCGGCATCGCCGGCAGCAGAAAGATCGATAACTGTTGTTGTAAGGTTCGTGAATTCTTCCGCATCAAAGAGCGTGAGTTTTTTATCCATTAACATTTTTCATTCTCCATTGAGGTTTGAAGGAATGGGGACTCCCCGAAGTGGAAGCCCCCGGTTTGGACTACGCCGCCGGAACCGTGGCCTCGGTATCCAGGAGTGCTTCACACTCACGGATCGGAATGCCGCGGTAGGTAAGAATCTTCTTACCGTCGTAATCGGCATAGGTCAGGTTCATGTTGGTTTTGCGCTGGACTTCCAGATCCAGAGCAGTCAGCACAGTGCTGTTGCAGTAGATCACCGCACGGCCAAGCATGCGGCCTTTCTGGCGGTGGTATGCTTTCGTCAGAAGCGGCAGCAGATCAACACCGCTTCCATCTTTGAGGTCGGAAGTATCGATATTGGCAATGCGCACAACCGAACGCCAGTCGCGAACCGCGAGGCCGATATCCCACTGGAACTGGGATTCGAGTGCGGTGTAGCGTCCGCCGCCCTCGGCAGTGATTTCCTGCTCGCCCTTGTTGTTGTGCTGCAAGCCGGCTTTGAATCCTTTCGGATAAATGCCGTGCATGGTGTTCGGGCCCCAAACCACAAACCAGATCGAGGTGTTATCACCACCGGCACCTTCGCCGTCGATCACATTGTAGGAAGACGTGGTCTTATCGGCTTCCTGGTGCGAGTTGAAGCGAGCGGCCAGCCCCATGAAACGCTCGGGATTGACATCGGTGTCGCCGTAGAACAGCGTCTCCGCCACATCCTGGTTAAGGCCTTCCATGAACGGACGCTCTTCAGAAAGGCGCCATTCATTGTTGTTGCCGTTGAGGTCGGCAAGCTTTTTATCGATCAGCGACCGGGCTTCGAGCATGCCGCAGCTGTCTTTGGTCTGCGCCGTGGTCGATTTCTGGGGCTGAACGCCGCCATAGAGCTTGCGCCACGTTCCGTTCGGAATACCGCTGCGGGTCGTGGTCATGTGGCTGGAACCGTCATTACATTCAATGAACGTCATGTCATCGAGGATTCCATTGGTTTCGTTGAGAATTTCAACGATAGTAGCAATCCGGCCATTCGGATCGGTGCGGCGTGCTACGTCCATCAGGGTGGGGTTTAACATTTTAATACTCCTATGGGTTTATTTCAGTTTACGAATACAGCAGGTCGGCACCGCTGGTCTGGCTGCCTCCTGCTCCGTTACCGTCAACGAACCCGCCGTCAACAGCTTTCTGTGCGATTGCAAACGCATTGATGATGTCCACATCGTTGCCGATGTAGTACGCAGCATCCCCTATTTTCTGCTTCAGGCCTTCGGAACCATATTTATCGATGAAGCGCGAAGCTGCCGCCCGGGTCTCCTCCGGCAGCGCCATAGCTTCTTTCTTCATTTCCGCAATATGTTCCTGCCGCGCTGCCGCAGCCGTTTCGGACTCGGCCTTCGCGCGGTTGACCTGCAGTTCAAGGATTTCCTTGACGGCTTCCGCCGGCAGTTTGTGGTTTTGCACCACTTCCGTGAACGCGCCCTTGTCGGCATCGGCAATCACCATACCTTCGGGCAGTTCAATGGATTCGATAACCTCGCCGACAACTTTTTCGGCATCGAATTCATTGCCGTCACCGTCATTATTGTCGCCTTCGCCATTACCATCACCGCCGTCATTACCACCGTCGCCACCGTTGTCGCCGCCGTCCTGACCAGCCGCAGCACCGAGTGCGGTATTGTCGCCACCGTCGGGATTAAGGTTCCCGCCGTCACCTGCATTTGCACCATCCGCACCAGCTGCCGCCAGAGCGGTTCCGTCTGTTCCTGCCGCAGCCGCATCGGTGTTATCCGCGCCATCTACATTTGCATTATTTTCAGACATCCTTTTTCTCCTTATCTGCATTTAATCTGGCTCTCTCGGCCAGCAAAGCTTCGTCCTGCATCATTCGGAAAAGTTTGAGAAAGCGGTCGGTGTACATGATGCGCATGAGTTCATTGCCCAGCACCTGCATGCCGAGTCGAAAATACGTCCAGGAGTTGCCGGTCATGGCGTTGTTGATCACGCCAGCCTTTTTAATAAGCCGCCAGACGAAAGCGCGACCGCGCTCGGTCTCCATAACGGTTTCAAGCTCTTCGAGCATGCCGTTTTCCATCAAACCGGCCTCAAGCAAATATCCCTGTTCAAGTGGATCGCTCATCATGCCCCCGTCAATACGTCAATGGCCTTGCGCCCACCGACTTCAACATCCTTGATTTTATTCATGCCGTCGGCGGCCTGCATACCGGCCTCCGCCGCCTGTGCCTGCGCCATGCGTTGGGCCTCCTGCTGAATGAGCACATCGACATCATCATCACTACGGATACACGATGGCGGCACGCCGTTGGTCTGCGCCACTTCATCAACCGCCTGCAAGGCATCGAATTTGTGCCGTGCCTCCGGCCAGATCTGCGAAGCGCGGCCAATAAAGGCCATGGTTTCCTCAATGGCCTGCAGGCCCGCAATTTTTTGCGCCTGCGCAAGGATGGAAATGTATTCGACCTTCAGTTCCGTGCCCTGCAGCTCGGCAGGTGCGGGCGGAACCAGTCCAGCATCCTTTGCATAGGCGAAAGCAATATTGATCAACTGCCCGAGCATGGCCTGGCTGCGCTCGATCACGGGGCCGAGCACGCTGTATTTCTCCTCCATGAGGCGGGCCACCTCAAAAGCCGTGTCGGTATGGCTCGTTGCGTTGCTGATCATCATAAAAATGTTGTTGAAGAACCCGTCGCGGATCGCCTCTTCGGTGCGCTCGATCTTGTACTCAAGGTCTTTGGTGTTTGGATTTACCTGGTAGAGCGGGCGCACACCCGGCGCAGTGCCGCCGCTTCCGCCGTCAACACCGCGCGTAATTCCCCACGGGCCGGCATTGATGAGGGTTTCAGCATTCGCTGCGTCGCTGTAGAGCGGCGGTTTGTTGTGGAAAGCAAGCTGCTGCAGGCTGTCCTCTTCGAGCACCTGCAGGCGTTTGCAGTTGCGTAGGTTGATATGCCCGGGTCCTATGCCATAAGGCTGTGAGCCGATGGCGTTCCAGGCATTGCCGATGTGCGGGAACACCTCGAACCCGCGTACGGCCAGAATGTTTTCGGTCGAATTACCTTCAAGCCAGTAGATGGCACGGAACGGACGGCCAAGCGCATCCTTGACGCTGCAACGATCGTCATTGGGCTCGATCAATGAACGGCAGAGGAAGCGCGATTCAAGGTTGCCTTTGTCATAGGCCTCTTTCACGCGGTCGCCGACATTGTCGATGCCGAACTCCAAAACCAACTGCCCCGCATCCATCCAGAACTTGCGCGTAAAGGAATTGACGACGCGGCGGTGATCCAGCCCCAGACGGCACTCGCCATAACTGAACGGACGCATGCGCAGCACCGTCTCGTAATCCGGAACCACAACCGCATCACCACTGCCGAAGATGATCTGCTCCGAATACAGCTCGTGCAGGCCATCGTAGACGTTGGAACGGTGGAAAATCGAATAGATGAGCTTTTCAACATGGGAAAGCCAGCGGGCGGGCGCACCGAGTTCGGCGAGCTTTTCATCCTCTCCGCCGATCCGGAACCACGGACGGCTCGACGGCGAAATGCCGGATTTGATACCGGCGGCGGCAATGTTGACGGCATCGAAAACAGCGGTGTTGTGGATGCTGGTGTCATCGAACAGGACATCAAGATCCTCGCGCTCATTGTCACCGGCCAGAAAACGACCGCGCCACGGGCAGACATACTGCTGGATCTCCGCGCCCTTCTTGCGGTAGCTCTCGAAATTGTCGTCGAGCTGCTTGGCGCGGCTTGTGATTTTTTTAAAGTCCCCCGAATCAACCTTCATTGATTACGCCCCGAATGCGGTCTTGCCTGCGGTCGAAACAATACCGGGCAGTCCCATGCCGCCGGTCTTGTTCATGGATTTCGCGCCGTACATTTCCTGCACCCGCGCCGCATCCGCTTTTTTGGTGGAGCGCGTACCGTCCTCCTCGCCACGAATGACGGGGTCGGGATTAACCGGGTCTTGCTGCTCGGGCATATCAGGGCTGCACATGGACGTTCTCCGTTAAATACAGCGCGAACCTAGAACACCAAGACAAACCATGTCAACACTATATCTTGTGTCCCAAATGCCGTTTTTATTCTTTTTGACACTATATCTTGTGGTATAGCCGAGCCATGAATGAGCAGCAATTAACCGATGAAGAACAGCTCGCCGAGGACATTGCCGGCTTCGAATTCGATCCGCTCGGGCACGTCATGTACTGCTATCCCTGGGGCGTTGCAGGAACAGAACTCGCAAAGAAAAAGGGGCCGCGCCGCTGGCAGAAAAAGGTTCTGAACCGCATCGGCAGGAAGCTCGAAGAAGGCGGCGAACTCGGTGCCGTCATCCGCGAGGCCGTCGCGTCCGGCCACGGTATCGGCAAATCCGCGCTCGTGGCATGGATCATCCGCTGGGCACTCGACACGTTCGAAGACACCAAGGGCGTAGTTACCGCCAACACCGGCGCCCAGCTCAAGACCAAAACATGGGCGGAACTGGCGAAATGGCACCGCCTGTCCATCACCAGCCACTGGTTCGAACGAACCGCCACCGGCATCTACTCGACCGACCCCGACCACAAAGACACCTGGCGCATTGATGCCATTCCGTGGAGTAAGGAAAACTCCGAGGCGTTCGCCGGACTTCACAACGAAGGCAAACGCATTATCGTTATTTTCGATGAAGCCTCGGCCATCGACGACATTATATGGGAGGTGACCGAGGGCGCACTCACCGACGACTTGACGCAAATCATCTGGCTTTGCTTCGGCAACCCCACGCGCTCGACAGGCCGTTTCCGCGAATGCTTCCGCCGCTTCCGCCGTCTCTGGGGGCACGAACAGGTGGACAGCCGAACCGTTGAGGGCGTGAACACCAAGCAGGCCGATGAATGGATCGAGACCTACGGCGAAGACTCCGACTTTGTAAAAATCCGTGTACGCGGAATCTTCCCCAACGTCAGCGCCCGTCAGTTCATTTCCGAGGAGGCCGTCCGCACGGCGCAATCCCGCCACCTGCGCAAGGAGCAGTACGACTTCGCGCCGCGCATACTCACGCTCGACAACGCATGGGAAGGCGACGACCTTGCCGTGATCGGTTTCCGGCAGGGTCTGTTTTTCAAAGTCCTCGCCAAGTACCCAAAGAACGACAACGACATCGAGATTGCCAACGCGCTCGCCGCATTCGAGGACGAATACGAAGCTGATGCCGTTTTCATCGATGCCGGCTACGGCACGGGCGTGGTCAGCGCAGGCCGCACCATGGGGCGAAACTGGACGCTGGTCTGGTTCGGCGGCAAGTGGTCGATTACGATTTTCCAGCGGTTGCCGTTGTCCCACTCCGCACCGCTGTGATCCTTTAGAGCCATATGTGCCGCAGCCATTGCGCAGTTGTAGGTCTCGCCGTCCTTGCGGGTTTTCACGGCTTTGGGATACATGGCATCGGCAAACTGCCGAAGTTCGAAGTATTCGCCCAGTTCGTACAGGCGCAGCAGCACCTGCCCGATGGCGTTCTCGCGTCTCAGCCGTTTGGCCTCGGCGCGGCGTCGTTCGCGTTCGAGATCGTGTTGCTTTTTGGTGGCGTTCCAGCCCCCCCCCCATGACGTTTTCAGTTCAGGAAACGTGAAGGGATTGGACTCTGGGCGCAGCCCCTTATTAAATGCGGCCTCACCGTCGCGCCGCGCCAGATCAATCTCGTGGTCGGTAAACGTGCTCATTTAGAAACCTCCATTAATTCTCGTGCCGACTTGCGCACAAAGTTGGCTTTCACTATGTCATAAGCCTCCTCCGGGCAAACGCTGTTGCCGATCATCTTCACAGCCTTGGTTTTGGTCAGCCCCGAAAGGTTGTATCCCTTCGAAAACCGCCCGAATTGCGCCTTTAGCAACTCGTCGGGCGTGAGCATGCGCAGGCCGATATCAGCAATGCGATACAGGCCGCCGCGAACCACAACGAGGCCGAACCGGTCATTTCCGGTAATGGTGCCGAGCGGATCTTTCAGACGCTGGCCGATGCCCTGCCCGTAATATTTCATCAGGTACGCCCTTACCTCGGCAAAGCGGTTTGAGCCGTCCACCGTAGGCAGCGGCATGCGCATATCGTGGCAACGATCCTCTCCGCCCTGCTGCGTATGGTACTTCATCAGGTGCGAGGTAATGAGCGCATGGTGGTTGGTCTCCGCCGTGATAGACGACAAAGGTTCCTGTACGCTTTCGCCCCGGCTAGTGCCGTGCATACGTTCGATATGGCAGGCAACGACGGAATGATGATCGATGGCGGTAACCGTCCCTAACGGCTTATCCACCGCCTGTCCATCAACACCCGTGTAGTGCTTGGCAAGGTGCGCAGCCACAAGCGCGAAGTGCCCGCCCTTCACCTGGGCGCAGATGGTGCGCATCGGCTCGTCGGCACGCATATTGCGCTGGCTGCTAGCATTCGCCATTTCGGTGATAATCGGAGCCTCGCCCTCTACAATGTAGGGGTCGGGATTGTTGATCACGAATTTCCAGATGCCACGGAAAATTCGTTCCATCGTGTTTTCGGCCAGCGGGCGAACGGCGCGGATACCCGCAGCCTTGCACTCCTCCTTGCTGGCAAAGATCGAGACCGTCGGCAGGCTGAAATCAATGCACTCCGCAGCGGTGCGGTACGGCTTCGCACGGTTTTTTCCATGCGTCTCCTTTGTCCATACAATCGGCTCGCCGTCACAACGCGCAACCAGGAACAGGCGTTTGCGGATCGTGCGCGAACCACGGTCGCACGCACGGCGCACGCGCCATTCGACTTTATATCCATGCTGTTCGAGACGGCGCACAAACTTGTGGAAATATTCGCCGGTCTTGCGCTTGTCGGGCTGGTTGGTTCGTTTATCCAGTCTGCACCAGGTCTGGAACTCCTCGACATTCTCAAGCACCATTACGCGCGGTCGGGCATATCGCGCCCACCACAGCCCGACATTGGCAAGACTGCGAATGTTTTTGCTTTTGGGTTTGGAACCACGCGCCTTTGCAAAGTGCGTGCAGTCCGGACTCAGCCACAACAGCCCTACGGGACGGCCGTAGGTGACATCGAGCGGATGGATATCAAACACATCGCTTTTGAAGTGGCTGGTGCGCGGATGGTTCAGCGAGTGGTAGTAGATAGCATCCCGCGAATGGTTGACGGCCACATCGACCGGCGAACCAATTGCGGCCTCGATGCCGACGCTCGCACCACCACCGCCGCAGAACAGATCAACAACGATTTCACCACCCTTGCGGCTGCCGCCCGCACAGCCGAGCAGCATCTGTGTTTCTTCCTGTACCGCAATCATGCCCGCCCCCTTTCGAAGTACTGGCCGTCGATACTGGCAAGTATTTCAATCGCGTGGTCGTAGCCATAGGCCGTAAGCACCTCCTGCCCCATATCGCGCATTTCGCGGTGCATGGCTTTCTGAATCTTCGATAGTCGGCCTTTCTTGGTTTTGAGTTCGAGCCAGAGCACGCGCCCCCCGGGGAGCGGGATGCAGAGGTCGGGCATACCGGCCAGCACGCCCATGCGTTGATCCTGCTTGGCCTTGCCGATGCTCTTCTTGCCCTCGTTGTCGATATGGAACGCCAGCGCAAAGAGCGGACGTTCACGGCACCAGGCAACAACCGCCTTCTGGATCGCGGCCTCGACCTTACGCGGCCTCGACTTCTTTTTCGGTGCGGCGGTACTCATATCAATATCCCTTCCCGCCGTGTTTGAACTCGCGCCCCGTGTTGTAGAGGTGCTTGGCCTGCATCGCGCCGATCACGTCCATATCGTTCGCCTCGGCAAAATCAAGGATGCGGATCATGCAGTCGGCAAGCTCCTCCTCGATGTGGCTGAACTCCGGAATTTTCTTACTCGGCGGGTTGCCCGCGCGGTCGGCTTCGGTCGCTTCGGCCAGTTCCGTAACCATAAGCATGAAGTTCTTGGCATTGCTGTTCGGCTCGTCGTACCAGCCCTTTTGCACAGCATTTTCAAATACCAGTCGCTGGAAATTTTTGAGTTCCTGCATTACTCGCCACCTTCCATCCGCTGCACGCGGTCGATTTCGGCGGCAATCAGCGCACCGGCTTTTTTGTAGTTTTCAACCGCATCTTTCGACGGCTTGAAGTCGTTGTCCTGCCACGGCCAGAGTTGGAGGATTGCGGGGTCGATCTCACCGCCAAACAAAGCGGCCTGACCCGCCGCCAGATAACACACCGCCGCATTGGCAAGTTCGCTCTCGCGGTAGTGGTCGTCATGGCCGTGCGTGTGTCCCTTGCGGAAAATCTGCCGCGCACGCTCGTCCTGGATTAATTCAATTCCTGTTTTCATCTTTGTATTCCCTTTCTAAGAAGATTCCGGCGGCTCTGATTCACAGAGTTCAAGAGGAGGCACTCGTCCCGCGATCTCCACGGGCACCACAACGCCGCCGGAAAGTGTTTATGTTGGCTGAACTTCCCCGCCGAATGCCGCCTTTGCAGTGGCGACAGCCTCGATGCGTTTCGCGTTCCCGATCTCCGCAAGCTCCGCGCTTGTAAAGATGGCTGGCGCGTCGTCGGAATCGATGGGCGGGAATCCTTCACGGATGCAGTTGCACAGCTTTTTGCCGTTGCCCATGTCGTACATAATCCACTCGCCGTCGTCGCAGCCGTCAACGGCCTCGAACGGCATGAGCGATGGAATGAAGACGTGGCGCTCGCAACCCGCGAGCATCACCTCGGCAGGCAACTCATGCCCGCCGCACGTCCACTTCCCGCCCTCCTCGGCGGTGGCATGAATGCAGGTGCGGCAGTTCTTTTTCGGCAGATCTCCGCCGTGGCAGAGGTCATAGGCATCGCACCATTTGCATTGATACCAGTCCGCGCCGCCGATCCGTTCCGCCGGACTCTGCCCGAACACAATGCGCTTGGCGCGTTCCAGTGCCCAGGCGTAGACGGCTTCATCGAACTCAACGGCCGCGGCATAGACTTCGGACGTGTTTTTGTTCTCGGCGTAGTACAACGCCTTTTTCATGCCCGTGAAGCCCATATAGACCTGCATCTGCACATAGTGCTGGGGCTTGGCCTCCTGTACCCCTTTCTTTTCAAGCTCCTTGAAGGACTTGTCGGAATGGGTCTTGAACTCCACGACGTGCCACTCGCCGCCCAGATCCGCACAGCCGTCCATACTGCCGCCGAAATGTCCGAACGGTGCGCGGAAGTTGAACTGCTTGCCGTCCGCATCGGTCTGGCAGATGCGTACACCCGCCGCCAGAAGCTCGGCACAGAAGCGGTCTTCACTCTGCCGCCCGAACTCGAACAGCCGGTGCATGCGCCCGCCGAACGCCTTGGCAAAAGCCCAATGGAACGAATAAAATAAATAGCGTTCGCATTCGTGCCCGATGATGCTCGCACCCAGGTGCGGGCGGGGCGGCTCCTGATCGAGCTTTGCCCAATGGTCATAAATGGCCTGTTTAATATCCATGATGGTTTCCAAATTGTGCGGGGGCGGGATTTGAACCCGCGCCATACCAGGCTCTACCAACTGAGCTACCCCGCGAGAGTTTCATTAATTAACGTTGCCACGGTGGTACATCGCCTGCGTCGGTAGCAGGAGCACTTGCCTGTGCCGAAGCCGCCGAGGCACTCGCTTGAGGAGCCGGAGCCGATTGAGCCGCCACAGGCGCACCCGTGCCGCCGTATTTCTTAAAACCCTTAATTTCGTTTTTGTCGGCATAGTCGCCCTTGCCGAAACCGACGCGCACAACAAACGGCTTATTGTGCAGATCCTCGGTACGGGTGGAGGAAGAAAGCCCGATGGCTTCATGCATGCGCTTATATTCACGCTTGCCGATGTCAACGGCCTGCTGGTTAGGATTCTCGACATTGATCTTGAGCCAGAGGCGGCGGTCTTTGTGCTCGCCCTCGATCACAACCAGATCGAACTCGATGTATTTTCCGTTACCTGCCGCCGTATTCTTGAGTTCGGATGCGATGGCCATCACGGGATAATCGCCTTTCGGAAGCGGTGAGTCGTCGAAGTTCTTGCCGTCGTCCGGTACTTCGTTTGCGTTGAATGCATAGTCCATTTTTATACTCCTTATTGGTTATGAATTAGCTGTTACTGCGTTGATAAATGCGTCCCACGAAAGCGGGAGTTCATAGGGAAGGTTTCCGTAGACACCGCGACCGCCGCCCGGATGCGCCGGACGCTTCTGCGTGAAGAGCATGGGCTGCTCGCCGCCGCTTGCGATTTTCTCGGCCTTATTGAATCCGTTGCCTTCTTCTTTCCGCACGAAGGTCTTGCGGTTTGCAAACAGGATAGAGTCCGTCCAGCGCATGATCTGCGCCGCCGCCTTTTTGTTCACATCGAACTCATACGTATCATAGCTCTCGGTTGTGGGATCGTTGAACTGCTTGACCGTAACGTGGCCGATCAGAATCGAACCCATGCCCTTGTTGGAGCGCAGGTAGTCCAAACACTCCTGCAGTTGCCACCATGCCGAAAGAGCCTCGATATAGCCTTTTCCGTAACCAGGCTTTTCAATGCTTCCCCAGTTGTTGAGCTTGCAGACATGTTCCCAGATCAGCGGCTCCAACGCGCTCGTTGAGTCCAGCACCACCGTGCCGAAATCATGGTCGGATGTTGCCAGCGTGCCCAGGGCCTCCATGAGGTCGGCAAACGAATTGATGGTCGGAAACTTCGCGCAGTCCAGTGCGTCAATGCCCTCCTCGCCCTTTATGGGCAGGAACACGGGGCTGGTCGAACCGGCGGCAAAAGTGGACTTGCCGATCTTTTCCACGCCAAGCAGGAGAATGCGGGGCGGAAGCTCGCGCTTGCCGTGTTGAATGCTCTTGATATCAAAGGCCATTATTCCGCCCCCTTCTCAACCGCATTGCCGTCCTTGAGAATATACCAGGCGTCGGCCTTAATGGTTTCACCATCCACCTTGAAGGTCTGCACGTCCTTGATCTGGTATTCGCTTTCGGTGTCGCTATAAAACCACTCCGTCAAAACAAGCCAGTTGCCAAGCGCAGCCCTTGCGGCACAGTCAATACCAAAAGCAGAGGCAATGGCGTTCTTGCCTGCCGCTGATGCATGGCCTCTATAGCCTGCCGCTGATGCATGGCCTCTATAGCCTGCCGCTGATGCATGGCCGTAATCGCCTGCCGCTGATGCATGGCCTCTATAGCCTGCCGCTGATGCATGGCCTCCCGAGCCTGCCGCTGATGCATGGCCTCCCGAGCCTGCCGCTGATGCATGGCCTCTATAGCCT
>JBFHGU010000043.1:0-29632 GCA_041582935.1 Pontiella sp.
GCTCGCCCTGGATTTTGATCGGACCGCCGTAGTAATCGACTCCGGCGGCTCCCGGCTTCAGCACATTTTCGAAGGTGCAGGGCAGCTCGGAAACAAACACATCGGAGCCGTCCTTGAGCACCACCTTGGCATTGCCCCAGAACAGCGTGTTCTTTTTGTTATTCTCGGCCTTCACCGAAAGCACCAGCTGTTTCTTTCCAACCACATCGAGCTCCACATCCTTCGCCCCGAGAATCCAGGCGCCGGTTTTATCGTCCAGCAGCATCTCGCCGTCGGCCTCGACCGAGAACCAGGTCTTTTTCTCAACCGGGAACGCTTCGGCCGCGGTGCCGATCATCACTTCGGCACTGCGCGGCCAGGCGGCAAAGACGTCAATGTTCAGCGGTCCGTCTTCGCTCTCGCGCATACGGGCGCCGTCGTTGTCGTAGCCCCTGCCGAAGCCCATCGCAAATTTTGCACGCGCAGTGCCCTCGGTCTGATACCACTGGCAGTCGGTAATAAACTGCGCGGAACCCAGCGGGTCGGCATTCATTTGCCCGTCGTGCCGCACTTTTTCCGCAGCGCCGTCAAAGCCTTTGAATCCTTTAATCTGGAACAGGTTGTCGAAGGTATGCTCGGCCCCGCCCTTCAGGTAATCCGCCAGCACGATATAGTCGTCCATCATAATCAGCATGCGGCGCTGCAGGACTTTATCGTCGGTGAATCCGGTCAGCTCGCCGTAGGCCGGCGCATCCTCGGGCACAAACATGCTGCGGCCTTCATCCCACACCTTTTCGGCAACCGACATGTTCAGGCCGTCGTATTCCATGCCGCCGTAAGGCGGATAGCTCCAGCGGGCATCGGTTTCAACCACTGCGGCAGACATCATGCCGCCGGTGTAATACATGCGCCGGAAGCTCTCCTCGGCCTCCTGCATCTTCTGGTCGACGACGACCATATTTTTGGTCATCGAGGTCTGGACCAGGAATTTGTAGAGGTAGCACTGATAGCCGTACCAGAACATTTCCGGGTTGAAGAAGCTGCGGCCGTAACGGCTCATATGAATCAGGCTGGCGCGGTCCAGGTGGCCGTGGCCGCCGCCGTGGGTGCCGTAACGCAGCATCGCCTGGATCTGCTCGCGCTGCGGGCGGTTTTCAGTCTGCGAGCGCAGCTGCACAATGCCCATGTTGTCGGCATAGGCCGACTGCTTCACCTTTTCGGACGCCGCCTGCGGCAGGTCCGGCACGCCGTAGAGCAGGTCGCGCGTATCGCCGAACTGAATGACGGCGGCGTATTCCGGATCGCGGTAGAGATAGTAGGCCAGCTCAAAGTCCTGGCCGGTCACACGCGCTTCCGTGGCATCGTTGACGGCCGGCAGCACGCCGCGGTAGTCGAGGAAGTCGAGCGGTGCATCCCACATATCCTTAATGCAGATATCGTTCTGCTCCAGCGCACCCCACTTTTCAAAACTCATGCCCCACAGGCCCGGCCTCATCCGGCGCGGAATCAGCGAATGGTTTTTGGTGGTGCCGATCGGCAGGCGCTGGTTGATAAAGTCGATGCCCCACGGCTGTAGGGCAATCCCGACCTGCGAGAACATACGCGCACACCACAGGTTATAGCCGACGGCGCACTCGTGCCACCAGCCGTCGCTCATCACGCCCTGCGCCAGCTGCTGGTAGATGCCGGTCGGCACGGTCAGGCATTTTTCGGCCAGGTCCCAGTCCTGGATCGCCAGCGCGCAGTAAAACGCGCCGGTAAATTCGCTCAGGTCCCAGTTGCCGATGGCGCCGCTGGAGTTGCCTTCGATGGCAATCCGAATATAGAGGCGGAACGATTTTTCAATGGCCGCCTCGTCCTCGGCCGTAAAGAGGCCAGACGGCTTAACCATATCGTAGGCGCGGGCGATATCCTGGAAGAAGCCGCCCTCCTTCACAAAGTTGGCGGCGTTGGCGCGCCACGTTTTGGGATAGCCCTTTTCCTCGTTCGTAAAGTAGCGGAAAAACTGAACGACCTTTTCGGCATACGCGCTTTTGCCGGTCAGCTGATAGGCGACGGCTGTGTTGTAGGTATTATCGGCCTCGCGCTCGGAATAGAGGTGCTGCCCGCGATACGCCTCCCGCGCGACCATTTTCGTGGCAACGTCCGACGGCGTCCACTTTTCGGCGATGGCTTCATATTCCGCGGCGCCCTTTTTCGCCCAGTCGTATTGTTCGACCTTCGCGCGGACTTCGTCCCATTTATCCTGGGTGAAAACAATATTCGGGAAAGGCACCGCAACGGCGGTAGTGAATTCGACGGTCTGGATGGCGGAACCCTGTCCGTTCGGCACCGCTTTGAGCACCTGCTTTTCGCGGACGCCCGACGGCAGCCGCACCGGCACTTCGACGGTGACCGTGCATGTCCGGGTTTCGTTCGGGCCGAGCGCCAGGCTCGACGGCTCAACGGAGGCGATCATCGATTCCCAGCCGTATTTCGGAAAGTGCAGCTGTACGTTCTGCGGCTCGTCGGTCGTGTTGCCCACTTCGACGACATATTCCACCGCACCGCCGGCTTCGACGGAACGGCCTTTCACCGGTGCTTCGAGCGCAAGCTGCTCCCCTTTGGTGACTTCCACTCCGCGGATTTTCAGCATTTTATTCTGCTCAGAAGATGCGGTCAGCGTGACGGTCTTGACGGCCTGCAGCGCGCCCCACTTCTGGCCCTCGTAGATATCGAACAGCTCCCACGGAATGTAGACCGGAACCCAGCCCTTGCCGGCCACCTGGACCTTCGCCGTGCTGAGCGGGCGCAGCAGGTCGGCATCGCGCTCGTCGACGGCAAACGTAAGCGTGATCGCTGCGCTGCCCTCTTTCTTCAAGTAGACCTCAAAGGCAACACCGGCATACTTGCTCCAGTCGCAGGCGTGGCCGAAATACTCTTTAAACCCGTGAAAATAGTGCTCGCCGTCCGGATAGGTATACGACGCCGTGCCACCGCGCTGCAGCGACGCCTCGCCGCGCTTCACCTTGGCAAGGCCCGACCAATCGGAAAAATCGGCCGCCCCCACCGGCATCCGCAGCTCCGCCTGTACCCAACCCGCACAACATAAAAAGACCGCCGCCAGAAGGCCCTTGAAAAATTTCCGCATCGCTATCACCTCTGTCCGTTATCAAAGGGCTGTACGTCTATGAAGCCCAATTTGAGCCGAACATTTGACTACAATGCGCGCTTACACGCCATAATTATATCACCAACAATCAGCACGATATAACCATCCGGCGGACCGCCCGGCCGATGCCGGATCAGGGATTCCAGATGATGCGGTAAAATCCGACGGCATTCGTCGCCGGCATCGAAAGCTCGAACGGCGAGGTTTCCAGCGCCGTAATATTGGTTACGGTGTCCCAGGTGCCGGTCAGGCTCGGCGCCCATTCAACGGAATAGTCCTCGCCGGGCTCGCCGGAAAACTGCGTTACGAACCAGCCGTTGGAAACCGATGTGCCGCCGTAGACAAATTCGGGCAGGTAGTTTCTGGCCGAAGCGGTCGGCGAGCCGAAGATATCAATCTCGCGGGCCACGACCACTCCGCCGGCATTGGCCTCTTCGGCGATGTTGAACGTGACGGATTCCACGCCGGAGGCCAGCAGGCCGCCGGCGGCTTCCGAAAAGGAAACCTTGGTCCAGTAAAACGCCACCGGGGAATTGGAGGCCCAGTGCTCCGGCCCGGCCAGCGTTGCCGATGCGCCGTCGACATAGTCGATAACCATTTCATAGCCCTGGTTGGCGCGGCCGCCGGAACTGGTGTCCCAGCCGAAATAGGTGTCGATGCCGGTAATATCGTATCCGTTCGTATTGACCGATGTGTCAAACGTGAGCGTAACGGAGCTGCCGCTGTCCATTGTGACTTCGCCGGAATCCGCGGCATCGTCGTCGTCATTGCCGAGGGTGCCGTTAAACAGCTGGGCATGCTGGCTTGCAACCTCGCCGCTGCCGCTTCCGGAGCTGCCGAGGTAATAGGTCTGCGCCAGGTCGTTGGTGCTGATGACCGGCGCAATCGTCATGCCTTTTGAGAAGACTGAAACCTCTGCCGAATCGTCGATCACCGACCCGAAAACCTCGACCTCGGCCAGGCTCAGGCGCTCGGTGCCGCGCAGCTGAATCAGCACATACTGCCCGGTTACCGAACCCGTGCTCAGCGAAACCATCGGATCGGGATAGTCCTCCTGATAGTCCGTCCAGACCGGCTCGTAATCGCCGTCCAGGATCGTGACATCATAATTGCTCAGGCGGCTTTTCGTCGAGCCGGTGCGGCCGTAGACCTGAAGCTGGCTGATGCGGTGCGCCTCGCCGAGGTCGAGCCGCCACCACGGCTGCGATTCATAGCTGGTGTGCGTTACGGATCCATTGCCGAAATCGCCGTCCGTAATCTGGTCGATGGCCAGCGCAGCCGGTGCATCGTAACTGGTCGAACTCTGCGTCGCCTGGCCGTAGAAGGTGATGTTTGAGGTTACGCTCCAGTCCACGGCGGCAAAACTGTTGCCGGAGCCGGCATCCGTGATGGTGCCGCAGGAGTAGCCGGAGTTATCGGTGCTCGCATCGTCGAGGATCAGCGGATGCCCGGTGTAGTTGTTGATGATGATGTTATCGGCGCCGCGGTTTTCAACCACATTGGTTGAACTTTCAATGCGCAGGTCGCCGCCGACATTGAGCTCCAGCTCCTGGTCCGGATCTTTCTCCATGCCCCGGAACGTCAGGTTATGGCCGCTGCCGAAAATATAGGCAAAGTGGCGGCTGCCGTTATAGTGGTCGCCGTTGTACGGCAGGATGGTGATGTCTGCCACAACCCCGCTGTCGGAATCATAATCCACCCCGAAGGCCGGGCCGTACTGCGCATCGGAAAAACAGTTTTCAATGATGCCCGAGCCGATGGCATAGCCACGCTCGCAGCCGATGGTCCGGCAGCCCAGCACATATTTTGTGCCCGAAGCATGCGTCAGCGTTACGCCGGTGCGCATGTTCACGACGGTGTTGCTGATGATGGTCGGGTTTGAGGTGCCGCGGTCATATTCCACCCCGTCCACGATGGTTTCGCCGGCGTTATAGGCGCGGATGCCCGCTTCCCCGGTGCTCTTCATATAGCCCGCCGGCAGCCGATAGCCCCAGGTGGTCAGGAAATCGATTTCATAGGCCGGACCATTGGTTTCCGAAAGCATATCATCGGTGGAACGCATTTCGCCTTCGACGTAACAGCCTTCAATGGTCGGGTTGCTGGCCGCCTGCATAAACATGGCGTGGCCGTAGGAGCGATGGATGATCGTGCAGTCCTTTGCATGGTTCGACTCGCCGCGGATCAGGAAGGCGCTGTGTTTGTTGTGGCTGATCGTGACATTTGAACCGCCCTTGCCGAAGCTGTCGCCGTAGCCGTAGGGATAGGACCCCCTCACCGTGATGTGGAATCCTTCAATGCGGTTATAGCCGCCGTCCATCACAATGTTCACGCAGCCGTCCTTCGGATCATCATCCACGGTCCCGTCGTCGATCATCGTCAGGTTTTTAATCACATTGCTGCTGCCGGTGGTCTGCAGCTGGTAGACCCCGCCGGTACCGTAGTCATGCTCATGCCACAGCCCGGTGCTGATGTACACGGTGACCCCCGAAAAATCATAGGTGCAGTTGTTCCCGGAAATGAGCAGCAGCACATTATACGTTGTGCCGTCAATCGTCATGGTGTCCGGGAAGGATCCGTCGGAAATCGCATCCGCGCCGATCGTATAAACGCCCGGCGCCATGGTGCAGTTGATATTATCCTGCGGCAGGTAGGGCAGCAGTTCAGCAAACGAGCTGACCGCAACAGTCTGGAAATAAGCGACGGAGAGCGGGTCGGATGCGATGTTCTGCAGGCCGTCGTCTTCGTCCGTTACCGAATTACGCGGCAGCACGACGGTTACATTGCCGCCGAATGTCGGCGCAACCGTCAGTTCATAGCTTGCGCCCGATCCGCTCAGGCTCGAGGCCGTGCCGTTGGTCACCGCGAAATCGCCGGCCGTCAGGCCGGTGACCGGCTCGCTGAACTCCACCTGAATGGTAAAATCGGCATAGACCTTGGAAACGGATGTGCTCAACGCCGGCACCGGCTGCTCGCTGCCCGGCGCCACATAGGTGGTGAGAATCGTGTTGCCTGCAAGATTCGAAATGCCGTCGAGGTCCGTGACCGATCCGGCCGGCAGCGTAATGGACACATCGCCGTTGCCCGCCGGCGTGACGTTGACCGTCCAGTTCGTGCCCGAACCGCTGACAGTCGATGCCGTGCCGTTGCTCACCGTAAAATCGCCGGCCGTCAGCCCGGTGATCGCTTCTGAAAAGCTGACGGACACATCAAAATCATTTGTGACCGTATCGCCCGCATCCGTCGAAAGCACCGGCTGCGGACTGCCCAGATCGCGGATCTGATAGGCCGTAATGTGCACCGTTGCAGAGGTCAAATCATCATTGTTATAGCCCTTCACGGTGATGCCCTGCGAGGAGTCGTCGGCAGTGAAGGTGCCGGTCACATAGCCGTCATCCACTTTGGGGCTCTCGTTGCCGCTCTCGTCGCTGAACGTCATGGAGCGGTCGCCGCCCGAGGAGCGCTCATCCACATACCAAACCTGGATCAGGTATTCTTTACCGATCTCCAGCAGGCCGCCGCCCACCGTGATGGAGCTGGAGGCATAGTCCAGCGTATTCAGCAGGTCGTCATACCCGTCGTCCCCGGTATCGCCGTAGAAAAAAGTGGTGTTCGCATCGCCGCTCATCAAACTCGTGCTTGCTGAAAACTGCACGCCGTTAATCAGCGGACTGTATACGCTTGCGCTGCCGCAGGCATTGACCGCCTCAACCGTAGTTCCTTCGCTGGAGACATCGGATGCATCGGAATAAGCCGCCGAATCGCCCCACGTTATCTCCGCCGCCCGGGCTGCTCCGCCTGCCAGCAGGAGGCATGCACCTAATACTTTTAACGCATTCATCATGACCTCTTCCCGTTTTGCCGCGCAGCAAACCGCCCGCGTCCGGAAACCGCTTCCGGGCCGGGCTGCCGTTTCGGACAAACCACTACATCATCCTCAGATACACAAATTTTTCAACCGCAGCGCCGTTTACCCTGTAAACCCAATGACACAGCAAAGGGGGTCCATTTGCGGGAACCCCCTGCTCTATCTTTCCGGGCATCATCCCTTTCAGGCGGACGCTGCCGTTTGTTTAAGAATTCGATGCCCCGAATTTTTTGCCGATAATGCGCAGGGCCACGCCGACGAGCAGCACAATACCGCCGCAGATCAGAATCAGCATCCGGGCATTCCAATCGTTGGGCACCGCCAGCAGGAGCAGCGTCAGCACGCCGTACGCCAGGCAGAGATTGGCCAGGACGCCGTACTGGCGCTTATCATTTTCATAGTCCGGCTCATGCTCCTGCGCGCGGTCAATCGGCGTATTCATTTCGGTGAAGAAATGATCCACCTGCTTCTTGTATGCCGCATGGCTGTATTTATGGAACAGCATGGTGAAGAAGAACCACCCCGTGCAGGCAAAGAAGATCGTCCCCGTGGTCAGCGCAATATTCATATCGCCGAGCTCCCGCGCACTCAGCGGCTCCACCCGGCCCCAGATCGACTGCATAAAATCCGTCGTCAGCACCACGCGGTCGATCACCGAAACCATGAAACCAATCACCATGGTGCTCCAGCCCGTCCAGGCCGGCGTTTTCTTGATGAACATGCCGTACATCAGCGGCAGCGAGGCCGGCAGGCCGATCGACGCCGCCACGATCAGGATCAGGTCGAACAGCTGCAGCTGCTTGATCTGCGAGAACAGCAGCGCCACAATAATCCACGAAATGCCGTAGACAAAAATAAAGATACGGCCCAGCAGGATCTGCCGCTCCTCGCTCGTGCTTTTATCGATCACGCGGATATAAAAGTTCCGCACAAAGCTGGCCGACATGGCGTTGAGGCTGCTGTTCATCGAGGTCAGGCTGGCCGCAAAAATACCGCAGACAAGCAGGCCGAGCAGGCCCGGCGGCAGCAGCTCCTGTGCAATCGCCACATAGGCCGCTTCGTTGGCATTGCTCAGCCCCGAAAACTGCTCCATGGACGCCAGGTCCGGAAACAGGATGGCCGCGCCGATGGCCGGAATGATCCAGATAATCGGCAGGAAAATAAAGCCGACCACCGAAACGACGGCCGATTTCCGGGCATCTTTTCCATCCTTCACAAACAGGTAGCGCGCCGCCCCGGTCTGCATGTTATTGCCCTGGATAATCTGGTTGATCAGCAGCATGACAAAGAAAATGACAATCACGTTCGGCCGCGCAAACTGCGTCCAGTCCAGGTGCTGTTCCGGCATCTTTGCAATCAGGCCGCTGACGCCGCCGATCTGCTCATGGCCCAGCGTCAGGACCGCCATGATGACCGTAATGGTCAGCACCACCAGCATCTGCACAAAGTCGCCCGCCGTGGCCGCCCAGGAACCGCCCAGCAGCGTCATCCCGATCATCACCGCGCCCAGGATCCAGATAATCAGCTGCATATTCGCGCCGAAAACCCCCGAAATGAATACCGAAATCGTATAGAGCGAAACCCCGCCGAACAGCACCGTGAACAGCAGCGGCAGCCACGTGAAGATCTGCTCGCTGGCATTGCCGAAGCGGTTTCGAATCGCCTCCACCGCTGTAATCACCCGCATCTGCCGAAAGCGGTGCGCCGTGAAAAAGAGCGTCACCAGTGCAGAAGCCGTATTACAGATAAACAGAATCAGGAAAAATGTGCCGGTTTCATAGGCCTTCGCCGCACCGCCCGTGAACGACCACGCCGAAAACTGGGTCATAAATGCACTGGCGCCGACCACCCACCACAGCATGCCCCCGCCGCCGCGGAAAAAGTCGCTCGCCGTTTTACTGAAGCTCTTGTAAATCGGCCCCAGCGACAGCATGAAAACCAGATAAACCCCGATTACGATATAGTCATAAACGCTCATAAAATCCCCCTTAAACAAAGTCGATCCAAATCTATCGATTCAAAAGCATACTCCCAGCCCGGGCTGTCTTACCAAGTTAACAGCCGCCGCATCAGACGCGGAGGCACAGCAATCCAGCCAGCAGCAGCGGAAAGATGTACCCTCAAGCAGGGGTATCCTGCGAGACTAAACCGTCCGCAAGCTGCCGCACGGGACGGACCAGGCCGGGAGCACAATGAAATCAGCCGCCGATTTCCAAAGCCGTCCCGTTGTACACCGCCGCATACTCTTTCAGGCCGTCGGCGGAATGAAGCTTGACCTGCAGCGTGCGGGCTTCCGCCAGGCCTTCAAAAGATCCCTTCCGCTCAGAAACGGAGAGCACCTGCGCCTGGTCATTCCAGCGGAACGTCACCCGCGCGGCTTCGCCCCGTTCATAGGCATAGCCGTCGCCGGCATCCTCGTACCAGACAAAGGCGGCATCCTGCCCGGTATACACATGGACGTCGAGCGGCGCATCGGCGGCCCCGCCGGCATGCTGCACCACCGGCCCCATCGGCAGGATAGTGCCGGCCGGCACATAAAGCGGCAGCGTTTCAAGCGGTGCGGCCGCATCGATCACCTGCCCGCCCGCAAGGAATTCATCCGTCCAGAAATCATACCAGTCCGTGCCTTCCGGCAGGTAGACCGCGCGCGTTTCCGGCACATTTTCGAGCGGGCGCGATGCACGCTCGTAGTACATGGGCTGCACCACCGGGCAGACCATCAAGCCCGGGCCGAAGAGATACTGGTCGCGCAGGTCAAAGGTTTTCGGGTCGGACGGAAATGCCATCGCCACCGGGCGCATCAGCGCCAGGCCGGAGTCGGCCACGCCGGCCGCCACGGAATAAATGTACGGCAGGAAGCGCATCCGCAGGCGAATGAACTTTGCAATCACGTCGTAAAAACGATCCCCCTCATCGCCGAAGCGCCAGATTTCGCGCGCGGCATCGGTTCCGTGCGAGCGGAACATCGGCAGGAAACAGCCGTACTGCAGCCAGCGGGTGTAGAGCTCCCAGAAACCCAGGTCTTTGCAGCCGAAATCATTTTCCAGCGGATCCGGCCCTTCGCGCGTGCCGAGGCCGCGGCAGCCCTCTTCATAATCGCCGCTCCAGAACCACATATCCGGATCGTTACGCACGAAAAATCCGCCGATGTCCAGCGTCCAGTAGGGCTCGCCGGTCGCGCAGAAATTCACTCCCTCCGGGATGGAACGGCGGTAGACCTCCCATGTCGAACTGATATCGCCGTTCCAGCTCACGGTGCTGTAGCGGTGCTGCCCGGCATACGACGAACGGGTCAGGTTCAAAACACGCTTTTCGTCCGAGGCCGCGCGCTGGCCCTCGTAAATGCCCTGGGAGTGATGCAGCGAGAACGAGCAGATTTGGCCTTCATCGATGTAGCGTTTCGCCTGATCCGTATTCTTGATCAGGCGTTGGTGCGGCTCCAGCTTCACCTTGCCGTTCCAGTCGGCTTCGAACGGCTCGGTGCAGTCGCACCACCACGCATCCACACCGTTATCAAACAGGCCGTCCTTGGCCTGGCGCCAGTAGATTTCGCGCGCCTTCGGATCAAATGCATTATAGGTCGACTGGTTACCGAACATCAGCCCCTGCTCGCGCAGCTCGATCTGGTTATCGCACTCCCCCGACATAATCGGCCAGATGGAGACCATCAGCTTCACATTCATCGCATGCAGTTCATCGAGAAAGGCCTTGGGATCGGGGAAGCGCGCGGGATCAAAATTTTTCTGCCCCCAGCCGGGGCCGTCCGGCCACGATTTCCAGTCGAGCACCATGATATCGAGCGGAATATCGCGCCGGCGGTATTCGCGCGCAATGCCGACAATTTCCTCGGCGTTCACATAACGTTCCTTCGACTGCACATAGCCGAACGCCCATTTCGGGAGCATCGGCGGTGCGCCGGTGAGCTCATAATAGTTCTTCGCCACGGCCGAGGCGCTTCCGCCGCCGATAAAATAGTAGTCGATCTGGTCGACGCATTCCGCCCACCAGTGGCTGCCGTAGGCATCGTCGTGGAAAACCATCGCCGAAGAGCAGTCCCACATCAGGCCGTATCCTTTGGTCGAAACAAAGGCCGGCACCACCATTTTCATATTCTGCTGGTAGAGGAGCTGCGATTTACCGCGCAGGTTGCCGTAGCCCTCTTCGTGCGAACCCAGGCCGAACAGTGCCTCGTCGTCGGCAAAGGTGAATTCGAGTTTGGCCTCAAAAGCATTGCGGTCGAACACGCGGTCGACGGCCTCGCCCTCGGCGCGCGCGCCGTCGATATTCTGACCGGTGCTGACTTCCGTGGTGTGGTCGTAAACATTGCGGTACACCGCTTTGGGAATCAGCGCTTTCCCGCCGCGCGCCGGCTCCTGCTGCAGGATATTGCCGGCGGCATCCCTAAACGTGACCGCGCCGCTCTCGAGCAGCACTTCAACCTGCAGCTCTGGCGTTGCCAGCAGAAGGGAGTCTTCATTCCCAGCAGCCGAAAAGCCGCTGAACAAGGCCGATGATGTAACGATCGAACTTTCCGGATCTGCGAACGCTTCCCCCTCAATGTAGGACACACGCACCAGCGCCGCAGAAACAAACGTAATCCGCAGCCGCTTTTCACCGTCCACCAGAACACACGACGGCGATTTTTCAACTAAAGTATACATACCGGCCTTTCTCCAAAACAGTTATCCCCTCAGGCTCCTTCGGCCTGCAAAATCCAGTAAAAAAAGCATAATTTCACGCATTGCGCCTTAACCATGTCACAATAAAGCAGCACAATCTCTCAAGCGGATCCGAAACACCTGCACTCAAGAACCCGCCATTAACCTGAACTTAAGCTTACGTGCCCTACTCTCTGTTACCTTGCACCGTTTCACCGTTAATGCGGCCTATATAACCGCTGGAGCAGCATGATGCAGAAAAAACAGAGCAGCAGTTTATCCAAAAGACATTTTATCGGCACTCTCCTGGCCGGCGGCGCGGTCGGTGCTGTGCCCGCGGTTTTTGCCGGACAGGCCGGCCCGGCCTCAACGGAGAATCCGCAGTTTCCGCCCGGCGCCACAAAACAGTCGCTCGACCGCCAGTGCATCCGCTGCGGCATCTGCATCCAGACCTGCCCCGCGAAGGTACTGGTGCAGCAGGGCGGCAAAGACACGTGGAAACCGATGCTTGTCGGCGCGTGTAAAACCGGCTGCACGCTCTGCGGCCAAGTCTGCCCGACCGGCGCCATTCCCCCGAAAAAATCGTGACTTAAACTACGGCGGAAACCCGGATGCTCTGAGAGCCTGCACCTCTGCGGTACAAAAAAAAATTGATCCCCACAGGCTGCATAAGCACTATGTCACGCATATGAAATCGCTTATTGCAGACGGCGTCGATTATTTCGGCAAGGACGGCTTCCCCATTCTGGTCGGCCGCAGCCGGCCGGCCGATATTCCGGCCGGTACAAACGACCTGACCGAGGTGGAGCACAGCCACGACTTCTGCGAACTGGTCATTGTCTCCAAAGGCGGCGGCATCCAGTGCCTCGAGGGCATGGACCTGCCGATCACCGCCGGCGATGTTTTTCTGCTGCAGGGGCGCCAGCGGCACTATTTCCACAACCGTCAGGATCTCGAACTGATCAATGTGATGTATGACCCCGAAAAGGTCCTGCTGCCCGAAAACGCCCTGCGCCGCATGCCCGGCTACTGCGCCATGTTCCTGCTGGAACCCACCTACCGCAAACGGCACCGCTTTGCCAGCCGGCTGCATCTGAAACGCATCCAGCTCGCCCACGTTGAAACCCTCTGCAGTGAAATGGAGCAGGAGTGCACCAACCGGATCATCGGCCACGAAGTGGTGCTCGGCGCAAAACTGCAGGAACTCATCGCCTACCTCGCCCGCGCCTATACCCAGGGCGGCTCCACCGAAACCCGCGCCCTGCTCCGCGTCGGCGAAGTGATACGCGCCATGGAAAACGACTTCGCAAAGGACTGGAAACTCGACGACCTCGCGCAGCTCGCCCATATGTCGAAAAACAACCTGCTCAAAATTTTCCGCAAGGCCACGAGCCAGACGCCGATCGACTATCTCATGCGCCTGCGCATCCAGCGCGCCATGGAGCTGCTGCACCAGTCCGACGACACCATCACCGAAACCGCCTTTGCCGTCGGCTTCAACGACAGCAACTATTTCACCCGCCAGTTCAAAAAAGTCACCGGCACCACCCCCCGCCAGTTCCGCGCGAGAAAACAGGATTGGTAGGAACGGCGGTCCCCTTCTCTGCACATAGGCATAGCGGCATCTCTCCCGGCGCCGCCTTGTGACTGATCGTATAATCGCTCTTCGGTGAATCCTTCGGGGTAAAAAGGACCGTCTCTTTGACCGGATAAAGGCCGCCCGCAAAAATGACGGTCAGATCGCCGGTCATCGCCGGGATGGATCGGGCAGCAGCCTCTTAGGTTTAAAACGGTTTACCGCGCGGCCCCGGATTTAGCATCGAACCGCCGGGTGCCGCGCAGAATTCATGCGGCGCGCCATGCCGTGCGGCACGGCGCGCCGTTTCGGGTTATTCCGAAAGCTGGATGTAATCGATATTGATACTATCCGGCGATTTGGTTTCCGCCTTAAAGGAAACCGTGTTTACACCGGCTTTGAGGAAAACGGAGATCTTCTGAACTTTCCAGGCATCCCAATCGCCGGTGGACGGCAGGGTTAACATCTCGCTCTTCTCACCGTTCACATAGATGCCCATGCAGGTGCTGTCTTTATGCCCGGCGGCATAGCGCAGCACCACGTCGTAGGTTCCCATCTCCTCCGACTCCACCGAGAAGGTGACCTTGGCGCCCGGGGTGTTGTAGAACCCGCCGACATAGCCGGTGCCGGAAAAGCCGGCATGCCCTTTTTCTGCCTTCGCACCGCCGCTGCACTTCGCCCGTTCCGCTTCATACTTTCCGCCGGCGGCCGGCGGCACATGCACCACGCCCGTGGAGGCCGGATCCACAATCTGCTCGTCGGTGTCGTAGCGCTCGGCCTCGTTGAAGACAATGCCCGGAATGGTTTTGAGCAGCGGATGATAGGCCGCCTCGGGGCCGGCGGCGCGGATAATGGCCAGCGCGGCCGGAGGCCAGTCGCCGTTGGGGATCACATGGAGGTCGGTGATTGAACAGTTCGGCGCTCCTTCCTTCTGGGATTCCGAGGTCGAGTAAATATTGCTGTAGTGGTTGTCATGCTTGCGGCGCCACTTGTTGAGCTCAAAGTTGTCCTGGCCGGGTACAATTTCAAAAACGTAATCCTTGCCGGTATACCATGCCGTGCCTTCGTCCGGGTGATAGACGCCCTGGAAATGGGTGGTGGCCGCTTTGACATAGTTGCCGTCCGATACCGAATCGGGCTGGCTGCCCAGCGTGTAAAACGCGCCGCCGTCGTGCAGCATCCGCATGCAGTCGTAGACGCGGTTATAGCTGAACACATTGTTGCGGCAGGTGGTGGTCGGATTGTCCGGGAAATACCCCTCGTCGAAGTTGTTCCAGCCCCAGCCGAGGCTGACCGCCGTATAATTGCATTTCTGGATGTGGTTTTTAACAATCTGCAGCCCGTCTACAAAGTAGGCGGTGATCGGCGCGTGGCCGTAAAACATGGTGGTCATGTCGTACATCACATTGTTTTCCACCAGGATATTCCGGCAGACGCCCTCCACCTTCGGCGAAAAGAGCGCATGTTCGTGCTCGTCGCCTTCATACACATGCTGCGGATGGCCGACCTGAACGGCGGACCCGCCGATATCGCGCATCAGGTTTCCGGTGAACGCCGCGTCGGTTACGTCGTTAATAAAACCGATGCCCTCATTGCCGATATGCTTGAAGACATTATCCGCAAACTCGATGTGCTGCGCACTGTAGACATTCACCGCATTCGGCATGGTGTCATACGCGCGGTAGGCCGTCACATGCCAGTCCGGCTCATCAAAGGCCCGGACAAACGTGGCCGCCTGGACCGTGGATTTACCGAACGATCCGTCCACTTCCGGCAGCACCGATTCCGTGTAGGCAAACGTCAGCCCTTTAAAGGTCAGGCTGCTGACCCGCTCGGCTTTGGAGCGTCCCTGGATATGGATCAGGCTGCCGTTTACCGGCGCATAGACCTCCGCCGTTTCCATGTTTTCGCCCTCGCGGGGAATATAGTAGAGGGTTCTCTTTTTTCGGTCAAAATAGAATTCGCCGGGTTCATCGAGAAATTCAAAGGCATTCAGCAGCGTATGCGGACCATTCGTCGAATAGCGACCGTATTTAATATGCATCGCGATGGCGGCATAGGGCTGCTGGAATTTCAGGACCCGCTGCCCGCCCTCTGAAGAAACATCCCGAATGCACATGATATGGGAATTAAACTTGGTGTTGCGCATCACTTCGACATCTTCGGGGTTCATCAGGTCCGGAACCTCATCCAGCCCGAACTTTACGCCGTCCTCCGTGGAACCGCTTTCCCACGCCCAGTCGGCCTGGCCCTTCCGGACCTCGAAGGTGCCCCACCCGCCTTTGGCCTCTGCCGTCATGCCGGCCATGTAGGCGCGCTCGCCGTTCACAAACAGGGAACGGAGCTTGGATGAATGATTCAGCTGCGCCTGGTAAATCCCATCCTTCGATGCCTTCCAGCCGGTCACCTTGACCGCACCGCTGAATACCGGCTTATGATCCTGATAAGGCTGATAGATGATCCGGTGCCCGTTCATGCCGGAGTCGGCCGGCGTAAATTCAACTGCTTCTTCAATAATATAGGTGCCGCCGGCAAAATAGACGTTGATATCTTCGTCCATCTGCCGGTTCACCCGCCGCACCGCATCGCGCGCACCGGCCAGCGACTGCAGCGGTTTTTCCTTGGTGCCGGGATTCCGGTCATTGCCCTTCGGCGATACATAAAACTCCTGCGGTACCGCAACGGCACATCCGGCCGTGAGCAGCATCGCTAAACTGGCAGCTGATTTCAGTTTCATTGCTTAAACTCCTATTCACTCTCTACAAACGGCTCGCAAACTGCGCGAACCTTGCTCATTTTTTTAAAATAATCCCAGGCGCTCCGCGCCCGATACCGCGAAGGCCAACCCCGGAAAAACCGCAGCGGCGCATTCAGGAAACGCCGTCACGGCTCACTCCCCGACCCGTCCGATGCCAGATATTCCCACTCCGGTTCCAGCCCGCTTTCTGCGATAATCCGCTGCGCCTCTGCCGGCCAGCTGTCCGGGAAACCGATCACATGATTTCTTGATATGTGATACTTTTCATCCACCCCGAATGCATCGCGGTCCGTAAAATAATGCTCAACCGTGATATTCCGTTTACGCCCGCGGCGGTCGGCGTAATGCGTCTGCTTCCTGACTGCTTCAACCACATTGAAACGCGAAATGATATTCGCCGAACCCTCATCCGTATAGATGCCCTTTTCTGAGTGCGCCGCATAATTACGCTCGATTACCGAACCGGGCATGCTGCCCAAGGTGTAAATTGCGCCGCCGTCGTGCAGGATCGACATGGTATGTTCAACCCGGTTGGCCCGGATCACGTTATTTCCGGCAACGGTGGTCGGCCTGCTTGGCAGAACAGAAGGGCGCGCATTTTTCAGGCTGTCCTCCGGCACGACGCCGCTGCCGTCAAAATCGCACCAGCCCCAGCCCACATTCATGCCGGAGTACGGCGCATTCGGAATCCAGTTATGCTCAATCGTTACGCCGTTGGCGAAGAAGACCGTGATGACCGTATGGCCGTTAAACAGCGCGGCGTTGTCCGGCATATAGTTATTGGCAATCACCACATGGCGCGGCGCCGACTCGGTGCCGGCCGGATATTTTTCCTTCTCGATTCCCGCACCGTTTTCGTGCTGCAGCTCCGCCGTATCGTTTTCATAGACCTGCTGCGGGTGGCCCAGCACAACGGCACTGCCGCCGCAGTCGCGGAACACATTGCCGACCACCCGGATGTCGTCCACGCCGTTATTCATCGCCAGTCCTTCGCAGCCGGTATGCGTGAAGGTGTTGCGGGTAAACGTGATGTCTTCAATGCCGTTGGCAGCGACCGCGCCCGGCAGCACATCGTAAGCGCGATAAATATCGTAATGCCAATTGGAGTTGGCGAACGCCATGTTTACCGTCGCGGTCTGCACGGTGGCTTTGCCGTGCGAGCCGTCTATCTCCTCCAGCGTATAGTCGGTATACGCAAAGGTCAGCCCGTCAAACACCAGACCGTGCACCGGCTTATTCGGCACCCCGCCCTCGATCCGCACCAGCGTCTCCGTTACCGGCGCAACGACCTCGGCCGTTCTCATATTTTCGCCGGCGCGCGGATAGTAGTACACCATGCCTTCGGCGCGGTCGAAATAGAACTCGCCGGGTTCATCCAGCAGTTCAAATGCATTGTGGATAATATGTTTTCCATTCACCTTCAGGCCGGCGCCCCACCCGATCTGCTGGGCAATCGCCCCGTAGGGCTGCTGCAGCCTGAAAACGTACGAATCGCCCGCGCGGACTATTTCGCGCACGCCAATAAAGTTTTTATTCCAGGTGGTCTGGTTTTCAATTTCCACATCCATCGGATTGCGGATGATTTCCGGCAGATCCGCCGCGTCATATCGGATGCCGTCCGCAGCCGCGCCGTCCTGCCACGCCCAGTCAGCCTGCCCGGCTTTAACGGTGTATTCGCCCCAGCCGCCCTGCGCGTTCACCACCCCACCGCACGCCATCACGGCCCGCTGATCATTCACATAGAGCGCACGCAGTTTTTCACCGCGCTGCAGCGGCGCTTTCCACAGCCTGGCATCATACTGCATCCATCCCGTCACCGGAATCCCGCCGCTGAAAACCGGCATCGTTCCCGGCGCCGCCTGATAGGTGATGATGAAATCGCCCTTCGGCGAATCTTCCGGACCAAAGCACACGGTTTCCGCCACCGGATAAATGCCGCCGGCAAAGGTTACGGTGATGTCGTCCGTCATCTCGGGAATCACTGCCGCGACGGCCTCTTTTACTTTCCGGAATGATGCAAACGGTTTTTCCTTGGTTCCCGGATCGGCATCCGATCCGCCCGGCGCCGCATAAAAATTATGCGGGACCGCCGCGGCGCATCCAGCCGCAAACACGACCACTAAACCTGTTATAGATTTAATCATCATTCCGATTCACCTATCATCTGCTGATCGCGGATCGAACAAATCCCGCTGATTTTTTTTAAAAAATCCGCACGATCTGCGAGGTTCGCGATCTGATAAAATTCCTTGATTAATCGTCGCTCACAGCACCACGGCGCTGTTCGAGCTCTTCCTGGACCTTCGACTCAAGCTTTTCAAATCTTCCGTAAAACAATACGGGAATCAGCGCCAAACCATAAAAGATGGCCGGAATCCAAATAAACCCGAAATTGATGCCGGCCAGAGCAAAGTCAGCCTGGACATCGAGCTTTGCGTCAAAACCGGTATATCCCATGACCCAGGCCGGAACGGCACCGCCAAACCCGCTTCCCGCCTTGAGGCAGAACGCGGTACCAACGGCCGTCAGCTGTCCTACGGCACGGACGCCGGTTTTCCATTCACCATAATCGACGCTGTCGGACATCAGGGAAAACGGCAGCGCCAGGGCGACACCACTGGTGAAAATTCCTGTAATCCAGCCGGCATACAGCAAGACAAGCGAATGCTGCACTGCACCAACATACAAGACCCCCTGAACCAGCGCGGATAAAAACAGGGAGACCGCCCACAGTTTCGATTTACTGCTGAATCGGCAGAAAAAAGGAATGAGGAAAATCGCGCCTAGGGAAATAACATCCAGCCCTAAAAATGAAGACACATAATTCTGGTCTCCCCAGCAGTATTTAAAGAAATGATTCACGGTTGCGAAACGGGCGATAAATGCAATCCAGAAACAGAAGCTCGACACAAAAATGATCACCCACGGCCAGTTTCCCCTGAATGCATGAAATGCATCTTTAATGGGAACTCGATCGTGCTTAACCTGCACAACTTCCCGCAGATTTCGGAACGCGATGAGATAGAAGAGAATCGAGGCCAGACCGAAAATAATCATCGTGTAAAAGTGCCCGTAGGCCTTATCGCCCCGCCCGTACACATCGACCATCCGAAGGAACAGGAGACTAACGATCAGCACCCCGAGCTTAGAGCCGATCATGCGGAACGACGTCAGGGTGACGCGCTCCTTGGAATCACTAGTCAACGTCGAAAGAATGGAAGTAACCGGAGTGTTGATCCCTGTATAGATCGACCCAAAAACGACATAAACGGTACCAAAATAAATCGCCTTACCCAGGTCCCCTAAGTCGGGAATATAAAACAGCATGAGCCCCAGCACAGCATAGGGAACACATAACCACAGGAACCACGGCCTGCTTTTTCCATACTTGCTGTTGGTCTTATCGAGAAAAATACCCCAGATCGGACTGTCCAGTGCATCTTCCAGACGAGCGATCAGCCAAATGGTCCCGGCTGTTGTAGCTGACAAACCGAGCACATCGGTGCAGTAGATAAGCAGAAAGGCATTGACCACCTGAAATATAAACTGCCCGGCCATATCGCTGGCGGCATAGCTGAAACGGGTTGGATACGATGTCCGTTCACTCATAGTCTTCATTCACTCCCAAACAGTTCCAGCGGCTCCCTGCACCCCGCAGGACCGCGCTGATTACAAACGTATAATGAACCATATTCAGAGAAAAACATCCTTTACTATCGCCCAAATAACTAGCACTAAATCGCACCTCAAAATACCTGCCTGCATGAAAGCCTGCACCTGATGCGCCGTTATTTCTGGACAAAAAAAGGGCGGCCGGGCCGGCACTGCCGGCTTCACCGCCCCGGTGGTACGGGATGGGATTCAGATCATAAAACGCCGGCGGATAAAGAGCATTGCACCGCCGAAAGCACCGATCATACCCAGCGTAGCCGGCTCCGGAATCGCATTAACATCCTCATAGGTATCGCCGAGGATGAGATCTCCAACGCTCGCAGAAAATCCGTTGCCGATACGAACCGTATCGACGCCGGCAAAGGTCCCGCCGGTGGAAGTAAGGTCTGCTTCACCTGATACATCAACAGCAGTTACGGCATCATCGCCCACCCACAGATCCACCGTACCGGTATCCAGCGTCAGCCTGACCACCGCCGTTCTGTAGGTCCCGCTGTTGTCAATCGCCGTATTAAGACGCTCTCCGGTTGCCTTATTTTCCAGCCCCCAGACGCCTTGCGTATACCAGTCGCCGATAATCAGGCGCTCCGTACCCCCATCAAAAAGGGAGACAAAACCATAACTGCTGCCTGAAACACGGACCGCATCAAACGACATCCAGACCTCACCGCTTGAACCGAACTCACTGCTAAGCGTGCGATAGGATTCGCCGGTGCCGGTCAGAATACCAGCAACCGCCGTGTAGCTGCCGCCGGTCCAGCTGTCGCTCCAGCCGGCTCCGCCGGATGAGCCGTCCAGCGATGTGATGCCCGCAAAGTCATCGTATGTAATGACCGAGGCCTGTACGGCTCCGGCAGCCAGCACACACGATGCAATCATGCTTACTGCTTTATTCATTTGTTCTCCTTATTTTTCCTGTTTGATAAGCGGGGCTGCTGGAATGCCTCCCCGCTCAATTCATACGCTGCGCGTTAATCTTCGATATAAGCGCGGTAGAATGCTTTGGCGTCCGATACGGTGGTGGTTACCGAAACATCACCGCCGGTTCCGGGAATACCGGTTTCAACGTCGCTCCAGAACGGAACAGACAGGCTTTCGGTAGATTCCAGGGCAAAGGTGCCGTATTGCGAGGTTTCCCACGTCACAACCACTTCCGCACCGCCGGAAATCAGCTCCATCGCCACCTTTCCGACGGAGGTTTCGTAGACGATATCGTCGAGGTAGAGGGTCTGAAAGGCGTTCAGGTTGGCCGCGATTTCCGAATCGCTCAGCACATAGTTATACACCACCAGGTCCGCAATGGCCCCCTGCCAGTCCGCTGTATTACTGAGCGCACCGCGCTCGCCGGAAAACAGCCCGCCGCTGGTATTGATTCTGCCGACGACCGTGTTCGTGGAAGTCACGCTGTCGGTAATGGTGAACCCGTTGGAACCATCGACGAGCAGGTCAAAACTTGCAACCAGCTGCGTTGTGACCGTGGGATCCACAATCAGGGTGTAAACACCCCAGACATTCGTCGACAGCGAGTTACCGGCTTCACCCTCAAGCTGATACCCTTTGCCTTCGCTGCCGATATTGCCGGCACGGACTTTCGAGGTTTCACCGGCGCGGGCGCCCATATAAACGCCGCCCCATCCACCGTCGGCCAGGCTGAACGGACCCTGCCGCGAATCGCTGTTACCGGAATCCAGACGGATCACCGCCTGAATGGTGAAACCGGTTTCTGAAATCGCAGAGGCGCGGGTGAAGGTCATCTGGTAGCCGTTGTTGTCGTTAACAACAGCCGGACGGCCGTTCGGCGTATTGGTTGTGATCGAAAACCCGCCGACAACATCCGCGGCTGCATTCTGGGCCGATGTAACCGTATCGGTCCAGACACCCGTAACTTCATCGAAGTCATAAGCCATGTAGCGCTGGTCATAGCCGCCAACCAGGTAATCGACAGACGGACGGGGCGGCAGCTCAATGGAACCCTGCACCCCGTTGGTGCTGATGACAACCGAATGCGGCAGTGCATTGGTTTCATAATGAATGTAATAGTTGTACGTGCCGTCATTCAGGACAAAGGCCGCATCTGCGTAGTTGCTGAACTCATTGGCGATTCCGCCGGCCGCATAGACAATCGTCCGGCCGTTCACATCCGGCGCTCCCTCAACGGTGAGCGCCGCGCCGCTGAGGTCCAGCACGCCGCCGACGCTCAGCACACCGCTCGACGTGCCGACTCCGATCGTTAAATCCGTATCGCTGAAGCTTACATCCGAGCTCACCGTAACGGTGCCGCCGTCGGCAATCTCCAGCGCCGTCGAGCCCCCGCAGGCCATATTCGAACAGATCAGGCTGCCGCCGAAGGCAACCGTCAGCCCGGACTGCACCTTCAGCACCAGCGATGCCGCCGCCGCAGCACCCTCCAGCCTCACATCGGCACCGAGATCAAGCACTGCCGCATCGGTCGATGCCGGCACACCCCCCGACCAGTTGGCCGACTCCGACCACAAGCCGGCGGTAAACGCGCTGTACACATTGTCGCCGCCCAGAACCGCCGGAACGTCAGCGATGCTGTCCGCAAGAATCAGATCAGCAAAATCCATGATGAATCCGGCGCCGATACGCACCGTATCCACATTCGCCAAGGTTCCCGCGGCAACCGTGGCATCCGCCAGGCCGGAACACTCAACATCATCCGTGTTGTTCGTGCCGACCCACAGCTCCACAATACTGGAGGAGCCGGCCCCCAGCGTAATCTTTGCCACTGCCGTTTTGATGCCGCCGTCAACGGCCGCATCAGAATAGGCGGTTCCCGCATGGTCGAGGCACCATACACCGGCCTTATAACGGTCGCCGATAATCAGGCGCTCCGTACTGCCCTCAAACAGGGAAAGCCCCCCGTAGCTGTCGCCGGATGTCCGCTCCATGTCAAACGACACCCAGACCGTTCCATTTGAACCCAGCGTCGATTCCAGCCCGCGCAGCGCATTGCCCGTTCCGCTCACAATGCCGCCCGAAATCGTATAACTGCCGTCATACCAGTTGGTCGAAAATCCGCTGCCGCCGGACGAACCATCCAGTTCCCTGTCCGTTGCAAAATCATCATATGCAATTGTTGCCGCCTGCGCACCCGCAGCCATCAGCAGCGCACCCGCGCCGAGTATACCTGACTTCCAGTCCATCGCTCTTCTCCTTCTTTCTGCTCTGCACAACCTAGCTCTCAAAGAAACCCGCATCCCTGCCTGGCCGCTTAGGAACCCATCGTTAGCATTTAATCAGTAAGACCGATTCCGCACCTTTATTATATCCCGATATAGCAGAACGATATCCCATTTTTTCTTCACTATATCCCACCATTCACCCCGAAATTTTCATTGAATACACCTTCCTTAACCAACCTGACCCCTGCTTGTTACAAATATATCCGTTTAATCACCGAAAGAATCGGGCTTGCTAAATCCGCACCGATAAGCACTATATAGCACACTATGGAAACGCTTGTTGCAGATGGCGCCGACTACTTCGGTATGACCGGTTTTCCGATCCTTGTCGGACGGAGCATCACCAACCCGACCCCCGCCGATCCGCCGGCGCATCCGCACGATTTAACCGAGATCGAACACCGCCACGATTTCTGCGAACTCTCCATTGTCAAACAGGGCCGCGGCCTCCAGAACCTGGAAGGAATGGATATGCCGATCTCCGCCGGCGATGTCTTCCTGCTGCAGGGCCGGCAGCGCCACTTCTACCACGACCGAAAAGACCTCATCATGTATAACGTGATGTATAATCCCGACCTGATTATATGGCCGGAAAATGAACTGCGGCGGATGCCGGGCTACTGCGCGATGTTCCTGCTCGAACCGGCCTACCGCAAACAGCACCGCTTCGCCAGCCGCCTCCACCTGAAACGGCTGCAGCTCGCGCACGTCCAGGCCGTCTGCGATGAAATGGAAAGGGAGTGCACCGAACGCAGCCCCGGCTACGAAATTGTGCTGCGCGCCAAACTGCTCGAGCTGATCGCCTACCTCTCGCGCGCCTACATGCAGGGCGATTCCACCGAAACCCAGGCCCTGCAGCGCGTCGGCGAAGTGATCGGCGCCATGGAAAACGATTACGCCAAAGCCTGGAAACTCGATGAACTCGCCCGGATTGCGCACATGTCGAAAAGCAGCCTGCTCACCGTCTTCCGCAAAGCCACCGGCCAGACGCCGGTCGACTACCTCATGCGGCTGCGCATCCAGCGCGCCATGGAACTGCTGCGCCAGACCGACCGCTCCATCACCGAGATTGCCTTCGCCGTCGGCTTTAACGACAGCAACTATTTCACCCGCCAGTTCAAAAAGGTCACCGGCCTGCCGCCCCGCCAGTTCCGGACGCAAAGCACCCGGTACTAGCGGCGGGCCCCGCCCTAGGCGCCTGCCTCGTCCAGCGCCCGGGCAGCCTCGCCTTCCAGCTCAACCCGCTCAATCCTGCTGAACCGGCTGGTGATCTTTTTGGCCGAAATCTGGACATCGCCGACATCCTTATTCGCCTGCCCGATATGAGCCGCCAGCTTATCCATGCGGGCCTGGAAGCGGCCGAAATCCTTCGAGAGCGCCACCAGATGCTCCTGAATGATGTGCACCTGCTTGCGGGTTGCAGCGTCTTTGAGCACCGCGCGTGCGGTCGTCAGCACCGCCATCATCGTCGTCGGCGAGGCCAGCCAGACACGCGCCCGCTGCGCCTCTTCGACCAGTTCCGGATAGCGGGCATGAATCTCGGCAAAAACCGCTTCGGCCGGAATAAACATCATCGCGCCGTCCGAGGTCTCGACGGGGATGATGTATTTCGAGGAGATATCCTTGATGTGCTTCCTGATATCCTGCCGAAACTGCTGCTCCGCAGTTTTGCGGTCGGCATCACCCCGGCTGAAATCCACCATGCGCTGATAGCTCTCCAGCGGAAACTTGGAGTCGATACAGATCGTCCCGGTCGGCTCGGGGAGAAACAGGACGCAGTCCGCCCGCACCCCGTTTTTAAACGTATACTGCAGCGAAAAGCTGTTTTCCGGCATCATATTGGAGATCAGCGCATTGAGCTGCACCTCGCCGAACGCCCCGCGGGAACGCTTATCGGAGAGCACCTCCTGCAGCGAAACCACGCTTCCGGAAAGTTCCGCGATCCGCTCCTGCGCCTTGTCGATCTCCACCAGGCGCTTCAGTACATCCTCGAATACCCGGCTCGTCTTCTCAAAACCCTTATCCAGCCGCTCTTCGACCTTTCCGGAAATTTCGCCCAGCCGGCGCTCATTGGTTTCGATCAGCTCTTTCACGCGCTCGCCGAGCTGCCGGCTATTTTTCTCGAGCGATTCGTCGACTTTCAGCCGCACCGATTCCACATCGCCGCGCAGCTCTTTTTCCAGCCCGCGGAAGATATCCTCGAGCCGCCGCATCCGCTCCTCCCCCTGCTCATTCTGGGTTCCGGCCTGGCGGGCAAACTCGTCGAGGCGCGTATTCACCACCGTGCTCCCCGTCAGCTGCAGGAGCAAAACCACGGCCGAAACCACCAGAACCAGAATCAACAAAACCGTCGTCAGCATCCATCATCTCCAAAAAACCTTTGAACTATGGCGAAACCGCCGCCCATTGAAAAGCGCGGAACCCTGCATAGGGATTTGAGCTGGATTCCCGTCGCTTCGCAGTGCTAGTTTCACCGCTTGTTTTTCGGGAGAAAGGGATATGCAGTTTTCAATCAGCGACAGCATGATCAGCGAATTTGTCAGCGGCCTGTTTGCCGTTTTCGCCCTCATCGGCGTAGGCGCGGCCCTGATGCTGCTGCTGATCGGCCTGGCCAAGCGGTTTCCCTTCACCCGCCTGGCGCTGGTGCTGGCCCTGACGCCGTTCAGCCTTCACAGCTTCCTGGAGAACGGCTCCGTGTCCACGCTTTATGCCTACGCCGCAATCGTTGTACTGCTCGGCATCACCATCGACGGTATCAGCCACCTGCTGACGCCCAGGGAACCCGCGCAGGAAGCCGAACCCGAAGAGATCCCGGCGGCGGTGCCGGAAAAAAGGGCGGAGAACATTCCAGATCCCAACATGATCGTCTGGGAAAAGGCGGAATAACTAACCGCCGACCCGCTTCTGATAATGCGGGGAATCGCCGCGCTCGTTAAACCCGATCGTTTCGCCGATGCCCGTAATCCGCCCGCTCAGGCAGCCGCGGCACATGGCTGAATTTTCATCGGTGCACGGTTTATTATCATAGAGCTGATATTTCGGCCGGAACTCCGTTTCCGTCAGGTTCGGCATAATGACATTTGCACCGCATTTCAGCCCCTGTTCCCGTCCGGTATATTCCAGCGCCTGCAGCGCCGTGGCCGCGGCAATGTTGATATCGCGCAGCACAATCCGCGTAACCGCAATCATCTTCAGCCCCAGCTGCAGCGCCGCGCTTTTCTGCTCATCGGTATAAGGCGGGATCTCCTGTCCCATCGGCGTGTCCGAATGCGGGATATAGGGCCCCATACCGACCATATCGATATCGACGGCCTTCAGGAAAAGGATGTCGTCGGCCAGGTCCTCCATCGTCTGGCCCGGCAGGCCCATCATCACGCCGGTACCGACCTGATAGCCCGTGCGGCGCAGCGCGGCCAGGCACTCCTTGCGGACCTCCATCGAATGGTCCGCCGGATGAATCTTTGCGTAGAGCTGCGGATTGGTGGTTTCAATGCGCAGCAGGTAGCGGCTCGCACCGGCTTCCCGCCACCGCCGGTAAACCTCTTCCGCCTGCTCGCCGAGCGATAAGGTAATCCCCATCTCACCATGCGACGCGTCCGAAATCCGCTTCACCACCCGCTCAATCATGGCAAGGTAGGCCTCGTCGCAGCGTTCGCCCGACTGGATCACGCAGGAGCCGTATTCCGCCTCATAGGCCCACATGGCCTCCTTGAAGATTTCCTCTTCATCCATCTGGAAGCGCTCAACGTTTTGATTACTCTTGCGGATCCCGCAGTAATAGCAGTCCTTGATGCACAGGTTGCTGCACTCAATCAGTCCGCGGAAGTAGGCTGTTTTTCCCACCTGCTCGGCCTTCACTGCATAGGCGGTGTCATACAGCGCCTGCAGCTCGTCCCAGCCGGTAATGGAGAGCAGCGCGGCAATCTCTTCCCGCGTCAGGTCCCCGCTTTCCCGGGCCTTTTCCAAAATCTGCATAACATTCGACATTCAGTATTTCCTGTTCGTAATCCGCTGCCCTAGAAGTACAGATCGCGCGCACCGTCGCGCACCTGCTGCATGCGCGCTTCGAGTTCTTCCTTGGCCGGGCTCGCCGGCATTGCCTCGAGCTCGCGGTCAATCTGTTTCAGGCCGGCTTCAAGCGTTTCGCCCGACGCATAATCGTTGAGATATTCCAGGAAGGTCAGCACCGCGTTCGGTGTGCAGAACCGCTTCACAAACCCGGGAATCGCAAACTCCATAAAATGCTCGCCGGTGCGGCCCTTGCGGTAGCAGCCGGTGCAGAACGAGGGAATGAAGCCGGCATCGCACAGCTCGCGGATGATTTCATCGAGGCTGCGGTTGTCACCCAGCAGGAACTGGCTCTTCTTGAACGCTTCCGGGTCCTTGTGGGAATAGGAGCCCACGCCGATGCTTGAGCCGCCGTCGATCTGGCTCACGCCGAACGCCAGCATTTCGTTGCGCAGCTCCGTCGTTTCCCGGCAGGTCAGGATCAGGCCGGTATACGGAACCGCCAGGCGCAGAATGGCCACCAGCCGCTTGAAATCAAAATCCGACACCGCATACTTTTCCGTGATCTTTCCAATATCCGTTCCAATCGCCGGCTCGAGCCGCGGAAACGAAATGGTGTGCGGCCCGACATTGAAACGCTCTTCCAGATGCATCGTATGGTACAGCAGCGCCATCACCTCAAAACGCCAGTCGAACAGCCCCAGCAGCGCCCCGATGCCCAGGTCGTCGATCCCCGCCTCCATCGCCCGGTCCAGGCCGTGCAGGCGCCAGAGAAAGTCCGACTTCGGGCCGGCGGGATGCACCTTTCCGTAGGTTTCCCGGTGATAGGTTTCCTGGAAAATCTGATAGGTCCCGATGCCGGCAGATTTGACGGTTTTAAAACCCTCCACATCCAGCGGCGCCGCATTGATATTTACGCGGCGGATTTCGCCCGGCCCTTTTTTCACGGCATAGACTTCCTGCACCGTATCGTGGATATACTGCGCATCATATCTCGGGTGCTCGCCGTACACCATGATCAGGCGCTTGTGCCCGAGATCCTCCAGCGCTTCGACCTCAGCGCGCAGCTCGTCGGGCAGCAGCGTTTTGCGGTGCACCTCTTTGTTGTCGGCGCGAAACCCGCAGTATTCGCAGCGGTTCACGCATTCATTGCCGACATAGAGCGGCGCAAAGAGCACAATGCGGTTGCCGTAGATCCGCCGCTTCAGCTCGCGCGCGCCTTCAAAAATTTCCTCCACCAGTTCCGGCGAATCAGCATTGATCAGCGTGGCCATTTCCTCCGGATCCAGGCGGTTCTTATCGAGCGACTTCCCGATGATAGACCGGACCCGCTCGGCATCGGGATTCTTCGTTTTTTCCAGCCACTGGAAAATCTCGTCATCGGGGATAAAGCTCTTCAGCCCCGTCGTATCAACTTTCGGCAGTCCACTCATTTCATCACCTCATCATAAGCCGTCAACGCCGCAGGAAACGGAGACAGCACTCGTCTTAAAACACCCTGCGTCTGCGCAATGCAGAGTCCGTAGTTAGTGATCGGCACTCCGGCGGCCTCGCACCTTTCAATCCGGCTCAGCACCTCCCGGCGGTTCTGCATGCATCCGCCGCACTGCACCGCCAGTTTATATTCGGACAGGTTTTCCGGGAAATCGCGGCCGGCATAAACATCAATCTCCAGGTCGATGCCCACATACTGCCGCAGCCACCGCGGAATCTTCACCCGGCCGATATCATCCTCCAGCGCATGGTGCGAACACGACTCCGCAATCAGCACCTTATCGCCCGGTTCCAGCCGGTCGATCGCCGCGGCGCCCATGGCAAACTTCCGCAGGTCGCCTTTGAGCCGCGCAAACAGAATCGAAAATGTCGTGCACGGAATATCGGCCGGCGTATCGGCCGCCATCTTCAGCACCATCTGCGAATCGCAGACCGCCACATCCGGCTTCTGCTTCAGCATCGACAGCATATGCGCATATTCGCGCTCCTTGCAGACCAGCGCGGCCGCATCGTTATCCAGCGCATCGCGGATCGTCGAAACCTGCGGCAGGATCAGCCGGCCCTTCGGCGCCTGCAGGTCGATCGGCACAATCAGCACCGCCAGCCCGCCCGGTTTCACCAAATCGCCGATCAGCGGCGGCGGGGCCAGGAACTCTTCGGGGCAGACTTTGATCAGCGCCGCCTTCAGCGCCGCCAGAACTTTGCCGCGCGATGCAAGATCGGTTGAATTCACCGACAGGTCCGCGGCATCCGACGGAGCGGTCAGATCGGCTTTGTTTGCAATTCGAATGACCGGGATCTCCTTTGCCGCGGCCTTGGCCGCCACCCGCTCCTCAAACTCAGTAACCGCGCCCCCCTCGTGCAGCAGCAGGATCACATCCGCGCGGTCAAAAACCCGCTCGGTCCGGTCCACCCGCTTTTCACCCAGCGCTGTCGTGTCGTCAATGCCCGCCGTATCCAGGAAAACCACCGGGCCGATCGGCAGCAGCTCCATCGGCTTTTCCACCACATCGGTCGTCGTGCCCGCCTGCTCCGAAACGATCGAAACATCCTGCCCCGCAACCAGGTTCAAAAACGATGATTTACCCACATTGGTCCGTCCAAACAACGCAATGTGCAGTCTCAAACTTTTCGGTGCTGTTTTCATATCAAACCACGAAATACACTAAATACACGAATCAGTTGGCGATCCGCTCAAGTTGAATTTTGGGGTAGTGCCCAAAATTGGCAATGATCCCAAGTTTATAGCCGGCAGCTTTCAGATA
>JBFHGU010000044.1:0-28203 GCA_041582935.1 Pontiella sp.
ACGCCCGCGGCGCCATCACCCGCTTTGACCGCCAGACCATTGAAATCCGGCTGGTCGATGTGCAGGAATGCCCGCTGGCCGATCTGGCGATCGCCCAGCTCATTGCCCGGTCGATTCAGCAGCTCATCGCCCGCGTTCCGGCCGATCCGGACACCGCACTTTCATCGGCCCGCCTGCACGGCATCCTGCAGCAGACCATTCAGGACGCGCAGAATGCCCGCATCGACGATGCAGACTACCTGCGCCTCCTCGGCCTGCCGGACACACCATGCACCGCAGGCGCGGTCTGGCAGCACCTGCTCAGCACAGCCGGCGGCTTTGACCCCGAACAGGAGCAGGCCGCGGAGAACATCCTGCGCTTCGGCACACTGGCCTCGCGCATGCGGAACCGGGTTTCCGGACCGGCCGAAGGCGGAACGCCGGCGCTTTACCGGCTCCTGGCTGACTGTCTGGCCCAAGGCCGGATGCTGCAGCCGTGAATCCGCGCATCGTGCTCTCCTGCGAGCATGCAGGCAACCAGGTGCCCCCGGAATACCGCCCGCTTTTCGCAGGCGATCCGGAGGTGCTTGAAACCCACCGGGGCTATGACATCGGCATTGCGTCCGTCGCCGAAAAACTGCGCCGGTGCCTGGACTGCCCGCTGGTGCAGTATCGCTGGACGCGGCTGCTGATCGATCCGAACCGGACAGTGGAAAAATCGCTATTCTCGGAATGCAGCCGTACCCTGCCGGACGATGAAAAGGCGCGGCTGATCCGAAAATTCTACGCGCCCTACCACGCACGGCTCGACCGGCTGATCGGCGATGCAGATACGCTGCACCTCTCGCTGCACAGCTTCACGCCGGTGCTCAACGGCAAAGAGCGGAAAGCGGATATCGGGATTCTCTTCGATCCCGCCCGACCGCGCGAGGCCGCATTTGCACGTGCGCTCCAGCATGAACTGAAGACCGCAACCAGACTTCGGGTATTCCGGAACTATCCCTACCGGGGCACCGCCGACGGCACCACCACGCGGCTGCGCAGACAGCTCGGCGCACAACGCTATCTCGGCATTGAAATCGAAATTTCACAGGCGCAGCTCAGCCCCGCGGATCCCGCGTCGGCCGCCCGCCTGCCGCGCCTGCTGGCCGACGCAGTCTCCGCCGCAGCGCAGACCGTGCCGACCGATTAAACCGGCTTATGAACCCTTGAGGGTTTCAATCATCTTCGCCAGCTTGTCCGCTTTCTCCATCAGCTCTTCCCGGCGCTTGCGCTGGATATCCACCACGTTCTTCGGCGCCTTATCCACAAAGTTCGGGTTCTCGAGCTTTTTCTGAACGCCGGTCAGGAAACCGTTCACTTCGTTCAGCTCTTTGGTCAGCTTTTCAATCTCAGCGTCCACATCGACCAAACCTTCGATCGACATATAAACGGTGCCCAGCGAACTGATGCCGCTCGGCATTGCGCCTTCCGGCGTGAAGCCGGCATCCACCCGGATCTCTTCCGCATTCAGCGCGGCGGAAATGGATGCAATATCGCTTTCGATCTGTCCGGCAACCTCGTCATTGGAAGCGCGCACCACAAATTTTGCACTCTGCTTGTTTGCCAGGTTATATTCCGCGCGCAGGATACGGCCGATGCGGATGAGGTCGTGCTTTCCGTCGACATATTTCACCACCGCCGGGCTGATGCCCGAGACCACGGCTTTCTCCGGCCACGGTGCATTCATAATGGATTCCGACGCGTGGTTATAGCCCATGCCTTCCCAAAGTTCTTCCGTCTGGAACGGCATGAACGGATGCAGCAGGCGCAGCGCGGTGGAGAATGCAAAGTGCATCACCTGCAGCGTATGCTGCTTCTGCTCCGGCGAGCCCTTGTAGAGAATCGGCTTGGCGTATTCCAGATACCAGTCGCAGTAGCTGTGCCAGAAGAAATCATACAGCGCCAGCGTGGCATCGTTGAACCGGTAGCGGCCCAGGTTGTCGTTCACCGACGCAATCGCTTCGTTCAGCTTGGCCAGCAGGTGCTGGTCATCCGGCGTCAGGTCGGCCTCGCTGAACGCCAGGTCCTTGACGTCGAATCCTTCGGAATGCATTTCCATAAACCGCGCGGCATTCCAGATATTCGTGCCGAAGTTACGGCCGATCTCAAATTTTTCGTCGTTGATGTAAACATCCTGGCCGGTCGCGGTAATCATCAGCAGCGAAAACCGCAGCGCATCGGAGCTGTATTTTTCGATGATGTCCAGCGGGTCGATGGAGTTGCCGAGCGATTTCGACATCTTGCGGCCCTGATCGTCGCGGACGGTACCGTGGATGTAGACCGTATCGAACGGAATGTCGCCCATCACTTCCAAGCCCGACATAATCATGCGGGCCACCCAGAAAAAGATGATCTCGTTGCCGGTCACCAGCGTATTGGTCGGATAGTAGAATTTGAGGTCTTTGTCTTCGTTCGGCCAGCCGAAGACGCTGAACGGCCAGAGCCACGATGAGAACCACGTATCGAGAACATCTTCGTCCTGGCGCACATTTGCCGACTGGCATTTCGGGCAGCAGGTCTCCTCCGTCTTAGACGCCCACTCATGGCCGCAGTCGTCGCAGTAGAAAATCGGAATACGGTGGCCCCACCAGATCTGGCGCGAGATGCACCAGTCGCGGATATTTTCCATCCAGCCCATGTAGGTTTTGTTCCAGCGCTCCGGAACAAACTTAATGCGGCCGTCGTTCACCGCCTCAATCGCCGGGCGCGCCAGCGATTTCATCTTTACGAACCACTGCGGCGAGAGGCGCGGTTCCACCACCGTATCGCAGCGGTAGCAGTGACCGACCGCGTGCATATGCTTTTCAACCTTTTCAACCAGGCCGCCGGCCTTCAGGTCTTCCATCAGCTGTGCGCGGCATTCGAAGCGGTCCATGCCTTCATACGGGCCGGCCTGCTCATTCATGATGCCGGTATCGGTCATCACATTGATCTGCTCCAGGTCGTGGCGCAGGCCCATTTCAAAGTCGTTCGGGTCGTGCGCCGGCGTGATCTTCACAATCCCGGTTCCGAACTCCGGATCGACATAGTCGTCGGCAATAATCGGAATCTCGCGGTTCACGATCGGCAGGATAACGGTTTTCCCGATCAGGTCCTGATAGCGCTCGTCACGCGGATTCACCGCAACGGCCGTATCGCCGAGCATCGTTTCCGGACGCGTCGTCGCCACCACCAGCTTCTTCTTCGCGTCCTTCACCGCATATTTAATGTGATACAGCGCGCCTTCGACCTCGATATGCTCCGACTCTTCGTCGGAAAGCGCGGTTTCGCAGCGCGGGCACCAGTTGATGATGCGGTTACCGCGGTAGATCAGGTCTTTGTCATACAGGCGGCAGAAGATTTCCAGCACGGCATCGCTCAGCCCTTCATCCATCGTGAAGCGTTCGCGGTCCCAGTCGCACGAAGCCCCCAGCTTTTTCAGCTGGTTGGAAATGGTGGAGCCGTACTCTTCCTTCCACTCCCAGACGCGCTCCAGGAATTTTTCACGGCCGAGGTCATCGCGGGTTTTGCCCTCTTTTTTCAGCGCGCGCTCCACCACGTTCTGCGTGGCAATGCCGGCGTGGTCAGAACCCGGCACCCAGACGGTGTTTTTACCCTGCATGCGGGCGACGCGGGTCAGCACATCCTGGATATTGTTGTTCAAGGCGTGGCCCATGTGCAGGATGCCGGTCACATTCGGCGGCGGAATGACAATACAGAACGGGTCGCCCCCGTCTTCGCTGTTTCCGGCGAAGCGCTTGTCTTCCATCCACTGCTTATACCACTTCTCTTCAACCATCTTCGGGTCGTAACTTTTCGCTAAACTCATAACTGCTCCAAATTTTCCTCGCAGAGATTAATCTACTTTCATCTCAATTTATTAACCACGAAGACACGAAGCGCACGAAGCTGTAATTTTCTGCAGCCTTCGAGTACTTCGTGTCTTCGCGATGAAATCAGCTGCTCTCTTCATTCAGGAAGAGCTTGTATTCCACGCCGTCCACCATGGCCTCCCACGAGGCTTCAATAATATTTTCCGACACGCCGACCGTGCTCCAGGTGCTCTCGCCGTCGGACGATTCCACCACCACGCGCGTCTTTGCCGCAGTGGCTTCTTCCGGATCGAGAATACTCACTCGATAGTCCGCCAGGTGTACATCCTGAATGCCCGGGTAAAACTCCCGCAGCGCATTGCGCAGCGCCATATTGAGCGCATCCACCGGCCCGTCGCCCTCGCCCACGGTAAACGCCTGCTTGCCGTGCACATTCAGCTTCAGGGTCGCTTCCGAGGTGCACGGCTCGTTTTTACCGCGCTTCTCAACCATCACCCGGAAGGCATCCAGTTCAAAGAAACTCTTATGTTCGTTCAGCACCTTTTTGATCAGCATCTTAAACGAAGCATCCGCCGCTTCATACACATAGCCGCCCCGCTCCATCTTCTCCATCGTATGGAGAATATCGCGCACCTCCGGCGATTTGCGGTCAATGCCGTGATGGCCCATCTCAATCAGCTTATCCATCACATTGCTCGCGCCGGACAGCTCCGAAATCAGGATACGGCGGTCGTTGCCCACCGCTTCCGGCGGCACATGCTCAAAACTCTGCGAAACCTTGCGGACGCCGTCCACATGCATACCCGCCTTATGGGCAAACGCACTGGCGCCGACGAATGCCGCACGCGGGTTATCGCGCAGGTTGGCCTGCTCATTCACAAACTGCGAAACCGACTTCAGGTTCTTCAGCTGTTCCGGATCGGCCAGGCAGGTTTTATCGGTTTTCAAATTAATATTCGCCGTCACCGAAACCAGGTTGCAGTTACCGCAGCGCTCGCCGAACCCGTTGATCACGCCCTGCACGTGCACCGCGCCGGCCCGGACCGCCTCCATGGCATTCGCCACAGCCGTTTCCGAATCATTGTGGGTGTGAATGCCGACCGCCGTGCCGAACGCTGCACGCACGAGTGCAGTCACTTCGAAAACCTCGTGCGGCATGCACCCGCCGTTGGTATCGCACAGCACCAGGCAGTCCGCCCCGCCCTTCACCGCCGAGGCCAGCGACTCCAGCGCATAGTCCGGGCTGTCCTTATAGCCGTCGAAAAAGTGCTCCGCATCATAGATCACCTCTTTGCCGTGCTCCTTCAGGTAGCGGCAGGTATCCTCGATCATCGCCAGGTTTTCTTCCGGCGTGGTTTTCAGCACTTCCGTCACATGCAGCAGCCAGCTCTTGCCGAAAATGGTGCAGACCTCGGTGTCCGCCTCCAGCAGGGCGGCGGTTCCTTTGTCCTCTTCGACCTTCACATTCGCACGGCGCGTGCTGCCGAAGGCCGCAATTTTTGCATGCCGAAGCTTTTCGCGCTTAATCGCGGCAAAAAACGCCATATCCTTGGGGTTCGAAGCGGCATAGCCGCCTTCGATATAGTCCACCCCGAACGAATCGAGCATTTTCGCCACATGGATCTTGGCCGCCTGCGAGAACGTAACGCCCTCGGCCTGCGCGCCGTCCCGCAGCGTCGTATCGTAGATAAAGACTCTGTTTTCTGCACTCATGTTGACTCTCTCTCGTCGGTCGAAACGCGGAAACATACCGCAGTCCACACAATTGAACCAAGCCCGAAGGGGGAATTTCTATCTTTGCAGAAAATCAACATTACAGGGGAATAACACGGAATTTCGGCGGTATGCCGCCCGCAGCAGAAACCTGTTCAGGCAACGGGTTTTTAACGGCGCCCCAAAGGCCGGTCGACATCCCGTATTTACCCTTGCAAACCGCCCGATTGAGCGTATATCCCGAATAAGGGTTTGGGGGAAACGGAGGTGAACCATGAAAACCCGGTTTGTATTCTTTTGCTGCACGCTGCTCTGCAGTGCCGTCTGCGCCAACCTGAACGGGTCGGATGATTTTAACGACAACAGCCGCAATACCAATTTATGGTTTGTGGTATCCAATAACCTGGAGGAAACCAACGGCCGGCTTGAATATCGGGGACCTTCGGCCGGAGAACAGCAAGGGATTTGGGCCTGGACTAAAAACAGGGGCAGCTTTACCCACAGCTGGACGGCAGCGGTGGAGGTCGTCAACCTGCTGGATCCCGCTGCAATAACCAATGCCGAAGGCATGATCGGGCTGGCCGTCGTGAACAGCTCGGACACCGATAATGATGTGTTTTTCATCCTGTTTATCGCGGGCAGCGACGGCGACCCCTACAAGGCGGTTTACTGCGGAGCCGAAACCAACAGCGTCCCGGCCGCAGAAAGCGTTGAATTCCTCGATGCAACAAACCTGACTCTCAGTATCTCTTTCAACGCGAATACGGAAACACTCAGCGCATCCTACAACAACGGCGCCGGTTCCCAAACCCTGGCCAACTTCAGCCCGACGGCGTGGGGCATGACGCTGTACGACACGTTTACCGTCGCCATCCTCGGGCAGTCGACTGATCTTTCGGTGCCCCCCGGAACGCTGTATGCCGACAACTTTACGGCCGCTGGACCGGAACCCATCATCCCCTCTCTGGGCGGTTCAGATGACTTCAATGACGATTCCATGAACACAAACACCTGGACCGTCCTCTCGCCGCTGCTCTCTGAGACCAACAACCGCGTTGAATACACCGCACCGGGAACCGCTGATGATTACGGCATGTGGGGCTGGACACCGAATCAAGGATACTGCTCCGAAAACTGGTCGGTTTCCATCGACGCCTATAACGCATCGTCCCCGACCTCCCACAATCAAAATGCCGCCTTTGAACTCGCCGTATTCAAGGACTGGGCCCGAAGTTTCTGGATCGGCCTGGCGGCCGTTGATTCCGCCGGATCCCCCGTCATGAAAATCGACACAGGATGGAACATCGGCGACCTGGATATTGAAACACTGCTTCCCGCGGATTCCAATGCCGCCACGCTCCGGATTGCCTATGACGCGGCATCGCAAAACCTGTTCAGCCAGTACGATACGGGGTCCGGATTCCAGACGGCGACCAACTTCAACATCGCAAACTGGGGGCTGACCGCCAGCGACACCTTAAACGTCTGGGTCGTCGGTTATTCAGATAACATGCTGATTTCTTCCGGCGAGGTTTATGCCGACAACTTCAAGGCCGTCACGGTACCTACCCACGCCGTCATCACAAACAGCACCCCGGGGGCTACAGGTTTCAGGCTGGACTGGATTCCGGTGAGCGGATGGGGTTCCGCCGTTACATGGACCACCAACCTGGTTTCGACACCGTTTTCAAACCTGACAGCCGTTTTGCCCGGCACAGCGAATGCCTATACCGACACGCTCCATGCCGCACAGCAGGAAGGCTTTTACCAAGTGGATGTCCGGGTAAAATAGAAAAAATCAGCCCCGGCAATGCCGCAAAACCAAACTTGTTTTTTTTAAAACGTTCTGCACGGTTTCCGAGTCTATAACAGCAAGAGAGAGCTCCCTCGCTGGAAACACGGAGGTGTAAATCGATAAATAGATGCCCATGTCCAGATGGTGATCATTCACGATCGACAGGCAAATGATTAACATAATGCTCGTGATGCCCAGCGGCCCCGGGACAGCCACCCGGGGCTTTTTTCATCATGGAGGACTTTGCGCTGTTTCCGCTCGGCCAACCCGTTATATTTTCCGGATGGATCAAACACCCGCCAACCACAGCCTCGCCTATATGCTCGGCCGCAGAGCCGCCCCGCTGTTCCTTAAAACCGACTGGATCATCAAATCGCTGGCGGGCCCGGAAGAGGACCGGCTCGCCGCCGAAATTCAAATGGGCACCCTGCTCGCCCAGGCTTACGAACAGACCGTCCCGTCTTTTAAAAACAACCGGCTCTCCGGAATTGCCGCAAAACTCACCCGCTGCCTGACCAATAAAAACCGGCAGCACAGCTTTAAGCTCGATCAGTCCGGCGAACTCAACGCCTGCGCCCTGCCCGGCGGTTTCATCTACATGTCCGAACCCCTGTTCGATTTGTGCGGCGAGGATTCCGACGCCGCCGCCTTCGTGCTCGCCCACGAAATCGCCCACGGCATCTACGGCGATGCCGCGGCCAAACTGCTCACCCGCTCTGCCGTCAATGGATTATTCCGGTTCAGGACGCGCGGCCTTTCCCCGCCCCTCCGGCAGCTCTTCGCCCAGCTCATTGAGCAGGGCTACTCCCGCGAAAAAGAGTTCCGCGCCGACCGCTTCGCCGCCGCCCTCACCCAGGCCGCCGGCTTCGACCCGCTCGGCGGTGCCCGCCTTTTTGCGGAATTAGCCCAACGTGAAGATGACAGCACATTCGGATCCTACTTTTCCTCCCATCCGTCTTTTAAAGAGCGGATAAAGCACATCAAAGAAAAAATCGGGTAGCCGCATGCGTTCGAGCGACCAAACAGACCCCCAACCTTTCATCGCCTAAAGCATAAAGCCTGTGCTAAGTGTATACGCTGCTTTAGAAAGGCTTACACATATGCATAACGATTTGACGTTCCTCTTCCGGAAACCGGTTTACCTGCTGCTCGGCATCGGCCTCCTCTGCGGTGCTCACGCGGCCGCGGCCCAGACCGTATTCATCAGCGAAATCATGGCCGACAACGGCAGCACACTGCTCGATGAAGACGGAAATGCCTCCGACTGGATTGAACTCTACAACAACTCCGATGCCGCCGTGGACCTCACCGGCTGGTACCTCAGCGATGACGACGCAGAGCCTACCCAGTGGCAGTTCCCCTCAACCACCCTTGCTGCGCGCAGTTTCCTCGTTGTGTTTGCCTCCGGCGAAGACCGCGCGGTTTCCGGCGCCGAACTCCACACCAATTTCAAACTCAGCGCCGACGGCGAGCAGGTACTGCTGGTCCAGGCCGACGGCTCAACCCTTGAAGACCAGCTGGTGTTCACAGCACTTGAAGAGGATATGTCCTACGGCCGCGGATTCTCCTCCAGCAGCGTCGAACCGGTCTATCCCCTCGCCGCCGGCGCGCCCTGCACCGCCCATATCCCGACCGGCGAGACCGATGCCGACGGCTGGAAAGCCCTCTCTTTCGATGATTCCGGCTGGCTCTCCGGCACGACCGGCGTCGGCTATGAAACCGGATCCGGCTATGAGGGGCTCATCGGCCTGGATGTCGGCGCGATGTACGATGTGAATGCATCGGTCTATGTGCGTGTGCCCTTCACGATCGATGATCCGGCGGCCGTTTCGTCGCTTACCCTCAATATGAAATACGATGATGCCTTCACGGCCTATATCAACGGCACGGAGGCGGCGGTGTCCGACCTGGCGCCGGCCGCATTGGAATGGAACAGCGAAGCGGACGGCTATCACGCCGACGGTTCGGCCGTGGTTTTCGAAGCGTTCAGCATCGACAGCTCCATCAGCCTGCTGCAGGCCGGCGAAAATGTGCTGGCGGTTCACGGCCTGAATGACAAAACAACCTCCTCCGACCTGATTTTTGTCCCCCAGCTCGAAGCCGTTCTGTTCGACGGCGGCATCGATGATTCCGCCGTCGGCATCCTCAGCACCGCGTCTCCGGGCTCCGCCAACACCGCGGTCGCCTACGCAGATATTGTCAGCACACCCGTCACCTATCCCGAGCGCGGCTTTTATGACGCCCCGGTTCAGGTTTGCGTTTCGAATACCACTGCAGGAGCAGCCATCCGCTACACGCTCGACGGCTCCGCACCGACCGAGGACAGCACCGAATACACCGGCCCCGTTACGATCTCCTCCACCACCTGTTTCCGCGTCGGTGCTTTTATCGACGGCTGGAAATCCTCCTACCCGCGCACCGATACCTATATTTTTGTGGACGATACGGCCTCCCGGTCAAAAACCACAGACACCATCAACGGGCAAACCCTTGAATACGGCATGGATGCGGACGTACTGGCCGAAACCTATTATGATGCCTCGACCCAGCTCGTGACCGTGCAGGATGCCCTGAAGGCTATTCCCTCCATCTCGTTATCCACGGATTACGACAACCTTTATGCTGCCGATTCCGGAATCTATGTGAACGCCACCGAAAAATGGGAAGTCCCCGCATCGGCCGAACTGATCAACCCGGACGGAAGCGAAGGCTTTCACATCAACGCGGGTCTGCGGATCCGCGGCGGCGCGAGCCGCACGTCGAGCAACCCCAAACACTCCTTCCGCCTATTCTTCCGCGATGACTACGGAGAAGGAAAACTCAGCTATGCCCTCTTCGAGGATGAAGGCGTGGATGAATTCAAAAAGGTCGACCTGCGCTCCGCCCAGAATTACAGCTGGTCGAAAGACAATGATTCCCGGAACACCTTCCTCCGTGATGTTTTTGCCCGTGATTCCGCAGGTGAAATGGAGCAGCCCTACACCCGCAGCCGCTATTACCACCTTTATGTAAACGCCGAGTACTGGGGCCTGTTCATGACCGAAGAACGGCCCGTGGCCGACTTTGCCGAATCCTATTTCGGCGGCGACGCCGATGACTATGACGTCATCAAGGTGATCGGAAGAGATGATGACGGAGCGTATTCCATCGAAGCTACGGACGGAACGCTGGACGCGTATTACCGCCTGTACGCCGCGGCCATGGCCGGCTTCACCGACAATGCGGATTATTTTGCCGTGATGGGGCTCAATGCCGCCGGCGAACCCGATGCCGCCCAGGAAAAACTGCTGGATGTTGAAAACCTGATCGACCACCAGTTAATGATCTATTGCACCGCCGCCTCGGACAACGGCATCACGAAGTTTATCGGCAATAACGGCAAACTCAACAATATGTACGCCATCTATAACCGCGTAGACCCCGATGGATTTAAGTGGATCCTGCATGATTGCGAACATTCGCTGGATACCACGACCGATATGGACCGAACCGGTCCTTTTACGAACAGCAACTTCACGCTTCCGGAATATTTCAACGGGCAAACGCTTCATGAAAAACTGAGCGCGAACGAAGAATACCGCATCAAGTTCGCCGACCGGGTCTACAAGCACATGTATAACGGCGGCGCCCTGGTGCGGACCAACAGCGAAGCCCGTCTGGACTGCCGCGCTGCGCAGATTGACCGCGCGATTGTCGCCAATGCCGCCCGCTGGGGCAGCACCGACCTGGACCGTGACACCTGGACCAATGCGGCGGCCGTTACGCGCGCATGGCTTTCCCGTACCGGCGACCGCTGCAATGAAGTGATCTCCTATCTGGACGGGGACGGCCTTATTCCATCGATCCTGCCCCCCCTGTTTGATGTGAACGGCGGTTTGGTGAGCGACGGAACAACCATAGCCATGACCCGGCAGGAGATGGAGGACCCGGCAATTTCTTCCACGCCATATTACGGAACCCCTCATGCTGTTCCCGGCACGATCGAAGCAGAAGATTTTGACCTGGACGGCGCGGGGATTGCCTATTCCGACACAACCAGCGCCAACAAAGGCGGCGAATACAGGACGTCCGAAGGTGTTGATATCCAGGAATGCGATGAAGGCGGATACAATGTCGGCTGGATCGTGACCGGCGAATGGATCAATTACACGGTGGACGTTGCCGAGGCCGGCGACTACGAAATATCCGTTCGCGCGGCCACCCCCAATGATGATGCCGCCTTTCATATTGAAGTCGATGGGGTTGATGCCGCCGGCAGCATTGTCATCGGGAATACAACCGGATATCAGGTCTGGGCCGATGAAAAGGTGTCTGTCGGCCTCGGCGCGGGCGAGCAGGTCATTACGTTTGTCGTCGATAATGGAGGATTCAATATCAACTATATTGAATTCACGGATCTGCAGACCGATCTGCTGCCCATAGCTTCCGACCCGGCTGACGACCATGAGGAGGCGACGGCGCAAACCTTCTATTACACCACCGACGGCACCGACCCGCGCGCCGTCGGCGGCGCGATTGCCGGCCTGGAATACACCGGCCCCGTCAGCATCACCCGCCCGACGCACCTGCAGGCCCGCAGCCGCACGGCCGACGGCGAATGGAGCGCCCTGGCCGAGGCCGATTTCTGGACGCCCGACATTCCGCTGGCCGTCACCGAAGTCATGTATCACGCGCCCGACGGCGATGCGCACGACTTTATTGAAATCCAGAATATCTCCTCCGAATCCGTCACGCTCAAAGGGTACAAGCTCGATGACGCCGTCGATTTCAAATTCAAAAACGCCCCGCAGACCGCGCTCGCCCCCGGCGAATTCCTCGTGACGGTCGACGATATCGATGCCTTCCGCGCCACCTACCCGACCAACGGCGTGAACATTGCCGGCGAATACTCCGGCGACCTCTCCAACAGCGGCGAAGAAGTGGACCTGGAATTCCGCAGCAGCGATATGATCACCTTTGAATATTCCGATGCCCGGAACTGGCCGCAGGCGGCCGACGGCGCCGGCCATTCCCTGGTGCCGGTCGACTCGGCGATGGATGACCAGGAGGACGGCTCATTGAATTACGGTGGAAACTGGCGCGCCAGCACCTATACCAACGGCTCGCCCGGATTCGCGGATCCCGCACTGCCCGTCACCGTGCTGCTCAACGAAATTACCGCCCACACGGACACCGAATTCGATGAACCGTTCGATTCCAACGACCAGATTGAACTCTACAACCCGGCCGGCACCACGGCCGATATCAGCGGCTGGGGCCTCAGCGACGACAAAGACGACTTGTTCAACTACACCATTCCCGACGGCACCGTCATCGAGGCCGGCGGTTACCTGGTTTTCGACGAAGACGACTTTCACTCCGACCGGGTGAACGGATTCGGCCTGAACAAAGCCGGTGAGCAGGTCTATCTCTCCGATCCAGCGCGCGGCGTCGTGGACGCCGTCCGGTTTAAAGGCCAGGAAAACGGCGACTCCTTCGGGCGCTATCCGGACGGCGAGGCCGCATGGATCCGCACCGAACCCACCCCGGCCGAGGCAAACCAGCCCGCGGCGGATACCGTGCGGATCAGCGAACTGATGTATAATCCGGCCCAGTCCGGAAATGATTTCGAATACATCCGGATCAAAAATACCGGCACGGCAGCCCATACTTTTGAAAATTCGGTCGGCACCTACCGCATCGACGGCGGCGTTGAGTTTTATTTCCCCGCCGGCACCGTGCTCGCACCGAATGAAGACCTCTGGATTCTCTCATTCAACCCCACCAACACCGTCAAACTCGCTCTGTTCTGTGCGGCCTACGGCCTCGATTCGAGCAGCGAACGGATCCTCGGCGGCTACAGCGGCTCCCTTTCCGACCAAGGCGAGCGGGTGGCACTCGAACGTCCGCAGGCGTCGGACGATCCGGATAATCCGGACGACATCTCCTGGGTGGTGCTTGATGAGCTTTACTATTTCGACCAGGCGCCCTGGCCCGAAAGCGCCGACGGAACCGGTTATCCGCTCGTCCGGCAGGACCTGCTTTCGTGGAGCGCGGCATCGGACGGCGACTCCGATGCCGACCGTATCAATGATGCCTGGGAGCTGAGCTATTTCGGTTCGCTCGACCAAATCCTTTCCGATTGGGATGCCGACGGCCAAAGCAACCTGGAGGAGTATATTGCCGATACCGATCCGACCAATGCCGCATCCCGCTTCATCACAGAGAGCATTTCCGGCACGACGCTGAACTGGACGCCGGCCGCCGGCCGCACCTATTCCGTCTACTGGTCCGGCCAGTTGACCGGACCGTTCGAGCTGATCGCCTTCGGCCTGACCGGTGGCAGCTATTCGGATGCCGACCGCGGCCGCACGGGCTTTTACCGCATCCTGGTGGAACTGGAGTAAAAGAAATTACAATGCCGCACCGCAGAATTTGCAGTGCTTCGCGTCCGGATCGTGCCCGCCTTTTGCGCAGGCGGGACAGGTGCGCCCGCTTGGCGGCCGCCGCGAAGCGATACCGAGCTCGGCGGTAATGATGCCGGTCGGCACCGCGATGATGCTGTAGCCGAGCACCATAATGAAGGCGGAGAGCGCCTGCCCGAGGTTGGTCTGCGGCGAAATATCGCCGTAGCCGACCGTCGTGAGGGTGACGATGGCCCAGTAGACCGATTTCGGGATGCTGGTAAATCCGTTGTCCTCGCCCTCGATGATATACATCAGCGAACCCAGAATCGTGACAATCGTCAGCACCGTCACAAAGAAGATCCCGATTTTCCGGCGGCTCGCCACCAGCGCATTTTTCAGCAGGTCGGCTTCGCCCACATACTGCGCCATTTTCAGCACGCGGAAAATACGCAGCATCCGCAGCACCTTGATGACATCCAGGAATTCGGCGTTATCAATAAACAGCCCCAGGTAAAACGGCAGCACAGCGAGCAGGTCCACCACACCGAAAAAACTGCGCGCATACTGCAGCGGTTTTTCTGTGCAGTACAGGCGCAGTGCATATTCGACCGTAAAGAGAATCGTGAAGAGCGCATTGAGGATAAACAGAAATGCGCCGTGCGTCTCGCGCACGGAATGAACGCTCTGCAGCATCGTCAGCCCGACGCTGATCAGGATGGCCGCGAACAGGCCGACATCAAACGCCTTGCCCGCCGGCGTATCCGCCCCGAAAATAATTACATACAGCTTCTGCTTCAGCGCCCGGCTATTCATGGTACTGGCACCCGGCCGGCGTGATCTCCAGATGGTAAACCGGATAATCCAGCTCCTTCATATCCGCATGCCCAATGCCCACCGCGCAGTCGCCCATGCCCGACCCGGAAATCTTCGCACCGAAAATATCAGGCGATGCCTGTAGCGCCTCCACAATCTCCTGCAGCTCGGGCGTATTCACGCCCATTGCATCCATCAGCTCCTGGTTTCGGTTCAGGACCTTTCCAAAAGCCGGAAAATCGCGGCTGCGCAGAGCGGTTACCGCCTCTTCGACCGAGGCGTTAATTTCGGAATAGAGCCGCGCGTATTTGCCGGGTTCTTCCGCCCGCAGCTGTTCCACCCGCAGGATCACATCCGGCGTGGGCGTTTTATAGCCGCAGTAAACCGCAGTCAGCGGCACCGAAACCGCAATCGGAATAAAATCGGGATCGACGGTATATCCAACCATTCCGCCGAACACACTCGCCGCCAGGTCCGCCCCGGAGCCGCGCCCCTGTACCGCATGGACGGTTTTGAGCGATTCATTAAAGAGCCGCTCCTGTCCCGGCTCCTGACCCAGCGTCCAGTACAGCAGTGCGGCCTGAACCGCCACCGTCACGGCCGCGGATGATCCAAACCCGATATCCGCAGAAAATTCGGAATCAATCGTCAGCTTAAAACCGCACGGAAGGCAAGCGCGATGCTGCCGTATTGCCTGCAGCACAAAGCGCAGCTGCGGGTGATCCACCAGCCCGTCCAGCGGGGCCTTATACTCTCCGAGGCCTGAGTAAATAGTCACCTCATCATCCGAGGTTTGGAAGAGCTCGACACTGATCCTGCGGTTGATCGCCCCGACCAGTGCCCGGTGCCCGTGCAGCACCGCATGCTCGCCCAGCAGCATCAGGCTGCCCGGCGCAGAGGTTTTAATGACGGCTTCTTCGCCCATGGGAATCAGACCATTCGTGTTCCAAGCGGATCACCACGCACCGGCGAAACCGTGTATCCGTACTTCTCGCACACGGTGCGCGGCATCTCATCGGCAAACACCAGCACCACGCCGCCGAACTCGCCCCGGACCGCCCCGGCGCCGCAGATCTTTGCCGATCCGCCCCACGCCTCGATTTCAGCAATAAACTGCTGCACTTTTCCGGGCACAACGCCGATCGCGTTGAGCAGCCGGTTATTTTCCCGCACCAGCCAGTGCAGTTTCTGCACGTTGTTGCCCTGCAGCGCAGCCTCAAATTCGTTGGTCACGGCTTCGAACTCGCTCCAGACGGAACTGCTCTTAAACCGCTGTTCAACCTGCATCACGCATTCGCCGGTCGTCGAAGCCGGAATACCAGTCTGAACCATAAACATTTTCGCGCGCGGCAGCGAAATCGGCGCCGCGCTCCCGTTCTGGAAGCGTGCGCAGCCGCCGTGCAGCGAAATATAAGAATCCACACCGCTCGGTTTTCCGTGCTGCAGTTTTTCGGTTTCCAAGGAATATTCGTAATACCAGTCCGGTTTAAAATCAACGCGCAGGTAGTGCCCCATGGCGCGGATTTCGCTCAGCACCGTAGCTGCCGATGAACCCATGCCGCAGCCGACCGGAATGCTGGAGCGCAGCTTCATCACCATGCCCGAATCCAGGGTGCGGTGCAGCCCGTCGAGCGTGTGAATAAAGGCAAACCGGAAAAGATCCGCCGGCCCGCCGAGCACATAGCCGATGCCGACATCGCCTTGCAGGAATTCATGATATTTTTTCTCGATGCGGCGTTTGAGGTCGCGCAGCGCCAACACCGTCGAAGGCCGGCTCACCACGCCGGGCAGGTCAAACGCAATACGTTCGTCCGCCTGCGGCGTCAGTTCAAACACCGCACTGCGGTCGATCGCCATGGCGATGGCCGGTTTCCCGTACACCACCGCATGTTCACCGCTGAGTATCAGCTTTCCGGGAGCAACTGCTTTCATTCCACCAAACTTTCATATTCGCGTTTGTGCTGACTTATGCCCGAAAACCGGAACGGCCCGGTTTTGTACTGCGGGAACACATATTCCCCCCCATCGGTCGGCACGCCGTAATGAAAAATATCCTCGTATTGTTGATACGTCAGTTCGGTGCGCTCCGCCAGCATTTTCCGGTGCTGATCTGCATAAAGCACATCCCGGTAACCCGGCTGCACAATACCGCTGTAAAACTCACCCACGCAGCCTGATCCGTAACTGTAGAGCCCGATCCGCTTGCCCGAGAGATCCTCTTCCGCGGTATCAAGCAGCGACGTCAGGCCGACATACATTGACCCCGAATAGCAGTTGCCGGTAATCCGGCTGTAGCGCAGCGACTCCTCCAGCAGCCGCTGCATCTGCTCCGGATCGGTCGGCACCTTGAATTTCCGGCACAGCTTAAGATGCGCCTTCTCGGCCATTTTTGTAAACGGAATATGGTAGCAGAACCGGTCGAAATCGGTCAGTTCACGGCCCGTCGCCGCGGCATACTGTTTCCAGGATTCTATCAGCGCATGAATATAAACCATGGTGGAGTATTTTCCGTCTACCAGCGCTTCGGAGCGGTAATTCGGCCGCCAGAAATCCATCACATCCTCGGTATAGTAGCCGCTCTCCGGCTCAATCACCATAATGCGCGGGTCGGCGGAAATCAGCATCGCCGTCGAGCCGCACCCCTGCGTGGCCTCGCCGGGGCTGCCCAGTTCGTAGCGGGCCACATCCGAGGTAATCACGAGCGCTTTTTTCGACGGGTTCCGGGCAACAAATCCAACCGCCATCTGGATCGCCATCGTCCCGCTGTAGCACGCCTGCTTCAGCTCAACCGTGCGGCAGCGCGGCTGCATTTCAAGCAGGCCATGCACATAAATTCCGGCGGCTTTCGACTGATCGATCCCCGTTTCCGTGGCAAACAGCAGCAGCTCGACATCGTCGAGCTCGCCGTCTCGCTTCAACGGATAGGCCGCGCTGGCAGCCAGCGTCACCACATCCTCGTCCGGAGCGGGAATGCCCATTTTTTCCTGGCCGATGCCCACGTAGTATTTTTCAGAATCCACCTGACGCGCCTGGGCCAGCGTTTTCAGGTCCACAAAATAGTGCGAGGTGTAGAAGCTGATTCGATCAATTCCAATGTTCATACAGAATAAGTTCCTCCCTGCCCTTAACCCCGTCGATATCGCCTGCACCCAGCAGGAACATCGCGGTGATAAACTCCCTTTTAATCTTCCGAATCACCTCACGCACGGCCTCCGCCGACTCGCGCGCCGGCTGCAGGAACGGCCGGGCCATGCCGCACAGGGAAGCTCCCAGAATCAGGCTCTTCGCCATATCAATGCCGTTTCGAATGCCGCCCGATGCAATCACTTCAATTTCATGCCGGAAAGGCTTCATCTGCCGCAGGGCAATCGGCGTGGGAATTCCCCAGTCGCCAAACAGCTCTCCCAGATTCGGATCGCTGCTCCGCCGGCTCTCCACCATGCTCCAGGACGTACCGCCGGAACCAGCCACATCGATATGCTTGATCCCGGCCGCCAGCAGGTGTTCAACATCTTCGCCGCCCACCCCCGCGCCGACCTCCTTAATGATCACCGGCACCTTGAGCACCTTCACGATTTCCGCAATCTTGCTCACCAGCCCCGAAAAATCGGTATCCCCCTCGGGCTGCACCGCCTCCTGCAGCGGATTCAGGTGCAGGTAAAGCGCGTCCGCGTCCAGCAGCTGCACCACCGCTTCGCAGTCGGCAAAGCCCACATCATAGTTCAGCTGCACCGCCCCCAGATTACCGATGAGCGGAATCGTCGGCGCATGCTGCCGCAGCTCAAAACTGCCGCGCGCGGCCTCATCCGAAAGAAAAATCCGCTGCGAACCGACCGCCAGCGCAATGCCTTCCGCCTCGGCCGCCAGCGCCAGGTTGCGGTTGATTCGAATCAGCTCCTCATCCGCGCCGCCGGTCATCGACGAAATCAGCAGCGGAAAGGAGAGCGGTTTGCCCAGAAACGTCGTAGAAGGATCCACCGACGCTAGGCTGAGCTCCGGCAGTGCACGGTGCGTCAGGTGAATGCGGTCAAAGAAATGCCGCTGTCGATCAACAGCCGGGTCATCGGCCGCGATATGGATATGATCTAGTTTACGCTGATTAATTTCCGCCATAATGGAAAAGACTCTATAATGCCTGCACAGCCCTTGGAAACTCCAAAAACAGGTTCATCCCCGCCGGATTTCATGTAACCGCAGCAACCCGCTTGTGAAACACTAACGGCGTCCGCCGACAGTTTGTCTCAGAGATGAAAGCATGCGCCACAGTACGGATTTACAGCGGCCTCAGCGGCGCAGAGTGCGGCTTCAGCAGCCAAGCTCGCAGCGATGCCGCCCTGCGCGGCATCGCCGCTGAACCGGCATTAAACATCCACACCCTGGATCTACCGGGCCAATGAGCCAGACCGAACTCAACGTAAAAAAATTTACCGCCATTGCGGTTCAGGGGCTGGTCATCTCCATTGCGGTTTCGAGCCTGGTGCTGCTGTTCACGTCTTCCGGCGACACCCTCAGCATCGTCAGAGAAGAGATCAACTGGAAGCGCGTTCCCCTGCTCGCGGTGCCCGTCTTTATCTCATGGAGCTGCAACGGACTCCGTTTCTGGCTCATGTCGCGCTGCATTGGCCGCCCGCTCAAATATACGCGGGCCGTAAGCATTGCCGTCTCATCAGAATTCGGGGTCATGGCCTCGCCCGGAGGCATCGGAGGCGCGGCTGTGCGTCTCGGCTTCCTGAAGAAATCGGGGATCCCCTATGCGCACGGCGCAGCGCTGCTGGCGGCAGACATATTTCTGGATATCCTCTTCTTCATATCCATTACCCCCTTTGCACTGACCGCCCTGTTCAACTACATTCCGTTCGATGCAGCGGCTTTCGCAAACGGCAGAAACTGCGGGTGGCTGGCACTGCTCCTCATGCCGGTTTTGTTCTGCCTGCTGCGGAAACCGGTTTACCAGGCGCTTAAAAGACAGAAGCACTTTCGAAGATACCGCGTGGATGGGCGCCTGCGTTTGGCCAGACAGAAACTGACCAGCGGGTTCCGAAAGGGCCGAAACGCCTTCCGCCTGATCTTTAAAGAGCACCGCGGCATGCTGCTCATCAATTACCTGCTTGCCGGACTGCAGTTTTCCGCGCGCTACAGCATTCTGCCGCTCGCCATCTTCCTGCTCGGCTATCCCGTCAATCCGCTGCCGCTGATCGTCATGCAGGGCCTGCTTTTCATGATCTCGATGCTCGCCGTCGCCCCCGGCGGAGGCGGCTCTGTGGAAGTGCTCGCAGCACTCGCGCTGCCCCAGCTGATGCCGACGGACCTCGTCGGTGTTGCGATCCTGCTCTGGCGGGTCTTCACCTACCATTTCTACCTGCTGTTCGGCGGCCTGATCTTCGCACGCACACTGCGGAAACCCGCCCCGGAACCCTATAGCTGATTTCACACAGTACAATGTGTGAAAAAAAACCGCGCCCCCGGATTTTTCGTCAGCAGTCGATTTCAGCCGCCGGATTTTTTGACGGTGTACCCCATGGACTGCAGTTCAGCAGCCAGCAGGTCGCGGTGATCGCCCTGGATCTCGATCGTATGCCCCTTTACCGTGCCGCCGGTACCGCATTTCTGCTTCAGCTTTTTGGCGAGGTCTTTCAGGCCCTGCGGATGCATCGGCACACCGGTGATGACGGTCATGCCTTTGCCCTTGCGGCCTTTTGTTTCCCGGCCGACCCGAACAATACCGTCGCCCTTCGGCGCTTCCGGCTTTTTCTTCTCCGGTTTGATCCGGCCCTTGTCGGTTGAGAAAACGATATCTAAGTCATCAAAGCTGTTCATCACATGCTCTCTCTTTCGAACACCGTGCTGCGCAGAACGGTTCGCCGCGCCGTTTTCATTCTAGACCAGCCGCACTCCGTCATCTTCAATAGTGATCCGGCGCTTTTTGTAGAGCGCGCCGATGGCGTTTTTATAGGTCTTCTTGCTGACGCCGAACAGCGCATTGATCCGCTCCGGCGGCGTCTTGGAAGTGATCGGCATGAAACCGCCGTTTTTCTTCAGGTGCTCCAGAATGGTATCGGTGATCTGCGAGACCTTTTCATAGCCCTGCTTCTGCAGGGTCAGGTCGATCCGTCCGTCGGGCCGCACGTTTTTAATGTAGCCCTTCATCTTCCGCCCGCGTTCCAGCGACTGGAAAATCTCGTTATGGAACACCATGCCCCAGCGCTCATTGTTGATAATGAACTTATAGCCGAGGTCGGACTTCTGCCAGACGATGAGATCAACCTCTTCGTTGGCTTTATAAAACCGTTTTGAATTGAGGTATTTGTCGAGCTTGGCAGAGGCCACGATGCGTTCACTGGTTTTATCGTAGTAGAGATAAACCAGATAGGAGTCGCCCTTGCGCATCTTCATGCGCTGCTCGCGGAACGGCACAAACAGGTCTTTCGGCAGGCCCCAGTCAAGGAACGCACCGATCGGCGTATTGTCTTTACAGCGCAGCAGCGCAAATTCGCCCACCTGCGCCTTCGGCCGCTGCGTGGTTGCCGTCAGCCGGTCCTCGGAATCGAGATAGACGAACACTTCAATCTTATCGCCGATCTTCCAGTCCTTGGAAACATAGCGGTTCGGCATCAGGATTTCACCCAGCTGCAGTCCGTCAAAAATCAGGCCGAAATCCGTTTCACGCGAGATGGCCAGCTTATTGAATTTTCCGACCTCAACCATTTACAGACCTGCGGCTTTTGATGCGCTGCGGACGGCCGCCGCCTTTGCGGTTGGTTTTCAGACGGCCGCCGGCGCTGACTTTCGGTTTAGTGCGCTGCTGCCGGACTTTCGGGCCGGGCTTGGCATCGGCGCCGGTGGCATTCATGGCTTTTTCCGAGTGCCAGCTGTGTTTCAGGTCCACCGGAATTTCAAGGCGGATCAGCTTTTCAATGGCGCGCAGGTAATCGCGCTCAGGCGCACTGCAGAACGAAATGGCATCGCCCTCTGCCCCGGCACGCGCGGTACGGCCGATCCGGTGCACATAGGTCTCCGGCTCCACCGGCATGTCATAATTGATGACGTGTGAAATCTCCTTCACATCAATGCCGCGCGCCGCAATATCGGTTGCAACCAGGGCACTGAGTTTGCCGGCTTTGAAGGCCGCCAGCGCCTTGGTGCGGGCCGTCTGGCTCTTGTTGCTGTGGAACGCCGCCGCCGGAATGCCCATGCCCTCCAGCTTGCGGGCCACTTTATTGGCAACGTGCTTCATCTGGGTGAAAATGATGACCTTATCCAGCTTTTTGCCCGCCATCAGCTTCAGGATCAGCTCGTCTTTATTCTCTTTTTTGACGAACATCACTTTCTGAGTAATCCGGTCCACCGCCGGTTTTTCCGGCTCGATCTCCACCTGCACGGGATTCGAAACAAGCGTTTCCGCCAGCTGTTTCACTTTCTTTTCCATTGTGGCTGAAAAGAAGAGCGTCTGCCGTTTGGCCGGCAGCTGTTTGATCACTTTCTTAATATCGTGAATAAAGCCCATGTCGAGCATGCGGTCGGCCTCGTCGAGAACGAACACCTCAATGCTCGAAAGGTCGATATGCCCCTGGTTCATCAGGTCGAGCAGCCGGCCCGGCGTGGCCACCAGGATATGCACCCCGTTTTTCACGGCCCGAATCTGCGGATTGGCGCCGACGCCGCCGAAAATGACGGTGTGCGTGGTGCGCGTGTGGCGGCCGTACTTTTCAATACTGTCGCCGATCTGCGCCGCCAGCTCGCGGGTCGGGGCCAGAATCAGCACGGCCGGTTTCGATCGCTGGGCGCCCTTTTTGCGTTTAGCCAGGTACTGAAGGATCGGGAGCGTGAACGCGGCGGTTTTACCCGTTCCGGTCTGCGCGCAGCCGATCATGTCGCGCCCTTCAAGCAGCGGGGGAATCGACTGCTCCTGAATCGGTGAGGGTGTATGGTAGCCCGCTTCAGCGACTGCTTGTCCGATTTCCGGAAGCAGTGCACCGAAAACGCCATTAAGGTCGTTTTCTTTCTTCATTCTATTTTTTCCTAACCGGCGAATACATATTTTCAACCTCGCCGCCGGTGGAGTGAAGAAAAGAGGAGCGGTCCTTCTGACCGTCCTGAAGTGGCGGGGTTTCTATAGGTCCTGCACGGCGGAGTCAAGCATCGTAAAGTAATATTCAGGCAGGATGAACGGGATTTACCGGATATTCAGGACCGAATCATCCGGTTGACCCCGCAAATCCGGTCAGGAATTTAGGCGTCCGGCGTTTCAGGCGAAACGGTGTATTCGCCCTTTCCGCAAAGGGCCTTAACGCTGTAGATCCAGACCGAGATCAGCCCCCAGCCCAGGCCGAACAGGACCCCGGCATCAATAATACCGCGCCACGGCTGCGGCAGCCGGCGGACAAGGATGATCAGCAGGATCACCATCGTAGTGACGGCATACGCCGTGATCTTGCGGGCTTTGGCGGCATGAAAAAATCCCATGCAGAAAAACGGAGCGAAAATAATGCGGACCGGCGTGGGATTCTTCTTCAGGTAGAGCGCCCGCGCACCCACCCGCGGTGAAAACCGCAGCTGAAATCCCTTATAACCCTCGGCATAACCCATGAAAACCAGGCTGATCAGCAGCCCCAGCCATTCCGGCCAGCCGAAGGAGCCGAACTCCAGCTCTCCCACATAGGGCCACACACTGGACAAACCCCGCACCAAAATCAGCGTCAGCCCTGCAATGCCCCATACTGCTCCAATCATTCCTGCCATTTGAATGTTCCTTAGGTCGGTGAAAAGCGCGTGACTCTATCAGCCGGAAACAGGATTCAAAGCACTTTCTTCGGCCGCCCGATATCTGGCACGCCGAATGCTTTAAATTAAGACCTCATCTCCTCCTACCAGGCAGCGAGTTGAGAACGTATCAGCTCGCTGCCTGTGTGTTTACTTACCCAGGAGAGCAGTTCTTCAGCACCCGCAGAACTGCTCTCCTTCTTTTTGAGGATGACCACTGCATTCTTCCGCAGCTGGGTAACCCCGGCATAGGACACCGCATTGCCTTTAATCAGCCGGCGCAGCTCGCCGGCCGGTGTTTTAAGCAGCCATTCAAGGTCAACCGGAATCCGCGTATCGACCCGGTCCCTGGGCGGACAGACCACGGTGCACTGGTCGCACCCGAACAGCCAGTCCCCGATCATTTCGGATTCCCGCAGGTTCAGCACCGTCCGCTTCTCAATGGTGAGATAGCTGATGCAGATCCGCGCATCGATCGGCTCGCCGAACCGCAGCGCGCCGGTCGGGCAGTTCGTGATGCACTTACGGCAATCACTGCAGGCAAACGGCATTTTCGGCTGATGAATCACCTCCGGCAGTTCACGGTCCACAAACAGGCAGCCGATAAAGACACGCACATTGGTCCGATCCGGAACGCGCAGCAGATCATTCCCGCCCAGCACGCCCAGACCGCCGACGGTCGCGAACAACCGCTCATATACCGCCTTGGTATCCACCGCCGCCTCGGCCTGAACCGCCCCGCCCAACCGTTCCGCCAGCGCCGCGAGCATCTGCTGCCCCGTCGAATGGTAATCCACCTCCCGCGCGTAGGCCGAAATATAGCCCAGCATCACATCATCAGCCGGTTCCGGAAAAGGGTGCACGGCCGACGGATCGCCCCACTTATTGGTAAACGCCAGCACAATCACCGACTTCGCAAACGGAAAAGCCGCCGCCGGATTCGCCTTCTCGGCAAGCATCCGCTCGAGATAGTGCATCTCGCCGTGGCGGCCGGACTGCATCCACGCTTCATTCAGCGTGTTATTCGCATCGATCAGCTTCAGCAGTTTCGGATTATCCATTCGAATACAGGCCGCCGAATGCGCACCGATCTCCTGCGCCGTCTCCTGCAGCCACTCACTAAACTCAGATGCATTTTCATACTTCATAATAAACCGCCGAATACACTGAATATACGGAACGGACTTGAACAGAGAATTATTCGGTGTATTCAGTGTGTTCCGTGATTCACGACCTCAAAATTCTATTTATCTTCATCGACGGCTTCGGCATCGGCTCCGCCGACCCGGCGGTTAATCCGCTGTGCAGTCCGCGCTTCCCGAACCTGGCCCGCCTGCTCCGCGCCGCCGTGCCGGTCGATGCCGGCCTCGGAGTGGAAGGCAAACCGCAGAGCGCCACCGGCCAGGCCGCGCTGCTATGCGGCGTGAATGCCCCGCAGGCCATGGGCCGGCATATCGAAGGGTTTCCCCCGCCCCGGCTCAAAACGCTCATCGAAAAAGAAAACATCTTCGCCAAGCTGCGGCACCTCGGTAAAAACCCGACCTTCGCCAATGCCTACTGGATTGACGATCCCTTCAACATTCCGCCGCGCAAACAATCGGTCACCACCGTCATGACGCTCTCCGCCAACGGCAATGTGCGGCATAAAGAAGAGCTGATGAACGGCCGGGCCGTCAACCACGACATCACCCGCTGGACCATGCATGAGCGCGGTTATGACGGCCCGCATATCTCCGAGGAAGAGGCCGCGGCGCACCTGCTTGCAGTCGCCTCCGAGCACGATTTCACGCTCTACGAATACTTCATGACCGACCGCGCCGGCCATTCCGGCGATCCGGCTCAGGTCGGCCGCTGCCTCGAATCACTCGAACACTTCCTGCCCGCCGCCGCCGCATTCGGCGAACAGCCCAACCAGCTCTTCCTGCTCTGCAGCGATCACGGCAATATTGAAGACTCCACCACCCGAACCCACACCGCGAATCCCGTACCGCTTATTGCCCTCGGAACCGGCGCCGAAAACTTCCGCGCGCTGCGCAATATTGCCGAGGTGACGCCTGCCGTCCTTCGGCTTTACGAAGCCGATGGAGCCTGATACCTTGTCCCGATGAATCAGGATGAATCGAAGCGCCCGGACTGGGACGAATACTTTATGGACATTGCGCACGTCGTCTCCCGGCGCGGCAACTGCAGCCGCCGCAAGGTGGCCGCCTTGATTGTGAAAGACAGGCGCATAATCTCAACCGGCTACAACGGAACCCCGCGCGGCATTGCCAACTGTTTTGAGGGCGGCTGCCCGCGCTGTAATTCAGACGCCGCCTCGGGCGAAAGCCTTGGCGACTGCATCTGCGCGCATGCCGAAGAAAACGCCATTGTGCAGGCCGCCTACCACGGCATCAGCGTACGCGGAGGCACCCTTTACTGCACCCTCAGCCCCTGCCTGCTCTGCACCAAAATGCTGATTAACGCCGGCATCGAAGAAGTGGTCTACGACGAGGAGTACCACTTCACCCAGCAGGCGCGCGATCTGTTCGCCGCCGCCGGCGTGCTCTGCCGCCAATTTAAACGCAACTAATGTCCAAGGAGAGAACACGCATGAAAATCACCTTCGAGCGCGCCCGCGACCTGCTCAGCCGCGCATCGGAAAAACGGATCCTGGTGGTCGGCGACCTGATGATGGACCGCTTCGTCTACGGCACCGTTTCGCGCATTTCGCCGGAGGCCCCGGTACCGGTCGTACACGTCACCCACGAAAAAGCCATGCCCGGCGGCGCCTGCAATGTCGCCTCCAACCTGCTCGCCCTCGGCGGCGGTGCCGCCATGGCCGGCATCGTGGGCAAAGACCGGATCGGCGAAGAACTCAAAGAACAGCTCTCGGCGGCCGGCGTCGCGCTCAGCGCCGTCATTGAACACGGCACGCATCCCACCTGCGTAAAAACCCGCGTGGTGGCCGAACAGCAGCAGGTGGTCCGCGTCGACCGCGAGCAGTACCTGACCATCTCCGCCGCCGAAATGGACGCCTTCTGCGCGCAGATTGAAAAAGAGATCACCGAAGCCGACGGCGTCATCATCGAGGACTACGGCAAAGGCTCCGTCCAGCAGCCCGTAGTCGACACCGTGCTGGCCGCAGCCGACAAAGCAGGCATTCCCGTGGGCTACGACCCGAAAGACGGCCACATCCTCAAAATGGAAGGCGTTACCGTGGTGACCCCGAACCGCAAGGAGGCATTCGGTTCCGCCGGCGCAGCCGAAGGAAAACCCGCCGACAACCCGCTCGAAGACGGACCGCTGCTCGAAGTCGGCCGCACACTTCAGTCGATGTGGAAGGCGCGCCATACCCTCATTACCCTCGGCCCGCACGGCATGCTGCTCTGCGGCGAAGAGCAGCCGCCGCAGCACATTCCCACCCGCGCACGCGAGGTGTTCGATGTCTCCGGCGCGGGCGACACGGTGATTGCCACCTATGTCCTCGCCCTCGCCTGCGGCGCCTCCTTCCTCGAAGCGGCCGAACTCGCCAACTTTGCCGCCGGCGTGGTGGTCGGCAAACTCGGCACAGCCACCTGCACCCAGGAAGAGCTGCTCAGTTATATGAAACAGCACACCGCCGAGGGCTAAACATGAAAATCCTGATCACCGGGGCCAGCGGCCTGCTCGGGCGCGCCTGCAGCAAGGCCTTGGCCGACTTCAACCCGGTCACCTGCGCCTGGAGCCGGGCCGGCACAAACGACCTTAAGCTCGACCTGACGGATGCCGCCGCTGTCCGCGCGGCACTTGAACAAACAAAACCCGACCTGATCATCCACACCGCGGCCGAGCGGAAGCCCGATAGCTGTGAAAACCAGCAGGAGCTGACGCAGCGCCTTAATGTGGAAGCAACCCGCACGCTGGCCGAAGCCGGAACCAAACTGCTCTATATCTCCACCGACTATGTGTTCGACGGAGCCAACCCGCCCTACTCCGTAGACGATGAGCCGAACCCCTTGAACTTTTACGGCGAAACCAAGCTGGCCGGCGAACGGGCCGTACTCGGCGCGTCGTCTGATCATATCGTACTCCGCGTGCCGATTCTCTACGGCGAAGTTGAAACGCTGGAGGAATCGCCGGTGACGCTGATGCTCAACAAACTGCTGGACAGCGCCCCCGCGCAGGAAGACGACTGGGCCGTGCGCTTCCCGACCTATGTCGGCGATATTGCCCTGACGCTGCGCGGCTGGCTGCCGAAGATTCCCGATGCCGCCGGCATCTATCATTTCAGCGGCAGCGAGGCGCTGACCAAATATGAAATGACCTGCGCCATGGCCGAAGCGCTCGGGCTCGACCACCGTCACATTTCCCCCAATCCGAACCCGCCCCCCGGAGCCCCCCGCCCTCAAAACAGCCGGCTGGAACTCTCCCGGCTCGCGGCGGAAACCGAACTGCGGCAGACACCCTTCCGGCAAAATATCGGACCTATTTTAAAACCGTTTCTGAAAGGAGCTTCTCATGAGTAAAATCGTAGGCGTCATTCCCTCGCGCTGGGGTTCCACCCGCTTCCCGGGTAAAAGCCTCGCCCTGATTTCCGGAAAACCCATGGTGCAATGGGTGGTCGAACGCGTGCGGCAGGCCGAAAAACTGGATGCAGTCATCGTGGCCACCGACGATGAGCGGATTGCCGACTTCGTGAAAGCGCTGAACCTGCCGGATGTGGATGTGGCCATGACCCGCCCCGACCATCATACCGGGACGGACCGCATTGCCGAAGCCGTCGAATCGCTCGATGCCGATGCTGTGATTAATGTGCAGGGCGACGAGCCGCTGATTGATCCCGCGCTGATCGACGAACTGGCCGGCGTGATTGCCTCCGGAGAATGGGATATGGCAACGGCCGCCGCCGCGATGACCGAAGAGAGTATGATCCATGATCCCT
>JBFHGU010000045.1:0-28167 GCA_041582935.1 Pontiella sp.
CATGAAGTCGATGCTGGAGTGGCTGCAGACGAAGGGATTTCCCCGCGTGCGGGTTGGAATCGGGCCCAAGCCGGCCGAAGCGGACATGATTGAGTTCGTTCTGGGCGACTTTGCCGAACAGGAGTATTTGAAGCTGGAAAAGGTTGTCGAACGTGCCGCCGATGCGGTAGAAAGCATCTTTTCCGTAGGAACTGTGCGAACCATGAACGAGTTCAATCAGTTGCAGCTAGGTTAAGTATAGGAGAAAACCATTGAATACGTATGAAGGACTGTTCATCTTTCCGGAGACCCTGGACGAAGAGGGACTCGACCAGGCTATCGGCCGTGTGAAAGAAGAACTCGAAAAGCTGGGCGGCTCCGTTGAGAGCGCTGTCCGCATGGGAAAAAAGACCTTTGCCCGCTCGCTCCAGAAGCAGAAGGCCGGTCTTTATGTAAACGTTACGTTCAAGCTTGAAGGCGCACAGATCGATGCGTTCAAGAGCCGTCTGAAGCTGAGCACGAACGTGTTCCGCCACCAGTTTGTTGTTGCCGGCGAAGTGGAAGCCGCGCAGGAGGCATAAGGACGATGGCCAGCTATAACCGGGTCCTCTTAATGGGAAACCTGACGCGTAATCCGGAAATCCGGTATACGCCGTCGGGCACCGCTGTGGCGGACCTGGGCCTGGCCGTGAATGAAAACTTCAAAAACAAAGCGGGTGAAACGGTTGAACAGACCTGCTTTGTGGATGTGGTTGTCTGGGGACGCCAGGCCGAAACATCGGCTGAGTATCTCCAAAAAGGCTCTTCGGTTTTTGTTGAGGGCCGACTTCAGCTGGACCAGTGGGAAAACCAGCAGGGCGAGAAGCGCAGCCGACTGCGTGTGCGTGCAGACCGCGTACAGTTCCTCGGTTCTCCCGGGAAAGGTTCAGAGTTTTCTGCGGCACCTTCATCAGCTCCGCAGGATAATGTGCCGCAGCCCCCGCCGCTTGCGGACGACGACGATGATGTGCCGTTTTAAGAAAGGATATAATTATGGCTCGTAGAGATAGAGATGATTACAAACGTGACCCGGAGCTCCTGCGCGGAGTGACCGAGGTCGATTATAAAGACGCTGAGTTCCTGAAAAAATTCATGACGGACCGCGGTAAAATTCTGCCGGGACGTATCACAGGTGCTAATGCCCAGCAGCAGCGTAACATCAAAAAAGCGATCCGTCGCGCCCGTGTCATGGGCCTGGTTCGCTAACCAAGGAGTACCACAATGGCTGTTGAAGTACTGTTGATGGACCAGGTTGAAGGCCTGGGTATTGAAGGTGATATCGTTAAGGTGGCCGATGGCTACGCCCGCAACTTCCTTTTTCCCAAAGGCATTGCCTCGGAAGTGACGGAAGGCAAAAAGCGCCAGATCGAAAAGAAACGCCTTGAGCGCCTCGCGCAGCTTGCACAGGAGAAAAGCGCTGCCGAAGAGCTTCTCAAGAAGATCGAAGGCATCGAGTGCACCATTTCGGCGAAAGTCGGCGAATCCGGCAAAATGTTCGGTTCGGTTGGTGTTCCGGCGATTCTCGAGAAACTGGCAGAGCAGGGCGTTGTAATCGACAAGAGCAAAGTCCTTCTGGCCGCTCCGCTGCACGAACTCGGTGTGTTTGACATTGAAGTCAAGCTGCACCCGGAAGTGTCAGCCACCCTGAAGGTCTGGATCGTCGAAGATAAAGACGAGCAATGATCCCCGGGGATCCAGCAGGATTGCGAATCCCCCCGCACAGCGAAGAAGCCGAGCGGGGGGTTTTAGGTTCCATATTGCTGGATCCGGCCGGATCACTTGATAAGTGTTTGGCAAAGCGTCTTGGACCTGATTGTTTTTATGATCGGCGGCACCAGGCGCTTTTTGAGCAGCTGCTCGATATGGGGCAGGCCAACGTGCCGATGGATGCCCTCACCATCGGTGAATGGCTCAAAAACAAAAATGCCCTCGACAAGGTCGGGGGCTATGATTACCTGATCCAGCTGCAGGACAGCACGCTGGTGCCGGCGCATGTGGAGTTTTACTGTGACCTCGTCATGGAGAAAAAGCTCTACCGCAGCCTGATCGAAAAATCCTCCGAAGCCATCGATAAGGCCTACAAGGGGGAGGAAGAGGCGGCCCAGCTCATCAGTCTTGCACAGGAGGAGCTCTTTTCGCTGGCAGTGAACGGCGCGGAAAAGATTCCCGACTGGAAAGATTCCGTCCGCGAAGCCTTTGCGGATATTGAAAATACCGATCCGAATCAGCTGGTGACCGGTGTGACCACCGGATTCGTCGGGCTGAATGAGCGGCTCGGCGGCCTGCAGCGGACCGATATGATTGTTCTGGCTGCGCGGCCGGCCATGGGTAAAACCTCGCTGGCGCTGAACATTGCGGAAAACGCGGCGCTGGGCATTCACGGCGACCCGACGCCCGTCGCAGTATTCAGTCTGGAAATGAGCCGCGAGCAGCTGGTGAAACGTATGCTGTTCTGTAACGCGCGCCTGCCCATGCACCGCGCCAAGGGGCGCGGACTGACCCCGGACGAACATGCGAAACTGACCGCTTCCGTGGACCGGCTCTCGAAGGCGAAAATTTATATCGACGATACACCCGGCCTCGAAGCCGTCGAAATGCGCTCCCGCGCGCGGCGCATGAAAGAGCGCCACGGCATCGGCCTGATTGTGATCGACTACCTGCAGCTGATGAACTTTTCCAAGTTTGCGAGCGACGGCCGGCAGCGGGAGACCATGGCCATCTCGGGAGCGGTTAAAGCCATGGCCAAGGAGCTGGATGTTCCGGTGATTGTGCTTTCCCAGCTCAGCCGTGCGGCCGAGAGCACCGGCGACAATATTCCCAAGCTTTCGCACCTGCGCGACTCCGGCGCCATCGAGCAGGATGCCGATATGGTTTGGCTTCTGTACCGTCCGAGTTATTATGCCAAAGGTGATGACCGGAACTCGGACAACCTGGCCGTGCTTGATGTGGCAAAATACCGCCACGGCGCAACCGGAGAAGTGAAACTGTCCTTTATTCGCGAATACACCCGTTTTGAAGACCGCGCAGAATTCGAAGACCAATTCGATCCCGGCGGAGAATAACTTCCAACTTTTGGCAGGTTCATGAAAAAAACCACTGCAATACTGTTAAGTCTGCTGGCCGCTGCGGCGGTTCACGCGGAAGTCATTAAAGATATCCGCATCGTCAATCAGGCCGGCGAGGTATACGGCATCAGTTCGGTGGCCGCCTTCACGTCCTTTAGGGTCGGCGAACAGGTGCCCGACCGCGAAACCATTCTTTCCGCCATTGCGGTCGATGTGAACCGCATGCGGGAATCGGGCCGCTACTCGTATGTAAATGCCCGCATGGATGTTCAGGGCGACGGCGTGGTGCTGGTCTACACCGTCACCACCAAGCACCGCCTGCGCCGTATCGGCTTTATCGGAGGCGAAAAGAGCGGCCGCAAGATGCGGAAAAAATCCGAGCTCGAAATCGGTCAGTTTGCCGATGACTCCACCTTTGAAATGGCGGCGGCCAAGCTGCGCGAAGCCTATCGCGACTACTGGTATCCCGATGCAGAGATCACCTGGTCCTCAAAGGTCGATGATGAACTGGGCACCGTGGATGTGGTCTTCACGATTGATGCGGGCGACAAGATGGCCGTAAAAAATATCCAGTTTGAAGGCAACGACCTGATCGACGACAGCAAGCTCCGCCGGGTGATTCAGCAGAAGGAGAAGCGCTGGTGGTCGTTCATCACAGGTTCGGGCAAATATAAGGACGAAGTAGTCGATTCAGATGTGTATTCGATTAAAAGCCTCTACATGAACAACGGCTTTCTCGATGCCGAGGTTTCCGAGCCGGTGCTGGACCGCAGCAACCCGAAGCGCTCGCGCCTGACCTTCCGCATTGTGGAGGGGCAGCGCTACCGCATCGGCCGGGTGACGCTAAGCGGCGTGGAGGCCTATCCGGAACAGGAGGTTCGCCGCATGCTCCGCCTGCGCCCCGGCGACATCGCCTCTGTGCAGAACATTGAGTCCGCCAGCGAGGCCATCAGTGCCCACTACGGCAACCGCGGCTATGTCCGCACCAATGTGCGCCCGGTATATGATGCCAATGCGGAGACGGCGGTCGTCGATATTGAATATCAGGTGACGGAAGGCTCCATCGGCTATATCAAGAGCGTCAACATCAGCGGCCATGAGCGCACGCTTGATAAAGTGATTCGGCGTGAACTGGTGATGTACCCCGGCGAAAAGTATAACCGCAGCCGCATCCGTACCTCCCAAAGCCGCCTGCAGAACCTCAACTATTTCGAGGTCGTCAATATCAGTCCTGAATCCGCCGGCGAAGGCGACCAGTACAACATCAATGTTCAGGTGAAGGAAAAAGCGACCGGCCAGTTCACCGCCGGCGTCGGCTTCTCCAGCGTAGACTCGCTGGTGGGCTATGTGGAACTCTCGCAGGGCAACTTCAACTGGAAACGGTGGCCGCCGATCGGTGCCGGCCAGAAGTTTAAGATCCGCCTGCAGCTGGGTACTTCGCGAAACGACGTGGAGATCTCGTTCATCGAGCCGTGGTTCCTGAACCGGCAGCTCTCTTTCGGCATCGACCTGTTCCACCGCGAATCCGAGTATTTTTCCGACTCCTACGACCAGCAGAACGACGGCTTTTCGCTTTCGCTGGGCAAACCGCTCTCCCGCTGGACGCGCGGCAGCCTGTCCTACACGCTGGAGCAGTTCCGCGTCTACAACGTGGATGACGATGCCTCAACGTCGATTCAGGAAGAGGAGGGCTACCGCCTGAAAAGCGGGGTCGACTACACCTGGACGTTTAACTCGCAGGACCGCTTCTTCAATGCGACGCGCGGCAATAAAACCACGGTTACGCCCTACATGGCCGGCGGGATTCTCGGCGGCGAAACCGATATCTTCGGCGCGCGCGTGCGCTCGACCCAATATTGGCAGCTGAAGGGAAACATGGTCTTTAACCTGCGCGGCCATATTGAGTCGGTCGAAGCCTTCGGCGACAGCGCCGACACTGCGCTGACCTACGGCGACGGGGTGCCGATTTTCGACCGCCTCTTCCTCGGCGGTTCGTATAACCTGCGCGGTTTTGACTACCGCGATGTCGGACCGACGGACCCGGATACGGAAGATCCCGTGGGCGGTAACTCCATGGCGTTCTGGACGGCCGAGCTGACCTATCCGATTTGGAACCAGATCCGCGGCGCCCTCTTTTATGACTGGGGCTTCGTGAATGCTGAGTCGTGGGACTTTGATCCGTCGGACTATCACGATGACTGGGGTATCGGCCTGCGCCTCGATATGCCGGGCTTTCCGCTGCACCTCGACTATGCGTGGCCGATCACCTATGACGACCGCTACCTCAGCGGTTCCGGCCGCTTCAACTTCCTGATCGGGCATACCTTCTAGAATTTCGAACAGGGAATATCGAATCCTGAATGCCGAACTTTTCCTTCTTGATTCCTGATTCAATATTCATCTGTTCTGCGGTTCGTCAGTCCACGGCCACTTTCACCACCACTTTGTGGATCGGACCGCTGCCGATGTCCGGCAGGTGGGCGTCGGTCGGCAGGAAGACCGCGAAGGAGCCCGGCGGCACGTTTACAATGCTCTGCGCCTTGTCGGTAAAGAATTCCAGGTCCCGGTTCTCGTCGTAGCCCTCGGAGCCGGAGAGCGCCGCCAGCGGGCTCCAGCCCATCGATTCGCCGCCGCTGATGATATACTGGATATCGATGAACTTCCGGTGTGCCTCGAGCTTGCCGTCTTCAACCGCCCGGCCGTCATTCTTTTCAACGATCGCAAAAACCAGGCCGTCGGCAATCTCATAGCGGCCCGGTTCCATCGATTCGATGCCCGGCTGGTCCAGGAAGCCGAAGCCCTCGGAAAGTCCCGGTTTCAAACCGGCATAGCGCGCCGCGTTGGAAAGGGTATCTAAAATCATTGTTCATCTCCTCATTGTACACGAGGCAACGCGCCTCGTTCTGTTTTCTTCGGTGTTCGAAAGCGGGAAGCTTCTTCGACACTAAAACTCAAATCCCAGCTGGCCGGCCGCGCGGTCTTCAACGGAATCGTCCGAGCCGAGCAAAGCAAGCAGCTGTTCCTCGTTCAGGATCGTTACGCCGAGCGATTCGGCTTTGGTGAGCTTTGAACCGGCGGCTTCTCCCGCCACCAGGTAGCTCGTCTTTTTAGAGACACTGCTGCTCACCTTGCCGCCGCGCGCCTTGATCTTATCGCCCGCTTCGTCGCGCGTCATCGATTCCATCGAGCCGGTCAGCACAAAGGTCAGCCCTTCAAGCTCGCGGCTGCCGCCGGCCGCGGCCTGCTCAAAGTTAACGCCGGCCGCCCGCAGCTGCTCAACGACTTCGCGCGGGCCCGGCGACAGGAAATATTCCACGACGGATTTGCCGACGATCGGTCCGATGTCGCGGATTTCTTCCAGGGCCTGGACGTCGGCCGCCATCAGCGCATCAATGTTTTTGAATTCGTTGGCCAGGATGGAGGCGGCGCCTTTGCCGACGTGCCGAATACCGAGGCCGAACAGCACTTTTTCGAACGGCCGTTTTATGCTCGCCTCAATGCCTTTGATGAGGTTTTCCGCCGATTTTTCGCCCATGCGTTCGAGCCCGAGCACTTCGGTTTTTTTGAGGGTGTAGAGTTCCGCCGGCGTTTTGACCAGCCCGCTGTCCACGAGCTGTTCCACCAGCGATTCCCCGAGGCCGTTAATATCCATGGCGCCGCGCGATGCAAAATGGGTGAGCCAGTTTTTCACCTGGGCCGGACACTGAAGGTTGATGCAGCGGACCGCCACTTCGCCCTCGCGTTTTTCCACCTCGCCGCCGCAGACCGGGCAGTGCGTCGGCATCGAAAATTCAGTTTCGTCGCCGGTGCGCTTTTCAGTGACCACCTTCACCACGGCCGGAATAATCTCGCCGGCCTTTTCAATGATCACGCGGTCGCCGATTTTGATGTCTTTGCGGCGGATTTCATCTTCGTTATGCAGGGTGGCGCGCTTGACGGTTGTGCCGGCCAGCAGCACCGGATCGAGTTCCGCCACGGGCGTCAGCACGCCGGTGCGGCCGACCTGGATGGAGATGGCGTGCAGCAGGGTTTCGGCCTGCTCCGGTTCATATTTATAGGCGACGGCCCAGCGCGGGCTCTTGGCGGTGTAGCCGAGGTCGTCGTAGAGCCGGCGGTCGTTCACCTTGATGACGCCGCCGTCCATTTCGAACGGAAATTCGTGGCGCATGTTTTCGAGCACGTCGAGCTGCGCAATGATTTCGCCGATGGACTCTTTGAGCCAATAGGTCGGCGTCACGCGCAGGCCGCAGCCGCGCAGGGTTTTGAGAAGCTGTTCGTGGGTTTCGAATTCAATGCCGTCGAGTTCGCCGACGGCATAGAAGACGGCGTCGAGCGGCCGGGCGGCGACTTCGCGCGGGTCGAGCAGTTTCAGCGAGCCGGCGCAGGCGTTGCGCGGGTTGGCGAACGGAACCAGGCCGGCCTCCTGCCGCTGTTCATTGAGCACGGCAAAGCCGGCGGTATCCATGTAGATTTCGCCGCGCACTTCGAGCACCGCCGGCGGGACCAGGTCGGCCAGGCGCAGCGGAATGGATTTGATGGTGCGGACGTTGGCGGTAACATCGTCGCCGGTGGATCCGTCGCCGCGCGTGACCGCGCGGACCAGCTCGCCGTTTTCGTAGCGCAGCGAAATGGCCACGCCGTCGATTTTCGGCTCGAGGACATAGTTGAAGGCGGCCTCGGGAACCAGCTTGCGGATGCGGACGTCAAATTCGGCGAGCTCCTCTTTGGAGTAGGTATTTGAGAGGCTCATCATCGGCCGGGCGTGCCGTACGCTTTCAAAATTGGCCAGCGGCGCGCCGCCCACGCGCTGGGTCGGCGATGAGGTGCTGGCAAAGGCCGGGAATTCCTGCTCGAGCTGTTCAAGCGTTTTTAAAAGTTCGTCGTAATCGCGGTCGGAAATTTCGGGCGCTGCATCGATGTAGTAGAGCCGGTTATGGTGTTCGATTTCGGCGCGCAGCGCCTCGATTTTCTGCTTCGCTTCAGCTTTATCAGTCATGCCGCAAAATCTAGCGAACCGCGGCCGGAGCGTCTATGCATTTGGCAGGTAAAGCGTGAACGAAACCATGCCGTCCTGATAGGGGTTGAGGACGAGGCCGCCGCCGTGGGCGCGGGCGATTTCGCGCGCGAGGCTGAGGCCGAGGCCGGAGCCGGCGGCCGTGCGGGATTTTTCGGCGCGGTAGAAGCGGTCAAACAGCAGCGGCTGATCGGCCGCGGGAATGTCCGGGGCCGTGTTGGAAAGGGTGAAGCGGATGCGGTCCGGGCCCCGGGTGAGGACAAATACGGCAGTGCCGCCGGCGGTTGAATATTTGGCGGCGTTGGAGGTCATGTTGCGGATGACCTGGTTGAGGAGGGCCGGATCGGCTGAGATGCGCACAGAGTCGTCGATATCCGTAAAGACGCTCAGTTTCGGCGCCATGAATTCGATGTCTTCGGCGGCGTTTTCGATCAGTTCAGACAGGTTGACCGGCTGGGCATGGATGGGCAGGCGGCCTTCGTCGGCATGCGCCAGCAGCAGGAGTTTCTGGATGATTGCTTTGAGGTTGCGGGTTTCCTCCAGGAGCTGGCTGCAGCGCTGCTGCTCTTCGGAGCCGTCGGGCGCGGCCTGGATGGCGAGGTCGAGCTCGCCCTGCAGGATGGTGAGCGGGGTCTGCAGTTCGTGGGCGGCATCCGAGCTGAAGCGGACGGCCTGGTGGTAGCTCTTCTCCAGGCGGTCGAGCATGCTGTTGGAGACGCGGACGAGGCGCTGGAGCTCGGCATCGTTTCCGACCATGGGAATGCGTTTGTCCAGATCCTTTGCAGTGATGCTTTCGGCGGTATCGGCAATGACGGCCACGGGTTTCATGGCGCGCCCGGCCATGTACCAGCCGGCGGCTCCGAGCAGGAGCAGTGCGGCGGGAACGGCCATCATGAAAGCGGTGCGGAACCTGCGGATTTCGCGGTGAAAGGCGTCCATATTCATGGCCATCAGGACGGCTGTTTCGGGGGTGCTGAATACGGCGGCGCGCCAGGGGGCCGATCCGATCCGGACGGTACTGTAGGCCGCTTCAATGGGCGATGCGGCGGAAAACGGCGACCTGCCGGGGGGGAGTTGTCCGTTATGGTGCGGCGGCTGCGCCGGGCCGCCGGTGAACTGCGGGGCGGGGACGTGCGCGATTTCATCCGAATCAATGAAGTTGTCCCGGTTCAGGTCGTGCACCGCAAACCGGTCCGGCGGACCGTCAAATTCGCCGCGGCTGACCCGGCCGTCGCGGTCACGGTCGAGCCGGGTGATGAAGGCGTTCGGATCGGTGCTTGGAGGCGGGGGTATGCGGGCGTTGAGCTCCCGGGGAAAGTTTTCGCTTTTGAAAAGGGTGCTGCCGTCGCCGCCGACGGCGGCGAGAACAATCTGTTCTGTGCGGTCGGCATAAATGGAGGCGAGGGACTGCCCGAAACTGTTCCAGGAATCGGCGCGCGGGCCGCCGCGCAGGGGAATTTCGGCCAGCGAGCGCAGTTCGCGGTCGATGCGTTCGATGCCGGAGGAATAGATGAAGGCAAACAGGGCAATGCCGAAGAGTACCAGCAGGATGCCGGAGACGGCGAACGACAGCAGCGCAATCTTGAATTTGAAGTAGAGCTTCATGAGGCGGTTCGGAACCGATAGCCCACGCCTCGGACGGTTTCGATGAGGGACGGTTCTTCGGGCAGGTCCACCTTGCTGCGCACGCGGCGGATATAGACATCCACCACATTGGTCTGCGGATCAAAGTCGTAGCCCCAGACATGTTCGAGCAGCTGGGAGCGTGCGTATACGCGGCCGGGGGAGCGCATCAGCAGTTCGAGCAGGCTGAATTCGCGGCTGGTCAGTTCAAGGGCCCGGCCGCCGCGTTTTACCTCCCGGCTGATGAGGTTGAGCGAGAGTTCGCCCTGATGGATGACGCGGGGCTGCTCGCCGAAGCTGCGGCGGCTGACGGCGGTGATGCGCGCGATGAGTTCCTCGAGGTAGAAGGGTTTGGGCAGGTAGTCGTCGGCCCCCATATTGAGGCCTTCCACGCGTTCGTCGAGTCCGCTGCGGGCGGTGAGGAGGATGACGGGCACCGTGTTCTCCCGGCCGCGCAGGGCGCGCAGAATGCTGAGGCCGTCGCGCCCGGGCAGCATGATGTCGAGCAGGATGACGTCATAGGACCCGGCGGCGGCCATTGCATAGCCTTCATTGCCGTCCCGGCAGGCATCAACGGCAAACCCCTGTTCCTTGAGTCCCTTAATTACGAATGATGCAATCTTGGGATCGTCCTCGACCATCAGAATCTTCATGGAGCGGGAATAGCATAATTCGGTCAGAACCGGCCAAGGGTTATTGATTACAAAACATTCATAAAGCGGGCGGGCTGAGGGGGCGGGGCCGCGGGTGCGCACATAAGTCGGTTCCTGCTTGGGGATTATGACAGAAAATTCACTAAGCATTCGCGGGAAGGTCTGTTAGCTCTTACTAACTGCTGACAGAGCGCTAACAAACGGGATCCGCTGCCGTGCACGACGGAGGGCTGCCTGGGACGAGGGGACGATACAATGAAACAATACGCATGCCCAAACCTGCCGGGCCTTCTCGGCCGCACCGCCGCCGCGGCCCTGGCGGTGCTGCTGTTTTCGGCGGACTGCCGGGGCCAGGTGGTGATCAGCGAGTTTATGGCGAAGAACGATGAGACGCTCATCGACGGCGACGGTAATTATTCGGACTGGGTCGAGCTGTATAACACGGGCTCAAACACCGTCGACCTGACCGGCTGGTATCTCAGCGATGATGCGGATGACCTGACGCAGTGGGCGTTTCCTTCGGGAAGCATCGGGGCCGGGGAATTCCTGGTGGTGTTTGCCTCGGGGCAGGAGACCAATGATTACTCCGACAGCCTCGGCTATATGCACACCAATTTTAAACTGGGCAGCGACGGGGAAGACGTGGTGCTGACGAAGCCCGACGGCACGACGATTGCGGCTTCGTTTCTCGACTATCCGGAACAGTCCGACGATGTTTCGTACGGCCTGGACCAGGATTCGGAAACCTGTTCCCTGGTTGCTGCGGGCGAGGATGCTGCCGCGTACGTTCCGACTGCGAGCTATGATTCGAGCTGGAACACGGCCGGGTTTGACGATTCCGATTGGGAATCCGGAACAACCGCGGTGGGTTATGACCAGGGCTCGACCTACTCCGATATCGGCCTAAACCTGGAAGACCTGATGGTTACAACCACGCAGATGGGACGGCAGCAAACCACCACCTATAATAATTCGGCCTATATCCGGGTGGGTTTTACCCTGTCGGACGATGAAGCGGAGAGTATTTCCCAGCTGGCACTGCGGCTGAAATACGACGACGGCTTTGCGGCGTACATTAACGGCACGCTCGTGGCTTCGGCCAACGCGCCGGATTCGCTTGCGTATAATTCTTCGGCCGAGGACGAGCACGGCGGTACCTCCTATGAGGATTTTACCCTTTTGAATGCCGGGGAATACCTGGTGAGCGGGGAAAATGTCCTGGCGATTCAGGGGCTGGCTGAAGAATTGGAACTGGGGTCCGCTGATACGGCGGATTTCTACATCATGCCGTTGCTCAACGGCATTACGGCGGGCGAAATCCAAACCAATTCCGCGGTCTATCTGACGACGGCGACGCCCGGTGCGGACAACGTGGCCGGGGTGCTTGGCTATGTGGACGATACGGAGTTCAGTGTCGACCGCGGCTTTTTCACCAACTCATTCGAGGTGGAGATCAGCTGCGATACCGAGGACGCGGAAATCTACTACACCACTGATGCCACCGAGCCCTCGAAGGACACCGGCACGCTCTACACCGGCCCGATCACCATCAGCAAAACCACCGTGCTGCGCGCCGCCGCAACGAAGAGTAATTATCAGTCGAGCGATGTCGATACCCAGACCTATTTTTTCCTTTCCGACATTATTGCGCAGGGTACCAGTGTAAGTTCGCTCGATCCGGCATTTCCGTCCAGCTCCGTCAACGGGCAGGATTTCGATTACGGTATGGATACGGACATCACGGAAGGCGGCTATGCCGACGAAATCGAAGGTGCGCTCATGGCGATTCCGTCGATCTCCATCGTGACCGATCCGGACAACCTGTTCGACAGCGATAGCGGCATCTATGTGAATGCCGACGAGGAGCACGACGAAGAGGCCGGCGAGGACTGGGAGCGCGAAACCTCGATTGAGCTGATCAATCCGGACGGCTCCGACGGCTTTCAGATCAACGCCGGCCTGCGCATCCGCGGGGCGTCGAGCGCATCGTCGAGCAATCCGAAACACTCGTTCCGCTTTTTCTTCCGCTCGGAATACGGTGCGGCGCGTCTGAACTATGACCTCTTCGGCGACGACGGGGCCGACAGCTTTAAGCGCATGGACCTGCGCACCGGGCAGAACTTTTCCTGGGCATATATGTCCCCGGAATATGCCACCTGGCTCTACGATATTTTCACGCGCGATACCCACCGCGATATGGGCCGGCCCTACACCCGCGGTGAATACTATCATCTCTACATCAACGGCATGTACTGGGGCCTCTACCAAACCGAGGAGCGCTGCAATGCCGACTATGCCGCATCCTACTACGGCGGCGACGATGATGATTTCGATGCGATCAAGGCCGATTCCGATGAGGACGACGGCGGATTTATTTATGCGGTCGACGGATCCTGTGCGGCGTACGGCAGCCTCTGGACCAATATCAATTCCGGCGTCAGCGATAACGCGGATTATTTCAGGATCCAGGGCCTGAATGAAGACGGCACTGAGAACAGCAGCTATACCCGGCTGCTCGATGTCGATAACGTGATCGACTACATGATGCTGATCTACTTTACGGCGAACCGCGATTCGCCCATCGGCCCGCCGAACCAGAACAAAATGCCGCGTAACCTGACGGTGGTCTATAACCGCGCGAACCCGGACGGCTTCAAGTTTGTGGCGCACGACAACGAGCATTCGCTCGAGATTGAACAAGGGGTGAACCACGACCGCACCACGTATTCGCCGGCTGGAACCTACAGCTTTGATGAGGTGGACTATTTCACGCCGTGGTGGATGCACGACAAGCTTATGGACAATGAGGAGTATGCGCTGGCATTCGCCGACCATGTGCATGAATACTTCTTTAACGGCGGGGCTCTTACGGCGGAGGCCAATGCGGCGCGCATGGCGGCGCGCACCAACGAAATCTATTCCGCCGTCGTGGCCGAGTCCGCCCGCTGGGGCGACAGCACCGGAACCCTTTACACCCGCAATGACGACTGGCTCAGCTGTGCCGACTGGCTGCTGGACACCTATATGGCGCAGCGCACCGCCGTTGTGCTGGAGCAGTTTGTGGATCAGGGCTGGTATCCCTCCGTGGATGCGCCGGAGTTCAGCCAGCACGGCGGAAGCATCGAGTCCGGCTATACGGTGTCGATCACCAAGGACACCGGCACCATCTATTACACGACCGACGGCACCGATCCGCGCGGGATCGGCGGCGCGGCGGTCGGCACGCAATACAACAGCACGCCCTTTTCGCTGACGCATTCGGCGCAGGTGAAAGCGCGCTGCCTGCAAGACGGGGTCTGGAGTGCTTTGACCAAGGCCTCCTTTATTGTGAACGAGGATTCGCCGCTGCGCGTAACCGAAATTATGTATCATCCCGCCGATGCGTCGACCGATGCCGAGTCCGGTTACAGCGCGTCGGATTTTGAGTTTATTGAGCTGCTCAACACCAGCACGCAGACGGTCGGCCTGGCCGGCACCGAGTTTTCCAAGGGAATCTATTTTGACTTCACCGAGGGCGATGTGCCGACGCTCGGGGCCGGGGAATATGTGATTCTGGTCAGCAACCTTGAGGCCTTCACCAATCGGTATGACAACTGGGAAGAGATCAATATTGCCGGTGAGTACACCGGTAAATTCTTCATCACACCCGGCGCGCTGGATAACGGCGGCGAGGAAATTGTGCTGGTCGACGGCCTCGGTAAAACCATCCTTGATTTTGAGTATAACGACAACTGGTACAGCATCACCGACGGCGGCGGCTATTCGCTGACGCTGATCGATCCGACGGCCGGCACCAACACCTGGAGCGACAGCGCTGCCTGGCGCGCCAGCAAATATACCGGCGGCACACCCGGTTATGCCGCGGAGGATTTCCTGAATCCGGATGACCTGCTGATCAGCGAAGCGCTGACCCACCAGGACGACGATACGCCCGGCGACTGGATTGAGCTCTATAACGCCTCCACCAACACGCTCGACATCAACGGCTGGTACCTGAGCGACGACGAAGATAACCTCGGCAAGGTAGCGCTGAGCGGCCTCGATGAGATTGAACCCGGCGGTTACCTGGTGCTGACGGAGTGCAGCCATTTCGGCACAGAAGCCGCCGGGACCAACGGCTTTGCGCTCAGCGAGCTCGGCGATGAAATCTATCTCTCCTCCGGCGAGGACGGCGAGCTGACCGGCTACCGCGTCGACCAGGATTTCGGCGCGTCTGAGCGCGGCGTCACCTTCGGGCGCTATGTGAAGAGCGACGGCGATGCCGACTTTACTGCGCAGGCCGAGCAGACCTCCGGCGCGACGAATGGCTATCCGCTGATCGGCGATGTGGTCATCACCGAAATCATGTATCACCCGGCCGACAGCAATGCGTTTGAATACATCGAAATCTACAACCGCACCGCCGCGGATGTCCCGCTCTACGATTCCGATTACCCGACCAATACCTGGAAGCTCGACGGCGCCGTGGAGTTCACCTTCCCGCAAGGGACCGTGCTGGCTGCCGGCGAATGCCTGATCATCACCGAAACCAATGCCGCGGCGTTTTCGGCTTATTATTCGGTTGCCGGCGGGGTCTCGGTGCTGGGCCCCTACGACGGCCGTCTGAGCAACAGCGGTGAAAAACTGAAGCTCTACCGCCCCGGCGATCCCGAAGCGCTGACCGGTGAAGTGCCGCAGATTCTCGTTGAGCTCGTCGACTATGACGATGAATCGCCGTGGCCTGCCGCGGCCGACGGGCTCGGTGCTTCTCTGGAGCGGACCGGTTCATCCCTCTATCCGAACGATGCCGCCAATTGGTCGGCCAATGCCGCTCCCGCCCCGGGCACCTATGCCTCAGACGATGCCGCGGCCGATGCCGACGACGACGGTATGGACGACAGCTGGGAAGTGCTCTATTTCGGCGGCGCCGATGCGGAGAACGGCGGCGCCGATGAGGACTGGGACGGCGACGGATCTTCCAATTACAGCGAATATATAGCCGGTACCGATCCGACCGATGCGGACTCTGTGTTTGAAATTCAATCCGCGGCGCTGTCCGGGAACCTGGAGCTCGCCTGGTCGAGTGCAACCGGGAAAGTCTATGCGCTGTGGGTTTCCACTAACCTGATTTCCGGCGATTTTGTGCTCACGAATGCGGCCATTTCCGCAACGCCGCCGCAGAATGTCTGTACGGTTGAAGTAGACGCGGCGGAGAGTCTGTATTACCGTGTTTCGGTTGGGGATGAATAGTTTAGGTCATGGCAGCGTTTAAGAAAAAGAAATCAGCAGAGGCTGACTTTTCCACAGAGCTCGACCGCTTTGAGGCAAAGTACATCATCCCGCGCGAACTGGTGGGGCCGATTAAGGAATTCATTCGGCCCTACTGCGAAATGGACAAGCATTGCGCCGCAGCCGGCGGCCGCTATTTCATCAATACGCTGCAGCTCGATTCACCGTCGCTGTCGCTCCACTACGCCAAGGAGTGGGAGGCCGCCCACCGCTTCAAACTGCGCGTCCGTACCTACGGCAAACCGCCGGGCAAAGCGCCGGTCTTTCTGGAGATCAAACGGAAATATTTCGAGCGCGTCATCAAATCGCGCGCCTGTATTCCCTTCGAGGCGTGGCGCCCCGGCATTCTTCGGCGGCAGGTGGATGAGCTGAACCTGAAGTCGGTCACGGAGCGCGAAGCGTTCCGCGAATTCGTCCGGCTGTCGAACGAGATCGATGCCCGGCCGCTGGTCTACGTGCGCTACTGCCGCGAAGCCTTTTCCGGCATATTCGACCACTACGCCCGCATTACTTTCGATTCCCAGCTCAGCTATCAGCCGGTGTTCGATATGTACAACTGGGGCGGAGACGGCCGCTTTATTTCGATGGATAGCGGGCTGGTGCGCAGCCGGCGCGAGTCATCGCTCGTGCTGGAAGTCAAGTGCACGGAGCAGGTCCCGACCTGGATGGTTGAACTCGTTCAGGAGTTCGACCTGATCCGCTGCGGCAACTGCAAATATTCCACCGCCATCTGGATGGAAAACCTTTTAACCGGACAGGGGGAAGCCCCCTTTGCCGATCAGTTTATGTATGACTAAAGGAGTTTTATGAATAGTGGAGGCCTGGCCGATCTTTTATCCGCGGCGGGAAGCGCACAGAGCTTGAGTCTGCAGCATGTCATTTCCGCCATGCTGCTGAGTTTTGTGCTCTGTTCCGTCATTGCAAAACTGTATCAGCTGACGTTCCAGTCGCTTTCGTATTCGCGCTCCTTTGTACACACGCTGATCCTCGGCGGCATGATCACCTGCATGGTGATGATGTCGATGGGCGACAGTATTGCCCGCGGGGTCGGCGTGCTCGGCGCCCTTTCGCTGATCCGCTTTCGAACGGTGGTGCGCGATCCGCGCGATATGATGTTTCTCTTCGCGGCCCTCGGCCTGGGCATCGCCTGCGGTGCAGGAATGTTTGCGGTGGCGGTGGTCGGCTGTGCGCTGCTCAGTTCGGTGATCGTGCTGCTGCACTGGGCGCCGTTTGCCACGCGCCGCCGCTACGAAGCCATGCTGCGCTTCCTGGTTGAGACCGATAACGATGCCGCCCGGACCGAGGTGGATGCCGTATTAGCCGAGTGCTGCTCGGCCTATATGCTGCTGGCCATGCGCGAAGCCGTCCAGGGCGACCTGCTGGAATACTCCTATCAGGTCCGCCTCATCGATCCCTCCTACCAGGTCGATATCGTGAAAAAACTTGAAGCGCTCGATTCAATTGCGGAAGTGAACCTCGTGATGCAGCGCACGACCGTGGAACTTTAGGCCGAGGGAAAATTATGACTAAACGCGAATTCAAACGACCCTCGCTGCGCCAGCGCCGGCGCCATTTGCTGCGGCAGCTGTTCAGCAGCTGGCCGTGGATCATCTGGATCAGCGCCGCGGTGGCCGTGCTGCTGCTGCTGCCCGGCGGGCTGCACCGGATCCGTTTCCACGGCGTGGCCGAGCGCACCTATGAATATGTGGCGCCGGTGCAGGACGGCCGCCTGAAAAGCCTGCTCGTCAGTATGGGCGAGGCGGTGCATGCCGGCCAGCTGCTCGGCGAGCTCGACAACGCCTCGCTGGCGGCTGAACTGCTGATGGACCAGGCCTCGCTCATGAAAACGCGCGACAAGATCTACTCCATCCGCTGCGATGTGGAGAGCCTCAAGCTCGACCAGGCCAAAACCGATGCAGAACTCCAGGCCCTGGAAAGCCGCTGGACGCGGACGCAGGAGCTGCTGGAGAGAAACCTGATCCTGGAGCAGGACGCCGAGGACCTGCGCCCGCAGATCGAAGCCCTGCGCAAAGTACTCGCCCGTTATCCCGACCTGATTGCCCAGCTCGAAACCCGCCTGGCCGCCGCCGAGCGCGATGCCGAGCTGTTCAGTTCCCGCGAGCTGAAGGAGCTCCAGGAGGAGCAGTGCCGGCTGGTCGCCAGTACGGCCGGGGTTGTGGCGGAAGTGCTGCACCAGCCCGGCGACGTCGTCGAAGTCGGCGACCCGGTGCTGCGGATCAGCAATGTCTCCACGTCCCGCATCATTGCTTTCGTGCCCGAAGAGCAGCGCGGCGAAGTGGCCGAGGGCGAGCGCTGCCGGGTCATTTGCTCAACCAGCCGCGAGGTGCATCACGGCACCGTTGTTTCCGTTACAGCCGACATCCGCAAACTTCCGGTCTTTACCGGCTTCGGCGATCAGATCCTGCGCGGCCGGCGGATTGTGATTGAGCTGGAAAAGGGGGTTGAACTGGTCCCCGGCGAGCGGGTGGTTGTGGTGCCGGATATTTCAATCTTTGAGCAGTGGCTGGGGCGGAAATGATGCGGCATGCGGTTTGGTCTATTCCGGTCGGCCTGCTGCTGTGCGCAGCCTCCGTTGCCGATGCTTCGTCCGACATTCCCGACCTGGATGCGCTGTGGCGGCAGCACAGCCTGAAAGGATCCGTCAACTACCTCACCGAGTCCGATCTGCTGGATGAGTCCATTGCTGTCGAGCAGGCGGCTGTCCGTGCCCAAAGCGGTTCGGCATACAGCATGGAGCTGCGGCCGCATATCACCACCGACGACGCGGGAATCGGGCTGCGCATCTACCTGCCCGACCGCTGGGGCAAGGAACAGCTGCAGGAGCAGCTGCTGCTGACGGCCCGGTCGGAACAGCTGCGCGTTGCCCAGCTGGAGTGGCAGGAGCTGCTGGCGGTCTACCGCGATTTCTGCACGTACCGCATGCTGCAGAAGCAGCGGACCCTCTATGCCGACGAGCTCGGCGCCGTTGAACCCTACCTCGCCCGCGCCGACGAAAGCGTGCAGCTGCGGCACCTCAGCGTGACCGACCGCGCCAAGCTCTACAGCTTCTATCTCGACCTGCGCAGCGAACTCGACAAGACGGAACTGGACCTGCTGCGTATCCGTAAATCGCTTCTGCTTGCGCTGGGCCGCGAGGCCGACCTCGATTCCTTTGCCGAATCCGCAGTCGTGGAACTGCCGACCCGGCCCGATATCCGGGCCCTGCTCAGCCGGGCGCTGGACAGCCGGGCGGATTTCCAGCGGCTGGAAGTCCAGTCCCGCAGCGCGGCGGCCGCCGAAGCCGCGGCGCGTTCCGAGGACGGCTTCCGTTTCAAATACATCCAGCCCGAATACGAGATCGATTATAACAACGGCGAAAGCACCTTCGGGCTCTCCGCCTCGTTTGTGCTGCCGTGGGGTTCGCGGAATCCCGATATCTCCGTTTATCAGGAACAGCAGCAGCTGGCGGTATCCGCCATGGCGCTGCAGCGCCGGGTGATCGAGGAGCGGCTGGAGGTGCTCGTTGACACAGCCCAGGCCTTTGAAAAACAGATCGAAGAGAGCCGCGCATTCAACCGCCCGCTGCTCAAGCAGCTGCAGCAGGATCTGCTGCAGATGGATACCGGGATGCTCGAGCAGCTGCGCGATCAGCTGCTCGTGCGCGAGCGCCTGCTCGACGCCGCCCTGCGCGGCACCCGCGCCGCATACGAGCGCGAACGCATCGCCGTCGACCTCGCCGAAGAGCTCGGCTCGCTCCGCGCTGCACCGCAGGATTAATCGGCCGCGGGCTGAAAGCAGGCCGTCCTGCTATTCCTTCACATAGCGGTTCCAGATGTCGGAATAGATTTCCTGGAAGGGGAGCCAGGTGTCCTGTTCGGCGTCGTTGGCGCGGACAATGTTCAGCGTGATCTGGAGGTTTTTGAGGGCGGTGTCGAACTGGCTTTTGGAACAGCCGGTTTCGCGGATGAGTTCGCTGCGCAGGTCGGTGGTGGTCCAGGGCTCCTGGCGGATGCGCTCGTAGGTTCGGCGGGCGAGTTCGTTGAGCGAGTCGACGGGTTTATGGGCCGCCGGAAAATGCGTTTCGGCGAGATAGTCCAGGTCCATCAGCACGGCAAAACCGCCCTTGATTTTTCCGTAGTAGATGTCGTTGGGATATTCCGAGGGCAGCTGGTTTTTCCACGGCCAGACGGCTTCCATCCGCCGGCCCCAGCCTTTTTCGCCGGGCTGTTTTTCGGGCAGGTCGACGTTTTCGTAGAGCGAGGGATAGGGCACTTTGTCGGAAGGGAAAATGGTGCAGATCGTTACGGCCTTCACAAACGCCGCGGCATCCTGAAGCGTCTTGATTTTCATGGTTTCTCCTCGGCTGGCGATCTATTTTCGGAATAAGTGTCCCGGTTGGCTGCCCACCACGCTCGGGCCTCTTCCGCACTTTTCCTCTCGTCTGAATTCCACTTCTGTCCGGTCATGCGCGCGGCGGTGTCGACGGCATCATCGCGCACGGCGGCCCAGCTGTGTTTGGTGCCGGCCATAATGACCAGCTCGACGGCTGCTTTTCCTCCGTCACGTTCCAGGGCATCGAGCGCTCCGCATCCGATCGTGTATGAGTTGGGTTCAAAGATGGTCTCATCTAAAATTTCGATGTCACCCAGCAGCGCGCGCGCAACTTTGAGTGCGGCGCTGTCGAATTCATCAAGGCCGGATTCTTTTTCCAATGCTTCAATAAAGCCGGACGTTTTGGGCGAGTCGGTATAGGCCAGAATCACGCACCCGGCAAACCGGGGTGCAGGTTCGTGCTTCCATGATCTTGTGATTGGGATCAACTCAAGCTCGCGTCCGGCCAGTTCTTCGAGCAGTTGGGTGCTTTCCTTACAGGGATAGCGCTTCAGGGCGCGGATCGCGATGTCCGCATTGCCGCACCGGTCGAAATCGAGTGTGGTGCGGCATAGGTTGGCAGCGGTGGGGGCGCGCTCGGCCTGGGGCAGTTTTCTGTATGCGGCCTCAAAGAAAAAGAGGCGGGCTGCGCCGAGCCGCACGATGGGGTCCGGATGACCGGCGATGGTGCGGAATTCGTCCTCGGTTAGAGATTCAGAAACCTGCAGAACGAGCTGCTCGCGACTGGAACTTGTGCTCCAGGAACCGGTTCCGGCTCCTTCTGATGCAAGAATGCCCAGCGATTGTGCAAGGGCTTCTGCGAGTCCGTTCCGCTCAGGAAACAGGGCTTCCAGCTGTTTGACGCCTTTGCGGCCGGGCCTCTCCAGTCCGTAGTCCGAAGCCTTGGCTGCTTGGTCGATAATTTCACCGGTGCCTTCAGGGAAGGCGGATAGAAATAGGTCAGTAATGCGTTCGCGCTCCTGATTCCGGCTGACCTCTTCCTGATACATGTTTTCAAAGCGCGCTTCACCGTGCGTCAGAAACCAGCTGCGCCAGAATGCGGCGGCTTTATCCGTGAACTTTGAGTCGCCTTTCCATCCCTTCCAGCGAAGGCTGCGTCCGTGGTGGTGGCTGACTTCTGCCAGTACATTGGTTCCTTTAAAGAAGGTGACGAGCGAGTCGCCGCAGCACATGCAGTGAAATCCGCTGTTTCGGTCATCGAATGTTAGGTTGGCAATCAGCTCAGCAATGGCCGCCTGATTCGTACAGGAGAACGGAGGGATGGGCTCTTCATCAGAAGGTGTAAAAACTTCAGAAACCACCATCCGATTACTGCCCTGCAGTTGGCGCTGCAGCTGCTGCGCGCGTCGGCCGGGAACCTGAGTGCATGAAACAATCAGCGTAAGAAGGAATGTGCTGATGACGGCTTGAAAACTCTTCATAGTTCAATAATGCATCCGGATTTGTCGGAAATCCATTAAAACACATGATTTTTCGATGGTATCCGAAAGCGCGTCCCTGCATGATTTACATTCAATCTGGATGACCTAAATCAAGGGGGATACGATGGACACAACGTTTCTGGAAAACGCCGAACTCGCCGGCCTGAAGGCCCATTGGGAAACGCTTTCTCAAGAGAAACAGGCGCTGATTGCTGCGCTGGTTGCCGAGGGGCAGGAAAGCCTGTTTGCCGGCTGGGATGAACCGGGTATGAACGATGAAGCCAAGGCGGCCTTCATGGATTCGCTGATGAAAATCAACGGCAGTTATCCGGGCGGAATCGTGGGCTATATCCACAATGCGCGCAAACTGCTGGCGGAGTCCAAGGCCGGTGCAAATCCCTTTGAAGGCCTCACGCCGGAACAGCCGGAAAAGGTCGATCTGACCACGTTTACGGCTGATTTTACGAAATACGAAGCTTTGGGTGCGGCCTATTTCGATAAGGTCGGTGTGGTGCTGGTGGCGGGCGGTCTCGGCGAACGCCTCGGCTATAACGGCATCAAGGTCGACATCGCGGTTGAGGTGCTGGAGGAGACGACCTACCTCAAGCATTATGCCGACAACCTGCTCGCCATGCAGGCGCGCTACGCATCGAAGCGCCCGGTGCCGTTCATCATCATGGTTTCGCAGGATACCGGCCCCAAAACCCTGCAGTCGCTGGAGGAAAACAGTTATTTCGGCCTGCAGCAGGATCAGGTTTTCATCCTGCAGCAGGAGCTGGTTCCGGCGATTGCCGACAACGACGGCACGCTGGCCCTGAAGGAAAAATATGAGCTGATCCTGAAGCCGCACGGCCACGGCGATATCCACATGCTGCTGCATACCAGCGGGGTTGCCGCCAAGCTCGCTGCGGAGGGCATTGAATACTTTATGTTCATCCAGGACACCAACGGGCCGAGCTTTAATACCCTGCCGGCCGCCATCGGGGTTTCCGTGGAACACGGCTACGACTTCAATTCGCTGGCCATCAAGCGCAAAGCCGGCGAAGCGGTCGGCGGCCTGGCCAAACTGGTCGGCGAGGGCAAGGCCTTCACGCTCAATGTGGAATACAACCAGCTGGACCCGCTGCTGCGCGCCACAATTAATCCGGACGGCGATGTGGCCGATGAATCCGGCTTTTCGCCGTTTCCCGGCAACTGCAATACGCTGGTGATCAAGGCCGAGTCCTACGTCAGGATCCTGAAGGCAACGCAGGGCATTATTGCTGAATTCGTGAACCCGAAATATACGGATGAAACAAAGAGCGCTTTCAAAAAGCCGACGCGCCTCGAAACCATGATGCAGGACCTGCCGAAACTGTTCGGCGAGGCTGAAAAAGTCGGCGTAACCATTTTTGAGCGCTGCTGGAGCTTTTCGCCGAATAAGAACAATATTGCCGATGCCGCGGCCAAAGTCGCCGGCGGTAACCCGGCTGATGCCTCCGCTACGGCGGAAAACGATTTCTACGCCGCCGGCCGCGCCCGCCTGGCCTTTGCCGGCATGAAGGTTGAAGAGGGCGAAGAAATCAAAATCCTCGGCGTACCGTTCACCACGGGCCCGAAGGTGATTCTCCGTCCGTCGTTCGCCATGACCCTCGAAGAAGGGGCGGGAAAAATCTCCGGCGGATCGATCTCCGGCGAGGCGGCGCTGATTGTCGACGGGGCAGACGTGCGGCTTGAAAACGTCGAGCTCTCCGGAAAAACCGGCCTGGTGGTGAAGGCCTGCGAAGGCGCGAAGGTGACTGTGAAAGGCCGATTTGAGAACGACGGCTTTGAGCTGGTTGAACTCGGCGCCGATGCGGAGGTTCCGGAATACCTGAAAATCCGCGGCTATAAATTTGAAAACCGCGGGGCCCAGGTCTTTGAATTCACCGAACCCGGTGAATATACCGTCGAAGGGTAAGTCCACGCTGCGCCGCAGGGCCGGCAGGGTCTGCCGCGGCGCTAGCGGTAGTCGTCGGACTGGAGCCGATCGAGGTAGTCGTTCGGGTTGATTTTTTCGGGCAGTGAATAGCCCGGTGCCTTGTCGGACATCACCTGGCCGAACTTTTCGCGCTTGAGCCAGAACTGCGGCTGCTGTTCGGCCAGGGCGATGTTCTTGATGTGCTTGGAAATGCGGAAGAAGTTCGAGGCATAGTCGTTGAAAATCAGCCCGGCAATCGGGGTGACGGTTTTTTCTTCCAGCCGCTGGAAATGGTTTTTCTGTGCCTGGATGGCGGTGACGCCAAACTGTTCCCGCAGGTCAAGAATCTCCTTGGCCAGCTTCTGGAAGTTGGCGGCTTCCGGATCCAGCGATTCAACCACTTTGGCCAGCAGGCGGTCGACTGCGCAGTGAATGGCCAGCCAGTCCTCCATGGCGTCGGTGCCGAAACGCGCACTGGGTATGGAGCGCTGCCGTTTGGCGATTTCCGATAGGTTGGCGATGTGGTCGCCCACGCGCTCCAGGTCGGACATGCAGCGGTCGATGTGCTCAATCAGGATGGATTGCCGTTTGGAGAGGTATTGGCGGGTGAGGCTGGTGAGGAAGGTGCGCATGGCCGTTTTGACGGCGTTCACGCTCTGTTCATTCACGATGATCCGCTTGGCCTTTCGGGGATCGTGCTGGATAAATTCTTCTGCCGCCAGGTACAGGCTCTGCGAGCAGATGCGGGTGGTGCGCTGCAGTTCGCGGAGGCAGGCGTAAATGGCCTGCTCCGGGCGGTTGAGCAGCTGGTCGTCCAGAAAGCTGCCTTCCGGCTGTTCCTGTTTTGAGGGGACGAGTTTCACTGCGATTTTAGCGAGCAGCGGAGCCAGCGGCAGCAGGATGAATGCGGAGAGGGTCATCTTGATGGTGCCGGCGTTGGCGGCCTGCCGAATCAGGTCGTCGGAGGTATAGGGGATGAGTTGATAGAAGAACGGCGCGGCCGCAACGGCCAGGCTGGTGCTGACCAGGTTGAAGCCCAGGTGGAAGAGCGCCGCCCGCCGGGCATCGATGGTGGTGCCGATGCTGCCGAGCAGGCCGGTGACGCATGTGCCGACATTCGCGCCGATGATGATGGGAAAGATCCCCTCGAAATCGGTGATGGCGCCGGCGGAGATCATCGCGAATCCCATGCCGATCACCGCGCCGGAGCTTTGCACAATCCCGGTGATGAGCGCGGCAATGACGGTTCCTGTAATCAGGCCGGCGGTGGTTTTGCCGTTCAGGTGCACCAGCCAGGGCTCGAACAGCTCGCGGTGGGGTTTAATGGAGTCGCCCATGATGACCATGCCCAGGAACAGCAGCCCGAATCCCAGCAGGGCCTGGCCGCCGTATTTTGCTTTGCGTTTGTGCGCCGTCATATGCAGGACGAGCCCGATGAAAACGGCCGGCAGGCAATAGTCGCTGAGTTTGAATGAAATCAGCTGGACGGAAAGGGTGGTGCCGATGTTTGCGCCGAGGATCGGGGCAATCGACTGCGGCAGCGTCATGAGCCCGGCATTGATGAAGCCGATAAACAGCACGACCGATGCGCTGCTCTGGATCAGGCCGCCGATCACCGTGCCCAGCCCGAGTCCGGCGAGCCGGTTCCGCGTGGCTTTTGCCAGCAGCGTCCGCATGCCGTCGCCTACGGCGGCCGAGAGCCCTTCGCTCATCGTGCGCATGCCGAAGATGAAGAGGGCAAGTCCGCCGAGCAGGTATAGGATGAGTTCCGGGATCGTGTCGGGAGTATTCATGCGATCAGCATAGTTTCAGGGCTTGGAAAGTCAATGGCGGGACCTCGGCCGCGCCCCGGATCCTGAAAATTCTGTTTACCGGGCCGAGTAATCAAGGTAAATGAAAGCATGCAGAAACGTGCGGAGGAGCGAGAGAAGCCGCCGCGTTCTTTCCTCGCATCATCGGGCGCAGGCGGACCGCCGCGCCGAAGGTCTCGCCCTCGATGTGCTGCCTGCGGGCGGTCCTGTCTTTCCGGCGGCGGAGAAAATCCGTGCGGTCCTGTTACGGAAGATGCTGCGCGATCTGAAACCTTTATAGAAACGGAGTTGAATCATGCCAGACGTAAAACTAACGCAATACAGCCACGGCGCCGGCTGCGGATGCAAAATCTCGCCGGAGCTGCTGGAGTCGATCCTGGAGACCGCGCGGCCCGCGCTGCCGCACCCGAACCTACTGGTGGGCAACAGCAGTAAGGACGATGCGGCGGCCTATGACCTGGGCAATGGCACCTCGGTGCTGAGCACAACCGATTTCTTTATGCCGATCGTCGACGATCCCTTCACCTTCGGGCGGATTGCGGCCACCAATGCGCTGAGCGATATCTATGCGATGGGCGGCAAACCGCTGATGGCGATCTCCATTTTCGGCTGGCCGATCCAGAAGCTCTCCGCCGAGGTGGGGCGCGCGGTGATCGACGGCGGGCGCGCGGCCTGCGACGATGCGGGGATTCCGCTGGCCGGCGGGCACTCGATTGATTCGCCGGAGCCGATCTTCGGGCTGGCGGTGACGGGGATTGTGGACAACGTGAACCTGAAGAAGAATAACTCCGCGGAACCGGGCTGCGAGCTGTTCCTGACCAAGCCGCTGGGCATCGGCATCCTGAGCACCGCGCAGAAGATGGGCGTGATTGAGCCGGGACACATTGATCCGTCGGTCGAGGCAATGTGCACGCTCAATAGAATCGGCGCTGAGCTGGCAAAGCTCGAGGGCGTGACGGCGATGACGGATGTGACCGGCTTCGGCCTGCTGGGGCACCTGGGCGAAATCTGCGCGGGCAGCGGAATTTCGGCTGTGGTTGAATTCGACCGCGTGAAAAAACTGCCGAACGTTGAAAAATACCTGGCGCAGGGCTGCATTCCGGGCGGATCGAAAAATAATTTCAAGAGCTACGGCCATACGGTCAGCGAAATGACCGATGAGCAGCGCGGCATCCTGTGCGATCCGCAGACCTCGGGTGGGCTCCTCTGCGCGGTGCGTCCGGATAGCGTGGATGCTTTCCTGGAGATCACCCGCGGCGCCGGGCTGGAGCTCGAGCCGCTGGGCAAAACCTGCGAACGGGGTGAACAATTGATTGAGGTGGTGTAGCCGATGGGTAAAACCACGGATAATTTTCACCGTATCGTCGTTGGCGATATTCCGCTGATTGATGTGCGCGCGCCGGTTGAGTTTGAGGCGGGCGCCTTTCCGACGGCGGTGAACCTGCCGCTGATGAATAATGACGAGCGGCACCGGGTTGGTATCCGCTACAAAGCGGCGGGGCAGGAGGCGGCGATTGCGCTGGGCCATAAACTGGTCAGCGGCGAGGTGAAGGCGGAACGCATTGCGGCGTGGGAGCAGTTCATGGCGGCGCACCCGAATGCGCTGATCTACTGTTTCCGCGGCGGCCTGCGGTCGCAGCTGAGCCAGGCGTGGGCCGAAGAGGCGGTCGGCCGGGAAATTCCGCGGCTTGCCGGCGGCTATAAGGCGTTTCGTAATTACCTGATCGAACGGCTGGAGCCGTCCTGGCTGAACAGCGAACCGCTGGTGGTCGGCGGCCGAACGGGCTGCGGCAAGACGCTGCTGCTGCACACGCTGGAAAACACCGTGGATTTAGAGGCGCTTGCGAACCATCGCGGTTCTTCGTTCGGGCGGTTCATTGAACCGCAGCCGACACAGATCGATTTTGAAAACCGCCTGGCGTGGGCGATGATCCGGCACGAGGCGGCCGGGCATCCGCTGATGGTGGTAGAGGACGAGGGGCGGCATATCGGCAGCCGGTATGTGCCGAAACCGCTGGTGGATCATTTTGCGTCGGCGGATGTGGTGCAGCTGGAAACGCCGCTGGCCGAGCGGGTGCAGATTACGTTTGATGAATATGTGACGTCTGCCCAGCGGCTCTTTGTTGAGGCCTTCGGGGACGACGGCCTTTTCCGGTGGCTGGAGGATGTTCGCGGTTCGCTGGGGCGGATTCGTAAGCGGCTGGGCGGCCTGCGGTTTAATCAGGTGAGCGGTCTGCTGGACGAGGCCTATGCCGCGCAGCTGGAGTCGGGCTGTTCGAACGCGCATAAGAGCTGGGTGGAGCGGCTGCTGGTGGATTATTATGACCCGATGTATGATTACCAGCTGGAGCAGAAAAAGCAGAAGATCGTTTTCCGCGGCGATGCGGAGCAGGTGAAGCAATATTTGGAAAGCAGGAGTTCTTGATGAAAAAGACGGTTTTGATTACGAGTGAGTTTCTGGGTGCAGGCGATGATGAGCTGGGTGCGGTGCTGATGGGTTCGTTCCTGCGCAAGCTGTGCCAGGCGGAACCGCTGCCGCGCGAGATCATTTTCTACAACAGCGCCGTCAAGCTGCTGGCCGAGGGGTCGGCGGTGCTCGATGCCGTCGAAATGCTCGAGAAAAAGGGCGTTGAGCTGACGGCCTGCGGCACCTGTGTGAACCATTTCGGGCTCGCCGATAAAATGGAGCGGGCGAACATCGGCGACATGGCGGGGATTATCCACGAGCTGATGGGTTCGGAGCACGTGGTTACGGTTTAATCTTACGCTCCTTCTGCCAGCTGTAGAGGACGGGCACCACCAGCATGGTGACGACTTCGATCAGCATGCCGCCGAAGGAAGGAATGGCCATGGGCACCATGATGTCGGAGCCGCGGCCGGTGGAGGTGAGTACCGGCAGCAGGGCGAGAATGGTGGTGGCGGTGGTCATCAGGCAGGCGCGTACGCGGCGGCCGCCGGCTTCC
>JBFHGU010000046.1:0-27016 GCA_041582935.1 Pontiella sp.
AGGAGGCGATCGACATAAGTTTCAAAGCATTGGCTATAACAAACCGCACCACTTCCGATTCGAAGCGGTGCTTCTTACATGTTGTCATATTTCTTATGAGTTATTCTGTTTTCAAAGATCGATTGTCTGTCGCAATCGGCGCACCGTTTGTTTCAAACAAGGCGGGTCATAATAATGATCGTTGTATTTCGATCAACCCGAAAATCAAATTATTTTCAACACCCCGAAAACGTCTTACCAGAAAGCGCTTTTCCATGCTTTCAACAGCCCCCTTTGCATGAACAGCTATTAGCATGTTTTGCGCAGAGAGCATTGCTGCATTTCCGATCGGCAATCCCGAAGTTTCCTGATGTATCAAAGAACAAGTAACCTGCTCACCGGCCTGCTGTGTTATCAGCTGACGTGTTGTGAACAGGGCGACGGATAGTAGTCAGATTCGCCTTCTCCGCAAACGTTTTTGAACTTATTTTAAACCGGATCTCACAAGCCGCTAACAAAGCACTGTTTACGAAATACGATTTCACTCAAAGAAACACCCCGAACGGCAGGGCGGACAAGTTCGGGCAGGGAAAATCTATTTAGGAGGGAGCGTTTTCATGAAGTCCATGCACCGATCCAGCCAGGCCCAGAGGCTCTCATCCTCGGCCGTACCCGCCGGATCCACATTGACCATTCCCCTCATCGGCCTGCCTGTAAAATCCATTTCCCGGCAGTGCGGCAGCCTTAAGCACGCCTCATACTGGCCCGGCCCCACACGGCACATAAGGACATCATCCACAATCCCGCAGCACATATTACCGTTCACCAGAATGCAGATCCCGCCGAACATCTTCTTTTCAGCAACACCAGGAATACCAGCCAACACATCGCGCAGCCACTCCAGCAATCCTTCATCGTATGCCATATGCCTCCACCCTTCTGATATCACAGGGGTTTGCGGTTCAATGCCAAAGGCCCGGGCAAATGAATACACCAGCACCACAGCAGGAGTTACGCACCGCGCGTCGAGACGGCGCGCGCACGGAGCACATCAACAAAGCTCTTAACGAAAAAGAACAACGATACAGCAGAAGTCAACAGCATGATTACCACGCGCAGAATCGCCAGCGCATCACTGCGCCCGACCGCGGCCGTCAGCGGCTTGATCAATGCAATCAGGATCACCAACGTCAGCAGCACCGCCACATGCGCCGCGATTTTGTCCTCTTTTTTAATTCCTTTATAGAGCGCCAAAATCACCACCCCGAAACCGGCCGGAATCAACGCAGTTTTCGAGGGCGTTTCCGAACCGAAGTAAGCCCAGAGACCAAAGGCGATCAGAATCAGCGCGTTAATCAAACTTGCAGTGTGTGCTTTCATATAAATCTCCATACTGCCGGGCGAGTACATTCTGCCCAGGTTATTTCAATACATCTTCTAGAAACTGAATAAAATGACTCCAGGATTCATAGTCCTGTTTTTCGCGGTATCCAGTACCCCCGAATACCGTCCACGCATGCGGCGCCCCGCCGTAGGTAATCATCCGGTGAGGCCTCCCCGCACTTTCGAGATCAATAGCCAGCGCGGCGAACTGGTCCATACCGATACCGGCATCTGCCGTTCCGTGCATAATGATGTACTCGCCTTTGGCCTCAGAATAATCCTGACCATCCGGACAGGCCAGCCCGCCGTGAAAGGTTGCAAACCCCTTCACAGCCCCGCCCGCCCGGGCGAATTCCAACGCAGCGGTGCCGCCGAAACAGTACCCCATCACCACACAATTATCCGCACTCAGCCCCTGCGATTCCACAAACTCCAGCGCCCCCTTTATAAAGGCGCGCATTTTCGGGCGGTCATCCATCAGCATAAGCATGCATTTTTTACGGTCGGCAATCTCAGTCGGCCGCACGCCTTTGCCATAGAGATCAATCGCGAAAACGGAATAACCCAACTCCCTCAGCATGCCGGCGCGCTTCACTTCATAGTCCGTCAAACCGTCCCAGTCATGAATCAGAAGCACCATCGGCGCATGTGCGCCAGCGTTTTCAATGTAGCCCTGAAAAGAAATACCGGCCACTTCATAGTCCACCGCCGCTCCGGCAAACACTCGAACAACCGACAGCACAACCAAACCCAGCACAGCAAGAAAGCGTTCCTTCATGATCGTCTCCTTTGGTTGATCAAAGAATAAACATACAGAATTTGATTTCCATAAAAATATAAGACCAATAATGTTCAGTTTAAGAGGATAGAAACCGAGCACCAGCAAGCGGCAGCACAAGAAATGAAGTCACTGAAAAGCATACGAAGAGCAGCCCTCCGAACCATCCGCCGCCCCGCAGAAACAGCCGCATTCCGCGTCGGATCCCTGCTGATACCCCTTTTTCCCCGGACACTCATCGTACTCATCTGCCGCGCCATCGGCTCGATTACCTATTATGTCGCGAAACGGGAGCGGAAAATTGGAATGGCCAATCTCAATACCGTATTCGGAAACACAAAAACGGATCAGGAAAAGAAGCGCATATTGAAAGCATCGCTGGCGAACTTCACACAGACTATGGCCGATATTTTCTGGTTCTCCTGGCGCACGGAACTCCGCACGAAAAAATACCAGACCTTCATTCCGGCCTCTGGAGACTATTTCGAGCAAAAGGCCCAGATCATCATCACCGCCCACGCCGGCAACTGGGAACTGATAGGGATTGAAAGCGGACTGCTGGGAATCAACGTGGCCAGCATCGCCGCTGTCACCAAAAACAAAGGGGTCGACAAACAGCTTAACATCCTGCGCGAACGCACCGGACAAACCATCATTCCGCGCAAAGGCGCAATGAGAACGCTCGTCAGCCTTCTTCGAAACAAAGGCAAAGCCGCCTTCGTACTCGACCAGAACACAGACGAAGCAGACGGAGGCATTTGGGTCGACTTTCTCGGCATGCCCACCCCGGTCTCATCCGCCCCCGCCCATCTGGCCTACCGCACCGGCACCGAAATCATCTTCGCTTTCAGCGAGCCCCTGAAAGGCGGCGCTTTCGCAGCACACACCGGACAGATCATCACCCCGCCCGCCTTCGACAAAACGGCCGACCAAAAGCAAATCGTAAAAGAACTTACCCAGCAGATCATGGATGTCATCAGCGCACAGATCAGAAGCCGCCCCGAATCCTGGCTGTGGTCCTACAAACACTGGAAGCAGATCAAACCAGGCACCGATCCCGCCATCTATCCAGACTACTAAAAAAGAAAACCCACGGATTCTGCTGAATCCGTGGGTTAGAAAAAATGGCGGAGGAAGAGGGATTTGAACCCCCGAGGCGTTGCCGCCCACACGATTTCGAATCGCGCGCCTTAAGCCACTCAGCCATTCCTCCGCGTTGAAATTGAGAGGACAGAAAGTAGTCAGTTCATCCGCCGCCGACAAGTTAGAAATCAGACTAATCAATCAGCACCCATTGAAAGCCGTTCCGGCAGCCGTCAGGAACCAACCAGTTCCTTCAGCCGCTGTCCGATATCCGTATTATCATATTCCCCCCCGAACAGATCCGCCCAGCGCCCGGCCGCCGTGGTCGGCACGGGATCAAGCGTATGTTTAAAGCTCGTCCACCGCGCTCCGGCCCTGGCCGCCAAGGCATGCTGACAGCTGATAACCGCCGCATTTCGCTTCCCATACATTTTCTGGATTTCCGGATCGCGCTCATCCGCATCATCGCTCAGGAAAGTCTGCTCAACCGCCTTTCGGATATGCGCGGCGGTCTCCATCGGAACATCCGAAAGGCCAAACTCGCCAATCAGCCGATCAAAGGCCGCCGCGGCGGAAACCGTGCCCGCCTTTTTCCAGGCAGCAACGTCTTCCATATATTTCTGTCCGCGGAACTCCTGCGCATCAACGACCGCGTCCATACCGGGCACTTCCCGATTCAATCCCAGGCCGCCCGTTTCATGGTCCGCCGTAACAATCACCAGCGTCTCCTCCGGATGCGCATCGCAGAATTTCATCACCACAGAAACCGCATCATCAAACGCCAGCGTTTCATGGATATTCGTCGACAAATCATTGGCATGCCCGCTCCAGTCGATTTTGCCGCCCTCGACCATCATAAAAAAACCCTTTTTGCCGTCAAGCAGCTCAATCCCCTTCCGGGTCAGATCAGCCAGCGAAAGCTCCTGCTGTCCGTCAATCGCATATCCCATCCCATGCTCAACCACAACTTTACGGTCGCCCGGCCGGAGCGCATCAAACCCGGCGCGGTCCGCAACCAGCCGATACCCCCCGTCTTCCAGCAGCTTCGAAGGCGACGGCTTACCCTTGGCCTTGCCGCGCCCGAGCAGCGGCTCCCCGGCGATATAGTCAAAACCCGACCGCGGCAGCTGCTCGGAAATTTCATAATACATGCCCCGCTTCGGCACTCGGGCATAAAAACAGGCAGGCGTAGCATGATCGATCGGCACCGACGTCACAATGCCCACCCTCATACCTGCCGCTTGTGCATCAAACGCCACCGGCCGCAGCGGCGACTCCAGGTCCTCCGCCATACAGACCGCGCCGTTCACCGTTTTTAAACCGCAGGCCAGCGCCGTGCCCGCCGCGGCGGAATCCGTAATTTCTCCCGAAACCTCATGCGTCGCAGTCATCCCCCGCACCGGAAGCCGATTCATAACCAGCCCGGGCTCGCGCGTCGGGTACTTCATCCGCACATACCGCTCCGCCGCCTCGCGCTGCGCCGCGCCCATGCCGTCGCCGATCATCAGAAAAATATATTTCGGCGAACGCCGCCGTACCATCCCTGCACCCAAGGCACAGGAAGCCATTCCCATGGCACCCATAAACAGTCTGCGATTCATCAAACCCTCCGCTTATTCCAAAAACCCCATATCCCGCATCCACGCCTCACACAGCTGCGGCCACTGCGAAACAGGACGCCCCGTTTCGCGCAGCCCGTAACCATGCCCGCCCTTCGCAAAAAGGTGCGCTTCCACCGCCACGCCCGCCGCATCCAGCGCCGCCGTATAAGCCAGCGTACTGCGGTAATATCTTACATCATCCTTCGTCTGCACAAGAAACGCCGGCGGGGTCTCGGAATCCACCGTAATTTCATCAGAAAGTTCAAGACCGCCTTTCCTGAAGAGATACGCCGGATACACCAGCACCGAAAAATCAGGCCGTACATCGGAGGTACTGCACGCCGCGGTCAGATGCCCGCCCGCAGAAAAACCCAGCATACCGATCCGCTCCGGCTCAATCCCCCATGCTCCGGAATTCGCGCGCGCCAGCCGCACCGCCTGCTTTGCATCTTCAAGCGCGCCGGCGCGGTTATTCGGACAGCGGTATTTCAGCACCGCGGCTGAAACACCGATCGAATTCAGCCACTGCGCAGCCTCTGTTCCCTCTTTATTCATACAAAGGATGGAATAACCGCCGCCCGGACAGACAATCACAAAGGGCGCCGGCGCCTCCCCACCCAGCAGGAAAAGCTCCATCGACGGCTCGCTGACATTCGTCAGCCGGATCACCCCGTCGCCCCGATCCGGCCGCAGCCCCTCCGGCTCTTCCGCACCGACACCCGGCATATCGCCGTCCCAAAGCCTGACTACCGGCTGCGCCGCGGCCGCAGCCGCCCCAAGCACCAGAGAAACTAAAATCGATTTTTTCATGCTTCGAAAGGTAGCACAGGACACAGGCACAAAAAAAGCCCGCCCCGAAAAATCGGAGCGGGCAAAAAAGTGGTGCACCCATCAGGAGTCGAACCTGAAACCTCCTGATTCGTAGTCAGGTGCTCTATCCAATTGAGCTATAGGTGCACTTTAAAGCGTCTTTCCTGCGAAAGAAGTTGGGAATGTACAGAGCCGGCCGGTAACGGTCAATGGGAAAAATTAAAAATAAATCATTCCGATTCGATATCCCGCAAAAACCCCTGTTTATCGGCCGTTTCTTTTGGCCGCCCGCCGGTTCCTGAACCATCGAAAAACGATGGAAACCAAAAGAAAAACCGCCGCAACCGTCAACATCGGGATGACATCGCTGGGCGGCGGTTCGCAGTATGGAACAGCGGTTTCTTCCATATTCCGAGTCTGGAATTTAGCCGACGGAAACCAGTTCCAGTTCAAAGTTCAGGTTCTTGCCGGCCAGCTGGTGGTTAGCATCGATTACGATATGCGCTTCCTCAACCGCCGTAACCGTGACCGGCACCGGCTGTCCCTGCGGGCCCTGCATCTGCAGCATCATGCCGATTTCCGGGCTCAGGTCTTCCGGCAGCTGGGATTTATCAAAATTCATAATCAGGTCCTCGCGGACCTCGCCATAGGCCTCTGCGGCCGGAATATGAATGGTTTTCTTTTCACCTTCCGCCATATCGGCCACGCCTTTTTCAAAACCGGGGATCACCATGCCGGCGCCCATTTCGAATTCCAGCGGAGCACGGCCGGCAGAGCTGTCGAACTGCGTGCCGTCATCAAGGGTTCCGGTGTAGTGAATTTTTACTTTCTGGCCGTTTTCGATCATTAAATCGTCCTCTCGTTTGAATTAAGTAGAAAACCGCACCATACAGGCATAGGATGGTATGGCAACCTCTTTTCAGGACGCGGGACACAGCCTCCGGCCGAAACAGCGCGCCCGACCAGCCGGCCTACCGTCGTGTTTTTCGGCGCGGCGGCACGGCTCTCTTTTTCGGCATTTCTAAAGGAAGATATCCATTTTTACCGCAGCGCTTCCCAACCGCCGCGACGGCCAGCCGCGCAGTGGCAAAAGCCGCCTGCAGGTTATACCCGCCGGTCGGACCGTCCACATCCATCACCTCGCCGGCAAAATAGAGGCCCGGGCAGATTTCCGATTCCATGGTCTTCGGATCAATCTCACGCATCGCAACACCGCCCACGGTCACCATCGCCTCCTTAACCGGGCGGACGCGCAGCGGGCGGATCTCTTCCGACCCGCCGTCCTGGAAATGAATCCGCAGCGTGTATTTCTTCAGATTCTGCCGCGCCGCAAGGCGCGAAGCATCGGTGAGCGCCGTGCCGCCGACGCCCCACTTTTCAATTTCGAAGACCCCGCGCGTTTCGCCTGCCACCCGGCCGCCGGAAAGAAGTTCTACGGTTACCTTTTCATAGATACGGCCCACCCGGCCCTTGAGCACACCCGGCTCAACTTCATAGCCGGCGAGGCCCGGGCGATAGGGTTCGACGGAGTGGCCCAGCTTTTTCGCCCACTCCTGTCCGTCCCCAACGGAACCGGTTTTGGGATAACTGATGCCGCCGGTCGCGATCAGGACATACTTTCCCTCCACGGAAAAATTATCGGCAGTCACCCGGAAACCGCTCTTTGTTTTTTCCACCGCCTGCACCACCGCCGAACAGGCCAGCGAAACATTGCGGTCGCGCAGCAGATCGGTAAAGAGGTTGAGCACATCCATGGCGCGCTCGGTGTGCGGATAGACTTTATTGCCCGCCTTCACCACAGTTTTCAGGCCGTTGGCGGCAAACCACCGCTGCAGCATCGACGGCGTAAAGGCGTTCAGCGCCGGCTCCAGGAAGGGCCCGACCGGCGGGCCGAACATCTGCACCATCCGCGTCTCCGAAATATTGGTTGTCAGGTTGCAGCGCGAGTTACCGCACATCAGCAGTTTACGCCCGGGTTTGCCCTTGCGCTCCAGCACCAGCGCACGCAGCCCCAGTTCGCCGGCCGCCGCTCCGGCCATTAAACCCGCCGCCCCGCCTCCGATTATGATCAGGTCTGTTTTACTCATAGACAGTGATGTTGGCAGAACCTATATTTATTTCCAACCAAGGAGACCTCATGAAATATTCTGCCTATGCCCTTCTTGCACTCTCCGCGGCACTGCTCGCCGGCTGCACCAGCTATAAGGTTAAATCCAAAGCCGATGCGGATTTCGACTGGGCCTCAGTATCCGCCTACGAATGGATTCAGGCGCCTGAGAAAATTCTCGATGAAGACGACACCTACATCAGTAAAAACATGCAGATTGCGCTGAACAACGAGCTGACCCGCCACGGCTGGCAGCAGGTGCTGGCCACCGAGCGGGCCGACATTCAGGTCATGTATTACATCAAGCTGTCCGAGCATCAGGAGTATGCCGGACCGGACCGGCAGAACGATGAAGCCCGCCTCACCGGCGGCTTTACCTACAGCTCCGACAAAGGCGGCTGGGCTTCTACCGACAGGCAGTCCGACCTCAGCGTTTACACCATCGAAACCGGAACGCTTTACCTGCTGATCAACGATGTCCGCACCGGGAAAAACGTCTGGACCGGAACGATCGAAACCCGCTTTGACCGCTCCGCGTCGCTGGCCAAACGCAAAGAAACCCTCGAAGCCGTCTCACGGAAAATCGTTTCGCGGATTCCGTAGCCCCTGCACCGCGGCGGCTCGGGCTGAGCCGCACCGCCAACTGAAAACAACCCCGAAGCGGAGCGGCAAGCTCCGCTGCGAATACAACGTGGACCCGACCGAATGGATACCGAAACACACCCGCAGAAAACCTACCCGAAATTCCTGGGCATCCTGCTCGCCCTCTTTGTCCCGGGCATCACCCATTTCCTGACCGGCCGACGCCGGACCGGCATCACCCTGCTGACACTGACCATCCTGCTGCCGATCCTCAGCCTGCAGATCGCCGTCATGCCCAGCACGGCGGCCGTCTACATCGGCCTCGCCGGCATCACCCTCATCATGCCGGCCTTTTCACTCTACATCCTGATCACCTCCTGGCGGGCCGTCGAACATATGCCCGGCCGGCGGTGGGCCGCCGTGATCGGCAGTATCCTGCTGCTCAGCGTTTTCAAAGGCGCACTCAACATGGCTTTACCGGTCATCACCTACAAGGTGTCGGGCCATTCCATGCAGCCGGCCCTGCTGGGCGTTCACTCCGAAAACGAAATCGAAGAGACCGGATTCTTCGACCGCCTGCTGTACGGACGCTACGCCGAAAACATCACCGCGCTCGATTCCGGCAGCGTCACCAACATACAGCCGACGAGCGGCGGCTTCTCCTTTGAGATCGGCGAATCCCCGCACTGGCTGCCGGCCTTCGCCTATCGCGACGGCCTGAAAGCTGCATATCAAAAGGGCGAGACCATCTGGAGCGGCATGGTCATCCTCGGCGACTTCGTCCTGGCCGACCGGATCGCCTATCTCGGCCGGGATCCGCAGCGCGGCGATATGGTTATTTTCAGCACCGCCGGCCTTGAGCATCCCGGTGTGAAAACGAACACCGTCTATGTGCAGCGCATTGCCGGCCTGCCCGGCGAGACGATCTCAATTGTAGAGGGCCGGCTGACGGTCGATGGATCTCCGGTCACCGAGCCGGAAATCTTCAAGACTCTGGTGTACGGAAACGACGGCGAGCTTACGGACCGCAGCCGCTCGGTCACGCTCGGCGAAGATGATTTTTTTGTTCTCGGCGATAACCCCGGGGAAAACATGAGCCTCGACAGCCGGTTCTTCGGCGCCGTTCCGCGCAGCAACATCCTGGCCAAGGTGAAATCCGTTTACTGGCCGCTCAACCGCGTCCGCGTAGTGGAATAGCCCGCCCCGGCCTTAATCCGCACTCCGCTTTTCGATCTGCTTGATCAGGTCATCGAAAATGAAATGGTGGAACGGCAGGAAAATATACCAGTAGGTGCGGCCCCAGAAACCTTTGGTTTTATAGTAGGCATTTACCGACAGGCGGTTTTTATCCCCGGCGATCGGGTCCACACGGAACTCGAGCCACGCATAGCCCGGCACTTTCATTTCTGCGCGCAGCAGCAGCTGGCGGTTATAATGGATGTGCTCCACGCGCCAGAAATCAACCACATCGTTCACGCGCAGGCCGGAAGCACTGCGGCGCCCGCGGGTGGTGCCGACGCCGCGCAGCAGGCGGTCAATCCCGCCGCGGATGCGCCAGAGGAAGGTGCTGTGGAACCAGCCCTTCTTTCCCCCGATATGCGTTATCGAGCGGAACAGCGCCTGCGCGCTTTTGCTGGTGACCAGCGAATAGGAGCTGGTATAGGTCGGCGCCCCTTCAATTTCGCTGAGCTTAATCGCCAGCTCGTAGTCGGGCGGATAACTATCGGACCAGCGGGTCGAAACCGTATCCTGTTCTTCGCGGGAAAGCGCCAGCACAAAGGCCTCTTTACAGGAGATTCGGCGAAAGGGGATCAGCGTCCGGATATCATTCTCTTCGCAGACCACATCAAGCGTCACGCTTTCCATCAGGCACCATGTAATCGCCGCCGGAACCGGAGTGAGCAGCGACGTGATGTAGGCATAGAACCCGATGTGAGAGATCGGCGAAGGGAGGTAAAAGCGCCTGCGGCCCAGCACCTCGGCATGGGTTTTCAGCATCTCCTCATAGGTCAGCACATCGGGACCGCCGATGTCGAAAGTCCGCCCGGCGGTTTCGGGAAGCTCCAGCACACCAACCAGCAGTTTAATCACATCCCGCAGCGCAATCGGCTGGCACTTGGTCTTGGCCCAGCTCGGCACCAGGAAGAGCGGTATTTTCCGCACCAGATGGTTGATCATTTCATACGATGCACTGCCCGAACCGATAATAATGGCCGCGCGCAGCACCGTGGCAGGCACCTTGCTCCGGCCGAATTCCTCGGCCACCTGCGACCGGCTGGCCAGGTGCTTGGACAGGTGGTCCTTCAAATCGCCGAGCCCGCCGAGATAGATAATGCGTTTCACCCCCTGGGCTTCGGCCGCAGTACGGAAATTACGCGCCGCGTGCGTATCGGCATCCTCGAACTTGCGGGGCCCGACCAGCATCGAGTGGATCAGGTAGTAAGCCGTATCCACCCCTTCAAGCGCCCGGGCAACCTCCGGCGCGGCCAGGGCATCCGCCACAACCACCTCCGCCTCGGGCCAGCGCTCGTCATGCTCCGGCGATTCCGCGCGGACCATTACCCGGACGTTATAGCCGCGCGCAATCAGTTCCGGCACGAGCCGCCCGCCGATATAACCCGTTGCTCCGGCCACCAGCACCGTGCCCAATTCCGGTCGGAACGGGGTCGGCAGATCACTGCACATCATTTTCGCCGTCATATTCAGCTCCCCATCAGGGTCCGTTTCCGCACCAGTTTAACGCACCGCGCATAAAGCGCAAGCCCTGCCGGTTTTGGCGCGGACTGGATCTGCCCGGGCGTTTTAAAGCATATTCCGCGGGAGTAAAATCATCTAAAGACTGCTCGACACCCTATGCCCGATTTGCAAGCTTCTCCGCCTGCTATGGAAACTGAAAACCTCAATGAACTGATCGAAGAGAGCATCCGACTCGAACTGAATATGAGCCGGCTCTACAGCCTCTTCACCCAGGCCTGCCCGCTCGACCGCGACTTCTGGTGGCAGCTGCATCTGGAGGAAAAGAGCCACGCGGCCCTTCTACGCGCCGGCCGCGACTCCTTCCTCAAGCAGAACATCTTTCCGCGCAGTCTCCTGGCCGGCTCCCTGAAAGAGCTGAACAGCTCCAACCAGCAGATCGAAAAACTGATTGAGCAGTGCGAAGCCGCACCGCCGGACCGTATCGAAGCCTTCCGAGCCGCCGCCCAGCTCGAGCGCGGCGCCGGGGAACTGCACTACAGCTGCTTCATGAAGCGGAAGGCGGAAAACCAGGTTGAAAACGTTTTCCAGCAGCTCAACCGCGACGACCTAGACCACGAAGCACGCATCAACGAACGCTGCGGCTCCATCATGGGCACTGCCTGAGGCACCCCATGTCCGCCCCCAAAACCCTGCAGCACAATTTGATGGCGATTCTGGCGTGCCTTCTGTGGTCCACCGCATTCGCCGCCGGCAAGAAAGCCCTTGAATACCAGGAACCGCTCAATTTAGCCGGCACACGCTTCATTCTGGCCGGCCTGCTGCAGCTGCCGTTCTGCGGCAGCCTGGCCGCGCCGTTTCGGCTGCTTAGAAAAGAATTTTCCACCGTACTGCTGGTCGGGCTGTTCCATACGGTCTACCTCTACTCCACCTTTTTCCTCGGCCTCAGGCTGGTGCGCGGGGCGGAAGGCGCCATCATGATCGGCGCCGGGCCGCTGGCGTCTGCCCTCGTCGCCCATCTGATGATGCACGATGACAAACTGCAGGGCCGGACCCTCTTCAGCATCCTGCTCGGCATGAGCGGGGTCGCCTTTGTGACGCTGGCTTCGCATCCGTGGAACCCGGAAGGACTGAATGAATTTTTCGGACTGCTGCTTCTGCTGAGCGGCTCCATTGTTTCAGCCGTCGGCAATGTGGTTGTGGCCAAGCGGAAAGGCGGGCTGCATCCGGTGGCGCTCAACAGCGCACAGATGCTGCTCGGCGGCATTCTCCTGCTGGTACTGGCCCTCCCCTTCAACGGACCGCCGCGGATTGCCCTGCCCGGCATTTATTATGCAAACCTGCTCTGGCTCGCCCTCATTTCCGCCGTCGCATTTGCCATCTGGTTCTTTCTGCTCAGCCGCATCAAGGTGTCGCGGCTCAACCTCTGGAAGTTCCTGATTCCGCTCTGCGGTTCGCTTTTGGCGTGGATCTTCATTCCCGGCGAATCGCCCGCCTGGCCGAGCCTGGCGGGCATGCTGCTGATTGTCTCCGGCATCATTGTCGGCCAAACCGGCGGGCGCAAAAAAATCAGGCCGGAAAACGCGGCGCAATAAAGACCGGCGGATGCATGTAGAGCGGCTCGAAGGTTTCCGATGCGACGCCCTGCATAAAGCGCTCAAATACCAGTTCGCCCAGCTTGGCGGCGGTGGGATATTTCGGTTCCGCCAGGGCATTAAAACCGGCCAGCAGGTCCGCCAGGCGGTCCTGGTCCGGGCTGACCACCAAAGCGCCGTCCGGGACAAAGGCTTTCAGCTCATCGCGTTCCATCAGCTGGAATTCCCCGTCGAGTTCAGTCCCGTTGAAAATCCCGGCCCAGACTTTATTCCGGCGTGCATCGCCGACCACCACCGTCTGCGCCGCGCCGCAGCGCGCCGCCAGCGGCGCGCCGCTGTTCAGGGCATAGACCGGTTTTTTCAGAGGAGCGGCCAGCGCATTCACCACCGTAAACCCGATACGCATGCCGGAAAACGCACCCGGGCCGCGGCCGACCGCAAAGAGATCCACGCTGTCCCAGTCGGATTCCAGCTCGGCCATCGCGTCGAAAAGCTGCTGGCGGTTTTTAAAATTTTCCTCCCAGCTTTTTTCCGCAGTCACTTCGCCGCCTTCCAGCAGGGCGAGACTTCCAAAACGGGAACTCAGTTCAATGGCAAAAATCTTCATGCTTCGCCCTCCTTGAAAATGCGGAATGTACGCGTGTCGGTCTTCGAATCCGCCGTAATCTCAATATGCAGCAGATCCGGCGGCAGCAGATCGCCGGCGCGCTCCGCCCACTCGATGGCGGTGATGCCGTTGACGTCAAAATATTCCTCCAGCCCGAGGCCCAGCGCCTCTTCCGGGCCGGACAGGCGGTACAGATCGATATGGTGCAGCGGCAGGCGGCCTTCATATTCGCCGATCAGGGTATAAGTCGGGCTCGTGATCGGCTCATCAATCCCCAGCGCCGCGGCAAAGCCCTGGATAAAGCAGGTTTTCCCCGCTCCCAGGTCCCCGTGCAGCGCCATCACCGTTCCCGGCCCCAGTTCATCGGCCAATTCCGCGGCCAGGTTCCAGGTTTCTTCCGGACTGTTTGTTTCAACTATTCGCACGGCTTGAGCTCCTTCTGCAGCAGGACGGCGGCTTCCTCCATGGTTTCCACTTGGAAATCCGCCTTGGTTTCTTCACGAGGCGGACACACCCGAACGGTGCGGCAGCCCGCCGCCAAACCGGCCTCCACATCCTTTTCACTGTCGCCGATCATCCACGACGCCGCCGGATCCAGGCCATGCTTCTCCGCCGCCTGGAAAATCATACCCGGCTTCGGCTTACGGCATGCGCAGCCGTCCGACGCAAAATGAATACACTGGAAAACGTCGAGCACATCCACGCCCTGGCGGCGCAGTTCTTCCCGCATCCGGCAGTGCATTGCATCGAGCTCCTCCTTGGAATAGAGCCCTTTAGCCACGCCCTGCTGATTCGTAACAATAACCGCCGGGTAGCCCTTTTCCGTCACCGTCCGCAACGCGGCCACAAAGCCCGGCTGCAGGTGAAAATCTTCCCAGCGCTCAACATAGCCCGGGCCCGGCGATTCGTTCACAATCCCGTCCCGGTCAAAAAATATGCATGGTCTGCTCATAAGACGGCGCAATTTACAATGCCCCGCCAGCCTTGGGAAGCCCGTTTCAGCCCGCATTTCATGCAGGCACAAAAAAACCTCCGCTTTTAAAGCGGAGGTTTCAGTGAAACTGGTGGAGGCGGGGGGAGTTGAACCCCCGTCCGAATAAGAGTCACGACAGCTTCTACGTGTGTAGTCGGGGATTAAAGGATTCGCCGCCGTCGCTGCCCCCCGACGGGGCCACTTGGGTCGCTAGAATCCTGTTATAATTTTCGAGCCGCAACCCGGATCCCCGGTATTGGCCTTAACCCGCTATCGTCGCCTCTATCCCTTAGCAGGTATCAGGGTAGAGACGTGGCGCAATTATGCAGCCAGTGCGTAACTTTCGTCAGCATTTATGTTTTTTGGGCTCCTTTTTACGAGGCCTGGAGACCAACCTCGACACGCCACTGAAGCTTCAACTTACCCGTCGAAACCAGTCGCCCCCAAATCAATGGGTTTACAGCAGAGACAGAACAAACACCAAAAACGTTCAGCCGTCAACTGGAGTAGATGAAAAGTTTCGCCTTCAAAGTCTTCGCTCATGCATTCTTTTTTAACGCTATGCTGTATTTTCTTTACCGCATTATGGCGCCGGCGGTATAAATTCACTAAGTGAATGCGGCGGGGGGCGATGCCGCAAAAAAGCACGGCCGCCGCTGCGTGAGTGGTTGGATGCATTAACAGGAGGTATGCCATGAAAACACTATCCATGCTGCTGGCAGCATGTGCAGGTTTAACAGCAGTTCAGGGTTATGCACAGACGAATGAATACCCCATTAGTATGCTGGGGCGGTATGCGGTATATGACCTGCAGCTCAAAGGCAAAGGGCTGGATGTCCTGGAAGATAAGGGCAAATACTCATCCTCGTATATCTACACCGCGAACAGTGTGTCGGAAACGTATGATGCCGTGGGTATCGGAAAGCGTTCCGCCAAGGGCATCGTTGTTGAAGACATGTCTGATCCAGATAACGGGACCTTCATCCTGTTTGAAAAAGGCGGCTATGACATTATGGCGGTAGACATCGACCGCGATTCAATTCTGGTGGTAAACAAAATGGCGGAAAGCCCGTCGAAATCTTCCGCCTCCGGAGTCCGGGCGGTCGAGTTCGAAATTTACGGCGAAGGTGTGGAGATCTACGCCTCCGTACTTGGCAGGTTTGCGGTTTCAGTGTCGGAGGGCGAATCGGAGGAGGCTGAATCCTACAAGCTGAGTTATGTCGCCTCCGGGGTCGCCGGTGTTGAAGAATATCCCAGCTCCTGGACCAATGCGGACTTTATTGCGGTTCTGTCCGAAGAGGAATATCTGCCGGCGTATGCCAGCCAGGTCAAGGTTAAGTATAACAGCAAGCTGAGTGCCCAGCTGGTGGAGGCCTATGAAAGCGCCGACAGTGACGCCGCCGGCATTGAAGCCGTCGAAGAACTGCTGAGCAGATACATCGAGAAAAGAGCCAAAGTGGACGAGGTAGATTTCTCTTTCTCGTCGTGGGACATGTAACCCGGGGCATCGCTGACGGGCCGGCACGCGCCGGCCCTTTTTTAATGGCAAACTGAACCATGATTCGAAAAAACATATTGTTTATAGCGCTTCTCGCCGGCGCGGCTCTTTTCCTGCAGCTGAGAAGGAATACCGACGAACCCGCGGTTTCCAAGCACGGAACGGATGCCCTTGGCAGCCGGCCGGCCGCGGCTGCACAAAGCAGCGCCCAGGCCGCATCCAATGCGGCCCCTGCCCCAAACCTTACTCCCGACCGGAACGCCCTGGAAGCCATGCGGAATCATCTGGACGACGGGGAGGATATGCAGGCCCTGGAGGCCGCGCGCAAACTGGTAAAACACACCGATCGGCACATCCGGCTCGAAGCCCTGCTCGCCATGCAGTGGATCGGCGGTCCGGCAGCGTATGACGTCACCGCCTTCTTCGACGACCCCGACGAAGAGATCTGGAAGCATGCCCGGCAGGTGTTTGATGAAGCCCTGGCCGATCTTGACCGCCCGGAAGTCCAGGCGGCACTTCTTTCAGCCAGCCTTAGCTCCTCCCTGCCGGCGGTGCGCTATGCCGCCGTGGAGGATCTGGTCTTTCTTCCGGAACACCTGGGTTTTCAGCCGCTGGCCGCTGCACTGAACGACACCGATGAACAGGTCCGGGACCTTGCCCGGGAAAACCTGGAGTTTATATCGGAAGAAGTGTTCAGCACAGAAGCGGAGGCCCTGGCCTGGTTTGCCGAAAACGAAGATCTGCTGAAAGCGCTGAATGACGCGCAATAACAGCGGCCACCCTACCGCACGCCGACGTGGATCGCAGCGGCATTCACAATAAAGGCTTCCGGTGTGGAGTTTTCTCCAACGGTGCCCGCAACCGTAACACGGCCGAGCTCCTTCAGGCCGTGGATGCCTTTCAGTCCGGTACGGATGGGCCGCCCGTCCTCGCCGACCACCTGAATGACGGCAGTGCCCGCCTGCTTGAGCTCCGCCGGATCGCAGCAGGCATCCCACGGGGTCGGGCAATGGTCATCGCCCTTGGCATCGCACGGTTCCAGCGAAGCTTCATCACCCAGCACAAAAACGCCGCGCCCTTCAACAAACGGCTGCGGCACCCCCATAATCAGCCCGGTCAGCACCACCTCGTCGCCCGGCTCCGCGTTACGCGCTTCCGGAATCGGGGTCGGTTCAGCCCGTATCGGCTCGGAAACGAACACCGGCGGAATGTCCACAGCGGCCGCCTGAGTTCCCGCGTCTTCTTTACCGCACCCCGCCAGCATCATCGCCGCGGCCGCCATTCCCATCATCATTCTCTTCTTCATCGTACTCTCCATTCTAACTTTCCGTTTTTGACAGGATAACCAGGTCAAAACCCTGAATATCCTGTTATCGCGTCTAAATAATTTCCTAGCCCGCCGAACGCAGCGCACTCGGCAGCGGCGGCAGCAGGCACCGCAGTCCCGGCGGTATTGCCCCCACCAGGCCCAGCCCCAAACCGGTGAGCAGGCCGGCCGCCGCCACCGACGGCGAGACCCGCAGGACAAAACTGCCGATCGAAAACGAAACCGTGACCCCGTCGAGCAGCCAAACCGCCGCAAACGAGGCCGCCAGCGCGCCGCACAGCGCCGTAATCGTCGACTCCTGCACCAGCGAAAACAGAATGGCCCGCCGGCCGTAGCCGATGGCCTGCAGCGCGGCGATTTCGCGGATACGCGGCGCAAACGCGGCATAGAGTGTGTTCAGTCCGCCCAGCAGCGCGCCGACGGCAATCAGCAGCGCCGTCATCCAGGTCATCCCGCGGATCGGCGCATAAAACGCCGCGATTTTGGCAAAATAATCACTCTCCCGCAGCGCCGAAAGCTCCAGGTCCAGCCGCTGTTTCGTGAACAGGTCAATGTCCTCGAATTCGCCGGTGCCCAGCCGCACCACCACACAGCTCAAATGCTCGCGCCGGCTCATCGAACGCAGGTCGTTAATATCCATCCAGATTTCCGACTCCATCACCGTTCCCGGCGCGGAAAAGATGCCGGCAACCGTCATCTTTGTGCCTTCAACCCAGATCGATGCACCGGGCTGCAGTGCCTCCTCAGGCAGGCCCAGCCGGCGCCACGCCAGGCGGCCCGCCATAATCTGCCCGGGGCGCAGGTAGTGCCCCGCCTGCACCGACACCTCCTGATGCACCATCAGGGCCCGCGGCGTCACACCGCGCACAAACGCCTGCCTGCGGGAATCGCCATCCGCGGAAATAAAGATCATCTGGTGAATCTCCGGCGAAACCGCGCGGACACCCGCCGCTTCCTCCAAACCCGAAATGCTCGACTCAACTATACCGGCGGTGCGCTCCGAGATTTCGCTGCGCAGCACACTCTCTTCCGATCCCGCGCCGAGCAGGATGATATTCTCTTCCGACCCCGAAGCCGAAAGCACGCCGGTCATTCCATTATTAATCGCCGCGGCAACCATCACCATCAGCACCACCAAACCGCTTCCGAGCACCGCCTGCAGCAGGCGCATCGGGTCGCGCATCAGGTTTCGTAAAGCATATCCAAATGGTAACATACGTATCAGTCCTTAGGTTTTAGACCCGCTTTTTCTTCTGTGTGATTCATCCCAGCTTCCCTCGATAAACTATTGCCGATTGTTGATTCATGGCGCAGCCATATCAGCTCCTCAGGCTTTCAACAATCGGCCGGCGCATTGCCGTCCATGCAGGAACCAGCGAGGCCGCCATGCCCAGCACCAGCGCCAGACTCATTCCCGACACCAGCACCTGCGCATCCGGCAGCAGCGCCATCACCTGCCCCTCGTTGCCGAACGACAAACCGCGCACCTGCAGGAACAGCGCCGCCAAACCGACGCCCAGCAGGCTGCCGCCGAAACCGAGCAGCGCCCCCTCGCACACCACCAGATAAGCCACCGCCGTGCCCGGAAATCCGATCGTCTGCAGGATCGCGTTCTCCTTCACGCGGCCGCGCACCACCAGCAGCACCGCATTGCCGATCAGGCCCAGCACCGCCAGCACGGCGGCCAGCCCGATCCAGCGCGTAAAGCTGATCAGGTCAATCAGCTCCCGCGCCGTCTGCGCAAAAAAGGCCTTTTCCGGCTGCGTCGAGGTCGGCTCCGCCTCGCTGCGGAACCGTTCATCAATCCGCTTCGAAACCGCTTCCAGATCCTCGCCCGTATTCACCCGGACATTAAACTGCGTGACGTTGCCCAGCCCGTGGCGCGACGCCTGCTGAATAAACGGCAGGTGCACATAGGCCACGCTGTTGTCCTGCGGCAGCGGCGAATTCACAATACCCGACACCACCACGCGGATGCCGGCCGCCTCAAACGCATCGCCCGGCTTCAGCCCGCGCTTCGCCGCCAGCTCCTTACCCACCAGCGCGCCGTCATCGCGCTGCCGCCAGGCCTCGAACGATCCCGCAGCAATGCGCATCTCCGGCGCATAGTTCGAGAGGCGCTCCGGCGGCACCCCGCGGAACGTCACCACATCCAGGCTCGCCCCGCAATTGCTCACCGCAATCTTCACCGGAATCACCTCGCGGACGCCGTCAATGCGCTCAATTTCATTGAGGTAAAATTCCGGCAGGCGGCTCGTCTCCGGGCAGAACCGGTTTTCGCGGTAGACCACCAGGGTCGTGTCCGAAGCCTGCAGCTGCGTCGATTTATCCAGCGACCGCTGCATCGTCTGAACCGTTGTAAACAGAAACATGCCCGATGCCACACCGAGCAGCGTCAGCAGGGTCCGCACGCGGTGCCGAATCAGCTGTTTGCCAGCCAGAGCCAGCAGTCTAAATAATTTTGAAATCATTCCATTTCTCCTGTTAGCACGGGCGGCCAAAAATATCGAATAACGAACAAGGAACCGCAGAATGTCGAAGTAAACGCCTTCGGAATTCGTTATTCCTTGTTCGATATTTTTGATTCAAATGAAATCGAGATTTCATTTGCCGGCCTCCGTTTCGAGCAGGCGCCCCTTTTCGAGGTGCAGGAGGCGGTGCGCACGTCCTGCCGCGCGCGGATCGTGCGTCACCATCACAATGGTCTTGCCGTATTCTTCCACCAGCTGATCGAGCAGCTGGAGAATCGAGTCGGCCGCCTCGCGGTCGAGGTCGCCGGTCGGCTCATCGGCCACCAGCAGGTCCGGCGAGGTCACCAGGGCGCGGGCAATCGCCACGCGCTGTTCCTGCCCGCCGGACAGCTCTTTCGGGAAGTGGTGCATACGGCCGTCGAGCCCCACCAGCGCCAGCGTATGCTCCACCCGCTCCCGCCGTTCGCGCCGCGGCATATTGCTGAGCAGCAGCGGCAGCTCCACATTTTCAAATGCCGTCAAAACCGGCACGAGGTGGTAAAGCTGGAAAATATAGCCGACGTTCGCCGCGCGCCAGCGCGCCAGCTTACTGCGCGACAGGCGGCTGATATCCTCGCCGCACACTTCGAGCACCCCCTCGCTCGGCTGGTCGATTCCCGCCACCATGTTCAGCAGCGTCGTTTTACCAGAGCCGGACGGCCCCATCAGGGCCAGAAACTCACCGCGCGCCACATCGAGGTCGAGATCCTCCAGCGGCGTAACCAGGCGGCTGCCCTTTTTATAATGCTTGGTCAGGTTCCTGCAGCGGATTAAAACATCACCGTTTGTACTCATTAATTCTTCTCCTTCACACGTACGCCTTCTGCCAGGGTTCCCGCAGCGGAAACCACCACCCGCTCATTCGCCCGGACGCCCTCATTTACCCTGCGGAACCCGTCCTTGAACGAACGGCCGAGCACGACCGAACGGGCACTCACCGTTCCGGTCAGCGGGTCCACAACCCAAACCTGCTGTTCCGCGCGCTCAGATTCCAGCGCAGCCGTCGGAATCCAGAGTGCGTGTCCCGAGCCCCCGCCCCCGACACCGCCGGACGGGGCTGTGCCGAGAAACTCCACGCGGCACAGCACATCCGGCCGCAGCCGCGGATCGGGGTCATACACCGCCACCTTGGCCTGCAGCGTATTCCGCTGCAGGTCGGCCTGGCCGGTAATGCCTGTGACGCGGCCGTCGAACGTACGGCCCGGCAGCATCGCGGTTGTGATTCGCGCGGTCTGCCCCGCCTGCATTTTCCCGGCTTCGGAAAGCGGCACATCCACGCGCACCTGCAGCTTTTCGGGATTATAAACCTCGGCGATATGCGCGCTGTGCGGATCGTCCGACATCACCACGCGTTTATCGCCGGGTTTCACAAAGCGCCGCAGGATGATGCCGTCCATATTGGAGCGCACCACCGTGCGGTCCAGCGCCAGCTGCGCCATCGACCGCGCCTCCGCCGCAGCGGCCAGCGCGGCCGCCGCCGCTTCCACCTCGGCTCCCGCGGCCGCGGCCTGGGCTTCGGCCGCCGTCAGCGCCGCGCGCGCGGCTTTTTCCTCGGCCTCGAACTCGAGCACCGCCTGTTCCGCGGAAACGCGGTCGGCATGCGAAATCACACCCGGCGAAGAACCGGCATAACGCGCTGAGGCATCCCGCGCACGCACCAGGCGCGCCGCGGCAGCCTCGGCGCGGAAGCGGGCGGCCGTCACCTGCCGTAACGCGGCATCCGCCATGCTCTTTCCGGCACTCAGTTCGGCCCGGCGCTGCTGCACATTGGCCTCGGCGGCCGCGAGTTCCAGCTGACGATCCGCCGGATCGAGCGCCGCCACGAGCTGGCCGTTGGTGACGCTGTCGCCCTCGCGGACAAAAACCTCTTCAATATAGCCGTCGGTTTTAACGGCAATACTCACGTGCCACGGGTCGGGTTCAATCCAGCCCGAAGCCTGGAAGAGCAGCTCGGGCTCGCCCGAAACCGGTGCCGTGGCGGCGCCCTCCTGCTCAAGGAGAATGATGCGGGCGGTCTCCACCGGCACCGCCCGGACCAGCTGCTCGCGGAAGACCAGCCACAGCAGCGCGGCTAATGCAGCCGGAACGGCCGCGGCAAGAATAACGGGACGGAGACGCCCCGCCGCACTGCGCTTATGGGCAGCCGACGGGCTCTTCGCCATTGTTTTCGATAGATCATGTTCCATATTCAATCCTGATTGCTGATTCCATGCGGACGCACTGCCCCGCATTGTTTTTCCGAAGGAAAACGAAGGTCAGAATCAGATCAGGAAGGATTGGAAACGCAGGTAAGACGGGGGCGCATGCGCCCGCGGCACCAGACCGGCCGCAGCATGCACGCGCGGCGGTTCTTCGGTTTCAAAAAATATGATGCGGCAGATAACGGCGGCCGGAACGGCAACCTGTATCGAGGAATCGCTGCGCTGCAGCACGTCTTCCGCGATGTCCTCCGCGCAGCCTGTTTCGCCGGACTCCTGACAGCAGGCGGCGGCTTCCGCTTCGGCCTGATCCGGTGCACAGCAGCAGGCGGCGTCTATTCCGCCGGCGGCCGCCTCGGCACAGAACGGCCCGCACATACAGCTGATGAAAAAGGTGACAAGAAAACAGAGTGATACCGACGCGGCCAATCCCCGCCGTAAACCGGAGGATTTTCCAAACCATCTGAATGACCGCGCCTTATTCATATAAGATCCTTATATGCAGGTTCGACCGGCGGATCAAGCGCTTGTTTAACTAAGCTGAGCAAAACGATCAGGATTAACCGCACTGCGGCGGCGCAGGCCCAAGGCATTCAACAGTTTTGCCGTCCACGATATTTCCAGTTTGTAACGCATATCAACCACTCCTTTGCCGATACACATTGCAGATAGAGTGCCAAACCGCCGCGGTTTTCCGGCGGCCGCTCGAAACAGCGCAAATGCACGGAAGAATGATGCCGGCCGCCCCGGTCCGCCGCGCCGGCCCGGGCGCGCCTTTCTCAAACAGGATAATGACTTGCGTCACCGCGCCGGATCGGTAGGGTTTCCGTATGGAAGCACACGAAGAACCCGCCATCCCGATTCCGGAAATCTTCTGGTCGTTTGAAACCGGCAAGCCGCTCGAACAGTGCAGCCTGTGCGGCTGCAGGCTTTTGGAGCCGGGCACGCCGTACCTGATCGAAAAGGCGTTCAGGGGATCTGAAGTGATCTTTGAGCACGCGCTGTGCCTCGACTGCCACGCGGCCAGCCAGCAGTCGCTGTCGCAAACCAGCCGCGAGCGGGTCCGCGACTATTTTGCCGCACGGGTCGATCCCGCCGAGCGCTTCCGGGTCCTCACGGAGCAGCACGGAACCGACCATGAAGCATGGATCTCTCACTGCATGGTTAAGGGCTTCCCGGTTCGCGAGGTGGACGAGTATCAGCTCTACGGCTTCTGCCTTGGCGGGGAACTGCTCTTCAACGGCGCGCCCTATGTGCTCTGCGGCGAGGTGATCGATGAGATCATCGACCTGCTCTCGGCCGAAACGCTCGGCGTGCTGGGCGAACTATCCAATAAACTCTTCGGCATGGATGCGCCGAAAGACCTGCTCGTTATCTGAGCTTCCGCGACGGCGGAGCCGCCGGCATAAATCCGCTAAAACCGCCTAACCCGCTTGAATGCCGAAGCGTACCTACGTACGATGCCGCACAACTGAACCCGCGCGGCCAGGGACGGGGCCCCGGCGCATATCGGGAGAAAATGGGAGTTTTTACCGCATGAAGACAAGAGTAGTTCAATTCGCCCGCCTGTTCACCGCAGCGGCCCTGCTCAGCCTCGCGGGCTGCAGCCGTACCGTTGACGACGTGGCCAAATGGAAAGCCGCCGGCAATGCAGAAAAACTGATCGGCGCACTGGCCGACCCGAAATACGAAGTCCGCCTGGAAGCCGCCGCCGCCCTCGGGGAACTGCAGGCCGGCCAGGCCGTGGACGATCTCGCCGCACTGTATAATGACCCGGAAGAAGACGTCATCCGCACCGCTGTGACGGCACTCGCCGCCATCGGTTCGCCCGCCACGGTCACCCCGCTCACCGCTGCGCTGAAACTCAGCGATCCCGAAACCCGCCTGCTGGCGGCCGAAACACTCGGCAGCCTCCAGGCGGTCGGCGCCGTCAGCCAGCTGGCTGAAGCACTGGACGATTCCGAGGCCGCCGTACAGCTGGCCGCCGCGGCGGCGCTCGGTGAGATCGGCGATGCCTCCGGCAGCGCCGGACTCGCCGGCAAACTCAACGATGCCTCGGCTGAACTGCGCCGGACCTGCGCCGCGGCCCTGGGCCGAACCGGCGGGGAAACCGGAACCGCCGCCCTGCTCGGCGCCCTGGCCGACTCCGACGCGGCCGTGGCCGAAACGGCGAAGGCTTCGCTGATCGAAATCGGCGAGCCTGCCCTGCCGGCGGTGCTTCTTGCGCTGCGGCACGAAGAAAAAGCCGTTCGGGCCGGTGCGCTGGCCATCCTGCGCAAACACCAGGCCGTGCCGGAATCCGGCGCGGACCTCATCTGGTACCAGCTCGCACGCGTTTCGGTGGATGCCGAGCCGGGCATCGATGACGGCGTGGTGAAAAACCTGGTGAAAACCGGCCCGGATGCGGCCGACACCCTGCTGGAGGCGGCGGCTCATCCGGTGAGCGATTTCCGCGAACACGCCCTTTACGCCCTCGGACAGCTGGGCGAACCGGTGCTCGAAAAAACCGTGGCGGCCGCCGAAGCGAAGGCCGGGCCCGCCGGTAAAAAATGGTTTGCCGCGCGCGGTTCCTGGCCGGGCGCACCGTCCTGGCGGATCGATCTCTGGGCCGCGGCGGCGGCGCTCAACCCGGCATTCAGCCCGGACCGCAGCATGGTCAGCAGCCTGCAGATGCAGGCGCGTCCGGCGTACAACGTGCTGCAGGATCCGCAGTTCACACTGACCCGCGAATATGTGCCCGACCTGATCGTCCTGCTCGGCGATACCACTGAACCGGCGCCGGAAGAGCCGGAGTATGATGCGCAGGGCATGCCGGTGATTAAAGCAAAGCGGGATCTCTTCAGCGGCGAACTCAACCGCCGGGCCGCAGCAGAAATGCTGCGTAAAGCGGGCGATCTTGCCGTCCTGCCCCTGATTGCCGCCGTGGAAGACGATCACGAACTGATCGCCGGCAGCGCGGCCGCGATTCTCGGCAGCATGGGCGAGAAGCGTGCGCTCGAGCCGCTGATGCATGTGGTGCGGCGCAGGCTGGAAGCCGGCGCGGTGCTGACCGATTCGCCGTTCTATACCGCGCTCCAGCAGATGGACGATCCCGAGGCGGAACCGCTGCTGCTTCAAATCCGCCCGAATGCCGACCGCGCTATGCAGGTTTTCGCGCGGAAATATACCGATACCCGGCCGATCAGTGCCGAGACCAAAGGCGAGACGGAAGACCTCACCCAGCCGGTCCACTTCCGCATCGGCTATATTGACCGCGGCCGCGTCGGCGAAGCCATGATTTCGTTTGCGCGCGATGATGCGGGCCGCTGGGTGCCGAACCCGGCCCTGCCGGATCAGCCGCCGGCGATGTAACGGATCTTCAAAAGGGCAGGCCTCGCGGCTTGCCCTTTTTTGCGCCCGCCGGTAAAAACCCCGCTTTAATTTTTAAGGAGATTTCTGATGGCTGGAGAATATGTCTATACCCTCGAAAACCTGACCAAACAGCACGGCGCGAAAACCATCCTCGACGACGTCAACCTGTCGTTCTTCTTCGGCGCGCGCATCGGTGTGATCGGCGGCAACGGCTCGGGTAAATCAAGCCTGCTGAAAATCATGGCCGGGCTCGACGACGAATTCATGGGCCAGTGCATCATCGCGAAGAATGCCAAGATCGGCTACCTCGAGCAGGAGCCGGAACTGTCGCCCGGCAAAACCGTGCAGGAATGCGTGATGGAGGGCGTTGCCGAACAACAGGCCAAGCTCGACCGCTATGACGAAATCTGGGAGCTGCTCAGCGGCGATCTTTCCGACGAGGAGTCCGATAAGCTGAATGACGAGGTGGCTCAACTCCAGGATGAGATCGATGCGAATAACCTCTGGGAAATCGACCGCCAGGTGGAGATGGCCATGGATGCGCTGCGCCTGCCGGAAGGCGGCCAGCAGGTCGATGTGCTCTCCGGGGGCGAAAAGCGCCGCGTGGCGATGTGCCGCCTGCTGCTGCAGAATCCGGACGTGCTGCTGCTCGACGAACCGACCAACCACCTCGATGCGGAATCGGTCGGCTGGCTCGAGGAGCACCTCAAGCGCTTTACCGGCACGCTGATTGTGGTGACCCACGACCGCTACTTCCTCTCCAATGTGACCGAATGGATTCTTGAGCTCGATGCCGGCCGTACGTTCCCCTACAAGGGCAATTACGAAGCGTGGCTCGAACAGAAACAGCTGATTGCCGAACAGACCCAGAAACTGAATGCCTCGCGTAAAAAAATGCTCAAGCAGGAACTCGAATGGGTGCGCATGAATGCCTCCAGCCGCCTCACCAAAAACAAGGCGCGCCTCAAACGCTACGACGAACTCGCCAACCAGGAATTCGATACGGCCGAGGATAACCTCTCCATCCAGATTCCGGTCGGCAAACGGCTCGGCCGGAAAGTGGTGCAGGCGCGCGATGTGGCCAAAGCCTTCGGCGACCGCCTCCTGTTCGACAAGGTCAACTTCGACCTGCCGCCCGGCGGGATCGTCGGAATTATCGGCGGCAACGGCGCCGGTAAAACCACGCTGTTCAAAATGATTATCGGCGCGGAGGAGGTCACTTCCGGCACGCTGGAACTCGGCGACAGCGTCGACATCTCCTATGTCGACCAGCTGCGCGACGACCTCGATGCCGATAAAACCATCTGGGAGGAAATTTCCGGCGGCGAAGAGACCATTGAAGTCGGCGGACGCGAAATGAGCTCCCGCGCCTACTGCGCACGCTTCAACTTCAAAGGCGCCGAACAGCAGAAAAAAGTCGGCGTGCTCTCCGGCGGTGAGCGCAACCGCGTCCATCTCGCCAAGCTGCTGCGCGGCGGCGGCAACCTGCTGATGCTCGACGAACCGACCAACGACCTCGATGTCGCCACCCTGCGCTCGCTCGAAGAGGGCCTGATGAATTTCGGCGGCTGCGCCGTCGTCATCAGCCACGACCGCTGGTTCCTCGACCGCGTCGCCACGCACATCCTCGCCTTCGAAGGCGACGAAGTCATCTGGCACGAAGGCAACTATGAATCCTTCAAGGAGTTCATGAAAAAATCGAAAGGCGACAGCTGGTCCCCGCACCGCGTCCGCTACCGCCCGCTGAAAAACTGATTTCCGCAGATCGGGTCATTCCGCAGCAGTTCGATCATCGTTCCGGCCGCGGCGGGAAGGCTTCCAGCCATTCCGGCCCTTCTATGGGGGATGTCAATCGTACGGCATATAAATCCTTCGCTAAATCAACTCAAGACTGCCCGGTTGCTTTGAGGTTCCGACCGGCCATTTGCCGGGCGGACAAC
>JBFHGU010000047.1:0-26856 GCA_041582935.1 Pontiella sp.
AAGCTCCAGAAGGCGCTCTTTGAAAACGTGCCGGAAAGTTACGGCATGACGGTCATGCGTCGCATGATGTACCGCGTCTCCGCCGGTATTGCCGAGAGCCGGGGCGTGCGGATTATGGCCAACGGCGAGAGCCTGGGGCAGGTGGCCTCGCAGACCCCGGAAAGCATGTGGGCGATCAATGCCGTCACCGATATGCCGGTGATCCGCCCGGTGGCGTGCATGGACAAGGTGGAGATTGTCGAGATTGCTAAAAAGATCGATACCTACGACATTTCCATTCGTCCGTTCGAGGACTGCTGCACGGTCTTTGTGCCTAAATTCCCCAGCACGGCACCCAAAAAGGAAAAGTGCGAGAAGTTCGAGACGTACTTCGATTGGGAACCGCTGGTTGCCGAATGTGTGGAGAAGGTCGAAACCGTCGTGATCGAAGCCGGGAAACCTATCCGGCTGGATACGGACACCACCGACGAAATCTGCTCCCTGCTCTGATTTTCTGCCAATGGCCTTTTCGAAGCGCCGCCTGCGCCGGGCGGCGCCTGAAGCTCTATACCGTACATGAACCCCGGGGATCCGGGGCGGAAGCTTTTGCTTGCTGAATCTTCGGCATCAGAGTAGCTTCCACAGTTCTTTCGGTGACAGGAACTAAGCGTGCCCTTGAAAACGCTCTGCTCGTTATACCGGCTCCTATTCCGGCTTGGAATAAAACCTCTGCCTTGTCTGCTGCGCCTGTTCCATGGATCGGAATGTCTCTACGCAGCCCGCAGGCATCTCCCAAAAAAGGCCGGCCCGTTTTGGAATTCAAACATATACGACACAAACCCCCGCAGCAGCTTCAGGCAAAGCGCGAGCTGCTGATTGCATGCAGTCCGCTGCGCACCCATGCGAATCTTTCCACAATCATCCGTACCGCGGGATGCTGCGCGGTTCAGGAAATCATCGCCACCGGCAATGTGCGGCTCGTTGACCGCATCGCGCGCGACGGAGCCAAGAGCGTTCGGATCACCATAAAGAGCAGCCTGCCGCCTGCGCTCAGGAAGCTGAAGCGTGAAGGCTACACGCTGGTCGGTCTCGAACAGACCACCAATTCCACGCCGCTCTCGGAATATGCCTTTCCTGCCAAAACAGCGATCATCGTCGGGGCGGAGCGCGAAGGGCTGTCGGACGACTGCCTGGCCCTGCTCGACGCCGTGGTTGAAATCCCCGTCTGGGGGTTGCCCTATTCCTACAACGTCGCGACCGCCACCTCCATGGCGATCTATGAATACTGCCGTCAATTTCCGAATGGCTGATTCGGCCCAACAAAAGGAATTCCCATGAAATGGTCCGCTATCCACTTTGTTGAATATCTCAGTGCCGTCGATGCCGCGCTGGAGACCGACTACGGTTCCGCGTCCGAGATGGGCGAGCTCGAAAGCATCTCCATGGCCCATCAGGAAAACACGCCGCCGGAGCTCATTGCCCGCCGCCTCCGCACCCCGCGCCACTGATATAGATGCGGTCCTTCGCATATATACGGCGAGGGGCGAATGCGCTTTAAACATCATAAAAAAGGGCCTTTCGGTTAAGAAAGGCCCTTTTTAAATTGGAGCGGGCGAACAGATTCGAACTGTCGTAACCAGCTTGGAAGGCTGGGGTTCTACCATTGAACTACGCCCGCAGTTTTTCGTAGAAACGAGCGCATAAAGTACCTATCCGGCGGGGCGGCGTCAAGGGTCTTGATGCAACTTTTTTCAAACAAATCAGCGGTATGGGTGCGGTTGGTTTGTAACGCGCTGGATTGCAGGAACTCAGCGGTTTTTCAGGTTCCATATCCAGAACTGAAGGCGCTTGAGCAGCGGTGGTTTATTGACCGCTTTATGGATCTTTGCCTTGGGTTTGCGCAGCTTCGGGTCCTGGTGCGGTTCGCGCATATAGTCTCTGTCTGAGATTCCCATTTGGATTTCCTTGCCCTTTCCGTACCAATTCGTAAACAGTACGCCCCCCATGAGCAAGAAAAAGAAGACTGTATTGAGGGTGATGTCTGACGACTGGCTGCACCCGATCGATTTTAAAGCCGCGTTTCCAAATCCGGAAAATCCGCTGGAAGTGGATATCGGTTCGGGTAAGGGGCGTTTCCTAACGGCGCGTTCGGGCAAGTTTCCGGATATCAATTTCCTGGGAATCGAGCGCCAGCTCGGCCGGATTAACAGCAGCGGGCGGCGTTGTGAGCGGGCGGGGCGGGAGAACTGCCGCGTTTTCCGCATGGAGGGCTACTACGCCATCAACTACCTGATGCCGGAAAACTACGTGTCGAATTATTATTTTTTCTTTCCGGATCCCTGGCCGAAGGACCGGCACCATGACAACCGGCTGTTTAATCCGGCCTTCATGGATGCGCTGTTCAAAACGCTGGTTGAGGGCGGCGCCCTGCATGTCTCGTCCGATCACCTGCCGTATTTTGATGAGATCCACGAACTGCTGAAAGCGGATGAGCGGTTCGAAGAGATCGAGGCCTTTGTTCCCGATGCGGAAGAGACGACCGATTTTGAGCTGATCTTTTCCTATAAAAAAATAGGACGCTGCTCATTCAGGAAAAGGGGGTAGCCGCCGAAAGGGCACTGGAAACACAACGAGCTGTTTTTGCATTCGTTTTTGTGATTCTTGAGCTTCTTCGCGGCCAATGGAATGGCGAAGAAAAAACCAGATGTCTCCATGCACAGTTACGGGCTGTATGACGGCTGGGACCGCAGCAGCAGGGAACTGCCGAACCTGGTGAAGATTACGACCGAAATCAAGACCGAGCTGGATATTGAGTTCGGTTATATCCTGCGGATCCAGAATGCGCGGAACAGCCGGATCACCTTCCGTATTGAGCATCCGCCGTTCAAAGATTCTTCCGGCACTGCGGCGCCGCCGTTCGACGGCGAGCTTTATGTGAAAACCAACGACTTCCGGTTTTTCCTCGGCGACACGATCTGGGCGCCGGTCGAAGATAAGAAGGGGTCTTGGCGGCTGATTACGTGGCTGGACGGCGCAAAGGTGGCCGATAAGACCCTGACGATGATCTGATTCGACAAACCTTGTTGTTTGAATTCCAGCGGCTATACTTCTTTCAGCGAACGAGAGATGAGATAGGAGGCCGCCATGAGTATTGTATCTAACCTGCTTGATTCCAAAGGCCGTGATGTGCTGACGGTGAAGCCGGACCGCCCGCTGCATGATGTGATTGATGAAATGTGCAGCCGGTTTGCCGGTACGGCCGTTGTGATGGATGAGGGCGAGGTGCTGGGCATTTTGTCTGAGCGCGATGTCTTTCGTAAGGTCGTGCTGCCGCGCCTGAATGTGGATGACCTGTGCGTGGGGGATGTGATGTCAAAAACGCTGACCACGGTATCGCCCGAGACGCCGCTGAATGAGTGCATGCAGATCATGACCGACAAACGGATCCGCCATCTGCCGGTACTGCGTGACAAACAGCTCAACGGCATTGTTTCGATCGGCGACGTCGTCAAATACCTGCTGCTCGAAAAGGACTTCAAGATCCGGAATCTTGAAACCTACATTGCCGGTTCGCAGGACGCGGAAAAGTAATTCCGGCGCCCGGCCCGCAGTGCCGGGAAATCAGGCGGAAAGCCTGGGCCTCTTCCGGCCGGTCTTATACCACGAGGTTTTCCAGCTGCGGCCGGCTGACTTTTTTCAGTGAGTCGGTCACGGCATCGGCTTCCATCAGGAAATCCCGGTCATAGCTGTTGGTGACGGCGAGCACTTTGAGACCGGCGCCTTTGGCCGACATGATGCCTGCCGGGGTATCTTCAATGGCCACGGCCGTAGCAGGGTCCTCTATGCCCAGTTTTTTGCAGGTGAGGATATAGGGTGCCGGATCCGGTTTGCTCTTCGGCGTATCTTCCGCCGTAACAATTTTACTGAAGCAGGTATCAATGCCGAGCTGCTTAATGATCGGGTCAATATCTTTGCGCAGCGCACCGCTGCAGAGCGCCACGGGCAGGCGGGCGGGAATGCTCTTAATCAGTTCCACGGCGCCCGGCAGGGGCGTCACTTCCCCCTGGCGAATATAGTTCTGGAAAACGGCGGCCTTTTCTTCGATCAGTTTTGCGGTTTGCGTTCGGCTGCACTTGCGGTCATTCCGCTCAAACACCTCCCGGAACGCATCGCGGTCATCGAAACCGATGTAGATTTCGCAGTAATCCTCCCAGGTAATCTCAAGTTCCAGGGGATTAAGCACTTCATTAAACGCGCGGAAATGCATTGGTTCGCTGTCGACAATGATGCCGTCAAAATCAAAAATTACTGCGGAAAGCATGGTTCATCCTCATTTTTTGTTCAAACCGCGAATCGACAAGATCACATGCAGATCACGGTTTGGATTTTATAGCAGTTTTGCCCAGGCCTCCTCAAGCCGCTGAGCAGAAACCTTTACCGGGGTTTTGATTTCCGGGGCAAAGCGGTTTACGCGGAACTCCTCGAGGAGCATGGCGAACTCAATCAGGTCAAATGCGCCGGCAATATTATCGCTCTCCAGCAGCTTTTCATTCAGGCGGTTTTGGAACGGCTCAACTTCCAGCAGTTTACGCGCATCGGCATCGGAATTATTCCGGGCGCGCGAAATGCGCATCTGCATGGCTTTCAGGTAGCGCGGATAGCGGCTGAAAACATCCAGCGTCTGGATAAAGCCCGGCCGGAACAGGAACGCCAGCTGCATCTCCAGGTCATGCAGAATATCAAAATCCGCCCGCAGCTCGGAAATCGCTGAAACAATCTTTTCCCGCATCTCCAGCAGGTCTTCCAGAATGCCGGCGTTCTCTTCAAACTTCTCAAAGACCTCGCTTCGGGCGACGAGCGCGCGCTGTTCAAAGGCGGCCCCGTCCCGAATTTCATGCCGTGAGTCATCGGTCAGCGCATCCACGATGGATGCGTTCATCAAGTCCGTCAGGAAATCACTATCGATGGCCGAAAGCGTCAGCTGCAGGTTGGTTGTCAGCGGCGGGCGTTTCTCAAGATATTTCACCTGGTCCTTGTGCTGTATCCGAAACAGCTGCGCGAGGCCTGCGTTGTGCGATTTTTTTGCGACGGCCGGGTCCAGGAAAACAGCGCGGCCGACGCCGCCGTTTTCTGCGGTCAGTGCCGGGTAGCCGCGCGTCTTGCCGGAATCATCGCTCACAATAAATTCCGGCATTTCGGCGCCCGGCCAACTTTTTCCGGCGGGCAGCGCCCATTTGGCGAAGGCGGTTTCGGCACCGCTTAAATAGACGTTACTTCGGTGTTCTTCCGATATCGAGGTGTGGACCGTAACAATTTCATCGTCCTGTGTTTCAATCACCTTCATGCGCAGGAATTCCGGCAGCGACTTCTCATCAAAGTCCGACGCGTCCACCGGCAGTTTGTATTCCCGGCCCAGCCAGCGGGAGAGGGCGTTAAGGAGCGGTTGTTCCGTGAGCCCGCCGTCCTTTCGGCAGGCTGCGCAGAAGGCCGCCGCGGTTGGGTCCACCGGCGAAATGGTGAGCCGCAGGTTTTTCGGGAGCGTGCGCAGCAGGCGGTTGACCTTTTCTTCCAGCCAGCCCGGCACCAGCCAGTCCGGTGCCCAGTCGGGCAGGAAGGCCAGTTTGTCGGTGGGGCAGACGAGCGAAATACCGTCGAGTTCATCGCCCGGTTCGAAGGTGTAGATCAGGTGGAAATCTTCATGATAGAACGTTAGGTACTCCGGATAATCCTCCATGCGGATCGGGGCGGTCTGAGGGAACATCGCGTCCTTCGCCTTCATCGCAATCCGCGCTTTGGATTTCCGGATCCACTGTTCCAGCGTCTGGACGGAGTAAACATCGGCCGGCAGGAGCCGATCGAAATGGCGGTAAATTGAATCGGTATCGAGCAGTGCGCCGGGCCGGCGGATTTTTTCCTCCAGTGCCTCGATGTCATCGAGCATTTTACGGTGAAGCTTCAGCCAGCCGCCCCGCGTTTTTAAATGGCCCGGAACCAGGCCCTCGCGGATGAAAATTTCGCGCGATTTTTCCGGATGAATCGGCCCGAAGTGGACCGGTTTGCCGTGCGTCAGGGTCAGGCCGCCGGAGAGGATTGATTCCTTGGCATAGACAAAGCCTTGGTCGGGATTCCATTCCGGCTGTTTGTAGACCTCTTTGCAGAGATGAGGTGCCACATCGGCCACCCACTTCGGCTCGAACTCCGCCACGATGCGGGCATAAAGCTTCGTCGTTTCCACCAGCGAAAACGTCATCACCCAGTCCGGCGGCTTCTTAAAAAGGCCGGACCCCGGGAAGATGAAAAATTTGCGGTTCCGCGCGGCGGTAAATTCGCGGTCCTCGCCTTTGAATCCGATGTTGGCCGGCAGGCCGGCCAGCAGGCTGCGGTGAATCAGGTCGTATTCTGAATCATTTACCACCGAGGCACTGAGACTCGGAGTTTTCTTATTCCTGTTTTTTTCCGAGCCCTTGTGCCTCTGTGGTGAAAAAATATCTTTACTGCTCGCGCGCAGGTCCTGCCAGAGGTTGCGCCATTCCATGATGCGGCGGTAGTTTACAAAGTTGTTTCTGCAGAATTTCCGCAGCTTGCCGTGCGATTCCCGCCGAACTTCTTCAACATCGTTCCATAGATTCAGGATCGTGATAAAATCGGATTTCGGATCATTCCACTTGGCATGCGCCAGGTCAGCCGCTTCGGCTTTTTCGGCTGGGCGTTCGCGGACATCCTGAATGGAGAGAAAGGCGGTGAGCACCAGGACTTCGGGCAGCGCGCCCTCTTTTTCGGCCTGGAGAACCATACGCGCCAGATGCGGGTCGAGCGGGAAACGCGCAATCTGCTTTCCCATATTCGTCAGTTTGCGGTCTTCATCGATGGCGCCGATATCAAACAGCGCTTTATAGCCCTCGTTCACCAGCGAAGTCTGCGGGGGATCAATCAGCGGGAACTGATCGATCGGCGGCAGGTTCAGCATATCCATCTGCAGGATGACGCCGGCGAGCGAGGTGCGGCGGATTTCCGGATCGGTATACTGCGCGCTGTTTTCGAGCACCTCTTGGTCGTAGAGATAAATGCAGATGCCGTCGGTCACGCGCCCGCAGCGGCCCCGGCGCTGCCGTGCGCTGGCCTGCGACACCTGCTCGATCTGCAGTCCCTGCACCTGCGTGCGCGGATTGTAACGGCTCAGGCGGACGAGGCCGGAATCGATGACATAATGGATGCCTGGAATCGTGATGGAGGTTTCGGCCACATTGGTAGCGAGAATAATCCGCCGGCGGCCGCCGACCTTAAAGACGCGCTGCTGCTCGCCCATGCTGAGCCGGCCGAAAAGGGGGAGCACTTCGGTATTTTTCCAGTGCTGGCCTTCGAGTTTTTTTGCGGCATCGCGGATTTCGCGTTCGCCCGGCAGGAAGATCAGCACATCGCCCTGGTCATCCACATCTGAAATCCAGCGCAGCGCACGGAGGATGTGGTTCGGCAGTTCCTCGTCTTTGCCCGGCGGCAGGAAAAAATCCTCCACCGGATAGGTGCGTCCCTCGACTTCGATCACCGGGGCACCGCCGAAAAAATCGGAAAAACTTTCGGCATCGAGTGTGGCGGAGCTGATGACGATTTTAAGGTCCGGCCGCACCTTGAGCAGGTTTTTGATATAGCCCAGCAGGAAATCGATGTTCAGGCTGCGCTCGTGCGCTTCGTCGATGATCAGGCAGTCGTATTGAAGCAGGTGGCGGTCGTTCTGTGTTTCGGCGAGCAGGATGCCGTCGGTCATGAATTTAATGATGGTTTCATCGCAGGTCTGGTCATCAAACCGCACCTGGCAGCCGACGCCTTTGCCGTAGTCCGAATCCATCTCCTCCGCCACACGGCGCGCCATGCCGGTGGCCGCCAAACGGCGGGGCTGGGTGACGCCGATCCGTCCCGTCCTGCACGCGCCGGCTTCATAGACGATCTTCGGCAGCTGCGTGGTTTTACCCGACCCCGTCGTGCCGCAGACAATCACAACCTGATTTGCTTCAATCAGCTTGCGGATATCATCCTTTTTTGCGGAGACCGGCAGGATGTCGGGGTATTCGGTTTTCAGTTCGACCTGCGAGCGTATGTTCGCACGCCTGACCGCCTGGGCATGGGCATCCTTCAGTTTGCTGACCAGGTGGTCCGCCGGCTTATGGTCGTGAATCCGCTGCCGAATCCTGCGCATCAGCGCATTCAGGTTTGAGCGGTCGCGCAGCTGTACGCAGTCGAGCGACTGCTTCACTTCAGCAAGTATTTCTTTGGTTCCGGCCTGGTTCATAGAAGCCGGAAATAAGGACATAGCTGAAATTTCAGTACAAGCCTTTTAATTGCACGACCTCCGCGCCGATCCCGAATGGCGATCGGAGGGTGCAGTTTCTTGTCGGATGCGGGCAGGCTGAACGGGGGTGAATCCGATGCAGTCCTGCCGTGTGATGCTGTGTTATCCGGTCATACCTGGTTTCACGCTGAAGCCGAAACCGAGCATCCCGGCGCCGACGAGTCCGAAGACCAGCGCGGTCCATAGAATCGGCGGATTGTCGGTCGACAGCATGACCGGCACCAGCCCGGCCAGAATGCCGCCAATCAGCAGCAGCAGGGTCCTAAGCAGGCCGATGGGCGGCCTCATGGCGCGCAGGAAGAGTGCGACACCGGGAACCAGCAGAATGAATACGGTCCGGTTATCGAGGAACCGTTCATTCAGCAGCATCATATCGATGAGTGCTGCGATGATCAGGAAGCCGCCGATCAGCATCCCTGATATTGTGTGTTTATGAGGCATATGCCACATGGCTTCGTGATGAGTTTTCATGACGCTACCTCCTATATGCTTCTCGATTTCTTCATACACCTGAAATCCTGCATTTCAAGACTAAACAGCCGCGGCAGAGGGGCCGTGTTTTCTGTTGATCAGCGGCGGCGGCTGGCCTAGGTTGTGCGGCGTCTAACCAAACTTAAACATGACTTGTGACTGATTATATTAAGACCTTCTATCTGTGGCTTGGACTTTTCACGTCCTGCAATGCGGTCACCCTGTTCGCTCTCCACTCCCGGCCGGCCGCCCCGGCAGGCGGAGCAGGAGCAATTCTGCTGGCCTGGCTGCTGCAGCTGCCGATGGCGGCGCTGTTGGCCGGCGCGCACCACGGGCTGAACCGGCTGCTCTCGCTCCTGCCGGTTAAATGGAAGATACCGCTTCATTTTCTGCTGTGTGCGCTGTGCACCTTTCTCTTCATGGGGATGTATGCCGCCTCCCAGCTCATGTATCAGCAGCTGGAGTCCTTTATCTCGTGGGATGCCTTCCGCGCCGCGCTGACCAATGCCGCGCAGCTCGCACCGCAGATCATCGGTGAAATGGGCACGGAACTGCTGCTGATCGGAGTGCTTTCCGTCGTAATAAGTCTATTTTACACTCGGCGCTATCACCGCCGGCCGCACACGCATTCCCCGCTGGTTTTTTGGCTCCTCTGTCTCGTTTTCATCACCTCCAGCGCCGGCGGATTTGCTGTGGTCAACCAGATGGATCCACAGGAGGCTGCGCAGATTCGCCGGCGCCTGCTGCCGACCACCTATCTGACTTTTTCGATTCTCGACCGCCTGCTGCCGACTGCATCGCCTGCCGCGGATTTCCTGAAAGACCTGGTTTTTGAAAAACAGGTCGCCATGGAGGACTATTTCCGGGCGCAGCAGCCGCCGGACGGAAAACCGCATATTTTTTTCATTATGCTCGAGTCCGTTTCCTGGGATCACTACGGCTTTACGGGCTATGCCCGCGAGGGGATCACGCCGAACCTCGACCGCCTGGCGGCCGAGTCGGTGGTTTTCACGCGCGCCTACACGCCTGCATGCCACTCCAACTATGCGCAGACCAGTACGCACGCTTCGCAGTATCCGCTGCGCCGCAAGCAGCTCGACCAGTTTGAAAATGTCAACTATCCCAAAACGCTGCTGATGGATATTCTTTCGTATGCGGGCTACCGGACCGCCTTCTTTTCTGCCCAGAATGAAGACTGGCAGGGCATGAAGTCCTTTATTCAGGCCCATACGCAGCTGCAGCAGTTTTACCATTCAAAAACTGAGCTCGGCGACGACATCGGTCCGGAAGCCAAGGTGGATGATGCCGTTGTGCGGCGGCGGGCGGTTGAATTTCTCGACGCACACGATGCCGCTGAACCGATCTTCATGTACATCAACCTGCAGGCCACCCATTTTCCGTACACCATTCCGGACCCGGCCGCGCGCCTGTACGAACCCTGCGGCACCGACGATTTTGAATACGCTTTTTTCAGCTATGACCCGGCGCATCTCCAGACCGTTATCAATAAATACGATAATGCACTGCACTACGTTGACGCGCAGGTCGGGGCATTTTTGCAGGCCCTGAAGGAGCGGGGGCTCTATGAAAACAGCCTGATCGTCGCGGCATCGGACCACGGCGAGGCCTTTTATGAACACGGCTATCCGACCCACGGCACATCGCTTTTTGAAGATCAGGTCCGCACGGCCGTTCTTTTCAAGCTGCCGGCGAATATGCCGCCGGCGGCCGGCGTTCGCACGGATCCCGTTTCACTGATCGACATCAACCCGACGATTCTGGAGATCCTCGGAATGCCGAACCATCCGAATTTCCAGGGGCAGCCGGTGCTGGGTAACAAACGCACGGCGCCGGTTTATCTTGTTTCCCACGGCGTTATCAAAGCCCATGCCGTTGTGGACTACCCCTGGAAGTACATGGCCAGCGAACGCGACGGGGAACAGCTGCTGCACCTCGGGCGGGATTCGGGGGAGCGGGTTAACTGCGCTGCGGAATATCCGGATATTTTTACCCGGCTTAAAGAAGAGCTGCGGTTGTATCAGCTCCGCCAGCTGTACTACTATACCGTGCTGCCGCAGGAGGAGCGCGACAGGCTCTATCCGCCGCGGCATTAACCCTCAGGTAAAGGAGCAGCCATGAACGCGATTAAAAAAGTGATGAATGAACTGCCGGACGATGCTTCGGATGCCCAGATTGAGAATACGGCCAAGGTGCTCGACGGGAAAAACTTTGAGCCGATGCTGCTGATTCCAACCCCCGGCTTTGTTCGAATGAAAAAGGACGATCTGCGGGAAGAGCTGCGGCGCGTGCTGGCGCTGCGAGCCGACGAGGTGAGCGATGAAATGAAATCGAAGCATGTTGAGCTGCTGCTCTATTATTATGATCTTCTCTGCCGATTGCGGCTTGATCAGGCCGAGGCGTGGGATACGATCAACGAACTTTACGAAGACGATTAACGGAGAATTTAAGATGATTAAACACGTTGTGATGTGGAAGACAAAACCGGATGTGCCGCCGGAGGATAAGGCGGAAATGAAACGCCTGCTGGAAGCGCTCAAGGGCGTGGTTCCGACGCTGGTCGATATCGAGGTCGGCATTGACGTGCTCGGTTCGGACCAGTCGAAAGACGTTGTGCTCTATTCGGTATTTGCCTCCATGGATGACCTGCAGGCCTACAACACCCATCCGGAACACCTGAAGGTGGTTGATTTCATCAAACCGCGCGTCTGCGAACGCCACGCCGTCGATTACGAAGTATAGAAACCACTAAATACACGAAATACACTAAAATCGAGCACCTGCTTTCGTATATTTGGTGTATTTCGTGGTTAGAGATATGTCCAAAAGTAACATCGTATTAATCGGTATGCCGGCGAGTGGGAAGAGCACGCTGGGTGTGCAGCTTGCAAAGTGGATGTCGAAGGGCTTCATGGATACCGACCTGCTGGTGCAGGCGCGCGCCGGCGAGAGTATGCAGGCGTTCCAGGACCGCGACGGGCTGGAAAAATACCAGGCGCTGGAGTGCAGCACGGTGGGATCCGTCGTCTGTGAAAACTGCGTAATCGCCACCGGCGGCAGCGCGGTCTACTGCACCGGCGCCATGGAGCACCTGAAAACCATCGCCGCGGTTGTTTTCCTCGATGTGCCGCTGGAGGAAATCAAACGGCGCATCGGCGACTTTTCCGAGCGCGGCGTGGTCATTAAACCCGGCATGACGCTCGACGATCTCTTTGCAGAGCGCCGCCCGCTTTACCTCAAGCACGCTGATCATGTGATTGACTGTGCAGGAAAAACGCAGGACGAACTGCTGCAGGAAATCCGCGGCCTGATGCCGCCTACTGCTGCTGTTGGGACTGCATGAATTCCGTTTCCGGAATCATATCCACTTCGGCCCGGACACGGTGTTTGCCGCCGCCGAGCATCACCCCGGCAACCGGACTGATGTCCTCATAGTCGCGTCCCCAGCCGATCGTAATGAACTGCTCGTCGGCGACTTTGTTGTTGGTCGGATCCAGGTCGAGCCATCCGTTTTCCGGGCAGTACACGCCGACCCATGCGTGGGACGCATCGGCGCCTTCGAGCCGGGCCTTGCCGGGCGGGGGCGCTGTCTGGATATAGCCGCTGTTATAGCGGGCGGGAATACCGACGCTGCGCAGGCAGCTGATCATGAGGTGTGCAAAATCCTGACAGACCCCGCGGCGTTTTTTCAGCACTTCGAGCACCGGAGTCGAGACCGTGGTGGCGGTCGGGTCGAAAACAAAATCGCTGTGGATCCGCTCCATCAGCCGCAGGGCGACCTCGTGGGCAGACGCATTCTGCGTGCAGGAGGGCAGGCAGTAATCCCGGGTTTCCCGGTGCCGGGAAACCGCGCCGGAGTTGAAGCAGAACTGAAAGGCATCGAGTCCCTCGGGGCTTCGAACGGCCCGCAGGCGTTCACGCACGGTATCCCACGGCGATGCGGCGGCCGGCGGCCGTTTTGGGCGCGGCCGTACTTCAACGATGCTCTCCATCAGCACCTGCATCTGGTCGTGCGTCATTTCAATGCTGCAGTACGTGCACGTATTGCCGAAATAGTCCGTCCGCTCGGAGAGGACCGACGGATTCGGCTGCACGGTCAGCCTGGACGAGCGCACCGACTGCCAGGGCAGTTCGCGCGGTTTCAGCCGCAGCACGTTATAGACAAACGTTACCGGCGTGGAATATTCAAAGGTGGTTCGGTGCCGCAAATGGTAGATCACGTTGCGCCTCCAACCAGCGACGACAGTTTGTGGGTGGACTGCACGTGGGAGAGATAGCGCTCGTTAATCAGCACGCTGAGCTCCTGCACCAGGTCAATCACCTGCTGCAGGAAATCCGCCAGCTTCGGCCGGTGCCCGCTTTCGTCAAACGCGGTGATGAGCGACAGATCGAAATCCTCGACAAAACGCAGCAGTTTTTCGCTCTGGATCTGTTCGTTAAGCTGTCCGAGCCGCGGCAGGTGCGAGAGCTCGCGAACGTGCTCATTAATCAGTTTAAGCTGGAAGGCGATACTGCGCGGGTTGGTCGGATCGGAAATCAGCAGGTCCAGCAGGGGAAGCACGGCAACCCCGTTCTGGTAGCGCGACCGGTAGGTGATCGAACAGTTGCCGATCTCCAGCATGGCATCGAGCACCGGCACTTCATACGGATCCGGGGCCGTGAGCAGCTCCCGAATCACCATGGCGCTCATTACGGCGCGCTCCAGCCGGAAACCCATATCCATAAACCGCCACGCATAGCCATGGGTCATGCTCTCGAATCCCAGGCCGGAAAAGGCGGAGAGCGGCACAATCAGGCTGTCGAGCATGTCGGCGATCTCGGTCAGGTCTTCACGGCAGGCTGTCCGGTGCAGCTCCTGGTCGAGCCGGTCGAGGATACGCCAGGTATCCATGCTGATCCGGTCGCGCACCATGGCGCCGATCTGCCCGGCACTCATCAGCGCCGCCTGCAGGTTATTGCCCTGATCGGTGTCAAAAATGACCTGGCAGAGGAAGGCCCGCGTCCGTTCCATATCCTCCACCGGCCGTGCGATCTTCCAGCGTTCGGGGGGTTGGTCGGTCATCACGCCGAGGGTGCGGAGCAGTTCCGGCAGTTCGGGAGTTCCGTCGGGCTGCGTTTCCTCGGTCAGGCGCCGGAGAATGGTGCGCAGCATACGGGTCTGCAGTTCGGCGCGCTGGATATAGCGCCCGAGCCAGAACAGGTTGTCGGCCACCCGGCTCGAAAGGTTTTCCTCCTCGCGCGCCGGCGCCGCCTCGCTGCCCGAATCCGGCAGCAGCGTGATCCTTTTAATCTCGCCGCGGCCGAGCACCCACGTGTCTTTGGAGCCCCCGCCGCGTTCCATGCTCACCACGGTGGAATCCGCCTTCGATGAAGTCCGCCCGAGGCCCCCGGGCATCACTTTCCAGCCGTCGCGGGTCGCCACCACGAAAGCGCGCAGCATCGAGTGCCGCGGCACCAGTTTTCCGTCTACCCAGCAGGGGGCGGTGGAGAGCGATAGATTTTTCTGCGCAATATAGCGTTTCGGATCGTCTTTGATATGGGCAATCAGCTGTGCGCGCTGCTCGGGGAGCAGCTGGCGCGGGAACACCGAATGCTCCTTCGGTTCAGGGAACGCGCGTTTGATGACAAAATCATCGAGGTTCTGGATGACCTGGTTCATCTCCAGGTTCTGCCCGCACCACCAGGTCGGCACCGTCCACAGCTTCGGCTCTTCGTGCAGGAGACGGCGGCAGAGCATGGGATAGAAGGGGAGCAGCGCCGGCGTTTCGGCCAGTCCGCTGCCCAGGCTGTTGGCAATCACCACCTGGCCGGCAACGGCCGCTTCCACCAGGCCGGGAATACCCAGGTGCGACGACGGGTCCAGTTCAAGCGGATCGCAGTCGTCATCATCCTGGCGGCGCAGGATGACATCCACCTGGCGCAGGCCGCCCAGCGTTTTCAGGAACACCTGGTTGCCGCGCACCGTCAGGTCGTTGCCCTCAACCAGCGGAAAACCGAGGTAGCGCGACAGGTAGGCGTGTTCAAAATAGGACGGACTCTGCATGCCCGGCGTGAGGATCACGATGCGGGGATTCTCATTCCGGCGCGGCGAGAGCTCCGCAAGCCGGTCGCGCAGCGCGGCAAAGAATCCGGCCAGCCGTTCCACTTTGCAGTCGCGGTACATCGTCGGGAAGGTGCGCGAAACAATCAGCCGGTTTTCCAGCGCGTAGCCGGCGCCGGACGGTGTCTGGGTCTGGTCTTTCACCACCCGCAGTTCGCCGGACGGAGCCCGGGCCAGGTCGACCGCCATCATGGTCAGGTAATGGCCGTCGGGCGGCTGGATGGGCGTACATGCTCGCAGGAAGGCGGGGTTGGCCAGAATCAGCTCACTCGGCAGTATGCCGTCCTTGAGCAGTGTCTGCGGTCCGTAGATATCCGCCAGGAAGGCATTCAGCAGCCGCATGCGCTGAATGAGGCCGGCTGAAATCTTTTCCCACTCATCGGCCGACTGCATCAGCGGCACCGGATCGAGCTCCCACGGGCGGCGGGCATCCGATTCCGTGCCCGACACATTATAGGTGACGCCGTTCTGCCGAATGATACGGCGGGCCCGGTTCCAGCGGGTTGTAATGTTCTCGGCCCCGTAGGCGTTCAGCTGATCCAGCATGGTCTGCCAGTGCGGCCGCACTCCCCCGGCGGGATTCGCCATTTCCGAATAGGTTCCCGCAAGCGGAACATAGCCGTTCTCTAAATTGTCCATCAGCCTTTACCCTCAGTATTGCCGACGAAGGTCGAGCGTGACGGGCGATTCCGGGCTGCGCTCAATACGCCGCACCTGCAGCGGTCCCGGCGTGTGGCCGAACGGTTTAAACCGCTCGCCCCGCCGCGTCTCAGCTTCGAGTGCGTTGATTGGGAAAATTTCATGGCTTCGCCCGCCCGGATGGCTCACATAGTAGGTGCATCCTCCAACGGCATGGCCATTGTGCCGGTCGACCAGGTCAAAAACAAGCGGCGCGTGCACCGGAATGGTCGGATGCAGGCAGCTCGGCGGCTGCCAGGCGCGGTAGCGCAGGCCGGCCGCATATTCCCCCGGCGTGCCGGTTGGAGTCAGCGGAAGTTCCAGCCCGTTGACCGAAATGGCGTGGCGCTGTTCGATCAGGCCGGTAACCTTCACCTGAAGGCGTTCCAGCGACGAATCTACATAGCGCGCCGTACCGCCGCCGCCGGCTTCCTCGCCGAGCACCAGCCACGGCTCAATTGCCTGGCGCAGTTCAATGGTCACGCCGTCGTAGCAGACTGTACCAATCACCGGGAAGCGGAATTCAAAGTGGGTTGTAAACCAGTCCTTCTGGAAGGCAAAGCCGGCCTGGTTGAGCGTATCGATCACCTTGCCGAAATCTTCGTCCACAAAATGCGGCAGCAGGAAGCGGTCGTGCAGGTGTGTCAGCCAGCGGGTCATCGGCGCTTCATAGGGCGATTCCCAGAAATGGGCAATCAGCGCGCGGATCAGCAGCTGCTGCGTGAGGCTCATGCGGGCATGCGGCGGCATTTCGAAGCCGCGGAATTCCACCAGGCCGAGCCGTCCGGTCGTGCTGTCGGGGGAATAGAGTTTGTCGATGCAGAACTCCGCCCGGTGCGTGTTGCCGGTCAAGTCGGTCAGCAGGTGGCGCAGAACGCGGTCGATCAGCCACGGCGGAATATTCGGATCGCCCTTTTTCGGAATCTGTTTGAAAGCCAGCTCCATCTCATAGGCGGCATCCGGGCGGCCTTCATCCACCCGCGGCGCCTGCGAGGTCGGACCGATGAACAGCCCGCTGAACAGGTAGCTCATCGACGGGTGGTTCAGCCAGAAACCGATGAGCGATTTGAGCACATCGGGCCGGCGCAGGAACGGCGAATCCGCCGGCGTGGCGCCGCCGACCACCACGTGGTTGCCGCCGCCGGTGCCGGTATGCTTGCCGTCGAGCTGGAATTTATCGGTGCGCACCAGGGTCTGCCGCGCCTCTTCATAAAGGACCGTCGTGTTATGAACCATCTCGCGCCAGGAGTAGGCCGGCTGGATGTTCACTTCGATCACGCCCGGGTCGGGCGTCACTTTCATATATTCTATGCGCGGGTCGTGCGGCGGGGTATAGCCCTCGATCAGCACCGGCTTATCGACCACCGCCGCGGCGTTTTCCACGGCGTTAAGCAGGTCGAGGTAATCCTCGATCGTATAGGTCGGCGGCATGAAGATATAGAGCCGGCCGTCGCGCGCTTCCACACAGAGTGCGGTGCGCAGGACCCAGTCGGCCGACTGGCCGGGCTCCGGCAGGACATCGTGCCGAAGCGGGGGCTCGCCGATCATTTCCTCCACGGAATCCTTGCCGCGGTCGGGCATTTCGCGCAGATCGTCGGGATGCTGCGGCACCACAATGGAACGGCGGCCGGGCAGCGGCGGGTGCCGCCAGGTCGGATCCGGCGGCAGGCTCGGATCCAGATCCTCCGATTTGGCCCACGGCAGGCTTTCGAGCGGCAGGCGCAGTCCGAGCGGGGAATCGCCCGGAATCAGGAAAAGCTGTTTGCCGCGCAGCATCCAGAGGCCGCTCTGCCAGCCCCACGGCTGTTTTTCGAGCGGCAGGACGAAGCCGACCGGATTGTTCAGGCCGCGGCTGAAGACGCGCAGCAGCTGTTCGCGCTCCTGCGGATCGTCGAGTTTGCTGTCGAGCGGATCGACGTTGATCGGCAGCTCGCGCTCGCGCAGGGCATATTTGACCGGATCTTCGTACGCCGGGTTGACGTATTTCCGGTCAACGCCAAGCTGGCGGGTCAGTTCGTCGGCCAGTTCGCGGGCGTCTTTGTGGGTAAAACCGTAGTCTTTGTCTTCGGTGCCGAGGAGGTCTTCGCGCTCCCAGACCGGCACGCCGTCGCGCCGCCAGTAGAGGCCGAGCGCCCAGCGCGGCAGCGGTTCGCCGGGATACCATTTGCCCTGGCCGAAATGGAGCAGGCCGCCGGGGCCGAACCGCGTCCGCAGCCGGCGGATCAGTTTTTCGGACAGCGGTTTTTTGGTGGGGCCGACGGCCTCGGTATTCCACTCTTCGCCTTCGAGGTCGGTGGCGGAAACAAAGGTCGGTTCGCCGCCCATGCTGAGCCGCACATCGGCCGCATTAAGCTTTTTATCCACCGCGTCGCCGAGGCTGAGAATCGACTGCCACTGGCCCTCGGTATAGGGTTTGGTCACGCGCGGATCTTCATGGATGCGTGTAACCGACATCTCGACATTAAAGGTGGTTTTGCACATCGAAATGGCGCCTTCCACCGGCGAGGCGTGCCGCGCGTCGGCGGAGGCGGTGAGCGGAATATGCCCCTCGCCGCAGAAGAGGCCGCTGGTGGCATCCAGGCCGACCCAGCCCGCGCCGGGCAGGTAGACCTCGCACCAGGCGTGCAGGTCGCATATATCGCTGCTGACACCGGCCGGTGCATTGGGGTCGACCGGTTTTTCGTCGGCGGCCAGCTGAATGGAATAGCCGGAAACGAAGCGCGCCGCCAGGCCGAGCCGCCGGAAGAGGTGTACCAGCAGCCAGGCAAAATCACGGCAGCTGCCTTTGCCCTCTTTCAATGTGCGTTCCGGCGTGTAGATGCCCGGGTCCATGCGCAGCGTGTATTCCAGCCGCTGGTTGACCTTCTGGTTGACCATGGCCAGGAAATCGATGGTCCTTACGTCCTCGGCGGTCGTATCGATCGATTCGAAAAACTCCTGGAAGAGGGGCCGCATGCGCTGTTTCTGGAAAAAGGGCCGCAGTTCGCGCTTGAGCGCCGAGGGGTATTCAAACGGAAAATGCTCGGCATATTTTTCCAGGAAAAAGTCGAACGGGTTGATCGGCTTCAGTTCCGCCACCAGGTCGACTTCGATCTCAAAGTGATCCGTCGGTTCATTCACCAGCAGCCGGGCCACATAGTTGTTCTGCGGATCCTGCTGCCAGTTCACGAAGTGGTCTTCGGGCAGGATATTCAGGGAGTAGCTGATGATCGGCGTGCGGCAGTGCGGGGTCGGGCGGAGCCGGATAATCTGTGCGCCGAGGGTTGCCTGGCGGTCGTAGAAATACTGGGTCTTATGGTTCAGTGCAACGCGTATAGCCATAGGGTTATGCTCCAGCCGTTACGGCTTTGGGCGAAATGAACTGTTCGTAGATCGCATTGTTGACGTTGTTGATCTCGATCTGCAGTTCATCAATGAATTCGTTCATGCCGTTGTCAATAATTTCAGCGGCCGTCATTTCTTTGAGATCAGTGCAGAGTTTTTCGAGAATTTCATGGGGGCGGGAAGGTTCGTCGCGGGTAATGCGGTAGAGGCTCTCCAATGCCGCCTCAAGGCAGAATAGAATGGCACGGGGAAATCCTCGGTCAAGCACGATCATCTCAATGACTTTCTCGGGAGAAATCAGCCCCTTGGTGCGGGTGTAGGTTTCCCGCACATCGAGCGACTCGAGCAGAGCGGCCCACTGCAGGTCGTCGAGCGGGGTGCCGACTTCCGAAAGATCGGGCAGGAGGTGGAAATATTTCACGTGCAGCAGGCGCGAGGTCTTATCGGCGCGTTCGAGGTAGCGCCCGACGCGCCAGAAATGGTACCCCTGTCCGCGTTCAATCGTTTCCGAAGCCATGGCTTCAATCAGCATGGCATCGCGTTTGACTTCCCGGCAGAGCTCAAACACCTTGGTGTGGAAATTCGCTTTTTCCCGCGTGGCGGCCGGAACCAGTTTGCCCAGTGCATTGATCTCGCGGAACATATCGTTCGAAACGGTTTCGCGCATACCTTTGGCGATGTTCCGCGCCGTTCCCAGGCAGCAGGCGATGGAGTTCGGATATTCCGGATTAAACATCAGGAAATGCATCACGTTTTCGCGCGAGGCCTCGCCGTAGCGGGCCTTAAAAAGCTTGATATCACCGGTGATTTCAATCAGCGGTGCCCACTGTTCTTCGGCGCTCTCCGGCTGGTCGAGATTCAATAGATAGCTGACTTCAAGGAAGCGGGCGATGTTGGAGGCGCGCTCAATGTAGCGGCTCATCCAGTAGATATTATCGGCAACACGGCTTAAAAGCATTAGACGGCCTCCGTTCCGGCAGCTTCATCGACGACCCAGGTGTCTTTGGTGCCGCCGCCCTGCGATGAATTCACAACGAGCGACCCTTTGCGCAGGGCCACGCGGGTCAACCCCCCGGGCAGGACATAGGAGTCGTCGCCTCGGTGGAGAATAAAGGGCCGCAGGTCAACATGGCGCCCCTCGAAATGGTCATCGGTCAGCACGGGAGCACGGGAGAGCGACAGGGTCGGCTGCGAGATATAGTTGCGCGGATCAGCCCGCAGCGACTTGGCGAATTCGCTGCGCTCTTTGGGGCTGGCCTTGGGGCCGATCAGCATGCCGTAGCCGCCCGATTCGCTGGCCGGTTTAACCACCAGTTTATCGAGGTTGTCGAGCGTGTATTCAAGCGCTTCGTCATCGCAGCACAGATGGGTCGGCACATTCGGCAGCAGGGCCTCTTCGCCGAGATAGTATTTAATCATTTCGGGCACAAACGCATAGACGACCTTATCGTCCGCCACCCCTGTGCCGGGTGCGTTGGCAATCGTCAGCGTGCCTTCCCGGAACGCCTTCATCATACCCGCACAGCCAAGGCGCGAATCGCCGCGGAACACCTCGGGGTCGAGAAATTCATCGTCGATACGGCGGTAGATGACGTCGATCCGCACCAGGCCTTCCACGGTACGGGCGCAGACATATTTGCCGTCATAGACCAAATCGTGGCCTTCCACGAGCAGGGCGCCCATCTGCTGGGCAAGAAAAGCGTGTTCAAAATAGGCCGAGTTGTAAACCCCCGGCGTGAGCACGGCAACGGTCGGCCGTTCAATGCCCTCGGGAGCAACGTGGTGCAGCATTTTCATGAACTGGTCCGGATAATCCACCACGCGGCGGACGCGGCTGCGGTGAAAGACCTCCGGAAAGTTCCGCTTCATGAGCGTGCGGTTCAGCAGGACATAGGAGACGCCCGAAGGGACGCGCAGGTTATCTTCCAGCACGAAAAATGTGCCGTTATCGTCGCGGACAAGGTCCGTACCCGTCACATGGGCCCACACGCCTTTGGGCGGATTCAGGCCCTGGCACTGGGGGAGGTAGCCCTTGGATGAAGTGAAGAGCCATTCCGGAACCACGCCGTCAGCAATAATTTCCCGATCGTGGTAGATGTCGTCGATAAAGCGGTTAACGGCCTTGATCCGCTGTTTCAATCCGGCTTCAACGACATTCCATTCATTGCCTTCAATAATCCGCGGCACGATATCGAACGGGATGGTCCGCTCCGTCCCTTCGCCCGAACCGTACACATTAAACGTGATGCCCATGCTGTGCATCGCACGTTCGCTGGCCTCCTGCCGCGTGCGCAGTCCGCCCTGCGGCAGGTTTTCGATGGCGTTTACCAGCAGCTGGGCGCTGCCGCGCGGCAACCCTGGTTTTTCAAACAGCTCATCGTAGAATTTATCCGTTTCATAGCCTTCAAAAGTCATTTTTAACATCCTCGATAATGTTAATACGCATTAGGTATGCCATTGTTGTGCCGCATAGCATCGAAAAATTTAAATAGATTTGTAAGGCGCTTCAATTAAATTGGATAGAAATTGAACTCCAGCAGATGCCCGCGTAACGCGTTGGGACGAAAGGCTACATATGCGTATGCGCCCCTTTGCTGCGTACAAAAATGTCATCCGCAGAAGATGCATCCTTCACCTGGAATATACCCTTTATCCCGCAGGAAGCGGGCGATTTTTACCCGCGCACCGCGGCTGCTGACCATCGGGATAATGAAACCGTGCGGCGCCGGCGGAATCTCTTCCGGCGGGATGACGGGCGTTCCGCAGTTAAGCCGCCGAGGCTTGATGTCGATGTAGCCGCGGATGCGGATGCCGTGCTCCTCGAGCAGGGCGGCGCGCCGGCGGGTGACGCGGCCGGCCCCCCAGACCATCACGTCGGGGTGGTGCGGGTTATTCGTTTCCAGCCATTTGTAAAGGTAGGCCGCTTTGGTTCTGTAAAAGGCATCAACCGCGTAGCGTTCGTCGGTGCGCGAGAGCCGCGTCGGCGGATCGTTCCAGCGGAGCAGTGTTTCATCCACCTTGCCCATTTTCACACCGTGGTCCATCCAGCGGAGCCAGAGTTCATAATCCTCGGGAAACGCGCCGTCCCGATAGCCGCCGCAGGCTGAAACCAGCTCTTTGCGGAACATGACGGAAGGGTGGGCGAACGGGGATTCAACAAAGCGGTTGAGGGCAATATCCTGCGGCAGGGTGAGCGAGTTGATCCAGTCCACATAGGCGGCATAGCCGGCCTGTTTCCCGCGGTCGCCGCCGAACTCCACCCGGCACCCGACCAGGCCGATGCGGGGCGAGGCATCGAGAAATGCGGCCTGTACGGCCATCCGCTCCGGAGTGCACAGGTCGTCGGCATCCATACGGGCAATGTATTTTCCGGAAGCGACCGCCAGGCCGTCATTCAGCGCCGGCACAATGCCGCGGTGCGGGCGCTCCAGCAGCACGATATCCCGCTGCTGCCGCAGCAGGTCCGTGGTGCCGTCCGTCGAACCGTCGTCCACGGCGATAATTTCCAGCGGGCTGTGCGTCTGGGCACGCAGGGAATCCAGGGTCTGGACCACGGTATCCGCCGCATTGTAGACCGGCATTACCACAGAAACCGTCATTCCAGCAGCCAGTCGAGTGCGTCCTCCTCCTTCGAAAAGGTGCGCGTATTGAGTCCTTGGTTTGCGGAGACAGTTTCGAAAAAGGAAAAATCCTGCTCCGACTGCGCGGGGAAAAGGACGGCCCGTTTTACATCTGCACCGCCTTCTTCGCGCATCTGCCGCGGCAGGTAGTAGATTTCGTGCGTTTCAAGGGCAACTTCGACCTGCCGCAGGTCATATAGAACCTTGCGGCACTGGTACCGGTCCATCAGGGCGTTCATTTCATGCACCACCCGCTCAAGGGCAGCTGTATCCAGGCGCCCTTCAATTTCTGCCCGAAGACATTTTTCATCCTCGAGGTGTTTCACGTTCATTTTCATCGGGCGCACTTCGTTTTATTTCGGCAGTAAAGTCAACCTATGTTTTAAGGTATCTGCGCCGCAAACAGGACTGAGGTGATCATTTTGCCGATATACTCGTCCGCACGGATTCAGGGCGGGCGGTGACGCTGCGTCGATGACAGGTTGAAATCAGCCCGCAGCGTGTGCGCACCCGCTTTTTTTTACTTTTTCCTTCTGTTCACCATATGTCCTCTATATTGTGCGTATGTTTCCGGGAGGCTACTATATATGGTGCATAGGCGCATGGTCTTTCCATCCTCCCGATTGCCCTACAGCGTGGGCAATAGGCATTTAAGAAAGGGGCAGCATATGGCTATTAAGGTTAAAAAACGCGATTACGCGACGGTCGATTACGACCTCGAAAAAATTTCCGCCGCAATTGAAAAAGCGGTTAGAGGCACCATTCCCAGTACCGAGGAAGTGCCGCCGCATCTCGTCACCATCGTCAAGGACATCACCACCAAGATCGACAATATCCTCCACGGCTACGAAAGCCGCGGCAGCGAAGAGATCGACGTGGAGCACATTCAGGACCTCGTTGAGCAGCAGCTGATGGGGGCCGGTCTTTACGAAGTGGCCAAAGCCTACATTCTTTACCGCGAGGAGCATAAACAGGCCCGCAACCAGCGCCTGCGTCCCGATGCTTCCGCTATTCAGGATTATATGCTGGCGAGCCGCTATGCGCGGTTCCTGCCCAAAAAAGGCCGCCGCGAAACCTTCGGCGAAGCTGTCGCCCGTGTGCAGGATATGCACCTGCGCCAGTTCCCCGAGGCGGAAGAGGATATTAAATGGGCCTTTGAGCGGGTTCTTGAAAAACGCTGCCTGCCTTCCATGCGCTCGATGCAGTTCGGCGGTCCGGCCATCGAAACCAATCACGCCCGCATGTACAACTGCACATTCGGTATCTGCGACCGGGTCGAGTTTTTTGCCGAAGGCCTGTTCCTGCTGCTGTGCGGCACCGGCGTTGGATTCAGCGTGGAATTTGAGCACGTGGAAAAACTGCCGGCGCTGGCTCCCGCGATCGATGAAGGCACCGTGGTGCACTTTACCATTCCCGATACGATTGAAGGCTGGGCCGACGCCATGCAGGCGCTGATGCTGAGCTATATTGAAGGCTACCTGGTCGAATTCAACTATTCCCAGATCCGCCCCCGCGGCGCGAAACTCACAACGTCCGGCGGCCGCGCACCGGGCCACGTGCCGCTGCGCCGCGCCCTGGAACGCGCCCGCGGTGTGCTCGACGGTGCGCTGGGCCGGAAACTGAAGCCGATCGAAGCGTACGATGTGATGATGCACGCGGCCGATGCGGTCATCGCCGGCGGCGTCCGCCGCTCCGCGACCATCTGCCTGTTCTCGCCGGATGACGGCGAAATGATGAATGCCAAGCGCGGTAACTGGTTCGAAACCAACCCGCAGCGCGGCCGGTCCAACAACTCGGTCAAACTGATCCGCGGCGAAACCTCCAAAGCGCAGTTCCTGCGTATTTTCCAGAAGCAGAAAGAGTGGGGCGAACCCGGCTTCTATTTTGCCAACGACCAGTCCCACGGCTGCAACCCCTGCTGCGAAATCGGCCTCAATCCGCATCTCGAGGTTAAAGACGACGAAGGCAATGTGACCATTGAGTCGGGCTGGCAGTTCTGCAACCTGACCGAAATCAACGGTGCCAAGCTGCAGTCGGAAGAGGATTTCCGCACGGCCGTCCGCGCCGCCACCATCATCGGTTCGCTGCAGGCGGCGTATACCACCTTCCCGTATCTCGGCGAAACCACCGAAAAGCTGTGCCGCCGCGAAGCGCTGCTCGGCGTATCGATTACCGGCATGATGGATTCGCCGGCCATTACGCTCGATCCCGAAATCCAGCAGCGGATGGCCAAATACGCCATCGAAGTCAACCGCGAGATTACGCTGAAGCTCGGCACCGAGCCGGCGGCGCGCCTGACCTGTGTGAAACCGGCCGGCTCCACCTCGCTGCTGCTCGGCACCGCCTCGGGCATTCATCCGCGCCATGCGCGCCGCTACTTCCGCCGCGCGCAGGCCAACAAAACCGATCCGGTCTACAAATTCTTCAACGAGATTAATCCGCACATGTGCGAAGAATCCGTCTGGAGCGCCAACAAAACCGACGATGTCATCACGTTCTGTGTCGAAGCGCCCGAGGAAGCAATTCTCCGTTCGGAAATGTCGGCCATGGATCTGCTCAAACACGTGCACTCCACCCAGCAGAACTGGGTCGTGCCCGGCACCGCGCGTCCGGAACTCAACCCCGGCCTCTACCACAACGTCTCCAACACACTGACCGTCCGCGACGATGAGTGGGACGATGTGGCTGATTATATCTGGGAAAACCGTGCGGACTTCACCGGCATCAGCATGCTGGCGGCCACCGGCGATAAGATCTACCAGCAGGCCCCGCACGAAGAGGTCGTTACCGCCCAGGATGAAACCCTGTGGAACGAACTGATCTCCAAATTCCGCCATGTGGACTACACCCAGATGAAAGAGGAATCCGACGAGACCAACCTGCAGGGCGAAATCGCCTGCGCCGGCGGCGCCTGCGAAATTATTTAGTACAACCAACAGCAGTACCTTCTAAACCGCGCGCGCTTCCGGAAACGGAAGCGCGCTTTTTTTTCACCGCAGTCCGAGGCAGCCCCGGCGTTATACCCTCAGCCTGTGGTTACAGATTAATCAAAGCGGTGTGCAAAAAAACACATGGTGCTGTGAGGCTGAACAGGCTTGTCGAAAATGACGACCGGCGTGGACGGAGAAGCTCGAAGGGCCGCTTGAGCGGTTCGCCGGCCGTTTCACAGCCGCCCGCAGCGCTTTCCGCGGCGGTGCCTTTTAATTTCCTAGTTCGGGGCATGCTCCAGCAGCTCGTAGAGCTGGCGGTAGTAGCCGTCATTCGCCATCAGCTCATTGTGCGTACCCTGATCAACCAGCTCGCCGTGGCGCATCACAAGAATCCGGTCGGCATTGCGGATGGTAGACAGCCGATGGGCAATCACGATGGAGGTTCGGTTGGCCATCAGCTTGCCCAGGGCATCCTGGATGAGCATTTCGGTGGCGGTGTCGACGCTGGCGGTGGCCTCGTCGAGCACGAACAGCAGTTCCGGATCCTGTGCCAGTGCGCGCGCCATGACCAGCAGCTGTTTCTGACCGAGCGAGAGCCCGGCGCCGCGTTCGTTCAGTACCGTGTCATAGCCGTTGGGCATGGCTTCGATAAAGGTGTGGGCGTTGACGGTTTCGGCGGCGGAAATAATCTGCCGGCGGGAAATGCCGGGCGCTTCGAGGCCGATGTTTTCCGCAACGGTGCCGGTGAAGATGAAGGGGTCCTGGAAAACATAGCCGAGCCGGCTGCGCAGGTCGTGCCGGGTGAACTCTTTCACATTCGTTCCGTCGATGGTGACGGAACCGTGCTGTACGTCATAGAACCGGCCGATCAGGTTGATGATGGTGCTCTTGCCCGCACCGGTTGCGCCGACTACGGCAAGCACCTGGCCGGGTTCGACTTCAAAGCTGAGGTTTTTGATGACCCAGTTGTTTGCCGCATAGGCAAAGGAGACGTTGTTGAAGGCAATCGTTCCGGCCAGGCGTGTTTCGGGCTGCGGGTTCGGCGGGTCGGTTATTTGTTCCTCGGTGTCGAGCAGGTCAAAGACCCGTTCAATCGAGGCCATGGCCACCTGGAAGGAGCCGGCTTTATCCGAGAGCGAACCGAGCGGATGGAAGAAGCCGCGCAGGTAGGCCAGGAAGGCAATCAGCTTGCCGAGCGTCATGGCGTCGGAGCCGGACATCATCAGGAAGCCGCCGATCGCCAGGGTAATGAGCACGGCGATGAACTGCCCGGATTCCATGGTCGGGAAATAGAGGCTGAACCAGCGCACTTCGTCGTAGTAGGCCGACCGCAGGTGCTTATTGCGGTTGTCGAATTCTTCGACGGCGCTGGCCTCGCGGTTGAACAGCTGG
>JBFHGU010000048.1:0-26485 GCA_041582935.1 Pontiella sp.
GGGGTGTCGAGCCAATCGAATAGCCGTTTGAAGAAGACATCCAAGTCAGATCCGTCCACTGCCGTATGGGAGGCGACGGCATTCGTAACCGCATTTTCAGGAAAGATGCCGGTATCTTCAGCGAAGAGGCAGAAGAGCAGTCGCCCAAGGAAGACGTTCATGTCATGGGCGTGTGCCTTCAGATAATCCGGGTTGTCGAGTTTGATGGCATCGAACAGCTTCGCCATCTTTTCGGCAGCCTTGATGTCCGCAGGGTTCTCATTGGAGAGCTTCGTTTTCTCCATGCCAGCCCAGGGCAGGAAGAAGTCAAAGCTGGTTTCCAATTCCTTGAATTTGATATCCAGCGTGTCGTTCGTTTTTCGGTCAACGGCCAGAATCTGCTTAAAATCGGTGACGAACAGAAAACGGGGATTATGGGTTTTGGTTCCTTTGGCGGTTTTCAGCCCCTCAATGGCGGCGAACAGATCGCCATTCACCGCCTTAAACCAGACCTCTTTTTTCCAGAGCACTTCGCCGGGATTCTTCGATTGATTGTAGGTTCCCTGTTTCAGGCGCGTAATACTGGCCTTCGGTTTCCCATAGGCCCGCAGCAGCTCAAAGATAAATTCATCCTGTGACGGCATATCGTCCAACAACTGCCGTACATTCCCCGCAACATCCGCGTACTTCATAACACCCGCTTCTCCTGTCAAAACCACACAAACCAATACTGACTTCAGACTTTATCGGGTTGTGAAAGGAGGAACAAAGCAATTTAAACAAAACGAGCCGTCCCGAAATCGGAACAGCTCGTTTTTGATAGCAGCACAGCGCTCTTCGCCGTGTGGAAAACGGTGCCGAAGCACCGTTTTATTTCGTTACAGCGCAGCGAGTGCGGCGTTGAAGGTTTCGCTCGGGCGCATGGCCGCGATGGCGAGTTCTTCGTTCGGGCGGTAGTAGCCGCCGAGGTCCACGGGCGCGCCCTGGCAGTCGATCAGTTCGGCGACAATTTTTTCCTCGTTGGCGGCGAGCGTTTCGGCCAGCTTGGCGAAGCGGGCTTTGAGCTCGGCATCCTGGTCCTGCGCGGCGAGGGCTTCGGCCCAGTAGAGCGCGAGATAGAAATGGCTGCCGCGGTTATCCAGCTCGTTTACCTTGCGGGACGGCGATTTGTTTTCTTCGAGGAACTTGGCGTTGGCCTGATCGAGGGTATCGGCCAGGATCTGCGCCTTTTCGTTGCCGAAGACATTGGCGAGGTGCTCGAGCGAAACGCCGAGGGCCAGGAATTCGCCGAGCGAATCCCAGCGCAGGTGGTTTTCAGCCAGGAACTGCTGGACGTGTTTCGGGGCGGAGCCGCCGGCACCGGTTTCGAACAGGCCGCCGCCGTTCATCAGCGGCACGATGGAGAGCATCTTGGCGCTGGTGCCGAGTTCGAGGATCGGGAAGAGGTCGGTCAGGTAGTCGCGCAGCACGTTGCCGGTGACGGAGATGGTGTCTTCGCCGGCCTTGGCGCGCTCGAGGGTGACCCGCGTGGCTTCAACCGGCGGCAGGATGCGGATATCGAGGCCTTCTGTATCGTAGTCCTTGAGGTAGGTGCTGACCTTTTCGATCAGCTGGGCGTCGTGGGCGCGTTCCGGATCGAGCCAGAAGATGGCCGGCGTGCCGGCAGCGCGGGCGCGGGTGACCGCGAGTTTGACCCAGTCCTGAATCGGCGCGTCTTTCACCTGGCAGGCGCGCCAGATGTCGCCGGCTTCCACCTCGTGGGAAAGCAGCACGGTGCCGTCGGCATCGACAATCCGGACGGTGCCGTTTTTCGAAATCTCGAAGGTTTTGTCGTGCGAACCGTATTCCTCGGCCTTCTGGGCCATGAGGCCGACGTTCGGCACGGAACCCATCGATGCCGGATCAAACGCGCCGTTCTTTTTGCAGAAGTCGACGGTTTCGGCGTAGACGCCGGCGTAGCAGCGGTCGGGAATAATAAAGTTGGTGTCCTGCTGTTTGCCGTCTTTGTTCCACATCTGGCCGGAGGAGCGGATGGCGGCCGGCATGGAGGCGTCGATGATGACGTCTGACGGCACATGCAGGTTGGTGATGCCTTTGTCGGAGTCGACCATGGCGAGGTCCGGCGCAGCGTTGTACCAGGCCTTGATTTCGGATTCGATGGATGCGCGGGTTCCGGGCGACAGGCGGTCGAATTTGGCATAGAGGTCGCCGATGCCGTTGTTCGGATCAAAGCCGATTTCGGCCAGCTCGTCGGCATAGCGCTCGAGGATCGGCTTATAGAAGACCTTTACGCAGTGGCCGAAGATGATCGGGTCGGAGACCTTCATCATGGTGGCTTTCATATGGAGCGAGAAGAGGGTGCCGGCTTCTTTGGTCGCCATGAACTGTTCGGCCAGGAAGTGTTCCAGCGCCTTCGCACTCATAAAGGTGCCGTCGATCACTTCGCCGGCCAGCAGCGGCAGCTGCTCTTTCAGCACAACAGTTTCTCCGTCTTCGGCCAGCAGTTCAATGCGGGCCGTGGTGGGTTCCGCCACCGTGACCGATTTTTCGTTGCCGTAGAAATCGTTTTCCTCCATCGAGGAGACGACGGATTTGGAATCGGCCGACCACGCGCCCATGCGGTGCGGGTTGTTTTTGGCATACTGCTTAACGGCGGCGGCGGCGCGGCGGTCGGAGTTGCCCTCGCGCAGGACCGGGTTGACGGCGGAGCCCTTCACCTTTTCGTATTTCGGCAGCGCGGCCGGATCGTCATATTCCGGCAGGTTGTATCCCAGCGCCTGCAGCTCGGCGATGCACGCTTTCATCTGCGGGATCGATGCGGAAATGTTCGGCAGCTTAATGATGTTGGCTTCCGGCGACTGGGTCAGCTGGCCGAGTTCGGCCAGGGCGTCGCCGACGCGCTGTTCTTCGGTCAGGCATTCCGGGAACTGCGCCAGAATACGGCCCGCCAGCGAAATGTCGCGGCTCTCAACGGACACGCCGGCGGCGCTGGTATAGGCTTCAATGATCGGGAGGAGTGAACGCGTGGCCAAGGCCGGTGCTTCGTCGGTGATGGTGTAGATAATCTTTTCGCTCATGTCATTTCCGTACGTTGGGGTTAAAAAAATCGGCGGACAGTCTCTATGCAAACCCTATTCGATGTCAAGCAGGCTGGACACCTGCGGCAGTGCGAGCGCGCCGCCGGACAGGCGCGGCTCAACCCAGTTCCCAGCGCCGGCTTTCAGCGGGGTTGGCCGCAAGTCGCGGTACTGCAGCTTCTGTTCCATCATTCTATGATTTCCCGGCTGCCTGCAGGTTTTATCCAGGTTGGCTTATTCCGTTGTGATCGCCGCCGCGGTTTACACCATTCAGTTTATCATTCCGGATACTCCTGAAAATCAACCTTGGAAAAAATCCTTTTTTTCGGCACATAGGGAGCATGGTTAAATAAATGCTTTTTAGATGATACGAAGACCGATCTATACTGAAATATCCCGTTTACAATTTGTTAATGATGCCTCATGGAGTCCTGATATCCTGAATCTAACGGGTAGGATCGAAGGGGTGTGCCAAATAAGTTTCTGACAATGAAATACAGTGAAATACAACGTGAAACGCTGGATGTAAGGAAATTCCTTTTACTCATTAAGGGTGAAGATAAAACAAATCAAGTTGTTCGAGTTGCCCGTAGGGATGGCCGAATTGCGGTGACTTACCGAACTGGAAAAACCTATCACTACTCCGCTTGTAACGTAGAATACTTTACTACATCCAAAAATATTCCCATTGCCGGCAGCAGCGTTTCCATTAGAGAACATCTCGTATATGACGTAACCGAGATTTTACGTTTTGGAGATTGGGCTCGTGTTTTTCGGGGAAGAAACAAAATCATGTTGTGCCGTTTTCGCGACATTTCACTTCAGCCGATTAAAGGTAAATCGGGACTCAATCAGGATCTTCTCAGTTATTACAAGGAACTGGCTGCCGGCAGTTCTTTAAAGAATGAAGACGGAAGCACCTTGCTCGCAAAAAAATTCGAGACGCTGCGCGTTGTCAATCGGAACAGCATCCTATTTCATTTTCTCAAGGGCAAAGCTCCGGAAAACGCTCCGTTGTCATCAGACACATCAGCAAAGCTCATATTCCCCTTCGGGTGCAATATGAGCCAAAAGCACGCTGTTGCACGCGCATTCGAAAATCCGGTCTCCGTCATTCAGGGACCCCCGGGGACAGGAAAGACACAAACCATTCTCAATCTTATTGCCAACCTGCTTCTTCAAGGGAAGCGCATTGCAATCGTTTCCAGCAACAATTCAGCAACGGCGAATGTGCTTGAGAAACTCGAAAAATCGAACCTGGATTTTATTGCGGCCTTCCTGGGAAGTTCTTCCAACAAGCAGACGTTTATAAACAATCAAAGCAGTCGAAGCCCCGAACTGCCTTCATTATCAAGCAAGGATCTTTCCAATTTACAATTAGAGGTCTCTGATCTGAACAGCAAACTGACGTCCGCATTCAACAAAAAGAACGAACTTGCTGATGCCCTCCAAAAACTATCCGCTTTGAAATTGGAGCTTAAGCATTTTGAACAGTATGAGAGTAAATTATTCGACCCGAATGCCCGTGAGAAGAAAGTTTCTATACTAACAAAAGCTTCAGCACAAAAACTGATGAGGCATTGGCTGCTGTGTGAGCGCAAAGTCAGTCAGATCGGCGAACGGAATGGAGTGCCCCGGAAATATCACTTTCGTGCCGGGCCGATCGAAAAGATAAAATTAAGATTTCAACTGGGCAGAGCCGGACGGGCCTTATTCAACGTGCCGATAACAGAACGCATTCCCTTAATTCAAAAAGCATACTATCTGAGAAAGATCGGAGAGCTGGAGCGGCGGACAATGTCCTTGAAGCGAACTCTTGATCATTTTCACTTTGATGAACAGTTGAAGAAGCTTTCTGAAGTTTCAATGCGCCTGCTCAAGCATCATCTGTCCAGAAAGTATAACAGCCGCCCAAGAAAAATATTTGAGCTGGAAGATCTGTGGAAAAATCCGAAACAGTTTCTCGATGAATATCCGGTAATCATGAGCACTACTTTTTCCGTGATTACGTCCGTCCGGAAAGGTTATCGCTTCGATTGCGTGATCGTCGATGAAGCCAGTCAGGTTGATCTGCTGAATGGTGTGCTCACAATGAGCTGTGCTGAACAACTGGTCGTCGTCGGCGACATGATGCAGCTGCCTAATGTGCTGCCAGATGACGATAGACAACGCGCATTCGAGGTGGGCAAAACTTATGAGATACCCGCTTACGCTCAATTCGAAAAACACAGTTTATTATCATCGATATCAGAGGCTTTTGCAGGCATACCGAAGACCCTTTTGAGGGAACACTACAGGTGTCACCCCAAGATAATTCAGTTCTGCAATCAGAAGTTCTATAATGACGAGCTGGTTGTGATGACGGAGGATCAAGATGAGGATGGTGTGCTGAAAGCATACCTTACTGTTGAAGGGAATCATGCACGGGGAGCAATCAACCAACGTCAAATCGATGAAATAATCCACCATGTTCTGCCTGAGCTGGGAGACGTTCCCCCAGAGAATATTGGTATTGTTTCCCCTTACAGAGCTCAAACAGACCAAACCCATGCCTTTGTTGGTTCAAGCGGTATCGAAGTTGATACCGTGCATAAGTATCAAGGCCGGGAAAAACCCATCATGATCATCACCACCGTGGCCAACCAGGCTAACAGCTTTGTTGATGACGCTAATTTGCTGAATGTGGCTATTTCCCGGGCACAATATAAACTGCGCATCATAGCCTCAAAGCAGATTGCTGAAGGCCGGGGGAATATCGCGGAGTTTATCCGCTATATCCGCTACAGCAGCGGCGAAGTAATCCCCGGAAGAGTACGATCCGTATTCGACCTGCTCTACAGCGACTACACCCAGGCAAGATTGGCCGCGCTGAAAAACACGCCACGCATATCAGAATATGACTCTGAAAATCTCCTCTACCATGAAATACGCGAGCTTCTTAATACTTCATTCAAGGAATATCAGGTTGCCGTGCAGGTCCCGCTCTCTATGCTCATTCAGGATGACGACCACCTCACTGATGAAGAAAGAGCTTATGCGCACCATCCATGGACAAAAACGGACTTTCTGGTTTACGGAAAAATAGACAAACGCCCCAAGCTCGTGATCGAAGTCGATGGGTATGCCTATCACAAAGAAGGTACCGCCCAGTTTAAGCGGGATGGCCTCAAGAATTCGGTGCTGCAAAAAAGCGGTCTGCCTTTGCTCAGGCTTTCAACCACCGGGAGCAGTGAACGATCAAAGATCGCCAGTGCACTCAAGGACTCAGTTTGATTTCTTCGCTTTATAAAGCATCCAGGCCGCGAGGGTTTTGGCGTCGGCAATTTCGTTGGCGCGGATTTTTTCGTCCATCTCAGCTTCCGAGAGGATGACGGTTTCGATGCGCTCATCGTCGTCAAACGAAACCGTTCCAGGCTCGGCGGCGACTTCGGCAAAATAGACATCGATACGCTCCGTGCAGTAGCCGACGCTGGGATAAACCGGGCCGAGCAGCTCAAGCGCTTCGGCGGCATAGCCGGTCTCTTCCTGCAGCTCGCGCGCGGCGGAAACCGCTTCGTCTTCGCCGGGATCGCAGTTGCCGGCAACCACCTCGAAACAGATGCGCTCCATCGGCTTGCGGAACTGGCGGATAAAAACAAAACGGCCGTCGGGCCGGCGCGGAATAATGGCCACGGCAACACCGTGCTGCACGATCTCGCGCCGGGAGCGCCTGCCGTTCTCAAGCTCCACCTCCAGGAGTTCGACGTTGAGAATGAGGCCTTCATAAACCATTTTTCGGGACAGGGTTTTTTCGTACATGCAGCATCTCCGGTTTGAACTGTTGAATGCGCTTCTTTATAGTCCGCCGCCATGAATGACGCGAGAAAAGTTTGGGAGAGCACGGAAGACGCCTGCCTGGCGGCCTACGCCTCTAAAAGTTCTGAAAGCCGGGGGCGCAGGCACCCGGAAAATCCGCACCCGCTGCGCTCCTGTTTTGCGCGCGACCGCGACCGCATTTTCTACAGCCGCTGCTTTCGGCGGCTGGAGTATAAAACACAGGTTTTTGTGAACGGCACGGCCGACCACTTCCGGACGCGGCTGACGCATACGATGGAGATGTCGGCCACGGGCCGTACCCTGGCGCGCATCCTTAAAGCAAATGAAGACCTGACCGAATGCATCTGCCTGGCGCACGACCTGGGCCACAGCCCCTTCGGCCATGAGGGCGAAAAGGTGCTGGACGACCTCATGAAAGGGCGCGGCGGCTTTGACCATAACCTGCAGAGCCTGCGGAATGTCGAATTCATTGAATCGCCCTACCCCGGTTTTAAGGGCCTGAACCTCACCTGGGAAGTGCGCGCCGGCCTGCTGAAACACGAAGCCCGGAAAGAGGACGCGGCGCTTGACGGGCATCCGATCGGGCCGTTTCAGTCCATGGAGGCGCAGATTGCCGATATCGCCGACGACATGACCTATCCGGGCTCCGATGTCGACGACGGTCTTGAAGCGGGCATCATTACCCCGCAGAAGCTCCAGCAGACCGAATTCTGGAACAAGGCCGCCGCGATTACCAAAGATCGCTACCCCAACCTGTCCGAGTTTCAGTTCCTGCGCGCCGCCATCCGCACCATGCTGGAACTGCAGGTGATCGACGTCACACAGCACGCCGGCAAGGCACTGGAAAAGCACAACCCGCAGTCCGTACGCGACGTCATGACCGCGCCCGAGCGGATCGTTGACTTCAGCCCGGAGATGCGGGAAATACTGGCGGAATTTTCGGCATTCATGTTTAAAAACCTCTACTACCACCACGGCGTGGCCAACGCGACCAAGCAGTCGGTGGTGATGATGCGCAAGCTGTTCCTGCACTACATCGACCACCCCGAAACCATGGGCGAAAAAGCGCAGGAGCGGCTGGAGGAAGAGGGCCTCTGGCGCACGGTCTGCGACTATGTGGCCGGCTGCACCGACCGCTACGCCATTGAGGAATTCAACCGGTTTGGATTGTAATCCGTTCGCAGCAAAAGAGTGTGTATGCCGCTGGCCGGCAGAAGGCCGCTCTGCTAGCATTACCGCATGGCCGACCTAACACAGCTCATTGGATTCGCAGCCGACATCGCCATGTTCACGCTGATCTGGCTGGTACAGCTGGTGATCTATCCCGCTTTTCACCGCATTGAACGCGATACCTTTATCGAATGGCACCAGCGCTACACGCGGAATATTTCATTTGTCGTGGTGCCGCTGATGCTGGCCCAGGCCGGCACCGCGGCGCTGCGGATGAGGTCTGATACCGCTTTAACGGATCAGCTGAGGCTTGCCTGCCTTATCGCCGCCTGGGCGGTGACGTTCGCCCTGTCCGTGCCGTGTCACAAGAAACTGCATGAGCGGGGACGCGATGAAACGGTGATTAACCGGCTGGTTGAAACCAACTGGCTGCGGACGGCCGCCTGGACCGCCGTTATGCTGCTGGGCTGGATGCCTGATTAATCAGGGCACTTCGTCGATCCAGCCGCCGCCGAGCACTTCGCCGTCCTTGTAAAAGACGGCCGCCTGGCCGGGAGTCAGCGCAAACTGCGGCTCGTCAAAAACAACACGTCCCTTTTTCGGGTCGTCCGAAACGCGGACCGCCGCCCGGGCACCGTTGCTGCGGTAGCGCGGGCGGACCTCGCAGATCAGCTCGCCGGCCGGCGCCTCGCCCGCAATCCAGTGGATATCACCGAGCAGACATTCGGATTTCATCACACCGGGCCGCGGCGCCACTTCGACCACATTATTCTCTTTATCGAGCCGTTTCACATACATGCGCTCGCCCAGCGCAATGCCGAGTTTCCCGCGCTGCCCGACCGTAAAGTTATGCAGCCCCGTATGCCGCCCGACCACTTTGCCGGTATGGTCAATCATATCGCCCTCCTGAATCACCGAGGGATCACGCTGTTCCACAAATTCGGCCAGCTTCCCCTCTTCGATAAAGCAGAGATCCTGGCTCTCGCCACGCGAAACAACGGGCAGCCCGCGCTTGGCGGAATAGGCCTTCACCGCCGGCTTTTCAATGCCGGCCAGCGGAAACAGCAGCATGCTCAGCTGCCGCTGATTCAGGCGGTGCAGAAAATAGGACTGGTCTTTGTTCGGGTCCGCCGCAGCCATCAGGTGATAGAGCCCGGCCCCGTCTTTTTCGACGCGCGCATAGTGGCCGGTGGCCACATAATCGCAGCCGAGCTGAATGGCGCGGTCGACAAGAAAACCAAATTTTACGAACGAGTTACAAAAGATGCATGGCGATGGCGTGCGCCCGGCTGCATAGGCTTCGACAAAGGGATCCACGATTTTATCCGTAAAAATTTCCTGGGCATTCACCACATAGTGCCGAATGTCCAGGAATGCACAAACCCGGCGTGCGCGCTCGACATCCTCCAGCGAACAGCAGCGTGATCCGTCCTTCCACATGTGGGCCGTCAGGCCGATCACCTCATAGCCTTGGTCTGCAAGCATTGCCGCGGCGGCCGAACTGTCGGTTCCCCCGCTCATACCGACCGCCACGCGCCCTTTCGTACTCTTTTGGTCTGAATCTGACATCCGCGCAACATAGACACGCGCCGCCGTCTTGGCAAGTTAAGCGGAAAACTATTTGAACGAAGCTTATGAAGCCCTGTCAGATATAAACAATTAAGCGCTGTTTTTTACAAAAACACTAAGAAAAAAGCACCTAGCGCATTTTACTAGTATATTTTACTAGACACACCCCAAGCCATTCATTACAAACGAATGATCTTTAATAAATCACGAGGACAAACATATGGCAACTAACCCTATCGGAAAAAATACAAAGACAATCGGAATTAACATGTCCAAGCAGATGGCTGACGAGCTTGAAAAGCGCGCAGACTCCATGCACCTTTCCACCAGCAAGTACTGCAAAGTCATCCTGACTGAATGGCTGAGCTCCGGCAAAAAGCTGACACTGCAGGAAAAAAAATAATCTCCCCTTGTTAGTACAAGAGGGCTGACCACACAGGGGTCCCTACGGGGCCCCGTTTTTATGCCCGGCGCCGCGCGCCCCGCTGCCGAATCAGCGTTAAAAACAGCAGGTTAGCCTTTGACATGCCTAAAGCAACAGGGTATGTTCCGCGATCATTTTTTGAGAAAACAACGACGGAGAGTTTATCATGTCCATGCACAGCAGTTTGAAAGGCGCGGCCAAAATCCGCACGAAACGTAACGTTCTGAAGCGCTTTGAGCGCGTTGAAAAACTGAAAAGCGAAGGCCGCTGGCAGGAAGGCGACCGTGCACACGGCCTGCCGAAAACCAAGCCGGAAGAATAATTCAGATTTTCTGAGTTTGCAAAGCACTCCAGGCGCCGTGCCGGGAGTGCTTTTTTTATTAATCATGTCAGAAAACGAATCCATCCGACTCCAGAAATACCTAGCCGACTGCGGCCTGGGCTCCCGACGCTTTTGTGAAAAGCTGATTGCAGCCGGACGGGTTAAAGTAGACGGCCGCATTGCGGCGGAACTGGGCACCAAAGTGATCCCCGGCACCCATAAGGTAGAGTGCAACGGAAAAATCGTGGCCCAGGAGGCTTCGGTGACGCTGCTGCTGAATAAACCGCCGAAAGTCATCTGCACATCGGACGATCCCCAGAAGCGCACCACTGTACTCGAGCTTCTCGACGACCTGCCGGAGCGCGTCTACACCGTCGGCCGTCTCGACTTTATGAGCGAAGGGCTGATTGTCGTAACCAACGACGGGGACCTGGCGCACTCGCTGATGCACCCGCGCTATCACGTACCGAAAATCTACAAGGTCTGGATCGATACGCCGCTCGGCTATCACCAGCGCCCGAAAATGATGCGCGGCATACCCAGCAAAGGGGAAACGCTGCGGGTGCTTGATGTTGACGAGGGCAAACACACCAAACAGGGTGTGGAATACACCATCACACTCGGCGAAGGGCGCAACCGCCACATCCGCCGGCTGATGGAACACTTCGATAAAAAAGTCTTTCGGCTGCAGCGCATCGCTATCGGCCCGCTGCGCCTCGATGACCTGAAGCCCGGTGAATGGCGCCGCGCCCGGCCTGCCGAGCTGAAACTGCTGCGCAGCGCAATCAAAGAAGCCAAGCGCCGCACAAAATAGCTGAAGCCGCTTGACGGGCCAACCGCTTAAACCATACCTTATTGGTCACATTTAAAGCATTCAGAGCGGCGTGAGGGAACTGGCCCGCAGATCGCCCGGCAACCTGGAGATTTGATAAGGTGCCAAGGCCAGGCTTTGCAGCGCAAAGCAACGATGTGTTCCAGCCCTGGAAAAAAGTCGGTGTCTTTCCTCAAAGTATCCCCTGCGCAGCAGCATATAAACAGAAGGAGAGAACGATGAGCAAACTGGAAACCCAATGCCTGCATGCCGGATATGAGTCCGTTGAGGGAACCACCAAATCCCAGGCGGTTCCGCTGTACCGTACCGCGGCTTACCGCTTCGACAGCACGGAACACGCCGCCAACCTCTTTGGCCTCAAAGAGCTCGGCAACATCTATACCCGCCTGATGAATCCGACAACGGATGTGCTCGAGCAGCGCATGGCCGCACTCGAAGGCGGCGCCGCCGCACTCGCGCTTTCCTCCGGCACAAGCGCCATCTTTTACAGCATCATCAATCTTGCAAAATCCGGCGATGAAATTGTATCGGCCAACAACCTCTACGGCGGCACCTACACACAGTTTAACGACATTCTTCCGGGAATGGGCATCAAGGTAAACTTTGTCGATCCGTCCGACCCGAAAAACTTCGAGGCGGCGATCAACGAAAAAACCAAAGCCGTCTTCTGCGAAACGATCGGCAATCCGGCACTGGAGCTGGTTGATATCCAGGGCATTGCCGATGTGGCGCATGCCCACGGCCTGCCGCTGATCGTGGATTCCACCTTCACCTCCCCTGCACTGCTGCGCCCGCTTGAACACGGAGCAGATATTGTCGTTCATTCGCTGACCAAATGGCTCGGCGGTCACGGCACAGCCATCGGCGGCGTTGTGGTCGACTCCGGGAAATTCGACTGGACCACCGGCAAACATCCCCTGCTCTCCGAGCCGGACCCGAGCTATCACGATATCCGCTATGCCACCGATCTGGGCGACCTCGCACCGCTCGCCTATATCCTGCGTATGCGTCTAGTGCCGCTGCGCAACCTCGGCGCTGCACTGGCGCCGGACAACGCCTGGATGGTACTGCAGGGCATTGAAACCCTGCCGCTGCGCATGGAGCGCCACTCCGAAAACGGCAAGGCGGTTGCAGAACACCTGAAGAAGAGCAGTAAGGTCGAGTGGGTTAAATATGCCGGCGACGATAAGCTCGCCTCCAAGTACCTGCCCGACGGCGCCGGCGGCATGGTCGTCTTTGAAATCAAAGGCGGCGAAGAAGCCGGCCGGAAGTTTATTGAATCCCTCAAGCTGTTCTCGCACCTGGCCAACGTCGGCGATGCGCGCAGCCTGGCGATTCATCCGGCGAGCACCACGCACTCGCAGCTCAACAAAGAACAGCAGGCCGCCGGCGGCATTACCCCCGGCCTGATCCGTCTGTCGGTCGGCATCGAGCACATCGATGATATCCTGGCGGACATTGACCAGGCACTGGCACGGACCTAAAAAAAACAGCGGCCGTCCCGAACCGGGGCGGCCGCCCAGGAAACACCATGGATGTTCGAACAAAATTCTTTACCTATGGAGAAGAAGCCGAATCCAGACTCCTGCTTCATAACGGAGAAGAATTCGGCCCGGTCACGCTCGCCTACGAAACCGCCGGCACGCTGAACGAAGCCAAAGATAATGCGGTGCTGATCTTCCATGCCCTCTCCGGCTCGCAGCACTTTACCGGCTTCAACCCGGAAGTGCCCGGTGTCGGCGAGCGCTGGAACGAGGAGTGCCGAACAGGCTGGTGGAACGGGTTTGTCGGCCCCGGAATGACCATCGACACCGATCAGTTCTTCGTGGTGTGCGCCAACTACCTGGGCGGCTGCTACGGCTCAACCGGTCCGTCGTCCATTCATCCCGACACCGGTCGGCCGTACGGCGGCGATTTCCCCCAGATATCGATCAGCGACATTGTGGATTCGCAGCTGCCGCTTTTTGACGAACTCGGCATTGCAAAATTCCACGCGGCCGTCGGCTCTTCACTAGGCGGCATGCTGGCGCTGAATTTTGCGGCGCGCTACCCGGAAAAGGTCGACCGCATCATTCCGGTGGCCACGGCGCTGACATCGACCACGCTGACACGGGTACACAACCTGGAACAGATCCTGGCCATTGAAAACGACCCCAACTTCTGCAACGGGCATTACTATGACGGACCGCCGCCGCTGCGCGGCCTGGCACTGGCCCGAATGATTTCCCACAAAACGTTTGTTTCGCTGCATCACATGGAAGCGCGCATGACCGATCGGTGCGAACAGGAACAGGATGAGTTTTCGTGGTACAAAATACGAACACCGCTCGAGTCCTACATCCTGCACCAAGGCCGCAAATTCCTGCGACGCTTCGATGCCAACACCTATCTGCAGCTGCTTTCCGCGTGGACCAATTTTAACCTGGCGCATGATATGGGCTGCACGGATTACAGTGATGTCTTTGCCGGCTGCGGCCATCAGGAATTCCTCCTCTTCAGTATTGACTCCGACTGCTGCTTCTACCCCGAAGAGCAGGAGTTCCTCTACCGCCAGCTGCGCCGCGCCGGATTAAATGCGGAATATATTTCCGTGACCTCCGACAAAGGCCACGATTCTTTCCTGCTCGAACCCGAGCTCTATTCCGAACCCATTAAGCGAATGCTTGAAACGAGTCCCCGGCGAGTCCCCTCGCTTCGCCCCGGTGTTTATGCCGAGCGTTAAGGAGTCGATTCACCACATTCCACTTTAACCGGAACGCCCGCTGGTTTAGCGTATTGGAATTTCCGGCAGGCATTTCATCAGATTATAAATACCGCTCCTTCATCCCTATAAAAGAAACTTCAGAGGCACAGCATGATCACCGTGATTTCCCCGTCGAAGAGCATGGATATGGAACCATCCAACGTAACGGATTTTACCGAGCCGGTTTTTCTCGCACGTTCGCAGGAGCTGATTACCCAAGCCCGCAAATTGTCCACCTCCCAGCTGATGGAGTTCATGGCGATCAGCGAAAAACTGGCGGAGCTGAACCGCCAGCGGTTCCTGGACTGGCAAATGCCGTTCACCCCGGACAATGCCAAACAGGCCGCACTGGCCTTTACCGGCGATGTCTATGACGGGCTGGACGCAGGCACACTCAAGCCGGCCGACCGGACTTTTGCGCAAAAACACCTGCGGATCCTTTCCGGGTTATACGGCCTGCTGAAGCCGCTCGACCTCATCCAGCCCTACCGCCTCGAAATGGGCCGTCCGCTCAAAACGCGTAACGCACAAAACCTGTACGGATTCTGGAAGACGCTCATCACTGAAGAGCTGAACCAAACGCCGGGCGATGTGCTCGTCAACCTCGCCTCAAATGAATATTTCAAAGCCGTTGATGCGAAAAAGCTCAACAAAGAAATCATCTCGCCGGTCTTTAAGGACGAAAAGAACGGCACGTACAAAATCATTAGTTTCTATGCAAAAAAAGCGCGGGGCGCAATGGCGCGGCACCTCATCGAAACCCGCGCAAAGACAACGGCCGACCTGCTGAATTTCAGTAAAGACGGATATGCCTATAACCCCGAACTTTCATCGCCGTCCAAGCCGGTCTTTACGCGTTCGGAAGCTAAGGCATAGCCAAAATGTGTACCGCCCGCTCCCCGCGGGATTTCAGCTCGAGGCTTTCGGTACGTAAAAAAAGTTTATGCTCTGCAGCCGCGGCTGCGAACCGCACCCGGCCTGCGGCCGGGTTTCGGGATAGTATTTCCCGCCGGAATTTTCCTCCCTGTGTTTTGTTTGAAACCGCCGTCATGAAACCGATTCCTTATTTGCTGCATGTGTTCGGCAGGTTAAATACGCGTTAGCATGCGCATGCCCGCCATTCTTATTTAATATATATAAGTTTTTTTCGTTACAAAGCGGGATGCGCACCTTATCTTCTGACTCCGGGAGTCAGAGAAGTAAGGGAGTGAGATAAACGGGAGGTCGAAAATGAAAACGAATTGGTATCTTTGTCTACCGATAACGGTTTTCCTCATCATAGGAACTGTTTACACCCAGGCCGCTGAATATCGCTACAAGCATTCCGGCGGCGAGGTGGTTCTTCAATCCAGTTCGCGTCTCATCTATGTGGAGGAGGATCCATCCTCTGCCGTAAGCTTTGCCGAGGCAGCATCCGGGAGCCTAAAACGGCATCGTCTTTCGGATCACTATTCCATGAAGAAACGCGGAGCAGTCTATGAACGTGTTCCGGTTAAGAAAGGCAGCGTCCCCGACGTAGGCATGCACCACATTACGGCTTCCGCCGCCCAGACCGTCGGCGCGGAATGGCAGCCGGTCTTTGAACAGGGCATGGCCATACTCATTCCCACCGACCGCGTCATCGTCGGCTTCAAAGAAGCAGCAGCAGTTTCTGCGGCGGCGGAATACCTGCAGCAGCAGGCTTCCGCTATCGGCATCCTTACGGTTGCCCAGCACCGGAAAAACAGCTTCATCGTAACGATTGATAAACCATCCGGCGGCCGGGCCTTCGAGGCCGCGGCGGCGCTTTCCGAGCTCAGCGGCATCGAGTTTGCGGAACCCGACTTCCGCTTTATCATAAACGATCAGCAGCCCAAGGAGCCCGAAGTAATCAAGAAGCCGCGCCTGATGTCGGCCCCGGCAGCATCCCCGGCTGAGGAAACAGCCGCTCCGGCGAAGACGGTGTTAGCCGTATCCTCGCCGACATGGGTCACGATCGATTCGCTGGATTTTGAGAGCGGTACCGGAGGCTGGAGCAGCTCCTCCCAAACCAATGCCACCACTGCGGCCTGGGGGGTGACCACCTACCGTTCTCATTCCGGCAGCAGCTCGCTCTACTGCGCCCAAACGCTAAGCAGCGCGCCGGGACCGTATGCGAATAATATGTATGCCTGGTTCTCTTCTCCAAGCTACAATCTGTCCCCTTATGAAGAGGTTTATCTTGAAGCATGGTTCTATACGGTCCATGAAGCCGAATACTATCCCGAATACGGATACGCATTCGCATGGGACTATCCCATGCTCGCCCTTTTTCAGGGTGCATACGGTATCGTTGCCAGCCGTCTGGTAACCGGCTATACCGGCGATCTTACAGCAGATGCCACCACACAGAACGGCTGGAGAAAAGTGCTCTACCGCGTTCCCGCCGCTTACCTGGGAAGTGACGCCAGCTTTGCCTTCATCTTCAGCTCGGATTATATCGTCAGCGAGGAAGGCACCTATATTGATGACATCAGAATTGTTGCAACCGCCGATGTGGATACCGATCCGCTCGGAAACGACACCTATGCGGCGCGGCACTGGAGCCACAGGAATGTCGGCCAGATTGCCGGGCTGGGCGATGATGACAACGATCTTCATGTGACCGAGGCCTGGGATCTGACCGCAGTGTCGACGAACGTGGTTGTTGCAGTAATTGATTCCGGCGTGGATCTCACACATCCGGATCTGAATCTGGTGACCGGATATGATTTTGACGGCAGCATCGGCGGAGGACCGCGCGGATCGCACGGAACCGCCTGCGCCGGCGAGGTCGGGGCCATCCGCAACAACGGAATCGGCGTCATTGGAACCGCACCCGGTGTAAAGCTTATGCCGATATACATGGGAAACACCAATTCGCATATCGCCAGCTCCATCGACGTTGCTGTCGGCAACGGCGCACACGTCCTCAGCTGTTCCTGGGGCGCAGTCGACTGGTTCTCATCGGATATCGAAGACGCGATTGACGATGCGATTGCCGCCGGATGCATTGTCCTTTTCGCAGCCGGCAATGGGCCCGACCGCTACCCGTGGACGTATGAAGTGGCCTTTCCCGGAAGCATGGCGGCGTCGAGAGATATGCTGTGCATCGGAGGAGCAAGCCCGACCGATGAACACAAATCCGCATCGAGCAGCGACGGAGAATTCACCTGGGGCGCAAGCTATATCGGCGACGGACCTGATGTTACTGCCAGCACCACCTGGAGTTACACCACTGACTGGCAAGGCACAAACGGCTACAATACCAGCAGTGCTTTCAGCGGAATTGACGAAGCATATACCCACGACTTCACGGGCACTTCAGCCGCCACGCCTAAAGCCGCCGGCATTGCGGCCCTCATGCTTTCAGCCGATTCAAGCTTAACCCCGGCCGAAATCAAAGCAACCCTGATCGCTACGGCTGATGATATTGAGGATGCCGGAACCGATGAGAAAACCGGTGCCGGCCGGATTAATGCCTACATGGCGGTTTTGGCAGCCATTGGCAGTCCGGTTGAAAATATCGCCGTCACAACCAGCGGCTCAGACATTATCCTGCATTTTACAGGTAATGCGTACGGTGAGTTTACACTCCTCTCAACCAGCTCATTAATCGAACCCAATTGGCTGGCCGAGACCAACCTGACACTGGACGGAGCGGGCGGCGCCGCGTTCAATGATACGGCGGACAGCAGCGTACGCTTTTATACAACCGATTAGACTCGCCCCGGCCTCGGTTTTTCCGCGCTTTGGAACTTTGCGGCGCCTGATGAGATAGGATATAAACAACGCATGAGTTCCGGAAAAAGCCACTGTAGGCTGCATGCCCTATTTGCGGGCCGGGTTCAGGGAGTCGGCTTTCGGTTCACGGTATGTGATCTGGCGCGGACCCGCCAGATCACCGGTGTGGTTAAAAACATGCCGGATGGAACCGTAGAGCTGAAGGCGGAGGGCAGCCGGCAGGAACTCACAGGATTCCTGCATGCAATCCGGGCCTCGCGACTTGGCCGGTATATTGCTTATGAAGACATTCAATGGCAGGCTGCCGACGGGACATATAAGGGCTTTGGAATAGAATTTTAAATGAAGTACGCGATTTTAGGTGATATCCACGCAAATCTTGAAGCCTTGGAGGCTGTTCTCAAAGATGCAGAAGAACAAGGGGTTACGCATTATGCCTGCACCGGCGATGTCGTTGGCTACAACGCAGATCCGAGGCACTGCCTGCAGCGGATTCGCGCGCTCGACTGCAAAGTGGTTCAGGGCAATCACGACTACTATGCCGCCTGCAATGAAAATATGGAGCTCTTCACTCCGATGGCGCAGAAGAGTATCCGCTGGACCCGCAAACACCTCAACCCCCTGGAACGAAAATACCTGCGCGGCCTTCCGCTGATCATTGATATCGAGAACTTCACGATCGTGCACAGCTCCCTCAGCAATCCGCACCGCTGGAACTATATTTTCAAACGCAAAGCCGCCGATGCAAACTTCCGAAACCAGTTTAACAACGTCTGCTTTTTCGGCCACACCCACGTGCCTCTCGCCTTCGTCAAAGGCGAGAGCATTGAAAAGGGTTTTTACAAAACGCTGACCATACACCCGAATTACCAATACCTGATCAACGTCGGCAGCGTCGGCCAGCCGCGGGACCGCAACCCCAAGGCCGCCTACGCCATCTATGATCTCGAAGCGCAGACAGTCACGATGCGGCGGGTTGCGTTCGACATTCAGGCGGCACAGCTGAAAATCAGGGCCGCCGGCCTGCCCTTCCGTAATGCGCTGCGCCTGGCCGGCGGGCGCTAAACCCGCCGAACAGCAGCCGGCGGTTCACGGATCAAGGCCCGCTTCGTATCACCCGCCAGTTTGGCATGCAGCAATGCGGCCGCAATTTCAAGATCACTTCGGCTGCGGATCTTTATATTCACCGCTCCGGCCTCGATCATATGCGTTTCCGCCGGCGCGGTGACAAATTCCGACTCATCATCAATGAGTTTCACGCGTTTGTTGCGGGTGTCGATGATGCTCTTTAGCACACTGGTTTTAAACGCCTGCGGCGTCTGAGCAGCCCAGACCGTATTGCGGTCGAGCGTGACGGCCACGCGCATGCCCTTGGGCGCCATCTTGGCGGCATCCCTCAATTTATGGGCCGCAATCGAACTGCCGTAACGCTTGGCATTTTTGACGGTTTCCTGAAGCACGGCCGGGTTTAGAAACGGGCGCGAGGCCTCATGAATGACCACCACGGAGGGTTCGGTCTGCACCTTGCTGAAGACGGTGCGCAGCGAGCTTATTCGGCCGACCCCGCCAACCACAATGCCCCGCACTTTGGTAAAGCCGAAGCGGCGGATGATCTGAAGACTCGACTCCACACGCTCTTTTGCAACCACCACAATCACGCGGTCGATGCATGCAGACTGCTCGAGAACCTTCAGTGAATGCGACAATATCGGCCCGTTTCCCAACGGCAGGAATGCCGCTTCAGTGCCCGGTGAAATCTCTTCCTCTTTCCCGCACGCAATAACCACCGCCATCACACTCATCCAAACCCTCCATAATCATATGCGTAAGTATCAGCTTATGTTTGGTTTACGCCTTCGCCATCAAAGAGTCAAGCGGGTCGCCGGACTATTTTCTTTTCTTTGGCGCTTTGAACAGACACGTTGCCTCCATGAAATCCCCGAACAGCATGCTCATTTTCTATGACGGCAACTGCCCGATCTGCTGTGCGAAAAAAGACTTCCTGCAGCGGCGCGACCAGCGGAACCGACTGGCTTTCTGCGATATCCGTGCGCCCAATTTCCAGCGGCCCGAACAGATGCCGCCGATCGATTCGCTCGCGTCCGAAATCCATTCGCTGCAGCCCGATGGGCAAATACTGCGAGGCATGGCGGTGATCCGCGCAGCATACCGCGTGATCGGCCTCGGGTGGCTGGCGGCGCCGACCGGCTGGCCCCTGCTGCGCCCGCTGTTTGACCTGCTCTACGCGCACATTGCGGCGAATCGGCAATTTTACAGCAAAGGGTTTCGAATCCGCAAGCGCTAGCCCCTCCGCCACAATATGTTGTGGATCAACTCATCAACCGCCACCATTTGTGCGTTGACTTGTTTTCAATCCTTGGACAAAATTTATTTATGAAAGGCGAATATACGACAGACAACCAAGGGTTTGAAAGGAGACTGAGCTGATGCCCTTGGAAACCATTCACTCTCCACCAAACCATGAAAGGCCTGCGGCAGCATGACGACCACCAAGAAGAAAATTTTCGTACTCGACACCAACGTAATTCTTCATGACAGCAGCTGTATTCATCAGTTCAGCGAGCACGACATCGTCATACCCATTACCGTTCTGGAGGAACTCGACCACTTTAAAAAAGGCAATGACTCACTCAACTTCCATGCGCGTGAGTTTGCGCGGACGCTTGATTCGCTGGCCGAAGACAAGCTGTTCAACGGCGGCGTGCCAATTGGTGCCGGCCGCGGTAAAATCAGCATTAAACTCGACCGCGCATTTGCCGATGACATTGCGGCCAACTTTTCCGACACCAAGAAGCCGGATCACCGCATTCTCAATATCGGCTATCAGGTGGCCAAAGAAAATGCCGACAAGATTGTTACGCTGGTAACCAAAGATGTAAACCTGCGCATGAAGGCCAAGGCGGTCGGCCTGCTGGCTGCGGATTATAAAAACGACCATGTGTCCGACATTCAGCGACTCTACACCGGGACCCGGATTGAAGAGCATGTCGATCCGGAACTGATTAACCTGATGTATACACCGCCCTATGAATTTCCATCGGACCGGCTGGCGGTGGAGCGGCCGCTCATTCCGAACGAATACCTGATCCTGCGCGGCGAACGGAAATCCGCGCTGGCGGTGTACGATGATGAACAGAAGCTGATCAAGCATGTCGACAAAGTACCGGCGTTCGGTATTACGCCGCGAAACTCCGAACAGACCTATGCCCTGGATGCCATTTTAAACGACAACGTGCGCCTGGTCAGCCTGACCGGCAAGGCGGGCACAGGTAAAACACTGATCGCCCTCGCCGGTGCCCTCAAGCGCAAAAAGAGCTACCGGCAGATCCTGATGGCCCGTCCGATTGTTGCGCTGAGCAACAAAGACATCGGTTTCCTGCCCGGCGATATTCAGTCGAAACTCGATCCCTATATGAAGCCGCTGTTTGACAACCTTGCGGTGATTGAACACGCGCAGGGCGATACCAAGCGCAGCCAGATTAGTAAACTGGTGGATGACCGAAAATTGGTTATTGAACCGCTTTCTTACATCCGCGGGCGCAGCCTGGTGAATACTTTCTTCATTATCGATGAAGCACAGAACCTAACGCCGCACGAAATCAAAACCATCATCACACGCGCCGGCGAAGGTACGAAAATTGTCTTCACAGGCGATGTATTCCAGATCGACCACCCCTACCTGGACAGCCATTCAAACGGGCTGAGCTACCTGATTGAAAAAATGACCGGCCAGCGGCTCTATGCGCATGTGAACCTCACCAAAGGAGAACGGTCGGAGCTGGCGGACCTGGCCGGATCGCTGCTTTAAAGCGCCGGTTAATTCCGGAGCTCAAACCGCAGCCGGCGGATCTGCATTTCCCGATAGCTGGACTGGAGCCGCATCAGGAGCGTCCGCTTGAGGCGCTCGAGCTCCGGAATCCAGCCGGGATGGTTCACGAATACCGCCAGGCAGTAATCCTTGATGTAGCCGGGTTCGCTGTGCGCAGCAATCTGGCGGCCGACGAGCTTCGGCCACGAGTCCCGCAGAATCACCACGTTCTCCTGCGTCGGCTGCTCAAAATCCTGCACCACGTTTTTAAGAATTTCACCAACGCTTTTGGCATCGCGCTGCGGCGCCATGGGCTTATCCAGTCCGTACCGGACCCGGTCAATATCCCAGCGGTTCTGATTTATGCGGCTTTTTCGCGGCTGCTCCATAACCGTATTGAGCCGCATATACGCCAGTATGCACACAATATTCGGCGCCAAACTGGCGCCAGAAACTTCCGGATTCCCGGCGCGCTGAATCAAAGTAAACACAAGTTTCCACTGCGTCCCGGTATATGATAGAAGTTCATGGATTATTGGGAGTAGTCATCAAAGGGGACGGCGTGAAATATAAAGGTCTAGGAATAAAGATCGGCGACATGGTGCTGCTGGTAATGCTGGCGCTGGTCCTGCCGCTGGCCGCCGCGGCATCAATTGCCATTTATGTACTGCAGCACGATCAGATTCTGCGCCATACCGATGCCGAACTCGAGTTTGCCGCCGCGTTTGCCCACCAGCTGCTCGGACGCGACTATCATGACCGGATCATCGATGGTTCCTCGGTACCGCCCGAAGAGTTCAACCGCATTGTACAGCAGTTTAATGAACTGTGCGCCGAGCTCGATTTAGACTATATCTGGAGCCTCATGCTCTATAAGGACCGCGTGGTTTTCACCAGTGCCACCTCCCCCGACAAACTGGTCGCCAACAATCGCCATGCCGGTTTTTTTGAAGCTCATGCGTATCCCGAACTGTACGACCAAACTTTCCGAAACATGGAAATCGAGCGCCGTGACCTGCTCGACAACCGGGGCCGTATCCGCGCGGTGCTCATGCCCCACTATGATGCCCATGGCCGCAAATACCTCATCTGCGCCGGCCGGAAACTCAGCGATATCGATGCCATCTCCCCATTCCTCTGGCGCAATACCGCCATCATCTCACTGATCTTTCTGATTCCCGGGCTGCTGCTCGGCATTGGACTGGTCCGCTGGCTGGTGCGCCCGATTTCAAAACTGGCCGAAGCCGCCGAGGCCTTCGGACAGGGCCGGTATGATACCGAACTTGAATCCTGCAGCACCCTCGAGCTCAATATCCTCGCCAACGAATTTTCATCCATGCGCGACTCCTTTGTGCGGACCCTGGGTGAACTTGAGGAGTTCCGCAAGGTGATCTCCCAGAGCCCGATCCTGATCTACCGGGTGAACTTGACGCCGAATTTGGAGCCCGAATTCATTTCGGATAACTTTGCACAGCTCGGCTACAACGTCGACGACCTGCGCCGCGGCGCCATCACATGGGATCAGATCGTACCCAGCGAAGACCTGGAACGGATCCGCCGGATCATCCAGGAAGCACTGGCCTCCGGGCAGGACACCTACTCGACAGAAATCCGCCTCACCCAGGCCGACGGCGAGCTGCTCTGGTATAAATGCTGGAACCAGTTTATTCGCAACAAGAAAGGGACGGCAGTGTCTCTTCAGGGTGTTATGATGGATATTTCCGATCTGCGCGCCGCCCGTGAACGGGATATCATCTACCAAAACAGGCTCCGCGCCCTTTCGCAGGACCTGCTGCAGGCGGAAGAACGCGAACGCCGGCAGCTCGCCATGGCCCTGCACGATGATATCGGCCAAATGCTGGCGGCCCTCAACATGAAGTTCGCAGTTCTCAAGGAGACAGAAAATCCCGCGGGGGCCGCAACACTGCTGCCGCAGATCGAAACGCTGATGAGCCGCATTATGCACACCACCAAAACGCTGACCTGGGAAATCAGCCCGACCACACTCTATGAAACCGACCTCGGGGCCGGCCTTGCGCGCATGGCCGCCGAAATCAAGGATTTCTTCGGACTCGAGGCCCAGATTGATACCGGAGGCACCCGGGTTACGCTGGATAAAAACACCTCGGCCATCATATTCCGCTGCACGAAAGAACTGCTGGTCAATGTGGCCAAACATGCGGGCGTAAAGAGTGCCGATGTCGGCATTTCGCACTATGGCGACAAGGCCCACCTGGTGGTCAGCGATGCAGGGCGCGGCTTTGACCCGGCATCACTGGATCAGTCGCTGAAAACCAAGTACGGCTTATTCAGCATTCGCGAGCGGATCGAGCACATCGGCGGTTCGATGCGCATTGAATCCGCCCCCGGCAAAGGAACAAAGGTTATGCTGATCATACCGCTCGACATTCAGGAGATCCTGAGCTGAAAAAAAAAGCCCGTTCCACGGGAACGGGCTTATCGAACAGTCTGCGCCGCTGATTAGTCGGCGTTCATGTACGCCACGGCATTCTGGAACAGCTTCAGGCCGAGTCCGTGCTCCGGCAGCTTGCCGTCCAGTTTCTGCTGATCCCAGTTCGGGTGGTTTTCCGCAAACAGGTACGCCTCCGGATGCGGCATCATGCCGAAAATACGGCCGGTCGGGTCCGTCAGCCCGGCAATTGCATGCAGCGAGCCGTTGGGATTTGCCGGGAACTCCTGCGTCGGATTATTGTCGGCATCGACGTAGCGCGCGGCGGCGCAGCCTTCGGCTTCCAGTTTTTCAAGCAGCGCGGCATCCAGCGTAAAGATTTTGCCTTCACCGTGGCGGATCGGCAGCGGCATCGTGCCCAGCCCTTTCGTGAACACACACGGGGAATCGGCTTCAAATTTAATATCCACCCAGAAATTCTGGAAGGTGCCGCAGTCGTTCTGCATCAGCGAAACCGTCGGTTCAAAATAGTTTCCGTCCAGCCCCGGCAGCAGCCCCATTTTAGTCATCACCTGGAAACCGTTGCAGATGCCCATAATCAGTTTGCCGTCATCGATAAACTGCTGCAGCTGCGCCTGCATATGGTGCTTCACGCGCAGGGCGAAAACGTGGCCGCTCGTCATATGGTCGCCATAGGAGAAACCGCCGATAAACATCATCGCCTGGAAGTTCTCCAGCTGGTCCGGATTGTCCAGCAGGTCGTTGAGGTGAACCAGCTGCGGCTCTGCGCCGGCCAGTTTCCATGCATGGGCCGACTCCGCTTCGCAGTTCACCCCGTATCCTGTAATAATTAAAACTTTTGGTTTACTCATAACTTATCCTTTTGAAAACCGCCAAGGGACGCGAATTACCTTCGCATGTCACAGTTTCTACTTATTCATATCTTCCATCATGGCCGCCGCCGCTTCGGACGGGTTTTCCGCATGCATAATCGGACGGCCGATCACCAGATGCGTTGCGCCCTGCTCTACGGCGAACGACGGGGATGCCACGCGCTTCTGGTCGCCCACATCACCGCCGGGCATGCGGATGCCCGGGGTCACGAGAATGGCGTCCGGGAAGGCGCTGCGCAGGGCCTTAGCCTCATGCGCGCTCGTCACCATACCATCGATTCCTGAACTGATCGCGAGCCGGCCGAGTGCAACCGCCTGTTCCGAAACGGTGCGTTCAATGCCCAGGTCCCTAAAATCTTCAGCCCCGAGACTGGTAAGCGTGGTCACCGCCACGATTTTCGGCGGATTTTCGCATTCCGCCGCGGCCTGGGCGGCGTGTTCGAGCATGGCACGTCCGCCGATGGCGTGAACGGTCATCAGGTTAACGCCGTGGCTGGCCGCTGTTTTGACCGCATTGGCCACCGTCTGCGGAATGTCGTGCAGTTTCAGGTCCAGAAAAATCTTTTTGCCCCGCTTTTTCAGCGGTTCGAGCACAGCAGGACCTTCGGCGCAGAACAGTTCCAGGCCCACTTTATACCACTCGATAAAATCGGGCAGTTCCTCCAGCTTGGCCTCCATCGCTTCTGCATTCGGCACGTCAAGCGCCACGATCAACTCTGCTTTATTCATTTGAAAATCCTTTCTGCTTCACAAAGGGCCGAAATCTAGCAGAAAACGTGCGGACGCTGGAACCCTTTACCGCGCCATTTTTTCCAAAACGCATCGGCGGTGTAAAGCGGCTCGGGGTTTGACAACCCGCCGCCCAGCCGGTTGTATGAAATCAAATTCCGGGACGCCCCTATGACCAAACAACAACTGCGCAAGACAATCGCCGCCCAGCGCACGGCCCTCAACGCACGCTGGCTGGAACAAGCCAGCGACGCCGTCATTGAAAACCTGCAGGCGCTGGACGTCTTCCAGGAGGCAGCCTGTATTGCGCTCTATAAAGCGATCGGCGGCGAGGTGGACCTCGAACCACTTTTCGCACACTGCTGGGCGCTCGGCAAACGCACGGCTGTTCCGGTTTTCAACGCAAAGACACGCCTATACGAAATGGCGGAAATCACCGCCGGCACCGAATATTTCTGCGGCAATTACGGCATTCAGGAACCCGTTCAGCCGACCATCCTGCCGAACAGCGCCATCGACCTGATTGCCGTTCCGGGGGTCGGGTTCGATCGGTCCGGCCGCCGCCTGGGCCGCGGCGGCGGTTATTACGACCGCATTCTCGAAAACTTTTCCGGCGCGGCGGCCGGCATCTGCTTCGACTTCCAGATTGTCGGTCTTGTCCCGGCAGAACCGCATGATATTCCGGTCGATTATCTGGTCACGGAAACAAAGGTCCTTAATGTTGATAACGATGGTTAGACAATTTCACTGCTCTCGGGTTATTCTCCGTTTTCGGTAAAAAATACAAGGGGGCTGCGCGGCCCGGATGATGCGGCACCAATGCATCGGGCCTTCCATGGAGCGCAGTCCATCATGAAACGGAGGTAACCATGGAGTTTGCAAGCTACACCGGCTTTGAATTTGTCCTCAGCATCGGCTTTCTGGTGCTGGGCTTCTTTTTTCATGCCTACA
>JBFHGU010000049.1:0-26459 GCA_041582935.1 Pontiella sp.
CATGGATTGACCGCGACGGCGTAAGTGGTTGGTGCTGCGGATGGAATACGATTTTCTGCCGCTGTTTGTTCTGCGTTGTCTTCCCCCTGGACGGAAATAAATGTCGGTGCAGGTGTCTCTATTCCGGGCCCTCGTATTTTTAAGGTTTTTAAGGTAAATGGTTTGCAGGATATTATTACAATTATTTCCGTATTTCGGCGTCTGGTCGTACGTTCCCAAGGGCCGCAGCGTGCGGAATGTGTTCTGATAAACGGTGCCGAAGAACGGATGCGCACCGCTGGTGAGTCGTGCGGCAATAGGCGGATGGATTACCCGCACAAGGTAAAACAGCAGCGCCTGGATGGGCGCGCTGTTTTTTCTGAAAAGATCCCGAAAGGTTTGAATCAAGCGCGATTAAAACTCCTTCGGTGCTCCGCTAGGCTGAGCGTCCGGCCGGAAGGCTGCCGGCGTCTAAAACCGAATTTTTTCGGTTTTCTGAACCTGAACCACGTGGCCGTCATGCACGGTCAGTGTGACTTCTCCGTAGCTCAGGCTTTTAACGTAGTCTTTCACGGATTTAACCCAACGGCCGTCCTGCGTACCGCAGTATGAGCCGTTGGATTGATCACTGTGATGACACTTAGTCGAGTTCGAACTCACTGGTGTCCTCTCCATCTTCAATGGCATCGAGAATGGAATCGAGTTTTTCTTCGTCGAGCCCGCCGAACCATTTGCCCTGCGGATACATGACCATCACCGGTCCCTGGTCGCAGACTTTCAGGCAGCCGCAGCCGGAAACCTGGGCGTCGAGGCCGCGGTCGAGAATTTCAGTGTCGAGATAGGAAAGCAGTTCCCCGGCTCCCTTGGTGTTGCAGACGCCTTTGGCTTCGCCCGCGACGCGGTAGGAGTTACAGATGAAGAAGTGCATTTCCGGTTTTGCTATTGGCATATTATTTCCCCTGGTTAGTTTTAAATTCATGACGATTGAGCCCTGATTCGTGAGGTCCACTGAATCACGGCTCAACCGTCACATTGGACGAATTATCCGCAGCCGCCTCCTGAGCCGGTGCATTTTTCTCCGCACTTGGTTTTGCGCAGGGGAGAGCGGACCTCTTCGCCGGCATAAATCCGGCGAAGAGTTTCATCGATCAGCCCCTCCATCACAACAACCTTAAGTCCGGCCTGACGGAGAAAGGCCGTAGGTTTGGGTCCCACCCCCGATACGAGGATTGCTCGGCAATCACTCAAATTGTTTGCCAGTTCGATCCAGCGTTCCGAACCGCCGCCGGAGTCCGGCGCGGCGCGGGTTTCGAGGCACTGGAACGCGCCGTCTTTTTCGCCGTAGATGCTCAGTTTTTCCGCTTCGCCCAGGTGTTCATTCACCAGGACCCCCTCGCGGGTGGCCACCGCCACATAGGGGCGCTCCTCTTCCGGATTGATCGGTGCGTTGGCGGCCTCTTCGAGTTTTTTGAGCGTGTCCTGCGTGGTGCCTTCGGCGAGCAGGCCGCAGGCATCGGCGCGGCAGCGCTGGCAGTGCGTCATCTGCGGCATATATTTGCCGGCAATATCGCGTGCCGCGTGGATCTGTTTCGGTGTCGGTTCTTCGAAATCTTCGAACATGGTGCCTTCGACCGGGCAGAGCGGAATGATGTTATGCAGGTCAGCGCCTTCGGCTTTGGCAAAGGCCGCCACATCGTCGATGTGCTCGTCATTCACGCCCGGAATCAGGATCGTGTTGATTTTCAGCGTCAGTCCGTGGGCCTTGATGGCTTTCATGGCCTGGACCTGGCGGCTGAACAGCAGTTCGGCGGCCTCGAGCCCGCGGAGCGGTTTTTTGTGGTCGCGCACCCAGCTGTAGACTTTCGCGCCGATCTCCGGATCGATGGCGTTCATCGTGATGGTGATGTGGCTGACTTTGAGTTCGGCCAGTTCGGCAATGTAGGGGCCGACGCCGAGGCCGTTGGTGGAAACGCACAGCAGCATGTCGGGATGGCGCTTACGGATCAGGCGCAGGGTTTCCATGGTCTGTTCCGGATTGGCAAAGGGATCGCCGGGGCCTGCAATGCCGACCACCGAAATCGGCTTGCCGGATTCAACGAGGTCGTTGACGTAGTAGAGCGCCTGGCCGGGGGAAAGTACGTTGGAGGTTACGCCCGGGCGGGATTCATTCACGCAGTCGTATTTCCGGTTGCAGTAGCCGCACTGGATGTTGCATTTCGGGGCGACCGGCAGGTGGACGCGGCCGTATTTTCCTTTAACATCGGGGTTGAAGCATGGGTGTTTTTTAAAATCGAGTGCCATTGTTTTTTCTCCGTTAAATGTAGGTATATCCGATGTCGTTACTGTCCTGTTTCATTTCCATAAGCTTGTCGACGATGGTGTCGAAGAGCCGCTGCGCGCCGCGGTATCCGAGATGGAGGGCGCGAGGCCCGCTGATCCGGTCGTGGATAGGAAATCCGGCGCGGATCAGCGGGATGCCGGTTTTGCGGCTGAGGCTGAAGCCCTTACTGTTGCCGATGAGCAGGTCGGGTTTCAGGTTGAAGGCGGCGATTTCGATTTCTGCAAAATCAATGCCTTCAAGAATCGGGGTTTCCGGATCGAGTTCCGGGGCGGCTTCAAGGATGGCCGACTGGAGCCTGCCGCTCTTGCCGCCGGAGGCGCAGAGGACGGGTTTGAGGCCGATTTCGGCGCAGAAGGCGGTCATGCCGACCACGAAATCCTCTTCGCCGTAGATTACGACTTCTTTGCCGTAGGTGTATTTGTGGCCGTCGACGTAGCAGTCGACCAGGCGGCCGCGTTCGGCTTCGTGTTTGGCCGGCAGCGGGCGGCCGGTGATGTTTTCAAGCACCTTGCAGAATTTATCGGTCTGCCGAATGCCGATCGGCAGGCCGACGCGGAAGGCGGCGGTGGAGAATTTTTCATCCAGCAGATGGGCGGCGGACTGTTTGTCGGAAATGGTGGAGGCGAGTTCGATAACGGCGGAAGCGCGGCCGAGCTTGGCGATCTCGCGGGCCGGCGTGCCGCCGGCCGGGATTTTGTGGTAGTCGCCCCAGACCGGGCCGTCGAGCGGGTCGGAATAGTCCGGCACAATCGAGAAATCCATTTCAAAATCTTCGAGGAGCTCACGCAGGTAGCGCAGGTCGGCCGGGGAAACCATGCCCGGAAAAACGCCGATGAACTTTTCGTTGGGCCCGTCGATCGCCAGCTGGTCGACGATGGCGCGGACGGCCCACTGGTAGCCGTCGGCGTGCGAGCCGGCATAACTCGGGGTGGAGACGCGCAGGATGTGCGGCATGTTGACCAGTTTACGGTCTTTGGAAAGGTATTCCTTCACATACATGTTCACATCGTCGCCGATGGTTTCCGCCAGGCAGGTGGTGGCAATGCCGATCACTTCGGGCTTATAGCTTTCAATCACATGGTTGAGGCCGTCGAAAAGGTTCTGGCGGCCGCCGAAAACCACGCTCTCTTCGCCGAAGCTCGAGGAGGCAATGTCCATCGGTTCGCGGAAGTGGCTGATCATGTAGCGGCGGATATAGGTGGCGCAGCCCTGCGAACCGTGCAGGAAGGGGAGGCAGCCTTCAATGCCGCGGAACGCAAGGCAGGCGCCGAGCGGCGCACACAATTTACATGCATTGCGGGTGGCCGTAAAATTTTCGCCCGTCAGCGGGCGGTCCCGGTCGGTCGGGCCGCAGCCGCATTTGGCTTTGTCTTCCGCCGAGCAGCTGTTGGCCGAACTGTCGGCCGGTGCACAGGTATTTCCACAATTGCAGCTCATTTTCTGGATCCTTTTTTGACTGCGAAGAGACGAAGTTCACGCAGGGGGGTGTTGATGGAGGGTCTTCTGCTCGACGGCGGCTGAATCAGCTGCGCCGGATCTTCGTGGCTTAGAATATGATGTTTAAACGTTTTCATCGTTGTCGTACCCGCGGGTTACCAGGTCCTTTTATCCGCACGGCGCGGCGCAAACTGCCAGACCGGGCTCATGACCGAAGAGTGGACTTCCTTGGCAAAGTTGAGCATGCCGATGAAGCCGGCAAGCGCCTCTTTGCGCTCGTGGTTGTGGTCGCAGAATCCGACGCCGATCTTGTAGGCAATGGGGCGCTCTTTCACCCCGCCGATAAAGAGGTCGACATCCTTTTCTTTGACGAACTTGGCCAGTTCGAGCGGGTTGGTATCGTCGAGGATCACGGTGCCCGGATCGCAGAGTTCGGTCAGGAGCTTGTAGTCCTCCACCGAACCGGTCTGTGAGCCGGCCACCACCACGTCCATACCGAGCGTGCGCAGGGAGCGGACCAGCGAAAAGACCTTGAAGGCGCCGCCGGTATACACCGCGGCCTTTTTCCCCTGAAGGTCTTTCCGGTAGGGCGCGAGCTGAGGCATCAGCTTCGCGACTTCTTCCTGAATGACGCGTCGCGCTGCATCGCGCATCTCGTCGTCATCAAAAAAATCAGCTACGTCGTAGAGGGCTTTCGACATGTCTTCGATCCCGAAGTACGACGCGCGCATCATGGGGGTGCCATGCTGGGTTTCGAGCATTTTCGCCAGGTTGCTGACCGAGCCGGAGCACTGCACAATGTTGAGCTGGGCCCGGCCGGCCTTGCGGATGTCGTCGATCCGTCCGTCGCCGGAAACGGTGCAGACGACGTTGACGCCCATGCGTTCGTAATAGTCTTTAATAATCCAGATTTCGCCGGCGAGGTTGAAGTCGCCGAGGATGTTGACCGATTTCGGCACCTTCGGTGCGTCGGGATCGTCTTCGCCGATGATTTTAAACAGGGCGCTGCAGGCGGCTTTATAGCCTTCCTTCTTGGAGCCCTTGAATCCTTCGGAGTCGACGGCGATTACCGGGATGCCTTTTTCCGCCTGCACTTTTCTGCAGATGGCCTCCACATCATCACCGATCACGCCGATGATGCAGGTGGAATAGATGAAGGCCGCGCTCGGCTTGTATTCCTCGATCAGTTCGCGGATGGCGTTGTAGAGTTTGCCTTCTCCGCCGTAGATGACATCCTTTTCCTGCATATCGGTTGAAAAGCTCAGCCGGTGCAGTTCGGGCCCCGAGGAGAGGGCGCCGCGGATATCCCACGTATAGGAGGCACAGCCGATCGGGCCGTGCACGATGTGGATCGCATCCGCGATCGGGTAGAGGACCACGCGGGAGCCGCAGAAGCTGCAGGAGCGCTGACTGACCGATCCGGCCAGGCTCTGCTTTTCCGCTTCCATGGCAAACTCGCCGCCTTCATAGACCTGAGACTTGCGCTTTTCTAAGAGTTCAATTTTTTCTTCAGCCATAATCGTGTCCCAATTGTTGCGGTCCCTTATTGCAACAGGTGTGCCATCGAGCGGTTTTGCCGCGGGGCAAAAGTTGTAAGTGTATGGCAGGCAGTGGAAAGAAAAATGTTTTGCCGGGCGCGGTGCGGGGGCGGCGGGGAAGGGTTTTACGGAAAAATATTTCCACTAGTTTGAGCCCCATATGGTACCGAGCCTGCAAGCCCAGCAAAATAAAGGGGTTAGCTATATTTCGACATATATTTCCGGCAGGGGAGTCCGATCACTAAAAATGTTGTACAAAGATGTTGGAATCGGGCGGGCGCCGCCGTGTGGGGCGGGTGCCGGGCAGGCTGGAATGGGCGGCCGGCTGTGGGAGGAGGGAGGGGATAAGCAAAAACCCGGCGGCTGCCGGGTTTTGTATGAATCGGGTCGTTGCGGTTTGGGTGGTCCTAAATGAATTCGATGTTGACGGTTTCGTCGTCGCCTTCATTTTCGGTGATGTTGAACTGCCCGGAGGGAAGGATGCTGAAGCCTTTTTTGGCGTGCTCCTCGAGAATGGTTTTTTCGGCTTCGCCGGCGGCCTTGGGCTCGGTATCGACGTGGCGGAAGATTTTCATCACGGTCGGATCGTCGGTGAACTGGATGATGAAGGCAGAGCTTTCGATGAAGACGAGGTCGTCGTAGGCGTAAGTGACTTCGAAGCCGCATTCGGCCAGGATGGCGGTGATTTTTCCGAGGGGTTTTGCAATTACTTCTTCTGTCATGGCTTTTTTCCTATTTATCGATCGCCTGATCCCTTGTTTGTTCAGGGGATGAGGCTTCGGTGCTTTGGGTTCTTTAGAGGCTCGGCCTGGTTTTTTTTGAGTTCGAACAATCCGTAAACGCTGTGGAAACGGATTAAGCGGCAATGATATTTTTGGCCCAGGCTTGGATGGCCTCGGCGGTGTCGATCATTTCGGGGATGGCGTCGCGCGGCGGTTCGGTGCGGTGGTAACCGGCGAAAACCGGGCAGATATTCTGGTAGGATTCGAATTTGCGCAGCTGTTCGGCGATGGCATCTCCGATACCGCCGACCTGGTTGGAGGCGTCGATGAGATCGGTGAAGGTGTGGTTGTCGGCGAGTTTGCCTTTGGCCATGAGTGCGCCCATGACGTGTTTTTCGATGGCGAGGCCGATGATGTTGTAAAGGATTTCGGGGGTGAAAACTTCGGGGCGGTTCAGGCCGCCTTTAGCGGTCTGGATGTATTTATCGCCTTCAGTCATGAAGTCCTGGTAGTTTTCGATGGCTTCAGTTTCTGCAAACATTCTGCACTCCTTCTTCGCACGGCAAGGCGCAGGGGGCACGGAGCATGGCGGCGGTTCCGGCCATTGGAAACTCGATGCGCTTATTGCTCAGCGCGATGCCTAAAACTAAATTGGAACCGAAGCGCGGGGTGCAAACAGAGGAGGAGAGAGATTCTGTATTGAGGCAATGTCCTACCCGCGCTCCGGTTCCAAAGGGTTTCCGTTCCCGCCTCCGGAACAGGCGGGAACGGGATGGGAATTCCGGTGGTTACATTACCAGCTCGAATTTGGATTCGGGGGCATCGCGGTCCTGGCGGTCCATGATGGCTCCGAGCATTTTTTCGAGCAGGCGGATGCCGCCGTTGTAGCCCACGGTCGGGAAGTAGCTGTGGCCGATACGGTCAAAGATCGGGAATCCGTGACGGACAAACGGAATGTCTTCGTCGCGGGCGATGTATTTGCCGTAGGTGTTGCCGATCAGCAGGTCAACCGGTTCGTTCTTGATCCACTGGTGGAGCAGGAACATGTCGGCACGCTCACCGTTTTTCACGTTCACGTTCGGGGCTTTTTCTGCGCAGAGCTCTTTGATCTTGTTGGTGAACGCTTTACCGGGGGTACCGGAAACGATCGCGGTCGGGATCATGTCGAGGTCGAGCAGGAATTCCGTCAGCGGAATGAGCTGGTCGGGATCGCCGTACAGGGCAACTTTCTTGCCGTGCAGGTACTGGGACATGTCGGTGATGACGTCCACGAGGCGGCCGCGCTCGGTCAGGAAGGAGTCCGGAACGGAAACCTTGGCTGCGCTGGCGAGGGCCTGTACGAAACGGTCGGTTGCTCCGAGGCCGATCGGCAGGTCGAGGGTTTCGAACGGAACTTTGCAGTTGCTGTCGAGCCATTTGGCGGCAGCTTCCGAAGCCCATTTACCGCAGGCCAGGGTTTTGATGCTGTCGCCGGCAGTGGCGATGTCTTCAACCTTGGCGCCGCCGTCCGGGTACATTTTGAATTCGCCGGTCTGCGGGGTGTCGACCACGCCGTCGGTATCGGGGAACATCACGATGTTCGCGCCGAGGCGGGCGGCGATGCCCTTCATTTCTTTCATATCGGACGGTTCAACCCAGCCCGGGATGATGTTGACCTGGTCTTTGGCTTCGCCGGTGTGTTCAACCAGCCCTTTAGCGATGCCGGTGACCATGTTGGAGAATCCGGTGACGTGCGAACCCACGTAGGACGGGGTGTTGCAGTAGATCACTTTCTTGCCTTCCGGCACCTTGTTGTCGTCCGTGGCTTTCTTCACGATCTGCGCGAGGTCGTCGCCGATGGTTTCAGAAAGACAGGTGGAGTGGATGGCCACGAGGTCCGGGTTGTAGATCGTGAACATGTTTGCCAGTGCCTGCAGCAGGTTGGACTGACCGCCGAAAACCGAGGAGCCTTCTGTGAAGGAGCTGGTGCCGGCCATGATCGGATCTTTGTAGTGACGGGTGAGGGCGGAACGGTGATACGAGCAGCAGCCCTGCGAGCCGTGCGAGTGCGGCAGGCAGCCGTGCACGCCCAGCGCCGCATACATGGCGCCGACAGGCTGGCAGGTTTTTGCCGGGTTGATCGTAACGCCTTTGCGTTCAGTAATTTCTTTAGGTGTGTGTCTCAGTAACATTGTTTTTCTCCTGGAGTAGTGGATGTTGGATTTTTGGATTATTGGAGTTCGGTCCTGGGGATGCGTTTCAGACGTCCGTCCAATAATCCATCCATCCAGAATCCATTCCTTCTTAAGCTACAAATTCAGCGCAGATGCACGGATCCGTTTCTTTGTTGAGCCACGGAGCTTTGATCTTCTTCCAGATGGAGGTGCTGAGGATCTTTTCGATGTCAGCGTAGAAGTTCTTAGCGCCTTCGAATCCGGCGTACGGTCCGCCGTAGTCGTAGGAGTGCAGCTGTTTCAGCGGAATACCCGTTTTCTGAACGACATATTTTTCCTTAATGCCGGCGCAGAAGATGTCGGGTTTGTAGAAGTCGATCAGCTTTTCGGTTTCCCAATGCGTGATGTCGTCTACGATGAGGGACTGGTCTGCCATGTCCGGGGCCATGCCTTTGTAGTCGCTGATTTCCAGGCCTTTTTCCTTGAGGGCTTCAAGTTTTTCTTCGGAAGCACGCGGGTTGTAGCGCGTTTCATCCTTTTCAACTTTGATTTCCTCAATGTTACGGGAGTCGGCGTCGACTTTGATGGTCGGGAGAACTTTACGTCCTTCGTAGTCATCGCGGTGACCGAACTCGTAACCGGCGGAAACAGTCTGCATGCCCAGCTCGTTGAAGAGTTCCTGGTAGTGGTGGGCACGCGAACCGCCCACGAAGAGCATCGCCACTTTGCCGTCGCTCTTCAGGCGCGCTTTATCGGCACACTCTTTGACGCTCGGCATTTCTTCGGCAATCACTTCTTCGATGCGGGCCTTGAGCTCTTCATCTTCGAAGAATTCACCGATTTTGCGCATGGCTTTGGCGGTGGACTCAGCACCGATGAAGTTGACCTTCATCCACGGAATACCGAACTTGGTTTCCTGCATTTCGGCCATGTAGTTGATGGACCGGTGGCACATCACCAGGTTGAGGTCGGCCATGTGCGAGTTCGCGAACTTGTCCATGGTGGAGTTGCCCGAGAAGGTGCAGATGATGTTGATGCCGCACTTCTTGAAGACACGGTCGATTTCGAAGCCGTCACCGCCGATGTTATACTCACCGAGCAGGTTCACGTTGTATTTGTGCTCCGGCTGCGTGTCGTCCTGGCCGATCACGTGGCGGAAGAGCTGGTTGTTGGCAATGTGGTGGCCCGCAGACTGGGAAACACCCTTATAACCTTCGCAGCTGAATCCGAATACGTTGCAGTCGCCGAGTTTTTCCTTCATCTCGCGGGAAACCGCATGCACGTCGTCACCAATCAGGCCGACCGGGCAGGTGGAGAAGACGCCGATGGCTTTCGGCTTCATGATGTCGTAGACTTCCTGAATCGCCTGGGCGAGTTTCTTCTCACCGCCGAATACAATGTTGTCGTCCTGCATGTCGGTGGAGAAGCTGTAGTTGATGAAGTTGTCGCCGCCTTCAACAATTTCGTCGGCATCGGTCTGGTTACGGCGGGTCAGCCATGCATAGAAGCTGCAGCCGATCGGGCCGTGCACCAGGTTGACGATGTCGCGGGTCGGTCCGAGTACCACCCCTTTACAGCCGGCATAGGTGCAGCCGCGCTGGGTGATGATGCCCGGAATCGTGCGGACGTTGGACTGGACCTGCTGATCCAGGTTCGGATCGTTGATCACCATGGATTTTGCACGTTTGCGCGCAATCTTCGGCGGGTATTTGGCCAGGATTTCTTCTTTGATTGCGGAAGGATCCGGTAATTTTTTATCTTCGCTCATTTCAAACCTCCAGAGGAGTCGAGGACGTCGCCGCCGCAGGGGCCTTCAGCGGTTTCGCCAGTTCTAACACGGGTGGCTTCCAATACCGGCAGGACGAAAATTTTTCCGTCGCCCGAGCTGCCGGTCCGGTTGGTCATAATGATGGTTTCAACAGTTTTCTCTACCCAGTCGTCGGAGACCACAATGGTGATCAGACGCTTGGGAACGAGGCGGGGGCCTTCGCCCAGCTGGGCGATCGCTTCAGGAGCACCTTCTTCGGCACCATGGAGGATATTGAAATCGACCATTCCTTTACCGCGGCCCTGTACCCGGCCGGTTGCGGTGAAGGAGCTGATGCCCGCTTCGTTCAACGCACGCTTGGTGTCGTTGATCTTGTTCATACGGATGACTGCCATTACTTCTTTCATGACGCCCTCCTAAGCTTCTTTAACGCCGGAACTGATGGTGTATACGTCCTCGACCGGGGAGATGAAGATTTTGCCGTCGCCGTAGTTGCCGGCTTCGCTGGTTTTAGCCGCGCTCAGGACCGTTTTCACAACGAAATCCTTTTCTGCTTCCGGGATAACCGTCATCAGCATTTCTTTCGGCAGCTCGTCATAAGTCACTTCGCCGACTTTCAGGCCGCGTTGTTTACCGCGTCCGAATACCGGAACTTTAGTGACCGCCGGGTAACCGGCTTCGAGCAGGCTCTTCATGACTTCATCAGCCTTTTCCGGGCGAACGATGGAACGTACAAGCAGTTTTGACATGGGTTTTTCTCCTGGTTGGTTTTGGTTTGTTTCTGGCTTTTAATCCCTGTCCTTAGCCGCGGGGGACTAAGGACAATGGACTAAAGACCGGCGCAGAACGCCTTATGCATCGAATCCGTATTTGACCATCAGCTCTTCGAGGTCTTCGATTTCGAGCGGGGTCGGGATAACGCGCATTTCGTTGTCGTTGATCTTCTTCGCGAGGGCGCGGTATTCATCGGCCTGGTTGGATTCCGGAGCGAAATCGATCACGGTTTTACGGTTGAGCTCCGCGTGCTGAACGATGTTGTCGCGCGGTACGAAGTGAATCATCTGAGTGCCCAGACGGCTGGCCAGCTCGGTGATGAGTTCCAGCTCGTTGTCGCATTTACGGCTGTTGCAGATCAGGCCGCCCAGGCGAACGCCGCCGGCGTCTGCAAATTTCACGATACCTTTGCAGATGTTGTTAGCCGCGTACATGGCCATCATTTCACCGGAAACCACGATGTAGATTTCTTCGGCTTTACCTTCACGGATCGGCATAGCGAAACCGCCGCAAACCACGTCACCGAGTACGTCGTAGAAAACGTAGTCCAGACCCTGGTCTTCTTCATAAGCACCCAGCTGTTCGAGCAGGTTGATCGAAGTGATGATACCGCGGCCGGCGCAGCCGACACCCGGTTCCGGTCCGCCGGACTCAACGCAGCGGGTTCCGCCGAAACCATCTTTGATTACATCATCAATTTCCACGTCTTCACCCTCTTCACGAAGGGTATCGAGTACAGTGCCCTGTGCCAGACCGCCAAGCAGCAGACGGGTGGAGTCAGCTTTCGGGTCGCAGCCCACTACCATCACTTTATTTCCTGCTTCAGCCAGACCAGCCACAGTGTTCTGTGTAGTGGTGGATTTGCCGATGCCGCCTTTGCCGTAGATTGCTACTTTTCTCATTGTACTTCTCCTTGGTTGGTTAACGTAATTTTCAATTTCAGTTCAGTTTCTATCTTCCCAAATGGTGACAGCCCCTATTGCAACAGGTGTGCCATCGTATGGAATCCGGCCGTTGGAGAAGTTGTAAGATGTTAAAACACAGGGAATAGAAAATAATGTACGCAAATTTTCAGGGCGGGTGCGGGCCGGGTTTAAACCGGAAAAAAATTTCCGCCCTAACCACGGTCCGGAATCAGCACGCCTCCAACCCGCCCTTAAACAGCGGGTTACGGAAAATAACGACATTTATTTCTGCCCATGTTTTGCCCGCGGAAACATTTTTCCCGAAATCGGATGCGCCGGGCTGTGGGATCGCTGGTTGGGGTGGCTTCCCGCAAAAGGATCCGGAAAACGGGTCAAAATAAGCACGGAGCTCAAAGCGAGGCGGCGTCAGAATGCCAGCCAGGCGGGGCGGTCGGGCGGTAAAACGCGGCCGCAACGCCGAGCAAAAGCGCGAAATAGAGGAGAGTGCCGTCCAGCCGCCCGCTTCGGCTGATAGGATCAATAGACGCATGAAAGACGGCCGCCGGCCGCCGCGAGCCGCGCATAGGGGCGGCTGATATATTCACCAGGAATACCGAGAAGGATTTCCAGAAAACCCCCGTCGGTCAAATTTACATTTATTTCCGGAATATTCGGATTAGTTTGTCTGTCCGCGGACCGCAGTGCGGTCAGAACGGCATAAAAGAAGGAGGCTTAAAGGTGGGTGTGTCGATTTAGTTGCCGCCGGGGTCATCGCAGGTGAATGTAAGCCCCGCAAATGTGATCGAAATTTCACCGCGCAGTGACGTTTCTTCAGGAATATTTGCAGCGCTGCCCGGCCATTGCAGTGCCGCAAATCCGCTGCGGATGTATTCGTCTGCAGCAGATATTGCAAGCATATCAATATCGTCCTCGTCCAGCTGCTGATCGAGGGCCGCACGCCAGAAAGCCTGATCCAGAACACGAAGATTACTCGTGATCTGCTTCTTGTACACATTGATGCGTGCCTTGGAAAACGAAGGAATGGCGATTGCCGCGAGAAGGCCGATAATCGCTGTCGCAATTACGAATTCGATAAGTGTAAATCCAAAAGAATAACCCTTTATTTCTCGATTATGCATGTAGACTTTATAAGTTTGGTAGGGCCGGTAGTCGATGGAAAACGGGTTTAACCTACCACGGCAGGACTTTCACTAGGTTCTGCTCAAGGTATGGGGGCAGGACAAGAGGTATTAAACTAACCGCGGAGCTGGTGGCTGTAAACCCGCTTTTGTGAGCTTCGAGTGCCCTGTGGAAATTTTCAGGGCGTGGATGACGGGAAACCGGAAGGGAACATTCCAGCCGTTGGAATGGGGAGTGTTGCTTTCCGGTCTTCCGTATGTTTATTAAAGTTCCGTTTCCCGGGCATTATAATAAAAAAACTCCAGCAGTTCAAACTGCCGGAGTTTTTTCAAAAATGCTTCCTTTTCAGGAATTGCCTGAATTTAGCCGTCAGTGGGAACGGTATAGAACAGGTCTGCAGTAATTGTATCGCCAACTGACAACGCTTCAATCTCCGCAGTCGTTACTGTTTCGGTCGCCCCAACAGCAAGTGAATCGAGTCCGCCTTTGATGTAATCATCAATCTCCCCTGCTTTGCCGGTGAGTGCGGTTCCATCAACTGCACCGTTATCCATTGCCCACTGTTCGATCGCGCTGTCAATAATGCGAGCGTTATTCGTCATCGCTTTCTCAATTGAGCTCTGACGTGCTTTCTGGAAGGACGGGATGCCGATGGCGGCGAGGAGGCCGATGATGGCGACTACGATCATGATTTCGACGAGGGTGAAGCCCTGTTTTTTCACTGCTTTTTTCATTTTTATTTTCTCCATTAATTAATGATTACTTCACTTCATTTTATACGTCTGCTTTGAGCTCGCCTCAGTTTACGTGTCAGACGGTCTCTATATAGCGAGTTGCGTGCCAACTCTTTTTTGTGCGGGCCGTTCAGGGCGGGCGGCGGGCAGCGGTAACGGTGAAAACGGGATTAAATCCCTTTAAAATAAGCTCATACGGCGGCTTTGCGGGGCGGAAAAAATATTGTTTTCAGAAAATGAGAGTTTTCAAGAAAGCCGGGTTTTCAGCAGGGATGAGAAGGAATTGCGGACCGATGCCGAGAAAATCGGGGTTGAGCATTCCGAAATGAGAAGGGTTCGGCCGCAGGCGGTTCGGCCGGGGCGTGACTGCAAAGAAAAACGCGCCGCTCAAATAGAGGGGCGCGTTTGCGGCAGGGCTGGATCGGTGCTTAGCCGTTCTGCTCTTCTTCGGGCAGCTTGCGGTAGAGCGTGGCCAGGCTGATATCGAGTTCCTTGGCGGCGGCCACTTTATCGCCGCCCATGGTGTCGATGACCGTTTTGAGGTATTCCTTCTCCTTGGCGCGCAGGAAGGCTTTGAGTGATTTGCCTTTTTCAAACTCACCGGTCAGGGCCGCGTTCTGGACGCCCGGGTTTTCTTCGTAGGAGACGATCAGTTTGGAGGGCAGTGTTTCTTTGGTCACTTTGCCGTCGAGCAGGAAGGTGAGGCAGTGCTGGATGACGTTCTGCAGTTCGCGGACGTTTCCGGGCCAGCTGTAATTCTGGAGAATGGAGAGCACGGCGTTGTCGATGGCCGGAAATTCCTGGCCGGGTTCCAGCTCGAGCTGAATAAAGTGCTGGGCGAGCGGGAGAATATCTTCCGGGCGCGTTTTCAGCGGGGGGATATCGATGGAGATGACGCTGAGGCGGTAGAAAAGGTCTTCGCGGAAGGTGCCTTCTTTCACCATGCTTTCCAGGTTGCGGTTGGAGGCCGCCAGGATGCGCACATCGACATCAAACTCTTCGGTGCCGCCCACTTTGCGGATTTTTTTGTTCTGAATCGCGCGGAGCAGTTTGGACTGCAGGTTGTGGGGAATGGAGTTGATTTCGTCGAGGAACAGGGTGCCGCCTTTGGCGGCTTCAAAGAGGCCGACTTTTTCGGCATTGGCACCGGTGAAGGCGCCTTTCACATGCCCGAACAGCTCGGATTCAATCAGGGTTTCGGGCAGGGCGGCGCAGTTGACCGGCAGGAACGGGCCCTCGGAACGTGCGCTGAAGCTGTGCACCGCTTCGGCGACGAGCTCTTTGCCCGTGCCGCTTTCGCCGGTGATCATGATGGTGGTTTTGGTGGGGGCCACGCGCTTGATCATTTCGCAGACATTCACCATCTGGTCGCTTTCCGCGACGATGTTGCCGAAATACTTCTTGGCTTCAATGTGCCCGCTGGCGCTGACCTGTTCGGAAAGGGATTTCTGGTAGTCGAGCGCGCGTTTTACGGTTTCGAGCAGTTCATCGATTTTGAAGGGTTTCGGGATATAGTCGAAGGCACCTTCTTTCATTGCTTCCACCGCAGTGGCCACCGTGGCGTAGGCCGTGAGCATGATGGCGCCGACATGCGGACGGAGCTGGCGGGTTTTCTTGAGCAGCTGCATGCCGTCGACCGGCTCCATTTTGATGTCGGAGATGAGCAGGTCAAACTGTTCGGATTTGAGCCGCTTTTCGGCTTCGCCTCCGTGTTCGGCTAGCTGGACCTCATACCCCTTTGAAAGTAAAATCTTGTTCAGCAAGCTGAGAATCGTCGGATCGTCATCCGCAATCAGAATTTTGGCCATTCGTGTAACCTCTCCCTAAAGTATTCAGAATGCCTATTAACCTTGGTTTTCTTCAGCGGAGTCAAGCTTAATGATGGATAGAAGGTCCTTGGGGGAGAATTCAGCAAAGCTGATAAAATTGCCGATCACGGTGTTCATTCTGCTCGATGCGGATTCAATGTGATTGAAGAGTTCGCGCCGGTCATTTCGGTTCGGGCTGTTGGGCAGCCAGTCAGCTGCGGTGGTGCGGTCTTCATATTCCCGCAGCAGTTCTACTGAGGCGGCGATTGCGGTGAGCGGCGTGCGGATTTCGTGGGCCAGCTCGCCGGCGATCTGCGTGGCGGCGGTAATCCGCTCCACCCGGTGCAGCTGGGACTCCGTCTCCAGCGCCTGGCGGAGGTCGGTGAGGGTGATAAAGGTTACCGGCATGACGGCATCCGGGCGGCCGTTCGGGCCGAGCAGGGCGGTTTCAGGCACCTGCAGGCTGTTCGATTGATAGGCCGCGGGCAGCGGTGCCGATCCGGTGCGTTTCAGGTAAGCCGCCGGGCCGAAATGCTCTGGGATCGCACGCGGCCCTTCGGACTGCAGGTCGGTGAACGGAACGGCGGCGAGCTGGTTGAAGCCGGTTCCGAGCAGTGCGCAGCAGGCCTGGTTTGCAAAAAGGATGCAGCCTTCCTGATCCAGCAGGAGGGCGGGCGAAGGAATTGCCGCCAGCAGCGCTTCGGTGGTCTCCGCCAGCTCTTTCTGATGGGTGTTGGTGTCGCAGCACCGCTTGGAAATATAGATGCTGGCCAGGCCGAAAAGCAGGAAGGAGAGGGCGTTGAGCAGCGGCGTGAGCCCGCTGGCCTTGCTCTGGTGAATCCATAGGCTGTCCGGGGCGTACGGAATGATCCAGTGATTCGTCATCAGTACGATCAGCAGGGTGTAGACGAATACCGCCAGCACGGAAATTTCCAGCGCCTGCCGCGGTGTTCCGACCAGGCCGGCCGAGAGGATGACGAGCGGATAGAGCAGGGTCAGCCGGCTGTCCGCACCGCCGGTGAAATAGACCAGCCCCGTAACCAGCACGAGATCCACCAAAAACTGCAGCGGCGCGAACTGGGCGGTCTTCAGCCGGCTGCGCAGCCAGAGCGAGTAGGGGATCGTAATGACGAAGGCGATTCCCATAAAGGCGTAAAACGCGGTGCCGCCGCCCATCAGCAGGGAGGCCAGCACCAGCAGCCACAGAAACCCGAGCCGAGTCAGCAGAATGGCCGCCAATTCCGGTGCCGCCGCGTTTTTAATGGATCCTGATATGCTCATGGTGTTCCGCGTTCCGCCTGCGGCGGAGCCTACATTACGACTTCGCTCATCTTGAAGATCGGCAGGAACATGGCCACCACAATGGTGCCGATGATGCCGCCGATGAAGACCATCAGCAGCGGCTCGATCATGGAGGTCAGGCCGGCCACCATGGTTTCCACTTCGTTTTCATAAAACTGAGCCACTTTATCCATCATTTCATCCACCTGGCCGGTTTTTTCGCCGGCGGCCAGCATGTGGACCAGCATGCGCGGATAAAATTTGTTGCCGACCAGCGCCTCCGAAAGCGGATGGCCCTCTTCTACCACTTTACGGGCTTCGATCAGCGAGTCGCCGATAACGCGGTTGCCGGTGGCCAGCCCCACGATTTCGAGCGATTCCATAATCTGCACCCCGCTGTGCAGCAGCTGGGAAAAGGTGGAGGCAAAGCGGCTGACGGCAATTTTGACGGCGAGATCGCCGAGAATCGGAAAACGCAGGCGCATTTCATCGATCTTATACTGCCCGCGGTCGGTAGCGTTGAACCGCTTGAAGCCGTAGATGAGGCTGCCGATCACCGCCAGCGCAACGTACCAGTATTTCGTGAGCAGGTTGCTGAAATCGAGCAGCGACTGGGTCAGGCCCGGCAGCTCGCCTCCGAAATCGCTGAACATATTGGCGAAGATCGGCACCACGAACATGATCAGCGCCGTGGCCAGGCCGACCGCGACGATGATGACGACCGTCGGGTACATCAGCGCCGATTTTACCTTGGAGCGCAGTTTGTTGCTGGACTCAAGGAATTCGGCCACACGCGCACAGACCTCCGGCAGGATGCCGCCGACCTCGCCGGCGCGCATCATGCTGAGATAGAGCTCGTCGAAAATGCCCGGATAAAACGCCAGGGCTTCGGAATACATGGCGCCGCCTTCTACGCGGGAGCGGATGCCCTGGATCACCGGCCTGAAGTTTTTATCGTTGGTCTGCTGTTCCATCGCACTCAGGGTCTGCACCAGCGGCATGCCGGCGGACAGCATTGCGGAAACCTGACGGGTGTAGGCCGGCAGTTCCTTGAGCCTGATCTTCCGGGCGCCGCGTACAATCGGCTTCCCGCCTTTAGTATTCTGGGTCTTATTCGCCATCTCAGTTATCCTTAATGTTCACTGGTCACACGCATAATTTCTTCAATAGAGGTGAGGCCTTCGCGTACGCGGTCGAGACCGGCCTGGCGCAGGGTATGCATCCCGTTTTCAATGCCGATTTTCTTGATCGTATCGGCTTCGGCGTTGGAGAGGATTGTATTGCGGAGCACATCGTTAATCAGCAGGATTTCCATGATGCCGCCGCGGCCTTTATAGCCGATGCTGTTGCACTTCGGGCAGCCGGCTTTTCCGTAGAACTGCACGTCCTGCATTGCGGCCGGATCAATATGGTTTTTCTTCAGCACCTCCGTGGGAATATCGATCGGCTTTTTGCAGACCGGGCAGAGCTTGCGGTAGAGCCGCTGCGCCTGCGTCAGCAGCAGCGAAGACGAAAGCATAAAAGGTTCGATGCCCATATCCACAAGGCGGGCAATGGCGCCGGCCGCATCGTTGGTATGCAGCGTACTCAGGACCATATGGCCCGTCAGCGCCGCTTCCACCGCAATCGTCGCCGTTTCGGTATCGCGAATCTCACCGACCATGACCACGTCGGGGTCCTGGCGGAGAATCGACCGCAGCGCCGCGGCGAATGTCAGGCCCACGGCCGGATTGATCTGCACCTGGTTAATGCCGTGCAGCTGATATTCCACCGGGTTTTCCGTGGTGATGATGTTGGTGCCGATGGTGTTGAGCTCCTGCAGGGCGGAGTAAAGCGTGGTGGTTTTACCTGAACCGGTCGGGCCGGTGACCAGGATCATGCCGTACGGCTGGGCCAGGGCATATTCAAAGTTGCTTAGAGACAGGTCGTCGAGGTTCAGCGCCTTCAGGTTCGGCACCAGTGCGCTCTTATCGAGAATACGCATCACGATCTTTTCGCCGTGCACCGTCGGCAGTATGCTCACACGCACATCGACCTCTTTGTCGAGGGCTTTGATTTTAAAGCGGCCGTCCTGCGGAATGCGCCGCTCGGCAATGTCGAGCTGTGCCATGATTTTCAAGCGCGATACGATGGCGTTCTGCAGGTTTTTCGGCGGGCTCGGCGATTCGAAAAGTACACCGTCGATGCGGTTTCTCAGGCGCACGCTCTTTTCCATGGGTTCAATGTGAATGTCCGATGCGCCCTTGCGCAGCGCCTCAATCAGGATGGAGTTCACAATCCGGATCACCGGCGCTTCATCCGCGCTCATTTCATCCAGGTTTTCGTTGTCGATCATGCCCTGGCCGAGCTCTACATCGTCGGCCTCAGCCATATCGCGCAGGACATCCTCCAGGCCCTGGGAGGGTTTTTCACTGGCTTTTTTCAGTACGCTGAGGATTTCCGTTTCCGGGGCAATCAGCGTGGAGAGCTGCAGCTGCGTTGAAGCTGTGATGGTGTCGCGGCCGCCGAGGTCGAACGGATCGGCCATGGCAACGGTCAGGGTTTTGCCGATTTTGGCAACCGGCACGGCCCGGAGCGCTTTCCAGCGGTCGTGTTCCATTAGGTCGATCAGGGCGGCATTCGGGGTGAATGCGCTGAGCGAAACCGGTCGGATCTCAAGGTATTCCGCCGTGGCGAGCACGAGGTCCGAATCGGTAATGACCCCTTGTTCGAGCAGCAGTTTTTCGAGCGGCACATGGGCGGCTTCGGCCTCCTGACGTGCGGCTTCAAAAATTTCCGACTCAATCGGACGAATCTCCGTGAGGCAGTCTATAAGGCTTTTTGAGTGTGTCGACATAAGGCGGTACCCGTTTCAGAATTTTTAAAACAGGAATCAAAGAAAGCAGTTTGCGTGCCGAACTGCCGCCCGGTTGGCGGATGCGGGATATTTTTAACAGGATGCATCAGCTGGCCTGCAAACTGCTAGGTTTACGAACAGTTTAACGGGAGTGAACAGAATGTCAGACGAAATGCAGAATCTTGCCGACAGTATTGCGATGCTTGAACAGATTCTTGAGGTAATGCCTCAGGATGGCGACACGCTGATGGCGCTCTACAGCGCCAGCCGGCAAAGCGGGCAGGCCGACCGGGCTTTTGATTACCTGAACCGCCTGATGGAGGTGGCATCGGGCAGCGGCCGGAGTGATCTCTTCGCATTTTTGGAGAAGGAGCTTCCCCGTTTTGCGGAGTCGCACACGGCTCAAGCCGCTGCGCAGACCGCCCGCCTGCGCGAAATGATCGGCTCCCGCGAGACCGCATCGAAACAGACCGGCCCCGGCCGGGAGGAAAGAGAGAATGAGCGCGGGGGCAGTCCGGACAACGATGTGACCGAGGAGATGGCGCTGGCCTGGCGCCTCTATGAAGACAATCTCATTTCGCAGGATGAATACTCAACCATACTGCATGACCTGACAGAGGTTGCTGAGCAGAAGCTGAATGTGCCTGCCAGCGTGCTGCATGTGCTGCACGACCGCGGATTCATGAGTACGGAAGGCATCATCAGCTATCTTTCTGAAAAATCGGAAGTCCCGTTTGTGGTGCTCTCCAACTTTGAGATCGGCGAGGAGACGGCCGAGGTGATTCCGGAACATTTTTATACCCACGCCGGCGCACTTCCGTTCGGTTTCATCGGCAGCGATCTGATGGTGGCAGTGCTGAATCCGTTCAACAAGCGGCTGCCGGAGCGGATCGAGGCGGAAAGCGGGCACCGGTGCCATCGCTTCCTGGTGGAAGCCGCCGACTATGACCAGGCGCTTGAGCGGCTGCGGTCTCTCAGAAAAACTGCGGCCTAGTGCTTCGGCAGTTCGACCTGCAGGGTCTTTGTTTCGCCCTGGTATTCTAAAACCACATCCTGTGCCCGGACTTCAACCAGGGTGGCCTTGTCTTCAATCGTATCGCCCGGATAGTAGGTCCGGTTGTTGATGATGGCAAAAGCCTCGGTGCCGTCGATGGAGGTGCCGAACCCGCTCAGTTTAAGTTTGGGCCACCGTACGCTGCCGCTCGGGCGGCTGAGGAGTCCGGACAGGGCGCTGCCGGCGGGTTCGCGTACGGCGCTGTCGGGCGCATGATCAGCGGGCGGGGCCGTTTCGGCCGCCGGGCCGGGGCGCCGCAGCGAGGCGTCCGCGGGGCGTCCGTCGAGCGCATAGTACAGCATCGTGGCGCCGGTGAGCAGCAGCGCGCCGATCAGCAGCAGCAGCGTGATGAACATCACGCCGTGCGGGGAGGTGGTTCCGGTGTCCAGGGAAGCCCCTTCGGACAGCTTTAGTTTGTTGCTCGGTTCGCTCACGATTTGGACCTCGGCGGTGATCCCGCATAGTAAATGAATGCTTTATATCATTGGTTAATCACAAAGTTTTTAGCAAGAGGTAAATTGGGTGATGATTATGGTATGGATAGTGCTTTGAAGAAGCCGTTCCGAAGGCGGGGAGGCCGGCAGGGGATGCCGCCTCGGAAGGTATAGGAAGGAATCAGAATATGTTAACAGATTTAATCAGCAAGCGCCGTCAGCAGTCGCAGTTTTCCGATCTGATCGGAGTGGATTTTGCGGCCACGGCCACCAAGGTGGTTCGGCTGAAGAAGAGCAAGGGAGCGCTGCTGCTGACCGGCCTGGAGCTGCTGCCTCCGGTTGATTTAAAATCAGATCACGGTCCGCTTGAGCTGTCGCGGAATATGACGGCGAAATACGGCTGCCTGGCCTATACCGGCACCCGTGCGATTGTTCGAATGATCAATACCAGTGCCCCGGAGGGCAAACTCTCTGATGAGCAGATCCGCAAGCTGCTGAATGTTTCCGAGGAGTATCGGGTTTCGGCCTCGCTGGTCAACACCGCGGCCGGCGGCCGGGAAGCGAGTTTTCTCGCGGCGGCGATTCCGGAAGAGGATGCGGCGAATATGCTCGCCCAGTTTCCCGCCGGTCCGCCGGCGCCGGCATCGCTCGAGGTAGCCGGCCTCTCTTTTATCACCGCCTTTCTGCAGGCGCGCGGACAGGAACTGGCCGATACCACGGTCTGCCTGCTGGAGTGCGGCGAGCAGATTAGTAATTTCGCCTTCATCGCCAAAGGGAAACCGGTATTGGTCGGCAAGCTCCCGCTTGGCGCCAAGCTGATGAAAGAGAAGATTGCCGCGGATGTCGGCCTGGACGAGGAGCTCGCTGCATCCATTCTCAGCGATGCATCGGTGAATATTTCTGCCTCTGTGGCCAACGTCCTGGGGCCGCCGATCAAGCAGCTGTCGATCTCTAAGGATTTCATTGAACGCCATCTGGGCAAACGGATTTCCTCGGTCTACCTATCGGGCGGCATGAGCCTGATGGGAGGCTGGACCGAGCAGCTCAGCCGCATGCTCGGCGTGAAGGTGGAGAGCTGGAATCCGCTTGAAAACATTCAGTACGACACCGCCGCGGTTCCGGCGGAACTGGTCGGCCAGATTACCCGTTTCACGGCGGCCGTCGGCGCTGCACTTGGAGGAATGGAGTAACCATGAACTACCCGCGCGTTAATTTAATCAAAAAAAGCGAGTGCCGCTACGAGGGACTGGTCAGTCCGCGTTTTATCCTGGTGGTAGGCATCGGCACCCCTGTAATCCTGCTGCTGCTGATTGTTGGACTGATCGTGGCGAATATTCTCAATACCCAGCGCGAGCTGGAGTCCACCCGCGATCTCTGGGCCGCCTATGAACCGCGGGTGGAAAGCTACCGCAAGGATAAATCGGAGCTGGCGTCCACGCAGAAAATCATGGATCTCTTCCGCGGCTGGCAGGCATCGCAGGTTGCCTGGTTAGGCCTTCTGGATGAAATGCAGGGGCAGGTGCCGGCAAACATCCAGTTCACCCGGATGGCGGTTAAAGCGGATGAGAAATCCTCCGTTTACCTGACCCCCGAAGAGCTGCAGCTGGCGTACGAGCTGACGATTGACGGCGTTGCGGTCGGCGATGCCGCCGAAGAGGATGTGATTGCGCTGCAGAAAAAGATGCAGGGCGGTCCGATGACCGCCGGCACTTTCAGCTCGCTCAAGCTCGGCTCCATGCGCAAAGGCGCCGCGGGTTCTGGACTGGCTATGCGGCAGTTCCGCATTACGGGCGGATCTGAGAAAGGGGAGAACTAATGGACCTTTCAAATTTATCGAAAGAGCAGAAGCAGTACATTGCTTTGGGCGCCATCGGCGCCGCCGCGCTGTGCTACGGCATTTTTATCGGCGTCAATACGGCCGCCGGCCGTCTCTCTGAGGCGAAAAACGAACTCACCGATCTGACCGAAAAGGTCAACCGCGCCGAGCGCGAGCTCGCCCGGCGGGGGAAAACCCATAAAGAGTTCCTGTCGACGATTGCCGAGCTCGAGCAGCAGCTTGAATATCTGCCGCCGGAGGTGAACTACTATTCGTGGGCCACGGAAATCGTCTATTCCAAGGGCCGCAGTGCCGGACTGGAAGTGGAGTCGGTGGTGGAAGCGGCGGCGCAGGGTCCCAAAGCCGCCGTCCTGGCCAAAGGCAGCCCGGTTTATTTTGAAACCTATTCGCTGCGGGTGACCGGGTACGGCGGATTTGAAGAGGTGAAGCGCTTTCTGAATGATGTGACGAAAAGCCACCCGCTGGTCCGCTTTACCGGCATTGAAATTTCCAATACCCAGGAGCCCGAGCGTCACAATGTCCAGCTGACCCTGCAGTGGCCGTTCCGGCTCAACCGGATTACAGAACTTTGGCAGGACGAGAAGCGCGGATCCGAAACCGATTCCGACGTTCGTAAAGAAGAAGCGTTTGAGGAAGAGCCGATGCCGATGGTTGCGCAGGCCGCTCCTGAGCCGGCACCGGAACCTGAGCCGGAAAAACCGGCCGCGGCGGTGGTGCGGCAGAAACCGCTTCCGTTCCAGCAGCCGACACCGCCGGAAGAACCGGCGCCGGTTGAGCGCCAGCAGCCTTCCCGCGTGGTGGTCAAACTGCATGATGCCGAGCCTGTTCCGGAAATCGTTCCGGAGCCGGTAAAGGAAGCGCCCCCCGTGGTTGTAAAAGCCGCCGCTCCGAAGCCTGTTCCGGAAATTATTCCGGCACCGCCGGTTGAGCCCGAGCCGGTGTTGGCAGCCCTTTCCGAACCGGAACCCGTGATTGTCCCGAATGAGCCGGCTGAGGCTGACCCGGTAAACGTCGACCGGTCATTTGCCGGGATGCTGGAGTCGACCGTTGATATGACGGCCGAAACGGAAGAAGCAGCGGTGCAGGAAGAACAGGCGGACCCGCAGGAAGCCGTTGCACTGCTCGCGGTGCCGACCCCCGATCCGGAGCCCGCCTTTGAGCCGCCGGAAGAAGAAGTTTTGAAACCCGAGGTGCATCTGCTCGTTGCGGAACCGGCTGCCGTGCCGCACGAGGAGCGGGTCCCGGCGGCGCCGGCCCCGGCCCCGGCCGCCGCGCCGAATGGGACGACGCGTTATGTGAACAGCAGCAAAAGTGCGAAGATCCTTGAAGAACTTCTTATGCGGCAGCCGACGCAGACAAGTGATTCGATCGGATCCTTCCTGGATGGAATTATGGGGGATATTAATGACCAACGCTAAGAAAACCGCTGTAAAGAGCCGTTCCCGCCGGGCGGGGCTGCCAGGTGCCGGCCTGCTGGCCCTGATGTGCCTGACGGTCTTATGCCGGGCAGCCGCCGCCGGTGGCACGGATGATGCAATGAGAATGAATGCCTCGGAGAAACGCGATCCGTTCTGGCCGGTTGGTTATATGCCCAAGCGGGTGGTCCAGGCGGCGCCGGAGAAGAAGCCGGAGTCGGTCAAGGCGGTCCGGGATTGGAACGGCGCCATGCAGCAGGTGAAAATCAACGGGGTGAGCAGTAAAGGGCATGAGGAGTTTTACGCAGTTGTTAACGGGGAACTGAAGAGTGTTGGAGAAACATTCAGTGTTGAATATCAGGGGGCCGTATACACCTGGGAAGTGGCATCCATCGAACCTCCGGGTTCGGTCCGCCTGCGTCGTGTTTCGGTGTTATAAATTTACAAAAAAAACAGGAAGGTAAGGAATATGAAGAGCTATAAGGCATTGTATACGGGGAGTTTTCTGGCGGCGGCCGTTCTGGCGGCGCCGCACTCCTTTGCCCAGTCGGCAAAGGTGGGCGATAAGGATTTACTCAATATGCTGGAATCCGTGAACAGCGAAACGGATGTCCAGCTGGATGTGGTTACGGCGGCGCCTGACGCCGGCCTGATGGAGGCGGGAAGCACCAATGATATCATGGATTCCATGAGCGTTGAAGGCCTCGAGGATGTGGAGGCCCAAAGCGACGGCAACCTGATTACGGTCCGCCTCAACCGGGTGAGCCTGGAAGAGGCCATCAACCTTTTCGCCCAGCTTTCGGGCGCCAATATTATTGTGCCGGAGCTCAGCGATGCGGCGCAGATCTCGGTCAACCTCAGGGATGTCGAGTGGCGCCCGGCCCTGCAGTCGATTCTTGATACTTACAGCTATGAACTCTATCAGCGGGTTTCCGGTTCGAATGTCTACAGTGTCCGCCGCCGTCCGGCCGGATCGCCGGAGCCGCAGGTGGTTGAAACCTTCAGGCTTCAGTACGCCACCGTTCCGAATGCCGCGCAGCTCGTTCGCGACCTGCTGCCGGCCGATGCCAAAATTTCCGAGTTTGCCTCGCGCAACATGATGGTGGTCAAATCGACGGAATCAAGCCTCAGCGAAATCCGCTCGGTACTCGCCGCCATCGACCGGGTCCGCCAGCAGGTGTACATTGAGTCGAAGTTTATGGAGCTCAGCGATGAGGCCCAGAAGGACCTCGGCATTAACTGGTCTTCGCTCGAAGGCTACGATACCAGTGTTTCGCTCAACACCTCTACGTACGGTTATGAAAATGCCAACGGCAATTCTTCCGAAAACCTCTGGACGGATATGACCGGCGGCAGCGCATCGTATGCGGGCAACGGGGAATATACGATTCTTACCAGTGTGCTCGATGCCGATGAATTTGCCCTGACCCTCAGCGCCTTGGAGCAGAGCCAGGGGGTGAACGTGGTGTCCAACCCGAAAATCATCGTGGCGAACGAAGAGCTGGCCAACATCTCAATCGTCCGCAAAGAGCCGAACCTCAAGCAGGAGCGCGAACAGCAGCTCAACGACCAGGAAGCCACCACAACCTATACGCTCGACGAATCGATGCCCTGGTTTGAATACGGTGTGAAGCTCGATGTCACCCCGTCGGTCAACACCAGCAGCAACATCACGGTTAAGATCAATCCCTCGCTGACCCGCAAATACGGGGACAAGGAAGCCGGCGATACCACCTACCCGATCATCGATGAAAAGAGCATCAACACCGTCTTTAACCTCGCCGACGGCGATACCGCGGCCATCGGCGGCCTGACGGAAATCACCGAGAGCGAAGAGGAACAGAAGGTTCCGCTGCTCGGCAGCATTCCGCTGCTCGGCCGTCTGTTCACCTGGAGCGAAACGGTATCCGGACAGGAAGAGACCATTATCTTCGTCACCGTCGGCCTGGCCAATTCCGAGCAGCTGGCGAAAGGCATTGATATGCCCGAAGATGCCGAGCTGGCCCGCCGGCAGCTGATTCTGGACAAGACCAGCCGCGAACTGCGTGAACGCAGCCGCGAATACTTCGAAGCCCTGGAGCAGGACAAGCTGGAAGACTCGATGAAGGTCATGGACCTCGAGGAGGCCAAGCGCCAGGAAGAGCGCCGCCTGATCCTGGAGCGGGAAGCGGCCCGGCAGGCAAAAAGAGCGGCCAAAGCCGCTGAGCAGGCCGAGGGCTAAGACGGCCGCCGTCCGGCGGGTAAAAAACCGCCGGACGATACACTTTGCGGAGACCGCAGCATCATCTACCAAACCTCCAGCC
>JBFHGU010000050.1:0-26078 GCA_041582935.1 Pontiella sp.
AAAGACGAACCCCGAAAAGACGATTGTCTTCAGTTCGAGTGTGGCATACCCGATTCACCTGCAGCGGCCGGACCACTATATGCTGCTGAAAGAGGATATGATCTCGTTTGATGAGGGCCTGGGCATGCCGGACCTGACCTACGGCTGGGCGAAGCTGACGCATGAGTACTGCGCGCGGCTGGCCTTTGAAAAACACGGTATCAAGTCCGTGGCCTATCGCCCTTTTTCGGGCTACGGCGAGGATCAGGACGACACCTATCCGTTTCCGAGTATTTGTAAACGCGTACTGGCCAACCAAGGGGCAAAGGAGATCGGCGTCTGGGGAACGGGCCGGCAGATGAGGGATTTTATTCATATCGACGACTGTGTGGAAGGGGTGCTGAAGACGATGGACCAGGTGGAAGACGGATCGGCAATCAACCTTTCGACCGGCATTTTTACGAGCTTTGTGGAGTTTGTGAAAACCGCGGCGGATATTCTGGGTTTTGATCCGGAAGTGACCGGGACGTCGAATACGCCGGAAGGGGTGTTCGCGCGGGGCGGCGATACGGCGCTGCAGAAAAAACTCGGTTTTGAATATGCACTCTCCTTCCGGGAGGGTATCGAGCTGGCGCTCTCCTTTTTTGATGAAAAAGGACTTTAGGCGTTAGGATAGGAATGGAACGTCAGTCAACGCCGTAAAACAGTTTTCTCCCGTCTAAATATTATGTCTTCATTTTTCCTTATCCTGATTTCAGTGCTCAGTTTTATTTTCTACGGCGTGGTCGGCAAAGACAAAGGACCGCTGCTGGCGCCGGCGTTTGTGCTCAGCCTGGGTACGGTTATTGTCTACTTCGGCCGGCAGCTGATGGACGGCGCCGCAGCCCTGAAAAGGCCGGAACCGGGCCGGACAAAACGGCTGCCGGTTTCTTCGCTGTTATGGCTGCTGTTCCTGGCTTGGGGCGCATTTTCGGTGCCCGATGCGCTGATGACATTTGAGGCCAAAATCCGCATGGTCTTTTTTGCGGTGGTGATCGGCTCTTATTTGGTCTGGGGTCAGGAGGCGGCGGCCTTTAAGGATAACCGGATTGTTGTCGGCTGGCTGATTTTCATCGTCATGCTGCTGGCGCTGTACGGGATGATTGTTCATTTCAAATCCCCGACCTCAATCTTATGGACAGAACGGTATACAAACCACTATCTGGGAGAAGGACGGCTGGCATCTACCTATATCTGTCCGAATCATTTTGCGCACCTGATGCAGATGCTGCTGCCGTTCTGCCTGGCGCTGCTGTTTATTCCGCAGAGCGGGATCTATCTGAAAATCCTGGCGGCCTACAGTTTCGTCGCCATGCTGCCGCCGCTGTTCCTGACGCAGTCGCGGGCGGGCTGGCTCGGCAGCATTGCTGCGGTCGGTACGGTAATTCTACTCATGGCGCTGCGGCGGAGTAAAAAACTCTTTGTGTTTTTGGCGGTGCTCATTCCCGTGTGTTCCGTGCTGCTCCTTGCCGGGGCCTGGAGATTCTCGGAGACGTTCCAGCGGCGTATGCAGCCCGTCGTTTCTTTTCTTGAGGGACAGGCCGAAGAGGGCCTCGGCAGTGAAGCGCGCGATTTTCGGCCGCAGACGTGGATGGATACGCTGGATATGATTCGGGAAAAACCGCTGAAGGGATACGGCCCGGCGGCTTACCGCTATGCCTACCCCGAGTTCCGAAAGCGCTGGGGCGGCCAGCGCATGGTGACGGGGCATCCGCACAATGAGTATCTTGAGCTGGCGGCGGATTTCGGGCTCATCGGTTTTGTACTTTTTGCCGCGGCCTGGCTGTACGGTTCTTTCTGGATTCTGGTGAAGTCGCTGCGGGCGGAAGAGGCACGGCATGCCTTGATGGGCTTTGCCTTTTTGGGAGCCGTCGCCGGTACGATGGTGCATTCCTTTTTCGATTTCCAGATGCATGTCTTTCCCAACGCGATGATTTTTGCGCTGCTGGCGGCGCTGGCCGTGGGTCCGCTGAAGCGGGCGGCGGAAAAAGGGGAAAAGGATCGGCAGGGCCGTAAAGCCGGCGGGGGCATCGTTCCGGTTCTGCAGTCCGCCCTGCTGGCGGCCGTATTCATTTCCACGCTGGCGGCGGGGATTCCTGTGCTGGCTTCCGCTGCACTGAGCGCCGCCGCGGACAGGCGCGCGGAGGATAAACGTGTTGAACCGCAGCAGGCCGCTGCCGCGTTGTACCGCGGGGCGGTCAAGGCGTCGGCGGACAACTGGCGGGCCTACCGCGGGCTGGGGCAGGTGCTTCACCACGAGCGGCGCCACCGGCTGGAGCCGGATGAAAAGGTCCAGCTCGCCCTTGAAGAGCAGGAATGGTTCCGCAAAGCGCTGGCACATAATCCCAAAGATCCGGAATCGCTTTCGGCCTATGGCCGGGTCTGCCTGTTCCTGGGCCGTTTCGGCATCGATGCAGCTTCAGAAGAGGCGGCGGCGTTGAAGCTTCGCGGGCTGGACGCACTGCGCGAGGCATGCCGTTACCGAAAGTTTAATGACCAGTACTGGTCGATTCTTGGTGTTGAATTGCGGAAGGCCGGTCACTACGCGGAATCGCTGGATGCCTTTCGGCACATGGAAACAATCAAGCGGACGCCGATGTCCAGGAAAAATATCCAGTGGCTTGAGAAAAGGCTGAGCAGTTCGACGGAAGAGCCGACACCGGATGAAACGCCCGAATCGGTGGAACGTCCCGATTTTGAGGGCTTCGAAGATGCCGCATCGCCAAGAGAACAAACGCTGGAACAGTTGTTTGAGTTGATGGATGACTGAGTCAACTTATTCAGGATACGGCTAGTAATGTTTACTACAACAGGGCACATTGCAGTATCGGTCATAAAAAGGGGAATAGATTGAAGAAAGATATCATCAGTATTGATTCGGGGGGGCGGCAGCATCGGTATTACCGGCGGTTTGTGAATAATGCCCTGTCGATTGCGGTCTCTGATGCCGTGGTCGTTTTTTTGTCGGTGATCATCGGCAAGCTGGTGCTTTTATGGATCAATGGGATCCCTTTTTCCCTGGGCCTGGCCCCGCTGGTCTCGCTGGTGTGGGTGTTTGTGGCGGTGGTTGCACGTCTCCTGCCCGGCTGGGGACTGGGTGTGGTGGATGAACTGCGCAAAATACAGAGTGCGCTTTTTGTGATGTTTACCGTGGTGCTGGTCGTTTCTTTCTTAGTTCGGGTATCGATCTCGAGCAGCCGCATTGTGTTCCTTATTTCCTATTTGATCAGTGCGGTCGGTATTCCGCTCGCCCGCGCCTTTACCCGGGGGATGATCATACGGGGCGGGAAATGGGGCGTTCCGGTGTCGATCTATGGGGACCGTTTTTCCGCGGTCACGGTGATTGAGGCACTGCGGGCAGAGCCCTCGCTGGGATATATTCCCTCCGTAATTTTTACCGATGACCTGCCGCTGGGTAATGTGGTCAATGGGGTGTCGGTCCGCGGCGACCTGCACAATATTACCTATTCGACACCTGTTGCGATCATTACAGGAGGTATCCAGCGTTCGCGCCACCAGGTGGTGGATATCCTGGAGGGGCCGCTGGAAGTCTACCGCAAGGTGATCCTGATTCCGGACCTGGTGGATGCGCCCTCGCTGTGGGTGATGCCCCGCGACCTGCAGGGGATCCTCGGCCTTGAAATCACGAAAAACCTGCTCAACCCGTTTGCCCGTTTTTTCAAGCGGGCCATCGATCTGGCCCTCGTTGTTTCGACGATGCCGCTTTGGGGGCCGCTGATGGCGTTTCTATACATACTCATCTGGCTGGAGGACCGCTCGAATCCGATGTTTATGCAGCCCCGGATCGGGCGCGGCGGCGGGACATTCCGAACGGCTAAATTCCGCACCATGGTTCCGGATGCCGAACAGGTCCTGCAGACCGCACTGAAGAATGATCCGGCCCTGAAGGCGGAATGGGAAGCGCACTATAAACTGAAGAAAGATCCGCGCATCACCAAGGTCGGGAATGTGCTGCGGAAAACCTCGCTCGATGAAATTCCGCAGCTGCTGAACGTGCTGCGCGGTACGATGTCGCTGGTCGGCCCGCGGCCGCTTCCGAAATACCACTTCGACGACCTGCCGGAACGGGTTCAATTCCTGCGCGATAAAGTGCAGCCCGGCATCACCGGCTTGTGGCAGGTCTCTGGACGCAGTGAAGCGGGAACCGAGGGGATGGAAAAGTGGGATCCCTACTACGTCCGCAACTGGTCGGTCTGGCTCGATATCGTCATCATTGTCCGCACGTTCAAAGCCGTATTTTTCCAGCACGGGGCATACTAGGGCTGAGGCACTGGATACAGTATTCCAGCCGGCACCTGCTTTTTTAGTAAAGCACTGTGCTTCGGAAGAACCCGGTTTCCGCCCTTACGAATTCTGATATTCAATGAGGGTCTGCCGGTAATCCTCGGGATTGCCGATGTCAAAGCGCCGGCCCTGAATGCGCAGGCCGGTGAAACCTTCTTCCTGCCGCAGCCGGTCGAGGCACGAGGTCAGCTGGAATGATCCTTTTTCCCGGGCATCGCGGCTGATGTTGTCTTCGAGCAGGTCGAAGATGTGCGGCGTCAGGATATACTGCCCGAAAACAGCCAGGAAGTGGCCGTCTTTAATGCCCTGGGTATCCAGGTGCTGGCGCGCGTATTCTACCGAAGGTTTTTCCGCGAACTCGGTAATGGACAGCAGGTTGCCCCCGTTTTCCCAAACGCCAGTGGCACAGCCGAACTGCTTGATCCGCTCCTCAGCGGTTTCGCACAGGCCAACGACGCTGCGCCCGGTTTTCTCATACACCTCAATCAGCTGCTGAAGGCAGGGTTTATCTGTTTCCGAAGTGAACAAATGGTCTCCGAGCATCAGGATAAACGGTTCTTTACCGACCCATTGCCGCGCGGAATAGACGGCGTGTCCGAAGCCCTGCTGCCCGTCCTGGACGATAAAGCTGACCTTACTGCCGATGTCTATAATGTGCTGCATATAGCGCTGGTCTTCCTGCGGCAGTTTCTGCAGGTGTTCGATCGGCAGGCGCTGATGGAAGAAATCTTCAAACAGTTCGCGGTCGCTTTCCTGGATAATGATGCCCACTTCATCAATGCCCGCATCGAGCACCTGTTCAACGATCACCATGATGACCGGTTTAGCCCGGCCGTCGCGGTCGATAATCGGGAACATCTCTTTTTTGAGGGTTTTGGATGACGGAAACAGCTGGTCGCCGAACCCGCCGGCCGGAATGACGGCTTTGCGCAGCCGGGCCGCCGATTCAATATCGAGTTTCATGCAGGGCATTTTGAGGTCGCGTTCAATAATCCGGATCACCTGGTCCTGCGCCTCGCGACTTTTCACCAGGAACTGCGCAGTGCCGTCGCCCTGTGAGCCGACGCCCTTGCCGCCGAGAATGAACTCCTGGATCGGCTCGTAGGCCAGCAGCTTATGCAGCACGGGCGAGGTGAGCTGCGAAGGGCAGGCCGGCTGCAGGTGTTTATCAAATGCCGCCTGCGCTTCATTCATCAGCAGTCCAACGGCTTCCGCATTGCCGTCGCGGATGGCTTTTGCCGCCCGTTCATTAATCGCCGCATTAATCGGCCCGAGATACTCCTGCACCCCGCGCTGCAGGTCGTCTTCCGCAAACGGGTAGCAGCGGTTGAGCTTGGCCAGGATTTCAACCGTATCCTTGTGGGCTTTGAGGTCGACAATCACGTAGTGCAGCGGCTCGGGAACATTCAGCTCTTCGACATCGAGCCGGTCGCCGTCGAAGGTCATTTTGACCGGCCGGTTGCCATAGGCGCAGCCCTGGTCCAGCCGGCCGCAGCGCGACGGTGTGGTGATCTCGCCGAGGTAGGCGAATTCCATCTCGCCGCGCACCGTCATTTTGAGGTCGTAAATGCGGTTGAAGGCCCGTGCCACCAGTACCGTAATGGCTGCCGAAGAGGAGAGGCCCTTCTGGACAGGCAGGTCGGTGTGGTAGTTGTCAATTTCCAGGCCGCGCACGCGGTAGTGCGTCAGGATCTGGTAGGCCACGCCGGCGGCATAGCTGGCAAAGCCGCCCTTGAGGGCCTCTTCGAGCAGGGCGTCGCGGTCCATCGGAATTTCATAGGGTTCGGTACGGCGGCCGTCTTCGAAACAGGCCTTCAGGATCAGTTTGTCCGGGTGGGGTTTGGCCTCGGCGTAGAGCCCCTGGTTGGTGCCGACGATCAGGGCGGTGCCTTTCTCGATGTCGGCATTAATACGGCGGTATCCGCCGGCCCAGTCGGAGTGTTCACCGAAAAGACAGATGCGGCCCGGTACAAAAAGTTTCATGCAAATTCCCCCCTGCTCTAAAAAATATATTAAAGCCATGCTTTCCGGCGGGTTGGAAGTCAAAAGGGGAATGACTATTCCCGCCGTCATGTATATGGTTTCGAGCATTTGGAGAATTTGATGGGCTTGCTGATTAAAGACGTTGAACTGAATGGGACTGCTGCGGATATCCTGATCGAAGGAAACCGCTTTAAACAAATCGCCGAGGCGATCGAACCTGCTGGGCATGAGGTGCTGCAGGCATCGGGCAAGGCGGTCATTCCGGGCTTCATTAACATGCACACGCATGCGTCGATGACGCTGCTGCGCGGCTATGCCGACGACCTGCACCTGCACGACTGGCTGAACAACCATATCTGGCCGCGCGAAGCGGAGCTGACGGAAGAGGATATTTATCACGGCGCCCGCCTGGCCTGCCTGGAGATGATCAAATCCGGCACCACCTGTTTCAACGATATGTACTGGCACTGCCGCGGCGTGGCCCGGGCGGTGGAGGAAACAGGACTCCGCGCGGTACTCTCCTCCGTATTTATTGATTTAAACGATGCCGAACGCGCCGCCGCCGAACGGCGTCAGGCGGTTGCGCTGTTTGAGGAGTCGAAGCAGTATGCCGACCGCATCGGATTTGCGCTGGGCCCGCACGCCATTTACACCGTATCGGAAACTTCGCTCAAATGGGCCCGGGATTTTGCGCATGAGCACGGACTGCTGTTTCATATCCATCTGTCGGAAACCGCCAAGGAAGTGCAGGACTGCCTGGCGCAGCACGGTTGGCGGCCTGTTGAGTGGTTGGACCAGCTGGGCCTGCTGGACGAAAATACAATCGCCGCGCACGTGGTCCATGTGAGCAGCGAAGAAATTGCACTGCTGGCGGAACGCGGCGTAGAGGTGGTTCATAATCCGGTTTCCAATATGAAACTGGCATCGGGCAGCTTCCCGTTTGAAAAGATGGAACAGGCGGGCGTGCGGCTTTCGCTGGGTACAGACGGCGCCTCGTCCAATAACAACCTGTGCATGCTGGAAGAGATGAAAATGGCGGCCATGCAGGCCAAGGTCACTCACGGCGATCCGACTGTGCTGCCGGCGAAAACCGCTTTTAAAATGGCGACGGTGAACGGGGCGCGGGCGCTGCGGCTGGATGCGGGTGAGATCGCCGAAGGCAAGCTCGCCGACTGCGTGTTGGTCGACTTGAATAACCCGCGGCTGGTCCCCGGGTTCAGCCTGGTCGATGACCTGGTCTACAGCGCGGATTCCTCTTGTATCGATTCGGTGCTCTGCGACGGACGGATTCTCATGAAGAACGGATACGTTGAGGGCGAAGAGGAGATTCTGGATGCCGCGCGCAGGTATAAAAAAAGGTTCCAATGACTGCATCCCGGGAGGTGGATTTACGCAGCCATTGGAACCACGGGAGAGGGGTCCCTTTAAAATGAATCAGTGCAGCGCAACTGCGGCCATCAGTCCGATCATTGCAATACCCGTTAGAGCCATAAAGACTTCGACTGCCACTATCGACCAACTTTTCATGCTGCCCCTTCCGTTTTAATTACGATAAAGCATGCACAAAGCGGGCCATGTTTTTTGAAAACAGCTAAGCCCCTTTAAAAATGGGGGTAAACAGCTGTTTGCCCGCGAGAACGTACGCCGCATTTCCGGAAAATGAAAAAGCCGGATGCCGCCGAGCGTGATTTTCACGCGGTTGAAACGCCGGTTAATGGATTGCAACTGCTGAAAAGTTTTTTAAACTGCCCCCAACCTCGGAGGGCATATCGATGTGTGCAAAATCTTTTCGTAAAGAACAGCGGGCTTATTCGGCAGTTGTGGTGGACGGTGTGGAGCGTGCGCCGAGCCGGGCCATGCTGCGGGCGGTCGGTTTCAGCGATGCCGACTTTAAAAAGCCGCAAATCGGCATTGCATCAACCTGGAGCATGGTGACGCCATGCAACATGCACATCAATCAGCTGGCGGACGAGGCGGAAAAAGGCGTTGGGGTGGCCGGCGGCAAACCGGTGCTCTTTAACACCATCTCCATATCCGACGGTATTTCAATGGGCACGGAGGGGATGAAGTATTCCCTTGTATCGCGCGAAATCATCGCCGACTCCATTGAGGCCGTCGCTGCCTGCGAGGGGTTCGACGGGGTGGTTGCATTCGGCGGATGCGATAAAAATATGCCGGGCTGCCTAATTGCATTGGCCCGCCTAAACCGTCCATCGGTTTTTGTTTACGGCGGAAGCATTAAACCCGGGAGCCACTGCGGCAAGGATATCGATATTGTGTCGGTCTTTGAGGCGGTCGGCGCCCTGGCCAAAGGGGAGATCAGCTCAAAAGAGCTGACCGAAATTGAGCGGCATGCCATTCCCGGCGAAGGCTCCTGCGGCGGCATGTATACGGCCAACACCATGGCCTCGGCGATCGAAGCGCTCGGCATGAGCCTGCCGGGCAGCTCGTCGCGCGTGGCGGCCTCGAAAGAGAAGCGGCAGGAGGCCCATGCTGCCGGCCGGGCGGTTATGCATTTGGTGGAAAAGGGCATTCGGCCGTCTGATATCCTCAACCGCACCGCCTTCCTGAATGCAGTGGCGGTGGTCATGGCGCTCGGCGGCTCCACCAATGCGGTACTGCATCTGCTGGCGATGGCCAAGGCCGCCAACGTGCGCCTGAAACTCGCCGATTTTACAGCCGTCGGAAAAAAGGTCCCGGTGCTGGCGGACCTGAAACCAAGCGGGCATTACGTGATGAACGATCTGGCGCAGATCGGCGGGATTGCCCCGCTGATGGTGCGGCTCATGCGGCAGGGCCTGATCGACGGAAACTGCCTGACGGTTACCGGAAAAACCCTGAAACAGAACCTCGCGCTGACGAAACCCTATCCGAAAGACCAGAAGATTATTCGCTCCATGAGCCGGCCCATCAAGAAAGAGGGGCACCTGGTTATTCTGAAAGGCAACCTCGCGCCCGACGGAGCCGTTGCAAAAATTTCCGGCAAAGAGGGGCTGGCCTTTGAAGGCAAAGCCATTGTGTTCAATTCCGAAGAGCAGGCGCTGAAAAAAATTCTCGAGGGCACGGTGAAAGCCGGGCACGTGGTGGTGATCCGCTATGAGGGTCCGAAGGGCGGGCCGGGTATGCGCGAAATGCTCTCGCCGACGTCCGCCATTATGGGCCGCGGCCTGGGTAAAGAGGTGGCCCTGATTACCGACGGCCGTTTTTCGGGCGGCAGCCATGGCTTTGTGATCGGGCATATTACGCCGGAAGCCTTCGTCGGCGGGCCGATCGCCCTGGTGAAAAACGGGGATGTCATTTCCATCGATGCTTCGAAACACAGCATTGAGCTGAGGATTTCAGCTGAGGAAGCGGCCCGCCGCGCCGCCGCGTGGAAGGCGCCGCGGCCGAAGCATAAAAAGGGGGCGCTGGCCAAATATGCCCGGCTTGTCGGGCCGGCTTCCGAGGGCGCTGTGACGGACTGACCGCGATTTTCTTCTTTGCACCGCCAGTCGACCTGTCTACCGTGAACAGCAACGGAGAGCCATTATGAAAATTGAAGTTTTTGCGCTGTGCGATGCCGCCACCGATACGCACGGCAAACTGAACCTGCTGGGTACCTTTGACCAGATTTATGCGGTGAAGCTGCCTGTGCTGCACCCGGCCTGCGCCATCGCGCTGCGGCTGCGGTTCGATAAGATTGAAGAGGGGCCGCATGCCGTGCGGCTGCAGCTGGTGAATCCTGACGGGATGCCCGTTTTTCAGGATATGGAGGGCGAGGTGAACCCGCGTATGGGAGACGATGTCGGATCCGTTGCGGTTAACCTGATCCTAAATTTCCAGAATGTGAAGTTTGACCAGTTTACCGATTACCAGATCAACCTTTCGGTTGACGGTGCGGCCATGGCGTCGCTGCCGCTGCGGGTGCGCCAGATGCATCGCCCGAAACCGGCATAACAGCCTTGCCGGCCGGCGGGAAAGGGTGTGCTGCCCGAGGTGCTGTTTTTTTGCCGGAACAATGCAGGCGGGGATTTGCCGGAGACGCCTGTTTGCTCTTTTCCTGCGCCGCTTTTTGTTTGTCCGGAATGGACAGTGCAGTTCCTGAAGCATAGATTGACTGTTTAATTATCTTAACCAGGAGAATCCAATGCTTAAAGGAATCAACCCGATCGTTAGTCCGGAACTGCTGAAAATTCTCGCCGAAATGGGACACGGCGATGAGATCGTTCTTTCCGATGCTCACTTTCCGGGACACACATTCTGCCCGAAAAACGTCCTGCGCGGCGACGGCCTGGAAATTCCGGACCTGCTCGAGGGCATCATTCCGCTGTTCGAACTCGACAGCTATGACGATCCGCTGATCATGATGGCGGCCGTTGAGGGCGATGAGCTGGATCCTCAGGTTGAGGCCGACTATCTGGCGGCGATCCGCAAAGCGGCTCCGGACGCACCGGCGGCAAAGCGCATCGGCCGGTTTGAATTCTACGACCGCGCGGAAAAGGCCTATGCCTGTATCGTCACAGGCACCACCGCGAAGTACGGCAATATTATCCTGAAAAAAGGAGTGACGCCGATCGGCTAAAATACGGCTGGCGCGCAGAAGCCGGTTCCCGCGGGAGCCGGCTTTATCGTGTAAATTGAGGATGCCGCCGCATCCGGAACTCATTACTATGCAACGCTCATTTCAGCGAAAGGAAATTTAGAAAGTGGACACCTATTTTAAACTGCAGAACGGAAGCGATGTGCGCGGGATTGCCCTCGAAGGCATCGAGGGGGAATCGGTCAACCTGACGCCGGATATTGCGCGGACCATCGGCTATGCCTTTGCCAAGTGGCTGGAAGATAAACGCGGAAAGACCGGGCTGAAAATTGCCGTCGGTACGGATTCGCGCCTCTCGGCCGATGCGATTAAGACGGCTGTTTTCCAAGGGCTGGAAAAAGCGGACGCGGCCTGTTTCGACAGCGGGCTCTCCTCCACGCCGGCCATGTTTATGTCGACCGTTTTTGAAGATTACGCTTATGACGGTTCGATTATGCTCACCGCCAGCCACCTGCCGTTCAACCGCAACGGACTGAAATTTTTCATCCGCGAGGGCGGACTCGGCAAAGAGGATATTAAGGAAATCCTCACCATCGCCACGGAAACCGGCAGCTTCGAGCCGTCGGCGGTGTCCGGTGCGGAGAAAATCGGCCTGATGACCGACTATGCCGCGCATCTCGTGAAGATCATCCGTACCGGCGCCGGCAGCGAAAAACCGCTGGAAGGCCTGAAGATTGTGGTCGATGCCGGCAACGGTGCCGGCGGCTATTTTGTTGAAAACGTCCTGCGGCCGCTTGGTGCGGATACCGAAGGCAGTCAGTTCCTCGATCCGGACGGCTCGTTCCCCAACCATATTCCGAATCCGGAAGATGCCGCCGCCATGGACGCCATCATTGCCGCCGTTAAAGATAACCGCGCGGACTTCGGCATTATTTTCGATACCGATGTGGACCGCGCCGGCGCGGTGGATAAGAACGGAAAACCGATCAACCGCAACCGCTTTATCGCCCTCATGGCCGCCATTGTACTCGAAGAGCATCCGGGTTCTACCATCGTAACCGATTCGGTTACGTCGACCGGCCTGAAGTGGTGGATCGAAGCGAAACTCGGCGGGGTGCACCACCACTTCAAGCGCGGCTATAAAAACGTCATCAACGAAGCCATCCGCCTCAATGAAGCCGGCACACCGAGCTTCCTTGCCCTGGAGACCTCCGGTCACGGCGCGCTGAAGGAAAACTATTTCCTCGATGACGGCGCATACCAGATCGCAAAAATCCTCATCAAAATCGCCCGGCTGAAAGCGGCGGGCGGGCAGACCGTGGATGAGCTGATTGCTGAACTGCCGGAACCGGCCGAGGCTATTGAGTTCCGTCCTCAGATCATGGTCGATGAATTTTCGGCCTATGCCGACGGCGTACTCGACGGTTTTAAGGCCTTTGTTGAAACGCAGGACGGCTGGTCGCTGACGCCGAACAACTTTGAAGGGGTGCACGTCACCACGCCCGGCGGCTGGATCCTCGTCCGCAAATCGCTGCACGATCCGCAGATTCCGATCAATATTGAAAGCGATGCGGAAGGCGGAACGGCTCCGCTGAAAGCGGCGGTGCTTGAATGCCTGTCCGCTTTTGACGGCCTGAAGCTGTAGCGCTTAATCGCACCGCACATCCTGAAAGCCCCGGGCGATTTATCGTTTCCCGGGGCTTTTTGTGATCTGCCGCCCCGCTGCGGAACTCATGGGTTGCGGATGCGCCTGCTTGCAGCCGAAATGAAGAACTCTGTTAAGAGCACAAAAAAAAGCGCTCCGAAGAGCGCTTAAAATGGTGGTGGGAGATGGATTCGAACCATCGAACTCGTAGAGGGCAGATTTACAGTCTGCTGCGTTTGACCGCTTCGCTATCCCACCGTTTTCGATAAGAAAGAAAGCAAGATACCGGATCTTCTTGGTTTGTCTACTGTGATTTTAAAATAAATGCATTCCCGTGTGAATGCCCGGCACGGCGCGGGAATTCTGAAAGGGGGCTGCGGGGAATATGCGCAGAAAATCCATTAGCGATAAAACGGGCCGCAGGCACAAAAAAGAGTCATCCCTGCCTGCCGGCCTAGCCGGCGGAAAACTCTCAATAGAAACCGAAACAGAGGGCGTTCCGGCCGCAAAAGAAAAAGCCCCGGAAAATTGAAATTTCCGAGGGTTTTAAGATGGTGGTGGGAGATGGATTCGAACCATCGAACTCGTAGAGGGCAGATTTACAGTCTGCTGCGTTTGACCGCTTCGCTATCCCACCGTTTCCGTTAAAGGAGGGAATAAGGTACCCGAATTTTTTGTCTTGTCTACTGTGATTGTCATAAAAAGTAGAGTTATTGTTTTCGGCCTATGAGTACATTATCAAAACCCATTATCTGTTGCGGATTTACGCCGTGCGTGCAGCGAATCATCGAATTCGAAAAAGTTGAAAAAGGAGCCGTCAACCGCGCCCGGAAGGTGACGATCGGCATCGGCGGGAAGGGTGCAAACGTGGCCCGAATGGTGACGCAGCTCGGCGGATCCGCTGAGCTGATTGAATTTGCGGGCGGTCCGAACGGCCGGCTGCTGGAAAGCCTGCTGGAACACGAGGGCGTCGGTTTCCGCCATGTCCAGGTGGAGGGCGAGACGCGGATCTGCCAGACGCTGCTTGAAGAGGGGAATCCGGATGCCACTGAATTGGTGGAGGAAATGCCTCCGGTTTCCGGCGAGGACTGGAAGTCGATGCTGGAACTGTTCGATTCGCTGGAGCTGGACGGCTCGATCATTGCGGTTTCAGGAAAGCTTCCGGCCGGTGCGCCGGCGGACGGATATGCATCGATCTGCGGGCTGGCTCACGGCCGGAATGCGAAGGTGATTATCGATACGCAGGGCGAGCCGCTGGCGCTGGCGCTCAAGCATTCGCCCTTTCTGGTGAAAATTAATGAGTCCGAACTGCGCGAGGCAACGGGCTGTGCGGAGATTTTCGAAGGCTGTGAAAAGCTGATGACGCTCGGTGCGGCATCGGTTTTCATTACGCGGGGCAGCCGGAGTTCGTTTTATGTGGACCGGTCCCGGCGGCTGGAAATTTCTTCGGTGAAAATCGCTGCCGTCAATCCGATCGGCAGCGGGGATGCGGTGACGACCGGTATTGCCGCTGCGCTGAACAACGGACGGCCGATTGAGGAGGCGCTCAAAAACGGCATGGCCTGCGGAGCCGCAAATGCGCTGAACCTGCTTTCGGGCTGCCTAAAGCCGCACGATGTGGAGCGGTTAAAAAAAGAAGTTGAAATAAAGGAACTTTAGGCAGGATGAAAGGGTATGCAGGATTCGGATTATGTCGATCCTGCCGGGAAACTAAAACCCGTCGGGGAAGAGGTCGCCGAGTTTGGGTTCCTGCCCGGGCCGGTTTTGCTTTCTTACTTTTTTGCGGGAATCCGCTCTGCACTGGGCGAGAAATTCGGGGCAGGACATCACCTGGCCGCCGTGGCTCAGTACGGTATCCGATTCGGCATGGTCGGAAGTGATGACCAGGATTTTACCCGGTCTCGGGAACTTTGCCGTGAGCCGTTCAATCACCGTATCGGCGGTGTGTTTACCCGGAGAGTAAAAAATTTCGAGATGCTTCGAGGTCAGCGCGGCGTCCTGACCGGATTCGCGCCCGTCGAAAACAACGGTAGTCTGGCGGGCCATGCGCTGCGCGGTCGGCTCGATCATGCGGATCAGCCGGTGCCGTGCCAGCTCCAGATCGGAGCTTAGCAGCGGTTTGAGGCTGTCCACGCAGTGCAGCAGGTTATATCCGTCGATCAGCAGCCACTCCGGGTTCATGCGCGGCCCCGAATGCGGTTCCAGAATGTGGGTTCGGGTTTCAGCAGCTTGGAAAGCTGCCGCCGGAAGTCTTCTTTGATGCTGAGTCCCTGATTATATATCTGCTCCGATTTGTGGAAGTCGAGCAGCTCGGCATCCATCAGCGGAATGCGCAGGAAAATATCCACGGGATGGGTTTTCAGTTTTTCAACCGCAATCGTGTTCATCATGACTTCATAGGTGTGGAATATGGCTTCGATCGGATTAGGGATTTTATCCTTAGGCTTGGTTGTTTCGCCCATCACATCAACCGCAATATGGATATCGCATTTAGAGTGGAGCAGGTCGAGCGGCACATTGTTTACCAGGCCGCCGTCGACCAGTACGCGGCCGTCGCGGTGAATCGGCGTGAATACATAGGGGATGGCCATACTGGCGCGGATCGCGGGCAGCAGTTCCCCCGAGTCAAAGACCACCTGCTGGTTCCGCCAGAAATCAGTGGCCACGATACGCAGCGGAATTTTGAGCTCTTCAAAGGTGGTCACGCCCAGCTGCTCATACAGAAAATTCAGAATCTTTTCGCCTTTAATGAGTCCCTTGGGCTTGAGGCTCAGGTGGGGATCGAACAGTTCGAGAAACCGAAGATTATCCTTGGTGCGGAAGACGTTTTTGATGGACGGCTTCAGCGGGGGGATAAATAGGCCTTCGAGCATGTCGTAGATTTCCTGGGCTGAGCGGCCTGACGCGTAAAGCGCCCCGAGAATGGCGCCGATGCTGGTTCCGGCAATCTGCGCGGGCTTAACACTGAGTTCATCGAAGACTTCAAGCACGGGGATGTGCGCAAAGCCTTTGGCGCCGCCGCCTCCGAGTGCTAATCCGATTTTTTTCATGCCGGCATCCTACGGAGACCAAACGGCCTCGGCAAGAAATTCAGCAATAATCTCTTTGTAAGTGGAGAGCCGCTGGCTTTTTTTCAGCTTTTTGAACATCTGACGGCCGTTAGAGAGATGGCGCGTCTGATAGGTCCAGAACTCTTTCATTTTTCCAAGGACCGGATGATCGCCGTGCAGTACGGCTTCGTAGCTCGAAACCAGCTCATCGTGAAACGCGGCGATGCGCGGAATATAAGTGGCACACTTTCGAAGGTGTGCAGATTTAACCTCCTCGCAGAGAAACGGATTGGCCAGCAGGCCGCGGCCCAGCATGAAGCGGCTGATGCCGGGGAAACGTTCGGCCAGGACCCGGTAAAAAGCGAGGTCGTTGATGTCGCCGTTATAGCAGACGGTGTGCTCCAAGGCGTTGTAGGCGTCCTCAAATGCATTGAGATCAACGCTTCCGTTATACATCTGTTCGGCGGTGCGCGGATGAATGATGACCTCGCTGAGCGGAAAACGGTTGAGCACCGGAATCAGTTTCATCAGTTCGGATTTATCTGCAACGCCGAGCCGGACTTTGACGGATATTCTGACGGGGCTGCGCTCGCATACCTCGTTGAGGATCATATCAACCAGATCGGGGTGGGGCAGGAGTCCGGAACCGCGCCGCTTTTTGCGGATCGGTTTATGGGGGCAGCCCATGTTCCAGTTGACCTCGCTGTAGCCGAGATCCGCGAGGGCGATATTCATCTGCACAAAGTCATCGGCATTATTGCCGATCACCTGCGGAATTATCGGAAGGCCGGACTGATTCTCGGGCAGGACATCCTTGAGCAGTTTGGGATTAATCCGTTCTGAATTCACCGTTGGGATAAACGGCGCCATTTCCATATCGAGTCCCTCGAAATGGCGGACGAAAGCACGGCGGTAATGCATCGTGGTAATACCGCGCATCGGTGCCAGGATTAGAGTGGGACAGGAGGAGTGCATTTTTTAGACAGGATAACAGGATGGTCAGGACCACTTTGCAGTGAATCCTGTTATCCTGCCAAACGAACATTAAGCGCGGGAGAGGAACTTGCGCTCTTTGGTGTCGATCTTGATGACTTCGCCCGGCGCAATGTATTCCGGAACCTGAATGACCAGCCCGGTCGGCATCGTGGCCGGCTTGGTGCGCGAGGTGGCAGAGGCGCCTTTCATGGCGGGCGGGCACTCCACAATTTCCATTTCGATGGTGTCGGGCACGCGCAGGGTCAGGATACGACCTTCGGAAATCAGCGCGGTGATGCCTTCCATGCCTTCGGTCAGGAAAGGCAGAATCTCTTCGATGTCCTCTTCGGTCAGCTCGAACGACTCGTAGGTCTCCAGATCCATAAATGAATAGCGGTCGCCGTTTTTATAGTCGTAGGAAACCTCCTGCGTTTCAAACGAGGTTTCCTGCAGGGCGTCGTCGGCGCGGTAGGTCATATCGACCTTGTTTTTGGTGGAGACGTTGCGGAATCGGACTTTATAGATGGTGCCGCCGCCGCGCGCAGTAGGCGACTGCTGGCCGATGTTCTCCACGGTGTGCGGTGCGCCGTCGATATCGATGACGTGCGATTTTTTCAGTTCACATGCTTTAACCATAAATTGCTCCTTGTTTGGGAAGCGCGCAATATCTCCAAACATCAGGGAAGAATCAAGACAGGAACGGCGGAATAGACCGAAAACACGGATGTTTGTGCGGTCAGCGGTTTGAATTAATCATGGCGGCGTTGAAGCCGGCGCCGAAGCCGTTGTCGATATTCACGACGGTAATGTTCGGTGCGCAGGAGTTGAGCATGGTGAAGAGCGGTGCGAGGCCGTTGAGGTGGGAGCCGTAGCCGACGGAGGTCGGCACCGCGATGACCGGACAAGGGGCGAGACCGCCGACCACCGAGGGCAGGGCGCCTTCCATGCCGGCCACGCAGACAATGGCCCGCGCCTGCTGGATTTTGCCCTGCTGCGCCAGGAGCCGGTGAATGCCGGCCACGCCGCAGTCATAGAGCCTTTCCGCATTCGCGCCGGAAATCGACGCCGTTTCGTAGGCTTCTTCGGCGACCGGAATATCAGCGGTTCCTGCGGAAATAATCAGGACGCTGCCGGTTTTTTCCTTTGCGCTGTTTTCGAGAACAATGGTGCGGCCGAGCTCGTTGTAGCGCAGGCGGGAATCGAGCTGATGCAGCCGTTCGAACAGTTCGGGTTCAGCGCGGGTCAGCAGTATGTTGTCGTTACGTTTTTCCAGGGCGCGGTATATCTGCTCCACCTGCTCGTGTGTTTTGCCCTGGCAGAATACCACCTCGGGATAACCCGTGCGCAGTGCCCGGTGGTGATCGATTTTGGCAAAGCCCATATCCTCAAACGGCAGGTTCTTCAGCGAGGCCAGCGTCCCGGCCAGGTCGACTTCGCCGTTTTTAAACTGATTCAGCAGCGCTTCTAATTTATCGATTTCCATTTCAGATCCCGTGGTTCGAATTTATTGTTTCCAAGGCGGGGTTCCGGGCAGCAGGGCCTTGAACTCTTTGATCAGCCGCAGTTGGTATTCGTCGGAGAATCCGCCGTCGAGAAAGAGGGCGTAGGCCTCGTTTTTGAAGCGCTGCCAGCTCTCGGCTTCATGACCGGGATTGATGGGGAAAAAATTACAGCCGACCGCCTGTGCCGCGGCCAAATCGCCGGGGGCATCGCCCATCATCAGGATGGCGTGTGCCGGGTAGCGGTCCACAGCGGCGAGGGTCAGGTGGTCGATTTTGGAGCCGAGCTCGGGGCCGGCGATAACGGAGACATAGCGGGCTAGGCCGTCGCGGTACCAGTCTTTCAGCAGGGCGCCGGCCTGCGTTTGGGAAATGACGATGGCGTCTGAAGTCTGCCGGATCAGCTGCAGGCCCTCCTCCGCGCCTTCAAACGGCGGCGGATCCGGCATGTTTGCATCGATGTCGATATTCAGTTCGATGCTCCAGCGGTACGCCTGCTCCAGCATTTTACTGCCGGTGCGCTCGGCCTCGGCTTTGCAGGTTGCATTGCTCAGCGGCAGGCCGGAATCACAGAAGACGCGCAGATCGGCGGGATCGGGAATGCGGGCCTTGGCGCGGGCATCGGGCCAGTCCTGCAGCAATTCAAAGGTTTTGCAGAGGCCGAGGAAGCGGTTGAGGCCGCGGAACGTGGAGTAAAGATAGGTAAACTCGGCGGCGGCGCGCAGCTCGGTTTCGATGGCTTCCAGTCCCCAGTGCTGAATAATGTGCGGATGGAAAAAATCCTTCTGCTTGATTTCCATCGTGTCGAAGACACAGCCGTCGGAATCGATGCCGACGAAGGTGTTGTGCTTGGGCAGAAAATTGATTAGGTCGTCTTTAGTGAATTCTTTCATAGCTTTTTCCGGACTGCGGACACAGTAGGCGGGGCCATGTCCGGGATCAAGCCCCGAACCCCAAAAGGATTTTTCGCATCAGTTTTTTATCGAATAGCCGGCCGGGCTCCGCTAAATTCCGCGACTATATTCATAAATCCGAATAAACGAATAGAGGTTTAGAAATGAGTAAAATCCGCGTAGACCATGTTTTTACCTCGGAGTCTGTCTCCGAAGGACACCCGGATAAGGTATGCGACCAGATTTCCGATGCAATTCTTGATGCCTGCCTGGCCGAAGACCCTAAAAGCCGCGTGGCGTGCGAAACGCTGACGACCACCAACCTCGTGGTAAACGCCGGCGAAATCAGCTGTTCGGGCTGGGAGCGGATTGACCCTGAGGCGATCGCCCGCGGTGTTGTGAAAGAGATCGGCTACAACCGCGAAGAGCTCGAATTCTGCGACAAAACATTTGAATATATCAACCGCCTGCACGAGCAGTCGCCCGATATTTCCCAAGGGGTGACCGAAGGCGAGGGACTTTTTGAAGAGCAGGGCGCCGGCGACCAGGGCATGATGTTCGGCTATGCGTGCACCGATACCGAAGAGCTGCTGCCGGCGCCGATTGCATACAGCCACCGGCTGCTCAATGAGCTGCAGAAAATCCGCAAAGCGGGAACCATTCCCTATCTGCGTCCGGATTCAAAATCGCAGGTTTCCATTCAGTACCAGCAAGGCCGGCCGGTTGCCATTGAGACCGTGGTGATTTCGCACCAGACCGATGATGTGCCGCTGGAAACGATTCGTGCCGACCTCGTCGAAGTGTGTAAAGAGGTGCTTAGTTCAACCGGCCTGCTGAAAGACGATACCGATTATTTTATCAACCCGACCGGTAAATTTGTAATCGGCGGCCCGCACGGCGATGCCGGACTGACCGGCCGGAAAATCATCGTTGATACTTACGGCGGAGTCGGCAGCCACGGCGGCGGCGCGTTCTCCGGCAAGGATCCGTCGAAGGTTGACCGCTCGGCTGCTTACTATTCGCGCTATGCGGCGAAAAACATCGTAGCCGCCGGCCTGGCGGAAAAATGCGAGATACAGGTGGCCTATGCCATCGGCGTGGCGAAACCGCTGAGCATCAATGTCGATACCTACGGCACGGGTAAAGTGGATGACCACTTAATCGAAAAAGTGCTGAAATCCGGTGAGATTTTCGATTTCCGGCCGAGCGCGCTGATTGCCGATCTCGACCTGCTGCACCCGAACGGCTGGTCCTACCGCGATTCTGCGGCCTACGGCCATTTCGGACGCAGTCAGTTCCCGTGGGAAAAGACCGATAAGGTCGATGCGCTGCGCGGGGCACTGAACTTCTAGGATTGCAGGGCGGCGCAGGGCCGCCCGGCCGCACGCTGCGTGCGGTCCCTTCGAAAAAAGCGCCTGTGCTGAACGGGCGCTTTTCTGCGTACTGCCTTGAAGATTCAGGGCAGGCCGGTATAGTGGTTTAAATCTTCCATAACTTTTTATTCTTCCATGGCGCATAAGCGGAAATCTGAACAACTCGAGACCTATCTTCTCTCTGTCATTGACGGATCGGCCGGCGGCAAGCGCGCGGCGGTCCTGCGGGTGCTCATGACCGCCTTTTCCTGGCTGTTCAGACTGATCGTGCAGACGCGTATTATGCTCTATAAGCATCGAATCATCCGCGGTAATACACTCGGATGCCAGGTGATTTCCGTGGGTAACCTGACGGTCGGGGGCACCGGTAAAACACCGGTGGTGGAGGTCTTTGCCCGCAACCTGCAGCAGCAGGGGCGCAAAGTGGCGATTCTCAGTCGCGGCTACAAAAGTAAAGAAGCGTCATTCCGCGAAAAAATGATCCAGCGGATTACGACCGGAAAGATTGAAACGCCGCCGCGCGTGGTGTCCGACGGCAAACGCCTGCTGCTGGATTCATGGACCGCCGGCGACGAACCCTATATGCTGGCATCCAACCTGCCGAATGTTGCTGTGGTGGTGGATAAAGACCGCGTGAAAGCCGGCAAATACGCTATCCGCGAGCTCGGCTGCGACACCCTGATTCTCGACGACGGTTTCCAGTATCTGAAAGTCGGCCACCGGCTTGATATTGCGCTGGTCGACAGCACCAATCCCTTTGGATTCAACCATCTGCTGCCGCGCGGCCTGCTGCGCGAGCCGATGCGGAATATTAAACGCGCCGGATTTATCTTCATCACCAAGTGCAAAGAGGGCGGTGCCCCGGAGCTCAAAGAGCAGCTGCGGCGGCTGAACCCGGTGGCTGAGATTTCTGAATGCCGCCATGCGGCAAAATATCTGCGGGATGTGTTCGGCGATGCACAGTATCCGCTCGAAAAGCTCAGGGGAATGAAGGTTGCCGCGGTTTCGGCCATTGCGGTGCCGGAAAGTTTTGAGGCGGCGCTCGAAGCGTTCGGTGCAGAAATCGTCTACACCCGCCGCTTTGCCGACCACCACCGCTTCACCCAACAGGAGATCATCAATACAATCAACTGGGGGATGAAACGCGGGGCGGAAGCCATTCTGACCACCGAAAAAGATGCCGTGCGTTTTCCGTCGGTGGGCCGGCGCGATATTCCGATCATCTACATGCGCGTGGAGATTGAGATGCTCTCCGGCGCTGAGGAATTCATGGACTGGATCATGCGTATCTGCTTTAAAACCCCGCGAAACGACTGATGCCTGATCGAATTCTCATAATCGGCCTGAACTGGATCGGCGATGCGGTCATGAGCATGCCCGCTATACAGGCCTGCCGGCACGAAAATCCGGATGCGCATATCGGCATCCTGGTGAAACCCTATCTTAAACCATTCTGGGAAATGCATGCTGTTCCGGATCAGATCCTGTCGCTGGACTCCATGCGCGGTACGATCCGTGAAATTAGGGACTATGGTTTTGAAAAGGCATTTGTCCTGCCGAATTCCTTCCGCTCGGCGTTGATTCCCATGCTGGCGGGGGTGCAACAGCGGATTGGATTCCGCGGCGATCATCGCCGCATGATGCTGACCCGCGTGGTTCCGACGGCCAAGGGGCATCAGTCGAACGAATATTTCCCGATTTGCGCGCCGCAGTCAGTCGGGCTGGTGAAAGAGCTTCCCCGGCTGACGGTCCCGCCGGACGCGTTTGAATCGCTCGAGGAAAAGTTTCCGCAGCTGGGGAATTATGTGGTGCTGATGCCGGGCGCCGCGCGCGGCGCCTCCAAAATGTGGCCGCTCGAACACTTTGAAGCGCTTGCCCGCAGCATCCTGAATGCCGCGGACTGCCAAGTGGTTTTTGCGGGCGGCGGCGGCGATGCCCCGGCCTGCGATGAACTCGCAGAACGACTGGGCGACCGCACGCTGAGCGTTGCGGGCAAAACCAGCCTGAAAGAGTGGGCCGCCTTGCTGGAGAACGGTAAGCTGGCGGTGGCGAACGACAGCGGTGGCATGCACCTTGCCGGCGCTGTGGGGACGCCCGTGGTCGGCATCTACGGTCTGACCGATCCTGATAAAACGGGGCCGCTGGCCCGCCGGTTCAGGGTGATTCAGAACAGCTCAGAAAAATCGCGCGATATCGCACGCAATTCCGAGGCGGCGGCGGCGGCGCTGGCTTCCATCTCTCCGGATCAGGTGATGCGCGCAGTGAACGAACTGCTGGATCCGCTATCGGCCTGAAGGGGCTGAAACCAAAAAAAAAGGCGGCCTGTTGAGGCCGCCTTCTGTTTGCCGGAAGGAAAAGGAGAAAGAAACCTTCCAGCTGACTAACTACACCATTTCAGACCCGCACCCCCGAATTACGTTCAATTGCGGGGGTGTTTTTCCATGCATCCGTCGGCGGGATCGCGTTAGGCGTGGAAGTCCTGAATCGCCCGGACGCCCCAGTCGTGATTGGCGATATACTTAATCGCCTTAACCGAGGCTTCGGCGCCGGAGCGCGTGGTGACAATCGGCAGGCCGCGCAGAATGGCTTCGGAGCGGATTTTGATTTCGTCCACCCGGGCGACGGGGCCGCTGGGTGTGTTGACCAGGAGCTGGACCATGTTGTCCTTCATCAGGTCAATCACGTTGGTTCCGTCTTCCGACAGCTTATGGGTCAGCGTAACCTGCAGGCCCGCGTTGTGCAGCGCCTGGGCAGTGCCTTCTGTTGCGAACAGGCTGAAGCCGAGTTCGGAGAAGAGTTTGCCGACTTCAATAATCCAGTCCTTATCGCGGTCTTTCGCGCTGAGGAATACATTGCCTTCGGTCGGCAGCACCTGGCCGGCGGCGATTTCCGCTTTCCAGAATGCCAGTTCAAAGCAGGTGTCGATGCCCATAACCTCGCCGGTGGATTTCATTTCCGGCCCGAGGATCGGGTCCACGCCGGCAAAGCGGTTGAACGGGAATACGGCTTCCTTGACCGCATACCATTCCACTTTCGGTTCGAAGCCGACCATGCCGAGTTCCTTGAGCGTTTTGCCCATGGCGATCTGCGTGGCGAGATTGGCCATCGGCACATTGGTGGCTTTGGAAACATACGGCACCGTACGCGAAGCGCGCGGATTCACTTCGATAATGTAGAACTCATTATCCTTCACGGCAATCTGGGCATTCATCAGGCCTTTAACACCGATCTCCATCGCCATGGCGGTGCAGGCTTCTTTGATGCGCGCCACCATGTCCTCGGAAAGCGTGTAGGGCGGGATTGAGCAGGCGGAGTCGCCGGAGTGAATGCCGGCTTCCTCGACGTGTTCCATCACGCCGCCGATATAGACATCCGTTCCGTCGCAGACGAGGTCGACATCCACCTCGATGGCGTGTTCCAGGAAGCGGTCGATCAGCACCGGGAAGTCCGGGCTGGCCTCAAAGGCCGCCTTGACAAACGGTTCGAGTTCCTCTTCTTCGTAGGCCACCATCATTGCGCGGCCGCCGAGAACAAACGACGGGCGGATCATAACCGGCAAGCCGATTTTTTCAGCAATGGCTTTGGCTTCATCAATCGTCTTGGCCGTTGCGGATTCCGGCTGTTTGAGTTCCAGCTTATTGAGCATTTGGCGGAAGAGTTCGCGGTCTTCAGCCGCCGCAATGCTTTTGGGCGATGTGCCGAGGATCGGCACGCCGGCTTCGAGCAGCCGGTCGGCAAGGTTGAGCGGGGTCTGTCCGCCCATCTGGACGATCATGCCGAGCGGTTTTTCGGCTTCGTAGATGTTCATGACATCCTCGAAGGTGAGCGGCTCAAAGTAGAGCTTATCCGAGGTGTCGTAGTCGGTGGAAACAGTTTCCGGGTTGGAGTTGACCATGATGGCTTCGTAGCCCATTTCGCGCAGCGCCTTAACGGTGTGTACGCAGGAATAGTCAAACTCAATACCCTGGCCGATACGGTTCGGGCCGGATCCGAGAACGATGACGCTCTGTTTGTCGGTTTTGTGGGTTTCGTCGAGCTGTCCGCCGTAGGTGGAGTAGAAGTAGGGGGTGGACGCGGCAAACTCGCCGGCGCAGGTATCCACTAGGCTGTAAACCGGAATGATGCCCAGTTCTTTGCGCAGCGCCCGGATTTCATTGCCGTTTACGCCGCGCAGGGCGCCGATCTGCTCATCGGAAAATCCGTTTTTCTTGGCAGTCTTCAGCAGGTCGTAGTCCAGCTCCGCAGCATCCATGAGCTCTTTTTCGATTTCAACCAGCTGCAGGATCTGATCGATAAACCACGGATCGAGATAGGTCATTTCGTGGATCTTTTCGACCGAATATCCTTTTTTCAGGCCGCTTTTGATCGCAATCGTGCGCTCTGTGCAGGTGGTCGTCAGGTAGTCATCGAGGCGGTCCGGATCCAGCTTGGCTTCGGCTTTGAGGTCCAGGCCGTCGACGCCGATTTCCAGCGAGCGGAAAGCTTTCTGCAGCGATTCTTTGAAGTTCCGGCCGATCGCCATGGTTTCGCCGACCGATTTCATGCTGACGCCGAGGGTCGGGTTGGCGGCCGGGAATTTTTCAAATGTAAAGCGCGGGAGCTTGGTCACGACGTAGTCGATCGACGGTTCAAAGCAGGCCGGAGTTTCTTTGGTGATGTCGTTCGGCAGCTCATCGAGCGTGTAGCCGGCCGCCAGTTTGGCCGCCAGTTTGGCAATCGGGAAGCCGGTGGCTTTCGAGGCCAGTGCTGAGGAACGCGATACCCGCGGATTCATCTCAATCACCGCCATGCGGCCGGTTTCCGGATGGATGCAGAACTGCACGTTGGAGCCGCCCGTTTCAACCCCGATGACGCGCAGGACTGCCAGCGATGCGTCGCGCATAACCTGGTATTCGCGGTCGGTCAGCGTTTGGGCCGGGGCCACGGTAATGGAGTCGCCGGTATGAATGCCCATCGGGTCCATATTTTCGATGGCGCAGATGATGACGCAGTTATCCTTTTTATCGCGCATCACTTCCATCTCATACTCTTTCCAGCCGAAGACGGATTCTTCGAGCAGGACTTCGGTGGTCAGCGATGCTTTGAGACCGCCTTCCGCGATCTCCATCAGTTCGTCCATATTATGGGCAATACCGCCGCCGGTGCCCCCGAGTGTGAAGGACGGGCGGACAATAATGGGGAAATCGAGCTCTTCGTCAGCCACGCGCCGGGCTTCTTTGAGGTCATGGACTTCATAGCTGCGCAGGGTTTCGATGCCGACTTCGGCCATCGCCTGCTTAAAGAGGTCGCGCTCTTCACCGCGCATGATGGCGTCGTATTTTGCGCCGATCATTTCTACGCCGTACTTTTCGAGAATACCCTGTTCCACCAGTTTCATGGCGGTGTTCAGTGCGGTCTGTCCGCCGAGGGTCGGCAGGATGGCGTCCGGCTTCTCTTTAATGATGATCTTTTCCACCGCTTCCGGGGTGATCGGCTCGATATAGGTGCGGTCGGCGGTTGCCGGGTCCGTCATAATGGTTGCCGGGTTGGAGTTGATCAAAGAGATCTTGTATCCCTCTTCCCGCAGCGCCTTGCACGCCTGCGTGCCGGAATAGTCGAACTCGCAGGCCTGGCCGATGACGATGGGGCCGGAACCGATAATCAGAATGTGGTTAATGTCTTCGCGTTTGGGCATTTCTCTCTCCTGAAACTTAAAACTATTCCCACTCGATGGTGGACGGGGGCTTGGAGCTGATGTCGTAGCAGACCCGGTTGACGCCGCGCACTTCGTTGATGATGCGGTTGGAAATCGAGTCCATCACATCATACGGAAGCTTGT
>JBFHGU010000051.1:0-25957 GCA_041582935.1 Pontiella sp.
ACCCGAGCCTTTTGCCCGAACCCGAATGCCGCCGAAGGCTACGTCGACATCATCATAAATCACCACCGTGTCCTCCGGAGCAGCGCGCCATTTCTTCATCGCGCCCCGGACAGCCTTGCCGCTGTGGTTCATGAAGGTGGTCGGTTCAATCAACCGCACCTCGTGCTCGCCCATCCGGCATTTCGCCGTACGGCCGGGAAACAGAAACTTTTTCCGAAGCGCAACCCCCTGGCGCCGGGCCAGTTCTTCCACAACCATAAATCCGATGTTGTGGCGGGTGCGCTCGTATTTCTCTCCGGGATTACCCAGCCCAATGACTAGTTTCATACTTCATCCCGAATGGGTTCAGCTTTTAAAAATTTAAGCACCGAATCCGCGCAGCGGGTTACTCTGCGTTCTTTTCAGTAATCACTTCCGGCTCAGCGGCGGCGTCTTCATCTTCTTCGGCTTCTTCCGTCGGTCCGGCAACCGCGCAGATGATGGCATCGCCGTCCACCAGCGGTTTGAACGCATCGTCAATGCCCAGATCGGACACGTGCAGGTTCTGGCCGATTTCGAGATCGGAAACATCCACTTCGATCGCTTCGATCAGGTCTTTCGGCAGGCACTCAACCGGAATGCTGTGCATCACCTGGTCAAGGATGCCGCCGGCTTTCACGCCTTTGGATTCGCCGACGAGTTCAATCTGCAGGTCAACGTGAATCGCCTGGCCGGCCACAACACGCTGCATGTCCACATGCATCAGGTCGCTCGTGACCGGATGGTGCTGGACTTCTTTAACCAGTACGCGGATATCGCCTTCGCCTTCGAGCTCAACCTCAACAATCAGGCTTTCGCTGGAGTGGTGATGCAGGATCTGCTCGAACTCATGCGTATTAACCAGAACGGAAACAGGCTCTTTATCGCCGCCGTAAACTACGCCCGGCAGGATGCCTTCAACACGCATGCGGCGCGCGTTTGAAGAACCTTCCAGGTCTCTCTTCTTTGCAATCAGTTTAGTGTCTTCCATTGATTCTCTCCTAATTATCAAACCCGGAACAGCGAGCTGACGGATTGGTCGTTGTGGATCCGGCAGATGGCTTCAGCCAGCGTGTCGGCCACAGATAGTACAGTTAAATTAAAACCGGGCCACTCGCGCTGCGGCACCGTATCGGTTGTGACCACCTCGGTGATCGGCGACTCTTTGAGGCGGTCAATGCCTTTCTGGGTCAGCAGCGAGTGGCTGACCGCGGCGCGGATCGATTTTGCGCCCGCCTTTTCCAGCAGTCTTGCTGCGGCAGTAAGCGTTCCGGCCGTTGAAGACATATCGTCCACGAGCAGGGTGTTACGGCCTTTGACATCGCCCACCAGGTGGTTGGCCTCGACATCTTCGGCGCTCTTGCGTTGCTTGCCGACCAGGGCAATACCTGCATCGAGCAGCTTGGCATACGCATCCGCCATTTTCAGGCCGCCGGCGTCCGGCGAAACCACGACCAGGTCATCAAGCCCCAGCGAGCGCAGATATTTCACGATGACCGGCGAGGCATAAAGGTGATCTACGGGAACATCAAAGAATCCCTGGATCTGCTGTGCATGAAGATCCACACAGAGCACGCGGTCGGCACCGGCGGCCTCCAGCAGGCTGGCCACCAGCTTGGCGGTAATCGGCACGCGCGGCTGGTCCTTGCGGTCCTGGCGGGCATAGCCGTAATACGGCAGCACCGCCGTGATGCGGTCGGCGGAAGCCCGCTTCGCCGCATCGATCATGATCAGAAGCTCCATCAGGTAATCATTCGGCTTCACCGAAACCGACTGAACGATAAAAAGGTCGTCACCGCGGACATTCTCCACGATTTTCACAAAGACCTCACCATCAGGGAAACGCGTAATATCAACATCACACAGCTCAACGCCCGCCGCTGCGGCAATGCGCTCGGCCAATTCCCGATGTCCTGTTCCTGAAATAATCTTCATATTCTTCACGTTTTCTTTGGTTGCCCGACCTGGGTTCGAACCAGGACCCTATGAGTCAAAGTCACATGTGCTTCCATTACACTATCGGGCAGTAAAATAATAAAAAAAAGGCACAGTTCGACCGGCCCTTTTTCCTTTCTCAAGTTCAAAAGAGCGGAAGACCATAGAAAGCAACAGGTTGGAAGTCAAGCGGGCATCTACAAGAAATAGGCCTCAAAAGTCCGCCGCACCGCCCCCCGGGAGTTTCGCAGCGGCAGAAACCGCTTTTTGCGCCCAAAGACGTCACAACCGGCAGAATTTCAGCCAAAAATGCAGCACCAGCAGCAGCCCGGCAATACCGATCTCAATAAACGCAATCTTCCGAAGCGGCCAGTCTCCGGCCAGCCGCTGCCACCGGTCTTCAAAAAGCAGGCCGAGCGAACCGTCCACCAGCCCGACAATCCCCAGCCAGAAAACAACGGCAGAAAACAACGCCATCAGCCCCCCGTTACCGTAACAACAACCCGGCGCCTGCGCGGCTTGATGTCGGCCTCTAGGTGAAAAATATGCTGCCAGGTGCCGAGCAGCAGCCGGCCGGCCGCCACAGGAACGGTAAGCTCCGGCCCCATCAGCGTTGCCTGCAGGTGCGAATGCCCATTGCCGTCATGCCACTGCCGCTCATGGCCGTAATCCAGGCTCGGCGGAATCAGCCGATCGAGCATTTCCGGCAGGTCTTTCTCCAGGCCGGGTTCATACTCAATCGTGCCGATAATGCCGGTACTGCCGACATTGAAAATATGAACCAGGCCGTCCGAAATGCCGGAACGGTCTGCAACCGCCTGGACCCGGTTGGTTATTTCGTGCATATCGCGGTGGCCGCCCGTGACGATTTCAATTTCTTCGCGATACATCATTATATTTCCTTCAGGCACAGGGCCGAACGCCCGCTGCGCAATGAGACCCCGGACCTCAAACTACCGGATACTTTACTCCCAGCAGCTCCGACACCGCCTCGTTAAATGCATTGCACTCTTCGCCGACCGTTTCCCGAACGGCATCGATGCGCTCCCTGAAATAATTCCAGTCCAGACCGAGCGGCGCCCCCAGGTGCGTCTTCAGCAGGATCGCCTCCGTCGGATCAATGTTCTCCAGCTCGTGGAGGTTTTCTTTAATGTAGTGATACGCATCACGGAACGGCATGCCCTCGCCCACCAGCTCCAGCGCGCGGTCGGTGGCAAACACATCCGGCGTAAAACCATCGATCAGCTTCTGCTGGTTCACCTTTGTGTCGCCGATCATCGGCGCCATAATCCGCAGGCTGGCCCGCGTCGTCGCAATGCCCTCCATAAAGAGCTCCTTCGCCTCCTGCAGGTCGCGGTTGTAACCGGTCGGCGAACCCTTGATCAGGTCGTAAACCCCCAGTTCCGCGGCTTTCACCCGCGAGGCCTTCGCGCGCATCAGCTCGCAGACGTCCGGATTCTGCTTCTGCGGCATGATCGAACTGCCGGTGCAGAATTCCGCCGGCAGCTGAAAATAATCGAACTCCGGCATCGTGAAAATCATCAGGTCCTGCGACAGGCGCGACAGCGTCAGCATCACCTGACTCATGGCGCCCAGGACAATATTCTCCATCTTGCCGCGGCCGTTGTTTGCGTAGAGCACATTATGGGTCGGACGGCTGAAGCCGAGCAGGTCGGAAGTCAGCTGCCGGTCAATCGGCAGCGGCACGCCGTAACTCGCCGCCGAACCGAGCGGGCACTGGTCGTTCATTTCGTAGGCATTCACCAGCGTCACACAGTCGTCCAGCAGGCTCTCCGCATGCGCCGTGGCCCAGAGGCCGACGCTCGACGGCATGCCCGGCTGCATATGCGTACGGCCCACCATCGGAACCTTTTCATGCTCCTTACCGAAGCTGACCAGTGCGTCCGCCAGCGCCGCAGCCTCTGCGAGTGTCTGCAGCACCTGCTCCTTGGCATAGAGCCGCAGATCCACAGCCACCTGGTCATTCCGGCTCCGGCAGGTATGGATCTTTTTACCAAGATCTCCGAGCTTTTTCGTCAGCGTGCGCTCGACCGCCAAATGCACATCCTGATCGGCCAGCTCAATCTTAAATTCGTTCCGCTGCGCCAGGCCGATAATCTCAACAAGCCCCTCGATAACCCGGCCGCGTTCTTCATCGGTAATCAACGGCGGCTGCACCGGCATCTTTGAAAGCATGGTCACGTGCGCCGCCGTGCCGATGCAGTCGACCGTGATCAGTGCATGATCCAGCTCCACATCACGCCCGGCCGTATAGGCCAGCGTTTCATTATTAATTGTTCCAACCGTTGTTTTCTGTTTAGCCATAAGTTACCTCTGAAATATTTAGCGCAATAAACACGAAAGCGCGCCGCCGATGAAAGGAAGAACGCTGTTAAACTTTGGTTCGGCCGACGGACTCGACGATCAGCGTAACCGGTCCGTCGTTGAGCAGGTCCACCTTCATATCGGCCCCGAATTTTCCCGTATGCGGCGCAAAGCCCAGCGCCTCCAAAGCGCGGACATATTCATTAAAGAGCGCCTCGCCCTGCTCCGGCCGCGCCGCACCGATAAAACTCGGGCGGTTGCCCTTGGCGCAGTCGCCATAGAGCGTAAACTGGCTGACCGACAGAATCTCGCCGCCGATATCAGCCGCGGAGAGATTCATTTTCCCCTCTTCATCTTCAAAAATGCGGAGATTGGCCGTCTTTCTCGCCAGGAACCGGGCATCGTGCACCGTATCATCGTGCCCGACACCGCATAAAACCAGAAGCCCCCGCCCGATCTTGGAGATCTGTTCTCCATCCACCGCAACGGAGGCGTTTTTCACACGCTGTACAACCAGTTTCATAAAAAGCCGAAAGCCGAAAAGCCAAAGGCCGAAAGTCACATAGCAACCTTCGACCCTCTGACCTGCGGCATGGGAAGCCCTTACTCCGTTACGTGCGACACACGGAAGGCCGGCAGGCGGTTGAGCGCAGCCGCAACCTCATAACGGCGCGGCCGAGCCAGGTCGCCGCGGACATCGCGCACCAGTGCGTTCAGGCCTTCATTGGAAAGATCGCGGTCGACGAGGTCAAGAATCTCGCGCATCGGATACCCCTCATCCATATAGCGGAGTTTTGCGTAGTAAAGCACATAGCCGATGGCACGCGCCTGGTCTGCATCCGCAATCTGGCGGACCGCATCGAGATCAACCAGCGAACGGCCGAACTGCAGGAAGTCCGTATCTTCGGCCTCAATCACCAGGTCATCGCGGCCGATGCTCGGGTCAATAGAGCTCGGCATCACCCAGCGCGACCGGCTGAGCATCGAGGACAGGTTCGCAGCCTCATTTACCGGCACAGACGGACTGATTTCAAGCGCCTTGGCCTCTTCGGTAATGTCCGACACCCGGTAGTTTTCCACTTTAAGGATTTTATCGGCAATCGGAATAAACTCAGCAACGAGGCTGCTGCCGGCAACAATCATTGAAATACCGAGTTCGTCCACCATCTGGCGGGCGCGGGCGGCCAGCGTGTTGCGGGACGACCGGCCCAGCAGGGACGTGACCCGGGTATCGGAAGAAAGGAAGGTGGAGGACGAGCTGTGCTCATCAAACAGCAGGACACGCGCACCGGCCTCAAGCGCTTCCACTGCAGAAGCCGCCTGCGAGGTGAAAGAACCTGCGTTTTTCGTCGAATAGCAAGCCGGATTACCGCCGTCAGGCAGCTCAACAGCAAATGCGGAAATATCAACCTGCTGGATCGAACGGCCGACTTCGGAGCGGATATTCACTGCATCGGCAACCGTCACAACATGCTCCCGGCCGTCGCCCGGAACGTGGTTATAAATGCCCTGGCAGATGGCATCCATCAAATCAACACGGCCGCTGTTGGATTCGCCGAGAATCAGGGTCAGGCCGTTCGGAATGCCGAGGCCGCAGACGGCGCCGCCGTGCGGCACCTCAACCTCTTCAGAAATGGATTCATCAATTTCAAGCGGAGCGAGGCGGGCATAGTCCGGCTCATCGGAACCCGACTCGCGCGAAACCAGCGCCCCGTCTGCAACGAAGGAAATCTGGCCGGAAGCGCCGAGATACTGACGCAGGCGGTCGGCGTCTTCCATGTTGTTCACATGATCATCCGCTTCGGCGGTATCGATATTGCAGTAAAGCAGGCTGCCGCTGACGATTTCCGGAAGATCCTCAAAGAAAATCTGCTGGGCCAGGCGGCCGTCGATCGAAACCTGCGCATCGCCGTCAACCACCACCATCTGCACCGGCAGGATGACCTGAACGCGGACTTCAATATATTCCTTGGTGAGCTGCAGCGCATTGCGCGGAAGGATTTTCTGGTTCGGCGAGGAGACCTGGATATGCCGGCGGGCAATTCCGTTTTGGTCGTAGTTGGCAATGCGGTCGATACTGCCGGACATGCGGCGCAGCAGCAGGTCCTCCATCGCGGTACGGCGCACCGGGCTGTCAAAAAGGTATTCCGGAATTTCCGCAATCGTCTGCGGCACTCGAATACTGAAAACCGGCAGCTCGGCATCTTCACGCTCTAAATCAATTTTTCCGCATTTGATGACATAACGGGAGAAATCGAAGTCTCCGACCAGCTGCTGGTACTCCGCGAACGGCTGTCCATCGAGCTCAGCCAACAGATTGTAGAATTCCTTCTTATCCTTCATCGTACAGATTTCCTTGCTTTATAGTAAGATTACACGGCCCCGCCCAACAACAGACCGCAATTGGCCAACTACTGTGCCTTTTTCGCAGTCTTTTTGGAAGCGGACTTTTGATCCTTTTTCGGGGCTGCAGCCGGCGTTTTGTCCGCCGCGGCATCCTTTCGGTAGCCGGAACTGCGGTAGTCGGTTTCATAGAAGCCCGACCCCTTGAACAGCACCCCCGCACCCACGCCCAGCAGGCGGTGCACCGGCCCGCTGCACTCAGGACAGTTCGTCAGCGGATCTGCAGACATGCTCTGGAACTCTTCGAAATGATGACCACACTCTTTGCATTCATATTCATATGTCGGCATTGGAATCTCCTGAAAGATGATTAAAGGCGCGAAATGTAGCGCATCCGCCTCTATTGTCAAAATGATTCTGGACACGGCCGCCGCCCCCACTAAACTGCACCCCCGAACCCACGGAGAACTGCATGAATTTTGAATTTGCGACCGCCCAGCGCATCATTTTCGGATGCGGCAAGATCAGCCTGCTGCCCGAGCTGGTCAAGGGCCTCGGCACCAAAGCCGCCCTGATTACCGGCAGCAGCGCAGAGCGGACCGGCCCGATCTTCCGAATGCTGCAGGAGGCCGGAACCGCCCCCGCCGCATTCAGCATCACCGGCGAACCCAAAACCGACCGCATCGCCAAACTCGCCGCCGGCGCACGCGAACTCGGCTGCGACTTCGTCGTGGCCTTCGGCGGTGGCAGCGTACTCGATACCGGCAAGGCAATGGCCGCACTGCTCACCAACACGGGCGAGCTTATGGACTACCTCGAAGTCATCGGCAAAGGCCTGCCGCTCACCGAAGACCCGGCCCCCTGCATTGCCGTCCCCACCACCGCCGGCACCGGCTCCGAAGTCACCCGCAATGCCGTTCTCCACTCAGCCGAGCACCAGGTCAAAGTCAGCCTGCGCCACCCCAAAATGCTGCCCGACATCGCCCTCGTCGATCCCGAGCTGACACTCCCCGCACCGCCGGCCGTCACAGCAAGCACCGGCCTCGACGCACTGGTGCAGCTGCTGGAGGCATTCATCTCCCGCAAGGCCTCCCCCCTGACCGATGCCGTCTGCCGCGAGGGCCTCACCCGCATGGGTGGCTCCCTCCTGCAGGCCTACGCCAAGGGCGACGATCTCGAAGCCCGCACCAACATGGCCTTTGCCAGCCTCTGCAGCGGCCTGGCCCTGGCCAACGGCGGGCTCGGCGTTATACACGGCTTTGCCGGACCGATCGGCGGCATGTTCGACGCCCCGCACGGCATGGTCTGCGCCAGCCTGCTGCCGGCCGCCGCCCAGGCCAACTACGACGCCCTTCGAAAACGCGATCCCCAAAACCCGGCCCTCGGCAAAATGCTCGAAGCCGCGCGGATCATCCTCAACAACCCGGACGGAACCATTGAAGAAGCAATCGCACAGCTGAAAAACACCTGCACCCAGATGCTGGTTCCGGGCCTGGAGGATTTCGGCATCCGCGAGTCAGATATTCCGGCCATCACGGCCAAAGCGAAGAATGCCAGCAGCATGAAAGGCAATCCGATTGAGCTCACAGACGAGGAGCTGGCCGGCATCCTTGAAGAAGCCCTGCACGCACCCGTCGACGGCGGCACCACCCTCTACCTCAAATGAACAATTCCGTACAATTCGGCGCCCTGAACTATGCCGTGCTGGCCGTTTACCTGCTCAGCATGATCGGTGTGGGCCTCTACTTTTCCCGCCGGCAGGAGAATGCCGAAATGTTTTTCCTCGGCGGGCGCAAGCTGCCGTGGCTCGTGGTGGCCATGAGCATGTACGCCTCGCTCACCAGCGCAGTCACCTACATCGGCCTGCCCGGAACCGCATATGCAGAGAACATCTCACTGATTATCGTCTGCATCATGAGCCCCCTGGTGGCGCCGTTCATCCTCCTGCTGTTTTACCCGCTCTACCATCGCCTGCGGGTAACCACCTCCTATGAATACATCCTGCAGCGCTTCGGGCCCCAGGCCAAATACGCCGTTGCCGGCCTGTTCGTGCTCGCCCGCCTCGGCTGGCTCGGCACCGTGGTTTATGCCCCGGCCATGGCGATGTCGATCGTCACCGGCATACCGCTCTGGACCTGCATCTGCATGATGGGCCTGCTCGCCACCGCCTATACCGCCCTCGGCGGCCTCTCCGCCGTGGTCTGGACCGATGCCATCCAGTTTATCATCCTCATCGGCGGCGCCGTCTGGGTGGCCGCCGCACTGATCAGCGGCGTTGACGGCGGCGCAGCGGAAATCATGCGTATCGCCGGGGAAACGGGGCGCCTGCAGATTGCCGACTGGAAACCGAACCTCTATGCCATGACCGGCCCGGCCGTCGCCATCTCCTTCTTTTTCCAGCTCATGCAGGACTACGGCACCGACCAGGTCACCGTCCAGCGGCTCATGGCTACCGGCTCGCTCAGAAAAACCGTCAAATCCGTCGCCTTCAACGCCGGCACCGACTTTTTCATCATCGGCCTGCTGATGTTTATCGGCCTCGGGCTCTTCGCCTTTTTCCAAAGCACGGAACTGCCCGAAGAACTTTCACCCGACAAAATCATGCCCTACTACATCATCCACTACCTGCCGCAAGGCATCTCCGGCCTGCTCATCACGGCCGTATTCGCCGCCGCCATGTCTTCCATGGATTCCGGGATCAACTCCATCGCAACGGTCGTGATCAGCGATTTCACCAAAGGGGTCGAAAATGAAGTGCGCCTCGCCCGCATCCTTACCGCGGCACTGGGCCTGCTGGCCACCGGCCTGGCATTTTACGTGTCCACCATCGACGGCATCCTGAACGCCTTCTTCAGCTTTATGGGCATGTTCAGCGCGCCGGTGCTGGCCCTGTTCCTGATGGGCGTGCTGACCCGGAAAGGAAATTTCAAAGGCTGGCTCGTCGGCCTCGGCGCATCCATTGCCGTCAGCATCTGGATCCAGAAATTCACCGCGGTCCACGCGCTTTACTATTTCCCCTTTTCCTTCGCCGTGAGCTTTATCACCGGACTCATCGCCAGCCGGCTCTTCCACTCACCGCAAGCTCCGAAAGAGCTGACCGCATTGAATTAGACCGCTTTACAAAAGTTGGCCGCCGCCTTGGCACGCAGGTCGGCAATGGCCGCCGCCATATCGTCGTGCTTATAGAGATAGGATCCGGCCACAAAAAGGTTACAGCCCGCCGCCGCGGCCGGAACGACCGTTTCCGCGTCAATCCCGCCGTCGATGGCAATATCCACCCAGTCGGCACGGCGCCGGATTTCGGCCGCCTTCTCCTCAACATACGCCAGATATTTCTGGCCGCCGAACCCCGGATGCACCGACATCACCAGCACTTCATCCACCCAGCGGTTATCCAGGCACTGAAAAATGGCTTCCGCCGGCGTTTCCGGATTCAGGGTAATCGCCGAGCGCAGGCCGGCCTCGCGAATGGCCTCCAAAGTCTTCTCAATATTACAGACCGATTCGATATGAATCTGAATGGTATCGGAACCGGCCCCAATGAACGCACGGATATGATCCTGCGGCCGCTTGACCATCAGGTGAACATTCCGGGGAATCGAAACGGCCGAGGCGGCCATTTTCACCGCATTCGACCCAAAGCTGATATTCGGCACAAAAACGCCGTCCATGACATCCACATGAATCTGGTCAGCGCCGGCATCTTCTGCACGCTTGCACCCTTCTGCCAAACGGCCGAAGTCTGCGGCCAGTATAGAGGGCATAATTTGAATTTCGGGCATGGTTTAAAAATCTCCTGGAAATGCGCGAAAGGTAGCCAAACCCGTGTTTTCAGTCAAGATCGCCTCAGATCTATAAATCCCGAAGCCGCAGCCTGAAAGACCGGAAAAACGGGCACCCCGAATTCCGGAAGTTAAAAAAATATCGATTTACCCCTTGCATCCGAAAATAAAACCGATACTTTCTACCGCCTCTTAACGAGAACAATTTCATGATTGCGGGGTAGAGCAGCCCGGTAGCTCGTCAGGCTCATAACCTGAAGGTCATTGGTTCAAATCCAATCCCCGCTACCAATTTTTTTAATTCATGATTGCGGGGTAGAGCAGCCCGGTAGCTCGTCAGGCTCATAACCTGAAGGTCATTGGTTCAAATCCAATCCCCGCTACCAATCTAAAGACCGACTGGAAACAGTCGGTCTTTTTTTGGGTCTACTCCGCAAACACTGCGAAGACTAAATCCCAATATCCCGCACGGGCGCACAATCCCGAACCGATCAGGCAGCGACGGCGTCAAATCATAATGGACAGAAGCCTACTGAAGGAGGTGAGAACCATGATAATCATGCACAACCATCTACCGCATTTACAGCCGGCTGGGTCCGCGCACCATCTACACTCACACAGCCGTCGCCTGAGCGCCGCTGCGGTCGTCCAGCACCTGCCGCACCCCTCTCACTGGACATACCCAACGATTCACCACATTCAGAGCCTGCATCCGCTGCAGCACATCCTGGAAAAACATTATGCCGCGCATGCCGGTCACTGGATCGCCGACCACGCAGCAATTACAGCTGTCTTATTAGCCTGCTTATTGTGCGGCATCCTCTACGCAGTGCTGTCGGCCCCGCAAATCAATGATTACACAACCGGCAGCTGGGGGCTTTTCGGCTAACCCGGCACCAATCCACGGCCGGCTGGAAACAGCCGGCCTTTTTTCATAGGTGCGGCCGGCTGGGATGCGGGCACAAAAAAAAGCCCAGCCGTTTCCGACTGGGCTTTAAAATGGTGATCCGGCTGGGGCTCGAACCCAGGACCCTTTGATTAAAAGTCAAATGCTCTACCGACTGAGCTACCGGACCCTATTTGCAGCCTCCCTCCCAATTCCAAGAAGGAGCCTAAAAAAGCTCAGCCAATGAGGCTGAGCTTAAAATGGTGCTCGGGATGAGAGTCGAACTCATACGGGATTTAACTCCCACAAGGCCCTCAACCTTGCGTGTCTACCAATTTCACCACCCGAGCAGCAGTGCGAAATAAGGTGGAGGAACATACCCATACCGGGCGGGTGCGGCAAGTGGTAAAATGCGAAAAAATTCAGCCGCGTAATTTACCGTCCCTGCCCGGCCCGATTTACTGCGCGCCGCCGCCTCCGGGCCGCAGAGCAAAACGGCTTCCCAAGCCCCTGAATTCTGTGTACGGTTTTAGCCGTCTATTAAAAGAGAGAGCGGTATTTACGATGAAATCGAAACGGATACTGAAATACATTCTCGGGACAGCCGGAACACTGCTTCTCCTGCTGGTGCTGACCATTCTTTTCTGGCTCGGCCCAACCGTAAAACTCATCGTGCAGGCCGTCGGACCCAAAGCACTGGGCACCGATGTAACCATGCAGAAGCTGACCCTCAACCCGATTAAAGGCATTATCCAGCTCTCGGATTTCAGCATAAGGAATCCCGATAGATTCGGCCGGTCCAACGCAGTATCGCTGGCAAGCCTCGATATTTCAGTCGATATGGCCTCCCTGTTCTCCAGCACCGTTATTGTGCAGCAGGTCGAGATCAACAGCCCGCACTTCGTCTATGAGCAGGACCTGCAGCGCGACAACATCACGGAATTTATCCGCAGCATCCAGTCCTTTGCCGGCATCGATCCGGAAGCACCGCCGAAACCCGAAAAAACCGCAAAGCCTAAAAAACACGGAACACCAAAGGTGGTGATTGTTGAACAGCTGGCCGTCAACGACGCGCAGTTCAACCTCGCAAATACGCAGGACCAGGCACTCGATGTCAGCATCGGCTTTGAAACACTCACCGTCAGCATGACCAACGGCACCGCGCAGCTGAATAACGTCTACGTCAGGAACCCCGGCCGCCTGCAGACCCCAAACCTCTTCACCCTCGACCGAGTGCAGATCGAAATGGAGCCGGCCTCCATATACTCCACGAACATCCAGTGCAGATCCGTTGAAATCCTAAATCCGCATGCTTTCATCGAACACAACCCGGAAACCGATAGCCTTGGCGAATTCCTGAAAATCGCCAGCAGCCTGGCCTCTAAAATCCCGCCCCCGCCTTCCGAGCCCAAAACGGCTGCCTCCGCCGCGCCCGCCGAACCCGCCGATGCCGAACCCGTACCGGCAACGAAAATGACCCTGGACCGCGTCACCATCGATAATATCCAGGTTCATGCCGTAGACACCGGCGATCCCGAACTGAGCATTCACCTGACCCTGGATCAGCTCACCGCCGCATTGAAAAACGGCCGGCTGATGCTGAACGGACTCCGCCTGTCCAACCCCGGCCGCCTGGAAACTCCGGACCTCTTTTCACTCAAAAACCTCTCGGTCAAGTTTACGCCGCAGCCGCACAACTCCCCGGCACCGGTCATTGAGGATATGCAGATCAACCAGCCGTATGCCTTCCTTGAGCTCAATGACAGCCGCAATACCGTCAGCGAATTCCTGAAAATCGTCAACAGCTACACCGACCGGCTCCCCGGCTATCCGATCCCGGAGCTTCCGCCGGCACCGGAACAGCCCGAAACCAACGAAACCCCGAATGCCGCACCTGCAGCCCCGCCGCTTGTCCTGCACAACCTGCAGGTCAACGACCTCGGCCTCTACCTGAAAGACAACACTGCAACCAACACCGCCGGCCCGGCACCTGCCCTGATTGCCGGGATCGATCAAATCTCCATCAAACTGTCCGAGGGACGCCTCGGCCTGCACAGCATCCGCATACCCAACGCCGCCGGCTTCAGCGCCGCCGACATTTTCCACCTTGCCGAGGTATTGATCGAGCTCGACCCCGAAACCGTTTTTTCCGACCCGGTGGTTATCGACCGGATTTTCATCAATTCGCCAAGCTTGAATCTCGAGCAGACCGAAACCAGCGGCAATGCCGCCGAACTGCAGACCACCCTGCGGAAGTTTTCGCCGCCGAAACAGCTCCAGGCGCCTTCTGCTTCAGCCGCTTCGCCCGCCGCTCCCCCGCCGGCAGCGCTGGCCGAGCAGCCCGTCCTGCTGCACCAGCTCATCGTCACCAACCTGAATGTAAGCATGAAACTTCCGGCCGACACCAACACCACGGATAATGCCCTGATCGGAAAGATCAACCCCATCGATCAAATGAGCAAACTCAATCCCATGAGCCAAATCAGCAAACTCAATCCGCTGGCATCCGACGCAGCAGCGGAAGAGGAAGCCGAAGCCGACCCCGATGCCCCCATAACCCTGGCGGCCTTCCGGAACCTCGCGCTGGAACCCCTGAAAGGCTCGCTGCGCATTGACGGCCTGCGCATCTCCAACCCGCACGGCTTCTCCCGCCGCGACATGCTGAAAATTGAACAGTTACAGACTGATCTCGATTTTGATTCGCTGCAGAGCGACACCCTGCAGATCAAAGACATCAGCATAACAAAACCGCGCATACGCTATGAGCGGCAGATCCTGAAAGACAACCTTACCGCCTTCAAAGAAGCCGTTGAACAGGCGACGACGCAGCGCAGGGCAGCCATGGATCAAGGAACAGCGGCCGCAGAAGCGGAAGCCGGACCGAAGGAGGAAAAGAAAGAGGATGGGCAGAAAGTCATCATCGACCGCATCGCGATCAGCGGCTGTATTGTCTATGCCAAACTCTCCGCCCTGCCGACCATCCCCATCCCGCTTCCGCTGCCGGAACTGAAAGACATCGGCAAGGAAAAAGGCGGCGCCACTCCCGCAGAGGCCGCCACGCAGGTGTATGACACCCTCTACGAGGAAATGGTCAGCGCCGTCAGCGGAGCCACCGGCTTTGCCGGCGATGCGCTCAAAGGCATCGGCGGCCTGACTTCCGATATGCTGACCCGCCCCGGCGCCGCCGATAAAAACACAGACGCCAGCACCGAAAGCACCGCCGAAAAAACGCGGAGCAGATACAGCAAAAGCCGGCGCGCCGGAGGCAAACCCAGCGCAACGCACTAAACGCCGCCCGCCCTGCGGCAAAAAAAAAGCCCCTCGGAACTCCGAAGGGCTTTTTTATTACTTCGCGTCCCGAGGAACGCGGTGTCCGGCACCGCTGCCGGAACGTTTCTGACCCGGGCGGTGATGACCGCCCTGCGGGCGGCGTCCGCCGCGCGATCCGCCCTGAGGCGGACGGCGCGTCCGCGGTTTCCGCGGCGGCGCCGGAGGCAGCTCTGCCAGCAGCTCATCGGTCGGCATACTGCACTTCAGCTCCATACCCAGCAGCTCTTCAATCTTCGGCAGCTCAAACGATTCCATTTCGCAGGCAAACGTGATCGACTGACCGGTCGATCCAGCGCGGCCGGTACGGCCGATACGGTGCACATAGTCGTCCGGATTTTCCGGAATGTTAAAGTTCACCACATGGCTCAGGCCGTCGACATGAATCCCGCGGCCGGCAACATCGGTAGCCACCAGGACTTTAACCTTACCGGCCTTGAAGTCCTCCAGAATGCGCATACGCTTTTTCTGGGTGACCGCACCGGACAGCATTTCGCATTTGAGGCTGTACCGGTCGAGGTCTTCGGAGAGCCGTTCGGCCTGGTCGCGGCGGTTGGTGAAGATAATGATGCGTTCGGGATCATCGTTTTTGATGATATTGTAGAGCATTGTGAATTTCTGGTCGTCCGTCACAATATAGACCTTCTGCTCAACAGAATCGACGGCCACCTGTTCCGGCTCGATATCGATCCGCTCCGGATCAACCATCCAGGCGGCGGCCAGGCGCATGACTTCATCGGTCAGGGTCGCGGAGAACAGTACCGTCTGGCGTTTTTCTTTCGGCGGGGTTTTATAGATGATGCGGCGCACATCCGGAATAAAGCCCATATCGAGCATGCGGTCGGCTTCGTCGATCACCATGATTTCCGCATGGCGGATGTTCACGACGTTTTTGCTCTCGAAGTCGAGCAGGCGGCCCGGCGTGGCCACGACAATATCAACGAGGCCGTCTTCGAGGTCGCGCTGCTGTTTGTTGTAGTCCATGCCGCCGTAGAGCACAACCGTGCGAAGGCCGGTGAATTTATTCAGGCCGACGGAGTCTTCGCCGATCTGCATAGCCAGCTCGCGGGTCGGCGCAATGATCAGCGCACGCGGGCTTGCCGGGCTGTGTTTTTCGAGCGGGTTGTTCAGGCAGTGGTTGATGATCGAGATCAGGAAGGCCGCGGTTTTGCCGGTGCCGGTCTGCGCGCGGCCGGCCATATCCTTGCCCTTCAGCGTACCCGGAAGGATTTCGCCCTGGATCGGGGTTGCATATTCCCAGCCGAGCGCGTGAATGCTCTGCATCAGCTTCGGGTGCAGGCCCAGGTCGTGAAAACGTATTTTGCCCTCGGCCGGCTCCACACTGAAGCTTTCCGGATCCCAGGCAACATCTGCCACCGGCTTGCGTTCAGTTGCCGAAACTGCAGGCCCGCGTTCCTCCCGCGGCTTGCGTTCCCGCGGTTTGCGCTCACCCTCTTCGCGGCGCGGCTTACGCTCGCCCTCTTCGCGGCGCGGCTTGCGCTCGGCGCCGTCGCGCGGTTCGCGTTTTTTACGTGCGGGCCGTTCCGGCCGGCCGCCGTGCTTTTCAGCCCAGCGCTGTTTCAGCCGTTTTTCATAAGCAATTCGGCGGTCATCCTCTTCCGGCCGGAATTCCTTCATACGGGCCTGCTCTTCAGCAGAAAGCTCGAACGGCGGAATTTCCTTTTTTTCGCGGCGCGGCTCGCGCGGCGGGCGCTCGGCCTGCGGTTTGCCTTTGGGCCCCTGCGCTTTTTTACGCGGTCCCTGCGGTTTTTTGCGCTTTTCGCCGGCGCCTTTTCCCCGCACAGGTTTCTGCCCGGGACGCCATTCAACGGTGCCGGGTTCGGGCTGTTTTTTCTTATGGTTCGATTTGGACGGTTTTTCCTGTTGTTTCCCTGCTCCGTTCTTGGTCGGCTCGTCCTTTTTGCCGAATACGGAAGCGATTTTTTTGAGTAGGCTCAATTTCCAGTCCTTTCGCATCCGAAGGGCTGGAAGAATGGATTACTGGATCCGTTTGTACTGCATGAAATCGGTTGATGCGCGGGCCTCCAGAGGCGGGGCGATTAAATCCTGTAGTCCAAAATCCATTCTTCCATCATCCCTCGGATGATGCGTTTTTCAATATTTCCTGTATCCAGGAGCAGGCCATGCCCTGTGCATGTCCGCCGTTCACATTTTCGTCGAACGGCGCCTGCCCTTCCTTGTCCCCTACGGGTCCTTTCATGACCGCCATGGGGACGGGCTCAGAGGTATGCCCTTTAAGGGCTACCGGCGTGCGGTGGTCGGTGCAGAGAACCAAGGTGTAGTCTTCGCCGCGCTCTTCCAGCCATTGGAAAACCGGAGCACACACCTTCGCGTCGAATTCCTCGATCGCATAGGTTTTCTTCGCTGCATCGCCCATATGGCCGCACTCGTCGGGCGCTTCGATATGAACGTAGACAAAGTCTTCCCGTTCAAGAACTTCAAACGCCGCGTCAATTTTGCCCTGGTAGTTGGTGTCCAGGAAGCCGGTCGCACCTTCAACATCGGGTGCTTCCAAACCGGCCAGTTTTGCAATGCCCTTCAGCAGGTCGACCGCGGAGATTACGCCGCCGCCCAGGCCGTAAAGGGACTTGTAGGTCTCCAGCTGCATGGCATTTCCCTGCCCCCACAGCCAGATCTGCGTTGCGGGCTTCTTGCCTTCCGCAATACGCTTCTGATTTACCGGATGATCCGCAAACACTGCTTTCGATTTTTCCATCAAATCGCGGATCAGTTCCTCCCGATCTCCCGCCGGCAGATGTTCCGCAGCCGGCTTATCGGTGAATTCATGCGGAGGCTCACATGCGCACTCCGCAGGGCCGCCCTCCCAAACAAGGATATGGCGGTACTGCACACCGGGATGAAAGGTCAGTCCTTCCGTCCCGAGTTCTTCCTGGAGCGAGCGCACCAGCGCCTGCCCCTCTTCCGTGGTGATATGTCCGGCGGAATAGTCATCCATAATCCCGTCTTCGGTCACGGTGACCAGGTTGCAGCGGAACGCTACATCCGACGGTTTCATGGGAATATCCGCACCGGCGGCTTCGATCGGCGCGCGCCCCGTATAGTTCAGGGACGCATCGTATCCGAGCAGGGCCATGTTGGCGACGTCGCTTCCGGGCGGCAAACCGTCCGGAACCGTCTGAACCATGCGCGTCTCGCCCAAGGCTGCGAATTTCCGAATCATCGGACAGTCGGCAGCCTGCAGCGGGGTCTTATCTCCCAGCGCTTCAACCGGATAGTCGCCCATCCCGTCACCACATAAAACTACGTATTTCACGAAATCTTCTCCAAATAATTGGGCGAGAATTTCTATCAATTACCCGCAAAAGGCAATGCCTAAAGAACAGCTATTTAACTGCCGGGAATACCCGCGCAGGTTCCCGAATGCGGCCGCACCCTCCCCGTGCAATACGGAATAAACGCAGCCGCGCCGTGCAAAGGCCGGCCCCTGCAGCAGCCCGACGCGCCGCTGCGGTTCGGGATATGAGCGCGCATCCTGCAAGGTCCCGCAATCAGGCCGGAATCTTAATCTTTCGCAAAATTGGCTTTCCAAATCGGCTTAACGCGAATATATCGGCCTCTTGAAAACAAATACTACAGCATGGTCGACTGAGCAGTCGGCGGAACTTTACGGCATCAACAACTGGGGTGCCGGTTATTTCAGTATATCCGATGCGGGCGAGATCATCGTGAATCCGCACGGCAACGGAACCGGCGTTTCCCTGCGCAGCATCGTCGACGGGCTGAACGACCGCGGGCTCGACATGCCGGTCCTGCTGCGCTTTTCCGACATTCTCGATTCGCGCATCAAACTGCTGCACGAGGGGTTCGGCCGCGCAATCACGGATTTTGACTACCAGGGCAACTACCGGGGCGTCTACCCCATCAAGGTCAACCAGCAGCAGCAGGTGCTCGAAGAGATCACCGAATTCGGCGCCCGCTACCATCACGGCCTCGAAGCCGGCAGCAAACCGGAACTGATTGCCGCGCTCGCCTACATGCACGATCCCGAAGCCTATATGATCTGCAACGGCTACAAGGATGAGGAGTTCGTCGATCTCGGACTCTACGCCTGCAAAATGGGCCTGCAGTGCATCTTCGTGGTGGAAACCCCCTCGGAACTGGAACTGATTATCGACCGCTCGAAGGAGCTCGGCATTCCGCCGAAAATCGGCGTCCGCCTCAAACTCTCCACCCAGGCGTCCGGACACTGGAATCACTCCGGCGGCGAACGCAGCGTTTTCGGACTGAACCCTTCGCAGGTATGCGATGCGGTCGACCGGCTGAAAGAGGTCGGCATGCTGGACTGCCTCCAGCTGCTCCACTACCACGTCGGCTCACAGATTCCCGACATCCGCGACATCCGCGATGCGGTGGTGGAAGCCTGCCGGGTATACATCGGCCTCGTGAACGAAGGCGCCCCCATGGGCATTATCGACCTCGGCGGCGGCTTGGCGGTGGATTACGACGGCTCCCACGGCAATTCCGATGCCAGCCGCAACTACACGCTCGATGAATACTGCGTGGCGATCGTCGAAAACCTGGTCAGCACCCTGGCCGAAACCGGCGTGCCCCACCCCGACATCGTCACCGAATCGGGCCGCGCAACCGTCGCCTACTACTCCGTTCTGCTGTTCAATATTCTCGATGAAAGCCGCTTCGAAATCAGCGACCTGCCCACCGAGCTGCCGGATGATGCCCACGAGCTGCTGCACAACCTGATGGCCGTCGTCAAAGTCGTCAACCTGCGCAATGCCCAGGAGTGCTTCCACGACGCCTTCTATTACCGCGATGAGATCCACGAGCGCTTTAAACGCGGCGCCATGACCCTGCGCGACCGCGCCCTCGCCGGCACCATTTTCTGGCACATCATCACCCGTGTGGCCAAGCTCACCGAACAGATGGAATATGTGCCCAACGAGCTGCGCAAACTGCCGGCCATGCTGGCCGACATCTACTACGGCAACTTCAGCCTGTTCCAGTCCCTGCCCGATGTCTGGGCCATCGATCAGCTCTTCCCGGTTATGCCGATTCACCGGCTCGCTGAAAAACCGACCCGCGAAGTGGTGCTGGCCGATATTACCTGCGACTGCGACGGCAAGATCGACCGCTTCGTTGGACAGCACAGCACGCGCGATTCGCTGCCGCTCCACAACCTGACCGCCGACGAGTACTATCTCGGCGTCTTCCTGGTCGGGGCGTATCAGGAAACCCTCGGCGATCTGCACAACCTGCTCGGCGATACCAACGTCATTACCGTCGAAGTCGACCGCGACGGCCGCCCCAACTATTCCCGCGAACTGGAAGGCGATTCCGTGGCCGACGTGCTGACCTATGTGGAATACGATCCGAAAAATATCGTCCGGCGCATCCGGAAGCTGGCCGAAACCGCCGTCCGCAGCGCAGCCATCACCGCCAAGGAACGGCGCCGGATTATGGACGCCTTCGAAAGCGGCATGCGCGGCTACACCTACTTCGAGCGGTAGCGCAGCGCGCCGACGGCGGCAATAATCACGAACAGCGCCGCCGTCAGCTCAAAACACTCTTCCACCGAACCGGCAATCCGGTTCACCGCATCCGAGGGCTCAATACCGAACGGCTCAAGCTTGCGGGAAAGACCGTCGATCGATTTGGCAAACACCAGCAGGCCTCCGGCCAAAAGAACGCTCAGCGAGGCCCCCTGCAGCTTCATTACCCGGCTGAAAAACGGCTTGAGGTGATTCTTCACCAGAAAAAACAAGGCCGCCAGAATCGCGGCGGTCACCAGCGCGGCCATGAGCTTTTCACCCATCGGAACCGCTGCACTGGAATAAAACCGGCTCTTGAAGATGCCCATTGTGGTAAAACGCTTATCAAAATCGAGCTCCCGCATCCCCAGCAGCAGAACCCCCGCCAGCATGCTCCAGCGGTTCGGCTTCTGAAACACCTTGAGCAGGACAAAAAACGCTGCTGTAAAGTAGGCAATCCACGAGGCCGTCTCGACCCACCCGCCCTCATTCAGCAGGGTTTTATACGCAGCCGGGCTCAAGAATTCAGCAAGAACAACCAGCCCGACGGCAGCCAGTACCAACACGGTCCAAACGGAGATATATTTCTTCATCAATGATTTCCTTTTCGGCGTTTTCTCATATTCCGCCGCACCCCGCCAAGCCATTCTGACCAATTCCCCGAATTTGGGGGTTTGACGAATCCGCCGAAGCAAAGTAGCTTCCGAACCCTGAAATCATGACCGGAATAATTCTATTATGAAATTTGATACCGCAGCCATACACATCGGCCAGGAGCCGGACCGGGAAACCGGCGCCGTCATCCCGCCGGTTTACCTGACCTCCACCTTTGCCCAGCTTGAACCGGGACAGACCCGCGGTTACGACTACACCCGCTCGGGCAACCCGGCCTTCGACCGCCTCGGCGCAACGCTGGCCCACCTCGAACAGGCCGAATACGCCACCGTTTTCGGCAGCGGCATGGCCGCCGTGAACGCCGTCATCTCGACACTCAAATCCGGCGATCACGTTGTGGCCGAAGAAAACATCTACGGCTGCACCTACCGCATCTACGACCAGGTTTTCAAAAAGTTCGGCATCACCATCTCCTATGTCGATCTCTCCGAACCGGCCAACTATGCCGAAATTGCGCGCCAGCAGCCCGCGCTGGTCTGGATTGAATCGCCGACCAATCCGCTGCTGAAAATCATCGATATCGAAGCCGTTGCCAAAGCCGCACACGAGGCCGGCACAGAACTGCTTGTCGACAATACCTTTGCCTCGCCCTATTTCCAGAACCCGATCGCCCTCGGCGCCGACCTCTGCCTGTCGAGCACCACGAAGTACATCAACGGCCATTCCGACTGCCTCGGCGGGGTCGTCTGCACGAACTCGGAAGACTGGAACCAGAAGATGGTCTTCGCACAGAAAGCGGTCGGCCTGAACCCATCGCCGTTTGACTGCTGGCTGATTTCGCGCGGCCTGAAAACCCTTTCGGTCCGCATGAAACAGCATCAGGCCAACGCGCTGAAAATCACCGACTTTCTCCTCTCCCGGGAGGAGACCGACACGGTGCGCTATCCGTTCCATCCGTCCCACCCTCAATACGAACTGGCCCAAAAGCAGATGCGCGGCGGCAGCGGCATCGTCACCGCCGTCTTCAACCTGCCGTTTAAACAGGTGGTTAAACTGATCTCCAGCCTCAAACTGTTCTCGCTGGCCGAAAGCCTCGGCGGCATCGAATCACTCATCTGCCACCCGGCTTCAATGACCCACGCCTCGATCCCGAAAGCCGAGCGCGAAGCCGTCGGCATCACCGACGGCCTCGTCCGTTTCTCCGTCGGCATCGAAGACGCCGACGATCTGACCGCAGACCTACAGAACGCACTGAACACACTCTAGGACCATGCCGCAGGAAAGTTTACGCAAAAATCCGCTCTGGCGGGCCGAGGATCTGGGCAAGCCCATTCCCAACACGCCGCACGCCATTTCCATGTGCCTACCGCGCTGGCAGGATGTGATCGGCTATGAGGAAAAGAACCCGGCCACCATGGAAAAACTGCACCTCGGGTATCCCCGCTTCTTCTATCATCCCCTGGTCGAAGCCGCCGCCCATAAATTCAGCAGGCGCAGCGACGAGTGCGTGCAGCTCTATACCACCCGGAATGCCGCCGAACGCTGCGCCGCCTACCTCTGGATTAACGATCCAACCGCATCGATCAGCCTGCGCGAAACAGACGGTTCGGCCGTTACGCTGATCAGCTTCCCGCGCAAACTGGCCGACTACGCCAAGGCCTACTGGCAGCATGCCGGCGAAGGCATTTCATCCCGCCGCGCCGAGGCGCTGCTCAACGGCGTCACCGCACCGAATGCAGCCGAAGAGGCCGACATCATCAAAAGCCGCATTGCCGCATTCTCCGGTGCAGAACCTGAAAATATTTACCTCTTCCCCTCGGGCATGGCCGCCATCCATGCCGTTTACATTGCCGTCCGCAAACACCGCATGCAGGCCCCGACCGCCCAGTTTGCCTTCCCCTACGGCGACACCCTCAAACTGCAGGAAAAGTTCAGCCCGCACCGGGCCCTCTTTTACGACAAGGGCGATGCACAGGACTTTGCGCGGCTCGAAAGCGATTTGGCACAAACACAACTCAGTGCGCTCTTCTGCGAATTCCCCTCCAACCCGCTCTTAACCTGTGTCGACCTGCCGCGGCTGCGCGAACTGGCAGACCAATTCAGCTTCCCGATCATTATCGATGAAACCCTCGGCGCGTGCATCAATCAGAACACCCTGCCGTTTTCCGATGCCGCCGTACTGAGCCTGACTAAGTTCTTCTCCGGCACCAGCGATGTCATGGGCGGCGCCGTGATCCTCAACGAGACGGCCCCCTTTGCCGAACCGCTGCGCCGTGAACTCCGTACAATCCATGAGCCCGCAGCCTTCTTCGGCGCCGATATCGTACGGCTTGAAAAAGATTCACGCGACTACCGCGAGCGCGTCGAACAGATCAATCAGACCGCGTATGCGGTCAGCACATTCCTGCAGCAGCACCCAGCTGTTGATCGGGTGTATTACCCGGCATTGACCGATAAAAAACGTTACGACGAGTTCCGCCGCCCCGACGGCGGATACGGCGGCCTGCTCTCCTTCGTTTTAAAAGAACCCGAAAAGCACACCGAAGCTGTTTATGACCGGCTCGAAATTACAAAAGGCCCGAATCTCGGCACCAGCTTCAGCCTCTGCTGTCCGTTCACCCTCATTGCCCACTATAACGAACTCGAATGGGCTGAAGCCGCCGGCGCCTCGCGCTGGCTCATCCGCATCTCGATCGGCACCGAACCCGCTGACGAGCTGATTGCCCGCTTCAAGCGCGCGCTCCCGCCCACAGCACCATAACCCGCCCCCCAGGAGGCTCATCCAGCTGGACGGCCGTCCAGCTGGATCAGGCCGCCTCGATGCAGTCCGACGCCTTGCTGAACAGTTTTTTATGCAGATTGTACGCGCGTTCCCCCAGATAATCGGCCGGCCACAGAGCCCGGGGGAGCAGGGGATCTTCGCAAAAGGCCGCATGATAGGCATCGACCGCCATCCGCAGCAGCTCCGCACACGTTTCACAATCGAGGGAACCGGACGTTAACCGCTCAATATTCTGCTCCGTAACCGCGCAGTAGCGGGACTGGATTTCATACAGGCGGTCAAAATTCCAGGCATCGTCGACCACCCGCCGGTTCGGCAATCCAAGTACCGTGCGGGATTCAAACAAATAGGCAAAAGCATCCACACTGGCAGCCTGCGTCAAATCATCGAACTGCGGGCGGACATCAAACGGTGTAATCCACACACTCTGCTGCAGGCACCCCAACCGCATGCGCTTTAGGAAACGGCGCAGGACATTGCGGTATACCCGGTCCACCTCAGGCACGTCGTAAATAAAAAGATACCAGATCGAGTTCCATTTTTTACTCCAGAAATCCTCCGGACGGAAATAGTCCGGCAAGACCCCTTTACCCCTTTCCGTCAAACCCAGCTCCGGCGTGCGCGGATCGTTTGCATTCCGATGGACCACCAGCCCCTGGTTCCGCAGGCGGCGCATGGCATCGTGAAATGCCTTCTGGTTGGGATAACATGAGCGGTTCATCACGGCCCAGCCGCCGCGTGAAAAGAAAAGGGAGGCCAGCTCGAGCATCTCCAGAATCTCCGTCCCGGCTCGGCGCTTCACAACCGGCCAGCTGATATCGGGATGGTGATACGGCTGCCATTTCATGGCCTGATAGTCTCATCTGTCTGGACGGCCGTCCAGACAGATGAGCTGAGAGTTACCTTATTCGACGCATCGGCTTGCATTTGCGGTTCGGCTTGATTAAGAGTTCGGCCTCATTTTTCAGGAGAAATATAATGTCGAAGGTTTTGATTATTGGAGCGGGCGGGGTCAGCGGCGTGGTTGTGCATAAATGTGCCGCGCTTCCTGAGGTATTTTCGGAAATCATGCTGGCCAGCCGCACGCAGTCGAAATGCGATGCCATTGCCGCGCAGCTCGACCGACCGATCCAGACAGCGCAGGTCGATGCCGACAATGTGCAGGAGCTGGCGGCACTGATCAAAAGCTTCGGTCCGGAGCTGGTGATCAATGTGGCCCTTCCCTATCAGGACCTGCACATCATGGAGGCCTGCCTCGAAACCGGCGTGCACTACATCGACACCGCCAACTATGAACCCGAAGACACCGCCAAGTTTGAATACAAATGGCAGTGGGCCTACCACGACCGCTTCAAAGAAGCCGGCCTCATGGCCGTGCTCGGTTCCGGCTTCGACCCCGGCGTCACCTCCGTCTTCTGCACCTACATCCAGAAACACTACCTTGACGAAATCCACACCATCGACATCATCGACGTCAACGCCGGCGACCACGGCTATCCCTTTGCCACCAACTTCAACCCGGAAATCAACATCCGCGAAGTGACCGCCAAAGGCCGCTACTGGGATAACGGCGAATGGATTGAAACCGACCCGCTTTCCGTGAAGCGCTCCTTTGAGGTTCCGGAAAACATCGGAACGCCCAACATTTACCTGATGTATCACGAGGAGCTCGAATCGCTCGGCAAACATATTAAAGGGCTGAAACGCGCGCGCTTCTGGATGAGCTTCGGCGATTCCTATCTCAAGCACCTCGAAGTGCTCGGCAACGTCGGCATGACCCGCATCGACGAAGTGGAATTCAACGGCCAGAAGATTATTCCGCTGCAGTTCCTCAAAGCCCTGCTGCCGGACCCCGCATCACTCGGCCCGCGCACCAAAGGCAAAACGTGGATCGGCTGCCAGGTGACCGGCATCAAAGACGGCGAAACCAAAACCGTAACGATCTACAACACCTGCGACCATCAGGAATGCTATGCCGAAGTGCAGTCGCAGGCGATTTCCTACACCACCGGCGTACCCTGTATGATCGGCTCCAAAATGATGCTCGAGAAAAAATGGAACGGCGAAGGCGTCTTCAACATCGAACAAATGGACCCCGACCCCTTCATGGACGACCTGAATAACTACGGCCTGCCCTGGAAAGTGATCGAAGGCCCCGTCGCTCAACTAGACTGATGCGCCTGCGGATTTCACAGCTTTCCGTTCGGCTGAACTACAGCGAAGCCGATGTGCTCAAAGCGGTCTGCCGGCAGCTGCGCTGTCCGCCGGACCGCATCAGCAACCTGGAGATCCTGCGCCGCTCACTCGACGCACGGAAAAAAAGCCAGCCGCCGAAATATGTGCTGACCGTGGAGCTGGACCACCGCGGCAAACCGCCGCACCAGCAGCCCGGCCGCATAGAAAAAGCGCCGCGCCCCGA
>JBFHGU010000052.1:0-25183 GCA_041582935.1 Pontiella sp.
ACGACGGTGCCGCAACCATGGACTGGATGGAACAGGAGCAGGAACGCGGCATCACCATTACTTCCGCCGCAACGTCCTGCATGTGGAAAGACCACATGATCTCCATCATCGACACCCCCGGCCACGTGGACTTCACGATGGAAGTGGAGCGCGCGCTGCGTGTACTCGACGGCGCAATTGCGCTGTACTGTGCGGTCGGCGGCGTGCAGCCGCAGTCCGAAACCGTTTGGCACCAGTCCGAGCGCTACGAAGTGCCGAAAATTGCTTTCGTAAACAAAATGGACCGTATCGGCGCAGACTTCTACGCTGTAGTTGACGGCATCCAGAATATGCTCGGCGCCAACGCCGTGCCGGTTGTGATTCCGATCGGCGCCTCCGATGAATTCAAAGGCGTCATCGACCTCATCACCATGAAAGCCCTCATCTTCAACGACGATGCCAAGGGTGCGGAGTGGGACGAAATCGACATTCCGGACGACCTGCTTGAAAACGCTGAAAAATGGCGCAACAACCTCGTTGAAAAATGTGCTGAAATGGACGAAGCGCTCCTCGAAAAATATTTCGAAGAAGGCGACCTGACCGAAGACGAAATCTGGAAAATCCTGCGTAAAGCCACCTGCGCACGTCAGGTTGTTCCGGTTTACTGCGGCTCTGCGTTCAAGAACAAAGGCGTTCAGCAGGTACTCGACGGCGTAATCAAAATCCTGCCGGCACCGAACGAAATTCCGCCGATCATCTGCACGCAGAATCCGGAAAACCAGCGCAAAGTGGACGACAACGAAGTCTTCTCGGCCCTGGCGTTCAAGATTATGTCTGATAAGCACATGGGCAAACTGACCTATCTGCGCATCTACTCCGGCACCATGACCGCCGGCGAAACGATCTGGAACTCCACCCAGCAGAAAAAACAGCGTATCGGACGCCTGCTCCGCATGCACTCCAACCGCCAGGAAGCCCTCGATATGGCTGTGGCCGGAGACATTGTTGCGGTGGCTGGTCTCTCCGAAACTAAGACGGGCGACACGCTCTGCCAGAAAGATAACGAAATCTTCCTGGAATCCATGGAATTCCCGGCACCGGTTATCTCGATTTCCATTAAGCCGGAATCCAACGCCGACAACGAAAAGCTGGGCGAAGCCCTGCACCGTCTGGCCGACGAAGACCCGACCTTCACCGTCTCCTTCGACCAGGAAACCTCCGAAACCATCATTTCGGGTATGGGCGAGCTTCACCTCGAAATCATCGTGGACCGCCTGAAGCGTGAATTCGGCGTCGTTGCAGAAGTCGGCCGGCCGGAAGTGGCCTACCGCGAAACCGCAACGTCCCCGTCGGAAGGTTCCTACAAGCACTCCAAGCAGTCCGGTGGTCGTGGTCAGTATGGTCACGTTGTCATGTCCATCGAGCCGGGCAAACCGGGCGACGGCTTCGAGTTCGTCAACCAGATCGTCGGCGGTAAAATTCCGCAGGAATACATCCCGTCCGTCGAAAAAGGTATCATCCAGGCGCTGGAAGCCGGCCCGTACGCCGGTTACCCGATCGTGGACATGAAAGCCACCCTGACCGACGGTTCCTACCACGATGTCGACTCCTCCGACTTCGCGTTCCAGATCGCCGGCCGCCAGGGCTTCAAAGAACTGTTCCTGAAAGGTAACCCGCAGCTGCTGGAACCGATCATGAGCATCGAAATCACCACGCCGGACGAATTCATGGGCGCCTGTAACGGCACCATCGCTCAGCGCCGTGGACGTATTGAGTCCATGGACGAGCGCGGCGGCATGAAGATTGTTAAGGGCTATGTACCGCTGAGCGAAATGTTCGGCTACTCCAACACCCTGCGCTCCCTGACCCAGGGCCGTGCGTCCTTCTCCATGCACTTCGAACACTACGAAGCCGTTCCGATCAACATCGCTCAAGAAGTGGTCGAGAAACGCCGCAAAGAAGGCAAAATCAAATAAGCAGTGCTTATTCGAATTGCAGGAAAGACCGCCCCCGGGCGGTCTTTTTTTTTTGCGCAGCGGCTCCTGCCGACAGAGCTGCTGCAGAAAAAAATAAAAAAAAGCCCCTTTTGGGTAACGGTCCGGGGAATGCCTGCGTATTACATAGTAACCAACCGATTTACCGGGCGTCAGATTAACCCACTCCGCCCTTTATTACTCCGCCCCGGCTTAACCCACCGGGGTTTCTTTTTGCCCCGGCAGCGCGTCGGCCTAAACCGATTCGGCGAGCGGAAATTCAACCCAGAATCGGCTGCCGGCCCCCGGCTCACTCTCAACACCGACTTCGCCGCCCAGCTTTTCGGCCATCGTTTTCACGATATACAGCCCGAGTCCGCTGGAACTCTCACCGTTGGTCGGCCGGCTGCTCAGGCGGGAAAACTGCTGAAACAGCAGTTCCCGCTCTGTAGGCAGAATGCCCGGCCCCCGATCCTCAATCCAAATCCGTACAGCTGACGCCGCCGGCACAACGCGCACCGTCACCTCGGACCCCTTCGGGCTGAATTTCACTGCATTGGACATCAGATTTCCGAGAATGGATTGAAGCCAGCATTTGCAGGCCCGGATTCGGACCGGACCCGCGTCGGATTCGCGGCGGAGGCGTATGGAGTTACCGCCCGCATGCAGCTCCCAGCCCGGCCAGCCCTCATCGAGGACACGGTTAAGGTCCAGCGCCTCCAGTTTCGGCCCAACGGCACCTTCCGCCGCCCTAAGGTCCAGCAGGTTCTGGATGAGACCGGCCATTTCCTCGCCCGTCACCTCGCTGCGCGCAGCCAGTTCCCGAATCTCAGCCAGGTCGGTTTCATCGTGTATGAGCCGGGTGATCCCGATCATACCGCTCAATGGGGTCTTCAGGTCATGAACGACGATTTTCATGAATTCGTCCATTTCCTGCTGCGCCCGCTCCAGCGCCGCGTTGCGGCTCTCCAGCTCACCGGCAAGATGCACCACCCGCTGGTGCTGATTAAGCAGTTTGCCCTGGTACTGCTGCACGGTGAAATAAACCGCACCCAAGGCCAGGACGGTCAGGATGATGCAGCTGGCCAGGTCCGCGGCCAGGATGCGCTTCAGGTGCGCAGTGCTGCTGCCGACATCCTCTTCCACCAGCAGATACCAGCCCAGTTCCGGCAGGTAGCGCGCATTCAGCAGAATATCCCGTCCGTTGCGGCGGTATTCGATCGTTGAAGCCGGGTTGGCCAGCAGCCGGGCGGCGAGTTTTTCCGAGCCCATATACCCCGCGAGCTTCGGTTTGGCCAAGGGATCCGCTTCATCAACGCTCGAATAGGCCACCCGTCCGTCCGGATTCGCAAAATAGATCGTTTTCCCGTACTGCAGTTTAAACCGCTGAATCAGCGCTTCAATCGTCTCAATCCGCTCTGCCACGCCCGCAATGCCGATAAAGTGCCCGTCATAGTCGTAAACCTTGTAATTAATGAACAGCGTCAGCCGGTTGCTCACATGCATATCGATGTCGGCATTGATTTCAAAATCCACCTCGCCCGCGCGGCAGCGCGCATACCAGACATCTTCTCCCGCCGGATCAATTTTACTCACCACGCCCGAGTGGGAATAGTAGTTGTGCGTTTTTTCAGAAGCCAGAAAGGCCGAGGTCATTCCCTGCTTGGACTGGATTTTAAACAGGTAGTCCGTGATTTTTTCCACATCCTGTTCGCCGCGCAGCATCCAGTCGCGCAGGAAGACGCTGTTGGCCATCGTTTCCGAAATATTCAGCGGCGGCAGCAGGATGCGCTGGATTTCGGAGTGGATATTATCACTGGCCAGCGGCAGCTCATGATTCAGCACAGCCTCGCGAATATTGGCTTTCGAAACATAGTAGCCGATAATGCTCATGCTCATGAATCCGGCGAGCAGGAAAAAACCCAACACCGCAATCAGCTTTGTTTTATTCATCACCCCGCTCTTTTCACTCATCGGCTTTCCCCTAAATTCATCGATTCTACACTCATTTCCGGAATGCGGTCAAACCGTCCGGCACCTGCAAAATCCACCGGCCCCTCAACGGATGCGAGGCTTTTTCTTTCGGCCCCAAACCCCCTGCACGAATTGACAGGAAACGCCGGCTGTGAGACTTTCCTCCAATTCACGGCGCCCCGCGCACAGGCGCGGCGGCCATTGGAACATCCAGATGAACAACGTGTATATCGCTTCCATACTGAAAAACGATGTCGGAGCCATGGAGCTGGAGGCCGCCGCGGCAGATGCCGCACGGCAGCATACGAATCTGCTCGATGTCCTCGAACGCGACGGCTATTCCAAAGAAGAGCTCTTCAAAACCATTGCCGCATCCTGCGGCATGGACTACCAGCCCCTCAGCCCGCTCGTCCCCCCGGCCTCCAACAGCCGCCTGCTCGATGCCCAGACCGCGCGGCGCTATGCCATTGTTCCCATCGCTGAAAACCGTTTCGCCGTCGGCGATCCAACGGATATCGAAACCCTCGATACCCTGCGCTACCTCTTCAGCGAACCCGTTGAGCTCGTCGCCGCCTTACCCGATCAGATCGAAGCCGCACTGAACCGCCTCTATCCCCGCAGCGCCTCCGAAAGCGAAACCGCGCCGGCGGCCGCCCCGCACGTAGAGACGGTTCCGCAAGCGGGCGATGAGCCGATCATTAAACTCGTTAACATACTCATTACCGAAGGATTCAAACTGCGGGCATCAGACATCCACCTGGAGCCGATGTCCACGGCCTTCCGCATCCGCTACCGCATCGACGGAACCCTGCGCGAGGTCGAAGGCCCGCCGCGCCGCCTGCACCCCTCAGTCATCAGCCGCCTCAAAATCATGGCCGGCATGAAAATCTCTGAAAAACGCCTCCCGCAGGACGGCCGCATTGAAATCACCATTTCCGGACGCACCCTCGACCTGCGCGTCTCATCGATCCCGACGAACCACGGCGAGAGCATCGTGATGCGGATCCTCGACAAACAAACCCTGCAGCTCGGGCTGCCGAAACTCGGATTCCACGAAACCGACCAGAAAACCTTTGAACGGCTCATCCAGTATCCCGACGGCATCCTGCTGGTCACCGGCCCCACCGGCTCCGGAAAAACCACATCGCTCTATGCCTGCCTCAACCACCTCAACCAGCCGTCGCGCAAAATCATTACCGTGGAAGATCCGGTGGAATACCAGCTTACCGGCGTAAACCAGGTGCAGGTCCGCCCGGAAATCGGCCTGACCTTCAGCGCCGCGCTGCGCTCCATCCTGCGCCAGGCGCCCAACACCATCATGATCGGCGAAATCCGCGACCGTGAAACCGCGGAGATTGCCGTCAATGCAGCACTGACCGGCCATTTGGTACTCAGCACCCTGCACACCAACGACGCCCCAAGCGCGGTCACCCGCCTGGCCGACATCGGCACCAAGCCGTTCCTGATTGCCTCCGCCGTGCGCGGCATCATGGCCCAGCGCCTCGTCCGCACCATCTGCGGCGAATGCCGAACCAGCTATACGCCGAACGAAACCGAACGCGGCCTCGTCGGACCCGCCGATGCGCTCTGGAAAGGCCGCGGCTGCCCGGCCTGCGGCCAAACCGGCTACTACGGCCGAAAAGGCCTCTTTGAACTGATGGCGGTGAACGATGCCCTCCGCGAACAGATCTACCGCCGCGCCCCGCTGGCCGAGATCCGGGCCGCGGCACGCGCCGGCGGCATGAAAACCCTGCGCGAAGACGGCTTCCGCAAGGCCGCCGACGGCCTGACCACCCTGAACGAAGTGCTGCGCGTAACCATGAGGGACGAAGCATGACGCCCATACTGCAGCAGCTGATAAACAGCAGACGGCTCTCGCAGGAGCAGGCCGAGGCGGTCCAGGAGGAACATCGGGCGCAGGGCCTTTCGGTCCGCGATGTACTGATCGCCCAAGCCTACCTGTCCGAAGCCGACTACCTGGAAGCCGCGGCCGAGGCGCTCGGCACGGAAGTAATCAACCTGGAAAACAGCCCGGTGTGCCCCGGCATCGAAAAAACAGTACCCGCCGGCGCGGCGCGGATGTACGGCGCTTTTCCGGTCCGTATTGCCGGACAGGCGGTGGTCTTTGCCGTCTCCGACCTCCCCGCCCAGAGCGTCACCGACGACCTCGCCTTCATCCTCTCCCGTCCGGTTGAATACGCCGCGGCACCGCAGGCGCAGATTAAGGCAGCCATCCGCCGGCTGTACGGCGACGAGGAGGAATCGCCCGAAGAGCTGCTGGCCGCCATCGATACCGATCTCGGCCACGCGGCCCTGCCGGACCTTGAACATGCGGCCAGCGCCACGCCGGTGATCCAGTTTGTGAACCTGGTGCTGCAGCAGGCCGTGAAAGACGGCGCATCCGACATCCACTTTGAGCCCTTTGAACGCGAATTTAAGATCCGCTACCGCGTCGACGGCGCACTGTTCGAAATGGCGCCGCCGCCGATCCACCTCGCCCTGCCGATCATCTCGCGCGTGAAGGTGATTGCCGGACTCGATATTGCGGAGTCGCGCCTGCCGCAGGACGGCCGGATTCAGCTGCCGTCCGGCGGGCGCATGATCGATTTCCGCGTCTCCACCCTGCCGACCCAGTTCGGCGAGAGCGTCGTCCTGCGCGTGCTCGACCGCTCGCAGGTGCGGCTCGACCTCGACCGCATCGGCTTCCCCGAGGATATCTACCGGCAGTTCAGCGAAGATATTGTGAAACCCAACGGCATCGTGGTGCTGACCGGCCCGACCGGCTCCGGAAAAACCACAACCCTCTATGCCGCACTGCAGCGGATCAACACGCCCGAACTCAAAATCCTTACGGCGGAAGATCCCGTGGAGTACGACATCGAGGGCATTGTCCAGCTGCCGATCCGCGAAAACATCGGCCTGACCTTTGCCGCGGCCCTGCGTTCGTTCCTGCGCCAGGATCCGGACGTGATTATGGTCGGCGAAATCCGCGACCTGCCCACCGCGCAGATCGCCGTGCAGGCTTCGCTGACCGGCCACCTGGTGTTCTCCACGCTGCATACAAACGATGCCGCCGGCGCGGTGACCCGGCTGATCGATATGGAAATCGAGCCCTACCTGATTGCCTCGACCCTCGAAGCGGTCATCGGCCAGCGCCTCGTCCGCACCATCTGCCCAGCCTGCCGGACGGCCTATGAACCGGACGATGAAACCCTGCGCCTGCTGGAGGCCGACCGCGCGCTGACCGCCGGGCGGCCGTTCTTCCGGGGCGCCGGCTGCAGCGCCTGCAGCGGCTCCGGCTACAGCGGCCGGCGCGCCATTTTTGAATATATGCCGATGAACGAAGCGCTGCGTGCAGCGATCGTTGAAAAACAGCCCACGCTGGCCCTGCGGAATATCGCCAAGGCGAGGGGCATGCGTACGCTGCGCGAGGACGGCATCCGCTGTATCCTCGAAGGCAGCACAACCGTTGAAGAAGTGGTTCAATACACATGATGAAGTGGATCATAACGGCCGTCTGCATGATCGGCTTCATCCTGCTGCTCAATAATAAGCAGATGGAGATGCGTACCGTCTTTAATGACTACCAGTACTCCAAGGGACCGTGGAACAAGTCGGTTCACATTGAGCACGGCCGCGAGGTTATGCGCCCGCGGCTCATTCCTTTTGTGCTCGAGGTTTATGCCTCGGGCAAAGACATCGAATTTGCCGAGGCCATGCTCGATGCCTGCCGGGAACAGAAGGCCTCCGACATGCTGTGGGAGATCGCTCTCAACCCGGAAACCCAGCCGCTGGTCCGCACCATCTGCTTCGCCCAGCTGCTCAACCGCGATGACCTGCGCGTGTGGTCCGAAATTACAGAAGCCGACATTGAGGTCATCAACACCTCCATGCCGGCCCATGTGGTCCACTGGAAACACCTGCTGGTTAAACACTCCGGCATCACCCACGCCTATCTGAATAAGGACACCTACCCCGAACGGCATAAATTCAAGGCGGCCTTCCGCGACTGCATTGAAATGTATAAGCTCAAAGAACAGCAGCGCGAACAGCTCAACAGCAGCTACCGTTCCGACCAAACCTTTCCCTCGCAGCCGCCGGAATAATCCTGCTAAGTTTTCGGTCCCATGGCGAAATTCAGATACATAGCACACGACATTAACGGCAGCGAAAAAACCGGAACCGTTAACGCGGCCGACCCGGCCGCCGCAGCGCTCCTGCTCAAGCAGAAGGGGCTCTTCCCGACGGAAGTGATCGGCACCGACCTCAAACTGCCGAAACCCGGCAGCACGGCCCGCACACCGAAAGCGGGCCTCGGACTCAGCACGGAAATCCGCCTGCCGGCGGCGCTGACTCCGGTCCGCCCGAAGCAGCTCATGGTGTTCACCCGCCAGCTGGCGACGCTCATCCATGCCGGACTGCCGCTGCTGCGCGGCTTGAAAATTCTGGAACGCCAGGAGAGCAGCCCCGCGCTGAAAAAAGCCGCGGGCCGCATTGCCGATGCCATTGAAGGCGGCAGCACATTTGCCGATGCGCTCGGCGAGCATCCGCGGATTTTCAATCGCCTCTACGTCAACATGGTCAAAGCCGGGGAAGCCGGCGGCGTGCTGGACGTGGTGCTTGAACGGCTCGCGTCCTATATGGAAAAAGCCGAGAAAATCAAAAACCGCGTCAAGAGCGCCATGACCTACCCGATCGTTGTGCTCATGGCCTCCGCCGCCATTATGGTGTTCCTGATGGTGGCCATCATCCCCAAATTCGAATCCATATTTTCCGATATGCTCGACGGGCGGGCCCTGCCGCGGCTGACGCTCTTTGTGATGGGCATCAGCGAGAACATTCAGGCCCGCTGGCCGATCGGCCTCGGGATTATTGCGGCCCTGGTGCTCCTCGTTTCTATACTGAAGCGGTTCCACAGCGGCCGGTGCCTGCTCGACGGCTTTGCCCTCTCGGTGCCGCTGTTCGGCCGGCTGGCCCGCACCTCGATCCTGGCCCGGTTTGCGCGGACCTTCGGAACGCTGCTCGAATCCGGCGTGCCGATTCTGCAGGCGCTCGCCATTGTGAAGGAGATTATGGGCAACGAAATCATCTCCCGCGCCGTTCAGGATATCCACGACAGCATTCAGGCCGGCGAGCCGATGGCCGCGCCGGTGGAGGCCAACCGCATCTTTCCGCCGCTGTTCGGCGGCATGGTTGAAGTCGGCGAAGAGACGGGCGAACTGCCCGCCATGATGCTCAAAACGGCGGATATCTATGAAGACGAAGTAGACAACACGGTGGCCGGCCTGAGCTCGGTAATTGAACCGCTGCTGATCGTCATCCTGGCGGTGGTCGTCGGCACAATTGTGATTGCCATGTTCCTTCCCATGGTGTCTATTATAGGTAACCTGAGTTAGGCAGCTAGGCCTGCTCAGAACGAGGAGCCGCCGATGAAAGCACTGTTAATTGTCGCCCACGGAAGCCGCCGGAAAGAATCCAACGAAGAAGTCCGCCGCCTCGCCAAACGCATCGATGAAAATTCGGGCCCGGGTTTTGATCTTGTTTCGAGTGCCTTTCTTGAAATTTCCAGTCCGCAGATCGACTCCGCCGTTGCGGACCTGGTCGAGGCCGGTGCAGCGGAAATTAAAGTATTCCCCTACTTTCTGTCCGCCGGAACGCATGTAGTGAACGACATTCCGCAGCAGGTGGCAGACGCGCGCAAAACCTATCCGCAGGTTGATTTTGAAATCCTGCCGCACCTCGGGGCCCTTCACGGCATCAGCACCCTGATCCTGACCCAGATTTATAAGGGCGGCACACCGCGCAATCCCGGCCTGGCAGCGCTCGAAACCGACTAGCCCGCAATATTTCGCCCCCCCGCGCGTTGGATGCTCAACCCCGGAGGCCCGATGTTTGCACGCATAACAGCACTGACACTCCTGTGTTCAGCAGGGAGCAGCCCAGCTGCGAACTACGACCCGCTCACCGCAGAAGTGCCGGAGGTCCATACCCTGGATCTGATCATTCGGGATGACGCACGGAAGCGCAGCCTTCCTGTCCTCCTCTACCTGCCCGCATCAGGAAAACCGGCGCCGGTTGTGATCTTCAGCCACGGCCTGGGCGGCTCCCGGCACGGGAGCAGCTACCTGGGCAAACACTGGGCGAAAAGGGGATATGCCGCCGTATTCGTTCAGCATCCGGGCAGCGACCAGTCCGTCTGGGCCGATACACCCCCGCGGGAGCGGATGAACGCACTCAAAAAAGCCGCCGGCAGTCAGGACTATCTGCTGCGCGTGAAAGATATCCCCCGGCTCATCGACCAGCTGACTGAGTGGAACGCGGAAGAAGCCCATCCGCTTTACGGGAAACTGGAACTGAACCGGATCGGCATGTCCGGCCACTCGTTCGGCGCGGTGACGACCCAGGCAGTCAGCGGTCAATCGGCCGCCAATGGCCGTATATCATCCCGGGATCCCCGCATCAAAGCCACCTGCGCTTTCAGCCCGAGCATTCCGCGGACGGGAACACCTGAAGAGGCATTTAAAACAGTCGATATTCCGTGGCTGCTCATGACGGGCACCGAGGATGACTCAATGATCGGCGGTGCCGGCGCCGCTTCCCGGCTCAAGGTCTATCCGGCCCTGCCGGCAGGCCGGAAATATGAACTCGTGCTCTATAAAGCCGAACACGCCGCGTTCACCGAGCGCTCCCTGCCCGGCGATCAGGAATCCAGAAACCCGAACCACCATCGTGCCGTCCTCGCGCTGAGCACCGCTTTCTGGGATGCCTGCCTGAAGGACGATCCCGCCGCGCTCGAATGGCTTAACGGCGACGGCCCGCGGACTGCTCTCGAACAGCAGGACCGCTGGCAGCACAAGTGAGCCGGGCCTTTTGCGCATATTCCCATTGACTTCAACACCGCGCTCCCCTACGTTCCCTGCTCTTTTGACCCCAAAAGTTCGGGGGAGGTGAATCGAAAAAATGGCTAAAGAAACCTGTGAAGTAAAAGTACGTCGCGGCGAAAATGTTGACCGCGCACTGCGTCGTCTGAAAAAAGCGCTGGATAAAGAAGGCGTCCTGAAGACTATGCGTTCCAAACGCTGCTACGAAAAGCCGAGCGAAAAGAAAAAGCGCCTGGCAAACAGCCGCCGTACGCGCCGCTAATTTCCAAACCTTGGAAATTAAGGAAAAAAAGCTCCCTCAAACGGGGAGCTTTTTTTGTTTTTACAGCTGAAGCGCTTAATACGCCGTACTGCGAATCCATTCGCTGTACAGTTCCCAGAGCCGCCAGCCGCCGAGCATCCAGACCACCGCCGCCAGCGAAATGTAGGGGCCGAACGGAATTTTGCTCTGCATTTCTTTTTTGCCTGATGCAATCAGGGTTACACCGATAATTGTGCCGAGCAGGGAGGAGATAAAGATGATGAAGATAATCGATTCCCAGCCGAGAAAGGCCCCCAGGCAGCCCATCAGTTTGACGTCCCCGAACCCCATGGCATCCTTTTTAAGGATCAGCTTACCGAGCACCGAAACCAGGTAGAGCGAACCGAACCCGGCGGCCAGGCCGATCAGCGACTGCACCAACCCGCCGACGTGCGTATCCGCTCCGTGCATCGCAGGAATCAGGAAGCTCAGGATCGGTCCGATAATTTCACCGCCGATGGTTACGCGGTCGGGAATCCACATTTCATCGAAATCGACCATGCTGCCGAAAATGAGGCCGAAGGTCAGCAGGGCGTACGGCAGCACGATCAGCTGGTACGGATAGACCAGCCAGACCGCGGTGAAAAGCAGCGCGGTCAGCAGTTCAATCGAGGGATAACGCGCGGAGATCGGCGCTTTGCAGTAGCGGCACTTCCCGCCGAGAAAGATCCAGCCGAAGACCGGAATATTGTCCTTCCACGCCAGGTCGGTCATACACTTCGGGCAGCGGGACCGCGGTTTGACCACCGACAGTTCCGCCGGTATGCGGTAAATGCACACATTCAGGAAACTGCCCCAGCAGGCCCCGAAAGCAAAGATCACAACCGTCCAGTACCAATCCCAAATTCCCATTAATCACTCCCGTAAACTGCATCTTCCAGCGCCTTGCGCATGGCCGGAACCGACGGCTCGGTGCCGGTCCAGATTTCAAATGCGCGCGCGCCCTGATGCAGCAGCATGCCTAATCCATTAGCAATCTGTGCGCCAGCTTCGCGCGCAGTGGTCAGGAAGGCGGTCTCGGGATACATGTAAATCAGATCGAAAGCTCGCTGCCCTTCACGAAAGGCTTCCGGCGGCAGCAGCGAAGGATCGCCGGGTTTCATGCCGACCGGCGAGGCCTGCACAACGAGATCACACCCGCGGCACAGCGCAATCTGCGCCTCCTTATCCAGCGCCTGCGAAATTTCAACCTTCGGCGCCAGCGACTTCACTTCGTCTTCCAAACGCTGAACGCGCTCGGCATCGATATCCGCAAGCACCAGCGACTTTGCGCCTTTCACCGCAGCCTGCAGCGCCGCGGCACGGCCCGCCCCGCCGCAGCCGAGCACAAAGACGGCGTCGCCTTCGACGGTTTTTCCGAATGCTTCTTCAAGCGCTTTGAGGAATCCGTAGCCGTCGGTGTTGTGGCCGATCATGCCGTCTTCGGTAAACTCAACCGTATTCGCCGCGCCAAACAGCTTGGCACTCTCATCCAGTGTTTCCAGGCCGCGGAAAGCAATTTCCTTGTGCGGCACCGTCAGGTTAACCCCGGCAAAACCCATCAGCGCCATGGCCGGCAGCACCTCCATCAGGCGGTCCGGATGCACATCCAGCGCCAGGTAGATGCCGTCAAACTCCAGCTCTTCCATTGAGGCATTGTGCATCACCGGCGACAGCGTATGCCCGATCGGATGCCCCAGCACAGCAAACGGTTTGGTATGTCCACTCAGATTCATAACAACTTCCTTCTTTTGACAGGATAACAGGATCGACGGGATCCCTTCCTGCTCAGCCTGTGATCCCGTCTAAAAAACGATTACTTCGCAATGCGGTTGAGGCCGGCGACAATGGCGCGGACGGCCGCCTGGTTGATGTTCGAATTCGCACCGACGCCGAAGATGACCTTCCCTCCGTCCAGCTTGAGCGGCACATAGGCCAATGCCTGCGCATCGGCACCTGCATCCACCGCCTGCTCGTGATAGTCATCCACCGTGAAATCAACATCCACCACCTTGCGGATGGCGGCCACGAAGGCGGAAATCGGCCCGTTTCCATCGGCTTCCACCTTTTTCACCTCGCCGTTGACTTTCACTTTCACTTCACCGTGAATGAAGGTCGGGTCCTGTTCATCGGGCCGCGGCCAGTAGCCCACGAGTTCGTACGGTCCTTCCGGCGAAACAAATTCGCTCTGGAAGACCTGATGCACTTCATCGGCACTGATTTCGCGTCCGACCTTTTCGCTGTAGCCCTGCACATACCGGCTGAGCTCCGGCTGCATGGCCTTCGGGATTTCAACGCCGAAGTCCTGCTCAAGCACCCAGGCAATCCCGCCCTTGCCGGACTGCGAATTAATACGGATCAACCGCTCAAACTTGCGGCCGACATCCGCCGGATCGATGTGGAGATACGGCACTTTCCAGCCCATGCTGAACATCTCCGGCGCCTCGTCGAGCTTATGTACGCCCTTGTTGATGGCATCCTGGTGCGACCCGGAGAAAGCCGTAAAGGCATAGCTGCCCGCATACGGCTGGCGATAGTAGATCGGCATGCCGGTGAGGCGTTCCACGGTTTCCGCCACGTGCCCGAGATCGGAAAAATCGATACCGGTATCGATGCCGCGCGAATAGAGATTGCTGATGCAGGTGACGAGGTCGACGTTGCCCGTGCGCTCGCCATGTCCGAAAAGCGTGCCCTCCACGCGGTCCGCACCGGCCATGAGCGCAAGCTCAGTGGCGGCCACGGCCATGCCCTGGTCGTTGTGCGAATGGAGGGATACGAGGATACTGCCGCGTTGCTGAATCTTCCGGCAGAACAGCTCGATCATGTCGGCATAGTGGTTCGGCGGCCGGCGCTCGACGGTGGCCGGGAGATTCATGATCATCGGCTTCTCAGGCGTCGCTTTGCCCCACGCCTCAAATACGGCATCGCAGAGCTCAACGGAAAAATCTACATCCGTATCCGTGAATTCCTCCGGCGAAAACTCGTAGCGGATATCCGATTCCGGCATCTGGTCCGCCAACTCGCGGATCTGCTTGGTGGCCGCCACCGCCGTTTCAATCAACTGCTCGCGCTCCATGCCGAACACCTGCTTCATATGAAGGTCCGACGGTGCGATGTAGGCGTGCACAATCCCGCGTTTGCAGCCTTTGAAAGCCTCCATCGTTTTTTCAATGAGATGCGGCCGCGACTGCGTAAGGCCCATAATGAACACATCATCCGGAATGAGATCCTCTTCGATCAACGTCCGGAAAAAGTTGAATTCGTCTGCGCTGGCCGACGGAAAACCGATTTCAATGTGCTTGAAGCCGACATCGCAGAGCATTTTAAAATATTCGAGTTTCTGATCCGGATCCATCGGGTCGGGCAGCGCCTGGTTACCGTCGCGCATGTCCACCGAACACCAGACCGGCGACTTTGTGATGCTTTTCGACGGCCAGGTGCGATCGGGGATATTGATCATCTCCGGAATCCTGTATTTCGGTACACTCATTTTCTCTCTCCTAAAAAGGGGTTTAATCTATCCAACCCCGCTTCTCTATTCCATTTCATTCATGTTTTTTCTAGCCGCAGATGAACACTGATCTGCACGGATTGTAATCTGAGTTTTTCCGTGTTTGACCGTGGCTCACGGTAAACAAAAAAAAGCCCCTGCAGGAATCCTGCAGGGGCTTTAAAAAGCGGTTGATTCAATCAACAACCTATAGGCAAACCACCTCCGCAGGATCATTCCCAGTGAGCAGCAGGCCTAGCAGCAGGTTGTTGAATTCGTTTCTCATAACGGGTCTTAACCTAGCTGCCAGGCCAGGAAGCTGTCAACCCCCTATTTAAAATCATTAGAAAAACGGGGCCCGCTTCCAGTGATTTTCCTGCATGCGTTCAAGGCGGGGTCAGCACAGCTTTCCGTGAGCGGTTTTAGGCATAAAAAAGGCGGAGCCGCACGGCCCCGCCCTGTTGTATAGCTGCCGGCGCCCGGAAGGGAGGCCGGATGTCACTATTTCTCCACTTCGCCGATGGTACGGACCGATGTGATGCCTTCCCAGGCATAATAGGTGTTGCTGTCCGCTTCGGTAATCCGCACGAAGTCCTCACCGAGGAAAAGAGTAGAGCCGGTATAAATTTTTCCTTCGTTGATCTGGCACTGGATGCCCTTTCTCAGCTTGCGCGAGAGCGTTCCGTGCAGCGGCATAGAGGCATATTCAAAGATCTTCTCGAGTGTTTCTTTTTTCATTGTCCTTGCTCCTGGTTAGTTAGTTGACAAACGGCCCCTTCAAAAGGCCACACCAAACAACAGGTTGCTGTTCCGCCCCTCTTTTGACGATCTTTTATTGTAACTTTTCATGAATGGATGGACAAATATGAAACCATCCCTATCTCTACATCAGATTTGTATCGCTCTGTTTTTTTTAAAATCACATTCGCCAGGTGAGCAGCACATTCCCCGCAGCGGCGAAACACTTCGCATCACGGGCGGCGGAGCAATGCCTTGCGCTTTTGATGGTTTTCGAGAATCCGCTTTTTCAGCGCGGCCGTATGCGCCGCATTCGGCTGCGTCTGCGTAACCGCCGCCAGCAGCGACACCATCGATTCAAAATCGCGCAGGTCAATCCGCTCCGGCTCGATCTGCGTTTTGCCCATGTTGTGATAGCTGCCCAACGGCAGGCAGACCGCGCACGTGCGGTAGCCCATCAGCGCCAGACCGGTCGACTCGCAGCTGCCGCCGGGCATCAGCGATTCCACATAGCTCAGCTGCGGATTTTCAAGACGTAACGCGCGCGCGGTTTTCCGAACATTGGACGTCAGCTCCGGATCAAATACCGTCGACGCATCGCCCACACGCACAATCGCCCCCTGCCCGATTTCGGCATTGGGCTGCGCTTTCGAGGCTTCAATTCCAAGGATTGGAAACTCCGGATCAACCAGCCGGTTTTCCGCTGCCGAAACCGCACCGACAAAACCAACCTCCTCCGCGCGGGTCAGCAGGCCATGGACTCTACGGTGCGCGCCCGAGTCTTTCAGACGCCTCAGCGTGATAAGAACCGAAGCCGCGCCGCAGAGATCGTCCACCACACGCAGCGAGAGTTTGCCGCCCCGTTTTTTCCACGGAGGCAGTGCCCACATGCCCAGCGTTCCCGGCTCTAATCCAGCCGTCTCATCCAATTTGATGCGGCACTTCAGGAAACCGCTCTCCTTGTCGCGCCGTACGGTTTCGACCGTACCGCAGACCGGTTTTCCAGCCGCCGGAAAAAATTCCATGCGCGCGCCGGGAAAGTAGGATTCGTTCACGCTGCCGCGGAACCACGCCTGCGCCGTCCGCCCGCGCCGGCGGATGAATTCAAAACCCGGATGGTCCATGTGCGCCTGCAGCACCCACGGATTTTTCGGCGCGCGGCCGCGGCCCTTATAGGTCAGCAGCAGATTGCCCGCCGGATCCTGCTCAAGCTCAATGCCGTTCTCCGCCGCCCATTCGCGAACGAAGGCCTGCACATGGAATTCACGGAAAGGCGCCGTCGGCAGCGAAACCACCGCCTTAAGCAGCTGAAGTTCATCCGCAGTCAACGGCATAACGCCCTCTAAACCTCCGCTTTGGGATAGGAGCCGAGAACCGTCATGATCGTGCAGTGCTCCTGCAGCTCGTTCAGCGCGCGGCTGACTTCCGGATCATCGGCGTGGCCGTCGATATCCACGAAGAAATAGTATTCCCAGTTTTTGTTCCGGCTGGGGCGCGACTCGATTTTGGTCATGTTAATATTATCGGCCTTGAAGACGGAGAGCGCATCGTAGAGCGCGCCCACCTTATGCTTCACGCCGAACATCACCGATGTTTTATCGCTGCCGGTCGGCTCGCTGTAATCCTGGCCGATGATCAGGAAGCGGGTGGTATTGCCCTGCATGTCCTGAATGTTTTCCGCCAGCACATCCACATCATACATATCCGCGGCCATCACGCTGGCAATGGCCGCCGCGCCGGGCGTTTCCAGCGCCAGCTGAACGGCTTTGGTGGTGCTCTCCACCGGCGACAGTTTCACGTTCGGCATGTTCGCCGTCAGCCAGCTGCGGCACTGCCCGAAAACCTCCTGCTTACTGAAAATAAGGTTGATCTCCTCTTTCGGCTGGTCGGAAAGCAGCGTCAGCGAAATCGGCAGATAGGCCTCAGCGCAGATTTTCAGCGTGGTCGTGGCAAACTGATCGAACGTATGCGTCACCGCGCCCTCTGTGGAATTCTCCACCGGCACCACGCCGTAATCCGCCGTGCGGTTGGCCACGCGGTCGAACACTTCCGCAATCGTGCTGGTCGGAATGTAGTCCACACTTACCCCGAATTTATTCCGGGCCGCCTGATGCGTAAACGTCGCTTCCGGACCGAGGTAGGCAATCTTCATATTGGTTTCAAGCGCCAGCGCCGCCGACATGATTTCGCGGTAGATTGCGTGAGCCGATTCCTCCGGCAGCGGGCCGGTATTCAGCGATTTAATCTTTTCAAAAACCGCGCGCTCGCGGGAAGGCACATAGATTTCCGCGCCCTCCTTTTTCTTTTCCTCGCCGATTTTAAGCACCACATTGATCCGCTCGTTGAGCAGCTTCACAATCTCCGAATCGAGCGAATCGATCTGATTTCTGTAGTCATCTAAATTCATTATTTATCTCCCCCGTTCTCTTCCGATTCCTGCAGTTCTTCATCCAGCGCCGCGAGCGACGCATCGGCATCCGCCTCCTGCGCATTCTGGTCGAGCGCCTCTTTCAGAAGCGGCAGGTCGTCGGTGGTTTCTCTCTTTTTGTCCTCCGCCGGCATCGCGCGCTTCAGCTCCTGGCTGCCCGGCAGGTCGTTGATATCGTTAATTCCGAAATGCTCCAGGAATTTCCGAGTTGTGCCGAACAGCCACGGGCGGCCCGGCAGTTCGGAGCGCTTCACCACGCGCACCAGCTGCATATCAATCAGCTTCCGCAGCACGGCATCCACCGAAACCCCGCGCACTTCCTCAATCTCGGAGCGCAGGCAGGGCTGGCGGTACGCCACAATCGCCAGCGTTTCCAGCGCCGGCTTCGACAGGCGCATGGTCTGGTTTTTCTCCAGAAGCGCCCGCACAAACGGACCGCAGGCGGCATCGTTCTGCAGGCGGTATGCACCCGCCACCAAGGCCACCTCAAGACCGACTTTCGCCTTTTCCAGGTCCTCGGTCAGCTGTTCAACCGCACCCTCAATCTGCTTGTCGGTTGCTTTGGCATACTGCTCATACGGACCGCCGAACCCGTTTCCGGTTTCGATCATCGCCTTGCGCATGCGCTTAATCGTCAGCGGTTCCTTGGCCGCAAACAGCAAGGCGCCGACAATCTGCTTCAGCTCCGGAAGTACATCTAATGTACTGTCGCTCATGTCACCCTCCGCTGGAGCTCTTCCTCATCATCGTCTGCACCGGCAGCCGGCCCGGTACGTTCATCACCCAGCTCAAACTCCGGATGCGGCTCTTCGGGCTCCTCCGGAGCCAGCGCCGGTTCCGGATCAGGCTCGCGGGGTTCCACGACAATATCACTGAAATGCCCATCCTGAACGCAGGCTATCTTATTGAGTTTAATCAGCTCAAGCACCGCCAAAAACGTGCAGACAATCTCCTGCCTCGACGTCATTCCGCCGAACAGGTCCGAAACGCACATCCGGCTGACGACCTTCAGGTTTTCCACAATGAAAGTGACTTTCTGGCTGACGGTATACTCCTCCGCAAAGATTTCCTGGAGATCCTCTTCCTTCACGCGGCCCAGCGCTTCGTTCAGCGCGGAAATCAGGTCGAAGATACTCGCGTCCTTCAAATCCACATCCGGCGATGCACCCAATTCAACGTGCTCGCTCTCGCGGCTGAACACATTTTCCATGTGCAGTTCCAAATCTTCCAGGTGGTCGGCCGCATCCTTGAACTTTTTATATTCCACCAGCTGGCGCACCAGGTCCCAGCGCGGATCCTCCTCTTCCTCCTCCGCCTCGTCGCTGCGCTCATCCACCGGCAGCAGCATGCGGCTCTTGATCAGCATCAGCGTGGCAGACATCACGATAAAGTCGCCGGCGATATTCAGGTCCAGCACCTTCATCAGGTCGAGGTATTCCATATACTGGTCGGTAATCCGCCCGATCGGAATATCATAGATATCCACCTCATCCTTTTTGATGAGGTATAAAAGCAGGTCGAGCGGCCCCTCGAACACTTCGAGCTGCACCTTATAGTCGTCTTTAATCAGTTCCATTCGGAGCCACAGTCCTGTTCATTGCGGCACGGGCATCCCGCCCGCGAGGCCATGGGCGCAAAGCCCATGCGGCTTTCGTTATTCAAGTCCCGCCGCCTGCCGCGCCTGCTGCAGCGTGGCGCGCGCCAGCGTGCGTGCTTTGCGGGCGCCGGCCTGAAGGACGTCTTCCACATAATCCATATCCGCCGCCAAGGCCGCCCGCTTCTCACGGATCGGGCCGAAATGGGCATTGATCTTTTCCAGCAGCTCCAGCTTGGCGTGGCCGTAGCCCAGGCCGCCGGCGCGGTAGCGCGAGGCGAGGTCCGCCTGTTCCTCTTCCGAGGCGAACAGCTTGTAGAGCGCAAAAACATTATCGCCCTCCGGCTCCTTCGGCTCCTCCAGCCCTTTGCTGTCGGTCACGATCGACATCACCCGCTTCTTCAGCGGCTTGCCCTCGGCAAAAATTTCGATGGTATTGTCATACGACTTCGACATTTTCTGCCCGTCCAGGCCCGGCACCACCGCCACATTTTCGCGGATCGCCGGCTCCGGAATCGTAAAGACCTCGCCGAACTGGTTGTTAAACTTGGCCGCCAGGTCGCGCGTCACTTCCACGTGCTGCTTCTGGTCCTTGCCCACCGGCACCACATTCGACTGCACCGCCAGGATATCGGCCGCCATCAGCACCGGATACGCAAACAGGCCGTGCGACGCCGCAATCCCCTTTGCAAGTTTATCCTTGTAGGAGTGGCAGCGCTCCAGCAGGCCCATCGGACAGACCACCGACAGCAGCCACGCCAGCTCCTGCACCTCCGGCACATCGCTCTGGCGGTAGAGCGCCGTCTTTTCCGGATCGATCCCGCACGCCAGGTAATCCAGCGCCACGTCCTTCGTCATCTCCAGCAGCGCCGGCCCGTCCTGCACCGTCGTCATCGCATGGTAATTAGCGATAAAAATGTACGCATCGCCCTGCTCCTGCAGTTCCGTCGCCGGTTTGATGGCACCGAAATAGTTGCCGATATGCAGTTTGCCCGAAGGCTGAATGCCCGTCAGAATTCTCATTAAATTGCTCCAAATCGTTCGTTTTCAGAAGGAATGAAACTTTTTACCGATTCCGCGCTCCCGATACAAATCCCAAAACCCTGAAACCCCCTGTTTCCGGCCGCAAAACTGCGCCCGAGCCCCTTACCCATAATACATGAGCGTTATTGTCGGTTTTAAATTGAACAGCATACCCATCAGGGGTATCTATTCCTTTAAACCGAGAGGACCGAGCATGAAAGGCCACACCACCACCCACGAAGAAAACAAAGCCCGCCTCGCCCGAATTGAAGGGCAGGTGCGCGCCGTCAGCCGCATGATCGACGACGGGGAATACTGCGTCGACATCATCACCCAAATCCAGGCGGCGCGCTCGGCCCTGCAGGCCGTCAGCAAGATCATTCTAGCAAAACACCTCAAGCACTGCGTCGCCGATGCGATGGAAGCCCGGGACGAAAAGGCCATCGACGAAAAACTGGAAGAAATTATGACCGTCATCAAGCGGATGGAGAAATAGGATATGAACAGAAATATGGTTTTGTCAGCAATTGCCGCCCTGTTAGGCGCAGGATTTGCCGCCTCGGCAAACGCAGCAGAAAAAGCGGCATCAAAAAAACAGACCACCTGCCCGGTCATGGGCGGTAAAATCACAGCAAAGAGTTCATATGTCGATGTCCACGGCAAGCGGATCTATGTATGCTGCGCCGGCTGCACCGAAAAAATCAAAGCCGATCCCGACACGTATATCAAAAAGCTCGAAGCCGAAGGTGTGACGCTTGAAAAATCGCGCGATGCAAAAAAAGCGGATGCGCAGAGCGATCACAGCGACCGAAACCATTAAACGGCTCAACCCCGCAGCGAGGTAAACGAGATGAGCAAAAAGACTGTGCTGTTTCTTCTCACTCCCGTCTGGATCAGTTTTGCAGATGGCCTGCAGACCAATCTGACCCTGCAGGCCGCACTCGATTACGGCGCGGAAAACAACCCGAAACTCCAGGCGGTCTTTAACCAATGGAAGGGCTATGAAGAAAACATTGCCGTACAGAAGGCGCTGCCCGATCCATCGTTCACCTACGGTTACTATTTTGACTCGGTCGAAACCCGCGTCGGCCCGCAGAACCATCAGTTCCGCCTGGTCCAGACCTTTCCAGGGTTTGGAAAACGCGCCGCAAAAAAGGCGGTCGCCACGGCTCTTGCCGCGACCTATAGCGCAAACTACCAGCAGGAAAAACTCAACCTCGACGCCCGCATTTCGCAGGCCTTTTCCGAGCTATACTATCTCAAACGAAGCATCGAGATCACAGAAGATCGAATCCGCCTGATCGGAGACCTGGAAAAGGTGGCCCGCACCCGCTACAAATCCGGTTCGCCCATGGCGCCGATTCTTCAGGCGCAGGTTGAACTCGGCCGGCTAGAAGACCGGCTGTCATCGCTGATCGACATGCGGCAGCCGCAGATCTCCAGACTCAATGCCGCTTTAAACCGCCCGGCAAACGCACCGCTGCCGTGGCCGGAGAGCCTACCCTATCTGCGCATCGAACCCGACGAAGCCATCATACTGCAAAACCTGAAGCACACCAGCCCCGAGCTGGCCGCTCTGGCGAACCGTGTGGAACAGGGCACGCACCGGCTTTCCCTCGCCAAACGGGATCGACTGCCCGACTTCACCATCGGCCTGCAGTATATCCAAACCGGCGATGCCGACATGCCGGTCAGCGACAACGGAAAAGATCCAATTCTTGGAACCATCGGCTTCAACATTCCGTTATGGGCCGGAAAGAACCGTTCTCGTATTGCCGCCGCGGAGTATCAGCGGACTGCCGCCCGGCTCACGTTCGAAAACCGCGAACAGACCCTTCATGCTGACATCAAACAAACGCTTTTCAACCTGCGCGACGCCGACCGCAAAATCAACCTCTACAAAGAGAGCCTGATCCCTAAGGCTGAGCAATCGCTGGAAGTCAGCCGCAAAGGCTACGAAGCCGGACAGATCGAATTTATCAACCTAATCGATGCCGAACGCATGCTGCTCGAATTTGAACTTTCCCACGAACGTGCCCTGGCCGACCACCTGAAACACCGAGCCGAGCTGAGCAAGCTGACCGGACTCAACTTCCTCTCATCGGGTATGAACCACGAAGGCACAACGAACACGAAGGCAGTACCATGAAAATAATCAAATTTACTCTGACAGCCATCATTGCACTCCTTATCGGCTTTATTCTTCGAGGATGTTTTGCTTCCAAAGAAACGTCCCCTGCCGAAACCACTTCCACGGAAGCCGCACCGGAAACCTGGACCTGCTCGATGCATCCGCAGATCCAGCTTCCAAAGTTTGGAAAGTGCCCCATATGCTTTATGGACCTGATTCCGCTGCAGGCCGGATCGGACGATGGCGGCGAGCGCGAACTCAGCGTCAGTCCCTATGCTGCGAAGCTGATGGAACTGGAAACCGCCGAGGTCTCCCGTAAGCTCCTGTCGGCGGAAGTCCGCATGGTCGGCAAAGTGGATTATGATGAAACGCGTGTGTCGTATATTTCCGCATGGGTGCCCGGACGCATTGATCGGTTGTTCGTTGATTACACCGGCGTACCCGTCAAGAAGGGCGATCACCTCGCCGAGCTCTACAGCCCGGAACTGCTGACCGCGCAGGAAGAACTGATCCAGGCCGTCCATACCCGAGACAAACTGAAGGACAGCCGAAGCAGCATGCTGGTTGAAACCGCAGAACAAACCATCATCGCCGCCCGCGAAAAACTGCGCCTCTGGGGATTTACAGCGGAGCAGATTGCAGACATCGAAAAACGCGGAACCCCCAGCGACCACATGACCCTCTATTCCCCCGCCGCCGGCATCGTCATCCACAAAAACGCGCAGGAAGGCATGTATCTGAAGACCGGCGCAAAGATCTACACCATCGCCGATCTATCAAAACTCTGGATCCAGCTTGATGCCTATGAATCCGATCTCAACTGGCTGCGTTACGGCGGACAGGTTGAGTTTACCTCAGCGGCTTATCCAGGGCAGGCGTTCAAGGGAACCATCTCCTTCATCGATCCCATCATTAACTCCGCCACCCGCACGGCCAAGGTGCGTGTGATTGTCGATAATGCTGACGGCCGCCTGAAGCCCGGCATGTTTGTACGCGCCGTTGCCCGCCCCAGGATTGCCGCGGGCGGCAAGGTGATGGATGCCGGCCTAGCCGGAAAATGGATCAGCCCGATGCACCCGGAAGTGGTCAAGGACGGTCCCGGCAGCTGCGATGTCTGCGGTATGCCGCTCGTGACCGCCGAGTCACTTGGCTATGTCGCCGAAACGAGCCAGCATGCGCCGCTGCTCATCCCTGCTGCCGCGGCCCTGAAGACCGGCAAACGCGCCGTGGTTTATGTGGAGCTGCCCGAAACAGACAAACCGACCTATGAAGGGCGTGATGTCCAACTGGGAGTACGCATCGGAGATTTTTATGTGGTTGAAGACGGCCTCCAGGAAGGCGAGCGGGTTGTCACCCGCGGCGCCTTCAAACTCGACGCCGAACTGCAGATCCGGGCGAAGCCCAGCATGATGAGTACAGCCCGCGAGGAGTCTGGCGCGGGAAACGGAGAGCACCAGCATGCGGAGCCCATGATTCAGCAGATCAATACCCCGCCAGCATTCAGCTCGCAGCTAGGCGCTGTGGTAGAAGCCTACTTCGGCCTCCAGCAGAGCCTTGCCGCCGACGCCCCTGCCGATGCACAGAAGGCGGCGGCCGACACGAAGGATAAGCTGGAGCAGGTAGATATGGGCCTGCTTGAAGGCGATGCCCACATGGCGTGGATGGATCATCTTAAAAACCTGAACAGCCCCCTGGTGCAGCTGGCTGAAACGGAAAAAATTGAAGTGCAGCGCGAGTTGTTTTTCCTGCTTTCGCAGCAGCTTGCCGCCACCATTAAAACCTTCCCGGTTAAACAGCCCGTCTACCAGGCCTATTGCCCCATGGCGTTCGACAACAAAGGCGCCGCATGGCTGCAGGCATCGGCTGAAGTCCTCAATCCCTACTTCGGCGACATGATGCTGCGCTGCGGTGAAATCCGCGAAACATTTAACGTGGAAGAAACCGTCACTGAGGAGCCGGTCTCGGAAAGCAACAACCGGCAAACGCTTTGCCCGGTGATGGGCAATCCCGTCAATAAAGAGATCTTTGTCGATTACCACGGCAAGCGCATCTACTTCTGCTGCGCCGGCTGCGACAGCACCTTTATGGAGGATCCGGAAAAATACCTCGATCAAATGAAGGCCGACGGCATTGAACCCGAAGCAGTGGAGCACAACCATGCACACTAATGACCAGACGCCGGAACAAAAATCGGCCGTGGGACGGCTGATCCGTTTCTGCCTCGAAAACCGCCTGATCGTTGCGCTCTTCACGGCCGCCCTGATTTTTGCGGGCATCCTGACGGCTCCGTTCGACTGGAAAATCGGCGAGCTGCAGCGCTATCCGGTTTCGGTCGATGCCATTCCGGACATCGGGGAAAACCAGCAGATCGTCTTCACGGACTGGACCGGCCGCTCGCCGCAGGATGTCGAGGACCAGATCGGCTATCCGCTCACCGTGCAGCTGCTCGGCATTCCCGGCGTTAAAACCATCCGCAGCTATTCGATGTTCGGCTTCTCTTCCATCTACATCATCTTCAAGGAGAATGTGGATTTCTACTGGTCGCGCACCCGCATTCTCGAAAAACTCAACAGCCTGCCGGCCGGCACCCTGCCCGACGGGGTACAGCCGGCCCTCGGCCCCGATGCCACCGCACTCGGCCAGGTCTTCTGGTACACCCTCGAGGGGCGCGACCCCGCGGGCAATCCCGCCG
>JBFHGU010000053.1:0-22880 GCA_041582935.1 Pontiella sp.
GACGGCGGTCGAATCGGGATAGTCGCCGAGCTTCGGCGGATCGCCGGTGATGATCAGGTAGTTCCGCAGTCCGCCGGCATAGCCGCCGAGCAGGTCGGACTGCATGCCGATCAGGTTGCGGTCGCGGCAGCAGTAGTGCAGAACGGTTTCAATGCCGATCTCGCGTTCAACCGCCAGCGCGGCCACCATCGGCGAAATACGCGCCGAGGCGCGCGGGCCGTCCGGAATATTGATGGCATCGATGCCGGCGTCTTTGCATTGCCGGCATTTGTCGAGCATCGGTTTAAGGTCGATCGAGCGCGGCGGGGTTATTTCCACCGACGTCACCTTTTCACCGCGGGCGAGCTTTGCACCGAAGGCGCATTTTTCGGCCATTGGGATGATGTCGACTTCCGGCAGTTCCTGATCCGCGTGGCTGGAAATGATGACATGTTTTTTGACGCCGCTGAGCGAATGGATGTTTTTGGCCATTTCATGAATGTGCTCCGGCGTGGTGCCGCAGCAGCCGCCGACGCCGCGGACGCCGAGCTGGATCATGCGCTTGCAGTATTCGGTGAAATATTCCGGGGTGGACATATAAATCATACGCCCTTCCACCAGCTGCGGCACGCCGGCATTGGCCATGACGGTGAACGGTTTCTTCGTCAGCGGCAGGGCGCGTTCGCAAATACTGAAGGCGGCGGCCGGGCCGATGCCGCAGTTGATGCCGATGCCGTCGACGTTTTCATCGCCGTCGAGGGTCTGGATCAGCTGTTCAATTTTTTCGCCGCGGCGGGTCTCGCCGTCTTTGCCGACGGTTACGGAGACAAAAACAGGAACGCGGAACTCTTTTGCAATCCGGGCGGCCAGCTGGGCTTCCTGGATATGGGTAAAGGTTTCGAGCAGGATCAGGTCGACGCCCTCATCCGCCAGCGTTCCGATATGTTCGCGGAAAACCGCTTCGAGTTCATCCGCATGGCGGTCTTCAAACAGCTGCTCCGAGGTCAGGCAGGGGCCGACCGAGCCGGCAACAAAGAGCTCATCGCCGGCGGCTTCGCGCGCAAGCCGTACGGCTGCGCGGTTGATCTCTTCGAGCTGTTCCGCCAGGCCGTGGCTCTCCAGCTTGATGCGGTTGGCGCCGTAGGAGTTGGTTTCAATCACTTCGGCGCCGGCATCGGCATACGCCGTGTGGATTTCGGAGATCAGGCCCGGGTTGGTGAGGCAGAGCTGTTCGTAGCAGGTGTTGATGAACACGCCCTTGGAATAGATCATCGTGCCCATGGCGCCGTCAAAAATCAGCGGGCGGTCATTAATGCGTTCGAGAATGTTTTTCATATCGGTCATTCCTTATATCCCTCGCAGCGGCGCAGCGTGAAGTACGCTTGCTGCTTTGCGCGAATCGTAAATCATTTATTATATCCCAGGTTCGGGGCGAGCCATTTTTCCGCTTCTTCGATCGTCCAGTCTTTGCGTTGTGCGTAGTCGGCGGTCTGGTCTTTGTTGATGCGGCCGAGCGGGAAATAGCGAGCTTCCGGGTGCGAGAAGTAGAGGCCCGAAACGGAGCTCGGCGGCGTCATCGCCATCGATTCGGTCAGTTCGATGCCGGTGCGGGCCGTTGCGTCGAGCAGGCGGAAGAGGGTTTTCTTCTCGGTGTGGTCGGGGCAGGCGGGATAGCCGGCGGCCGGGCGGATGCCCTGGTATTTCTCTTTGATCATCTGCTCGATGGTGCTGGTTTCGGACTGGCCGTAGCCCCAGGCATTGCGCGCCTGTTTGTGCAGGTATTCCGCAAAGGCTTCGGCCAGGCGGTCGCTCAGCGCCTGTACCATGATGGCGTTGTAGTCGTCGTGATCGGCTTTGAACTGTTCCGCTTTTGCAACGGATTCGGGGCCGGCCGTGACGGCAAAGGCGCCGATGTAATCCGCACAGCTCGATTCCTTCGGTGCAATGAAATCGCACAGGCTGCGGTTGGGTGTTTCATCCTTTTTGATCATCTGCTGCCGCAGGAAATGGAGCGTCTCGATTTTTTCGGTGCGCGATTCGTCGGCATAGACCTCTACGCTGTCGCCGACCCGGGCGGCCGGGAAGAAGGCATACACGCCTTTCGGGGTGAACCAGTCTTCTTCGATAATCTGCCGCAGTATGGCCTGCGCATCTTCAAAGACCTCGCGGGCGCGTTCGCCCGGCGCGCCGGGTTTTTCGAGAATGGAGGGGTATTTGCCTTCGAGTTCCCAGGTCCAGAAGAACGGCGTCCAGTCGATCCATTCGGCGAGCTCTTCCACGCTGACCGTCACTTCGCGGATGCCGAGGAATTCCGGGGCGGGCGGCACATAGCCCTTCCAGTCGAACGGCAGGGCCCGGCGGCGCGCATCATCGAGCGTTCGGAATTCGCGGACCTCCTGCGAGGCTTCGTGCTGTTCCTTGATCGCGTTGTATTCATGCCGCACCGCTTTGCGGTACTGCTCATCGCCGCTCAGAATGTGCTGCACGGCCGTGACCGCTTTCGAGGCATCGAGCGAATGCATGGCCAGGCCGGAGAATTCCGGCGCAATTTTCACGGCCGTATGTTTTTTACTGGTGGTGGCGCCGCCGACCATCAGCGGAATATCCTGCATGCCCTGGCGCTCCATCTCTTTGGCCACGTGCACCATTTCGTCGAGCGACGGGGTGATCAGGCCGGAAAGGCCGATGATGTCCGCGCCCCATTCGCGGGCTTCGCGCAGGATCTCTTCGCATGGAACCATGACGCCGATGTCTTTGACTTCAAAGTTGTTGCAGGCCAGCACGACGCCGACGATGTTTTTACCGATGTCATGCACATCGCCCTTAACCGTTGCGAGCAGGATTTTGCCGGCGCTGGTGGATTCCTTTTCGCCCTTCTCCGCTTCGAGGTAGGGGAGCAGGTACGCAACGGCTTTTTTCATGACCCGCGCGCTTTTCACAACCTGCGGCAGGAACATTTTACCCGAGCCGAAGAGGTCGCCGACCACATCCATGCCGGCCATCAGCGGGCCTTCAATGACGAGGAGCGGGCGTTCGTACTGCTGCCGCGCCTCTTCCACATCCTGATCGATAAATTCAACAATCCCTTTCACCAGGGCATGTTTGAGGCGCTCCTCCACCGGGGCTTCGCGCCAGGCCTGGGTTTCGGTCTCTTTTTTGACGCTGCCTTCGGCTTTGACCTGCTCGGCGTATTCGATCAGCTTTTCGGTGGCTTCGGCGCTGCGGTTGAGCACCACGTCTTCAACGAGCTCCATCAGTTCTTTCGGAACCTCGTCGTAGACCTCGAGCATGCCGGGATTCACGATGCCCATGTTGAGGCCGGCCGCCGTGCCGTGGTAAAGAAAGGCCGCATGGATCGCTTCGCGCACCCGGTTGTTGCCGCGGAACGAGAACGAGACGTTGCTGATGCCGCCGCTGACCGAGCAGCCCGGCAGCGTTTGGCGGATCACTTTGGCGGCTTCAAAGAAGGAGGTGGCATTGATGCGGTGCTCCTCCATGCCGGTGCCGATCGGGAACACATTCGGGTCGAAAATAATATCGGAGGGCTCGATGCCGATTTCATCCACGAGAATCCGATAGGCGCGCGTGCAGATTTCGATTCGGCGTTCGGTGGTATCGGCCTGTCCCTTTTCATCGAAGGCCATGACGACCATGCCGGCCCCGTAGCGCTGGACTTTCCGGGCGTGTTCGCGGAACTGATCCTCGCCCTCCTTCAGGCTGATGGAGTTGACGATGCTCTTGCCCTGCACGCATTTGAGGCCGGCTTCAATGACGTCCCATTTCGAGGAGTCGATCATGATCGGAACCCGGCAGATATCCGGCTCCGAAGCGACCAGGTTCAGGAATTTCACCATCATCGCTTTGGAGTCGATCAGGCCTTCATCCATATTGATGTCGATAATGTTTGCGCCGCTTTCGACCTGCTGGCGGGCCACCTGCAGCGCCTCCTCCAGCTGGCCTTCGCGGATCAGGCGGGCGAATTTCGGCGAACCGGTAATGTTGGAGCGTTCGCCGACCATCACCAGGTTCATATCATCGGTGATGCGCAGCGGTTCGAGGCCGCTGAACCGCGGAGCGGTGTCCTTTGCCGGCGGCACGCGCGGCGGATATTTTTTAACCACTTCAGCCATGGCCCGAATATGGGCCGGTGTAGTGCCGCAGCAGCCGCCCCAGATATTGGCCAGGCCGTGTTCGGCAAACTCCTCGTAAACCCGGGCCATGTCGGCCGGCGTGTCATCGTAGCCGCCGAACGCATTCGGCAGGCCGGCATTGGCGTAGATGCTGATATAGCAGTCGGCGGTATGGGCGAGCTCCTCGAGGTAGGGCCGCATATCGGCGGCGCCGAGCGCACAGTTGATGCCGACCGAAATCGGCCGCGCATGCTGGATGGAGTACCAGAAGGCCTCCGGCGTCTGGCCGGAAAGCGTGCGGCCGGACTTGTCTGTGATCGTTACCGAAATCATCACCGGCAGTTTGGTGCCGGTCTTGTCGAACACCTCTTCAATCGCAAACAGGGCGGCCTTCGCATTGAGCGTGTCGAAAATGGTTTCCACCAGCAGGATGTCTACACCGCCCTCGATCAGGGCTTCGGCCTGTTCGGAGTAGGCCTCAACCAGATCATCAAAGGTGACCGCGCGGAAACCAGGGTCGTTGACGTCCGGCGAAATGGAGGCGGTGCGGTTGGTGGGGCCGATCGAGCCGGCGACAAACAGCGAGCGCTCCGGCTGGTCTTTGAGCACGCGGTTGACCGCTTTGCGGGCCAGCTGCGCGCCGGCGATGTTCAGCTCTTTCACCAGGTGTTCCAGGCCGTAGTCGGCCTGCGAGATGGTCGTGCAGCTGAAGGTGTTGGTTTCAATGATGTCCGCACCGGATTCGAGGAACTCGGCGTGAATGTCCTCGATCAGCTGCGGGTTGGTCAGCGTCAGCAGGTCGTTATTGCCCTTCAGGTCGGACGGATGTTTGCTGAAACGCTCGCCGCGGAAGTCGGCCTCTTCGAGCTTATGTTTCTGGATCATGGTGCCCATGGCGCCGTCGAGCATCAGCACCTGCGATTTCAGCTGGTGTGCAAAACGGTTGGCCGCATCGGATGTATACAAATTATCACTCATCAAAAAACCTCATTTTCCCAAAGACAGGCTGGGTGTATATCCGTTTATCCGGATATTGCAATATAAAAGCGGCCGACCGCCGAAAAAAGGGTTTTTAAACCGGTTCAGAGGCGGGCGAAAGGTTTTTCGGCCGGCCGGCCTCGGGGAAAAAAAGCGGCGCCGCAGGAAGAGGGGTATATCCTGCGGCGCCAGTAGGAAGAAGAAACACAAAAGTTTCTATGATGAACAAACGGCGCGGCGGCGGCGTATTGGACAGGTTTATTCCGCAAAGTGACGGCGCTGGCGGGCCGGCGGCTCATTTCGGGCCGGGACGTTACCGCAGGGCTAGAACTGATATCCGATGCCTAGGGCGGCCGAAAAAGAGTCCGCCAGGTTCAGCGAGGCCTTTCTGCCGCCGGCCTGCATGTTGACCGTATTGGAGGAGAGGTAGGAAAAGGCGGCATAGGCCTGCCATGAATCCGTAATCTCATATTCGCCCGCGATGCGGATATAGCCGGCGTGCAGGAATTTGGTGTCGGAATCTTTGCCGCGGTTTTCGTACGTCGCGCTGACCGCGTCCAAACGGATGGTTTCGTGATATTCGAATTCGGTATCGCAGAGTGCGAGATAGAGCCCGGCGCTGAGTCCGCACGTCAGCCGGCTGAAGGGCCGGCACTCGACCCGGGGGCCGAACTGCAGGGAAAAGAGCGCCGCCTGGATTTTCCGGGAACCCGCGGCTTCGAGCCCGGTTGCGGAGGTGGTCCGGGCGGTCGGCTCTGCGTCCAGCAGCGGTACGGATTCGCCGGCGGCATCATAGGGGCCGGTATAGGATTCATTCACCAGTACCGGCGAGTTCGGCGGGTCATTAATCGGATAGCTGTCTGTAATCAATGTGGCCGAGCCGGAAACCACCCCGCGGTCGCGGATTTTAATGAACTCGAATGCCCCGATGAGCTCCGCCCCCAGCGTGAAATGCTCTCCGTCGAGCAACGTACGGATGCCTCCGGCCTCAAACCCGCACGAGGCCCCGAAGGCGCCGGACAGATCGAGCTGGTTATCCTCCGAGCTATGGTATTCCAGGCTGTTACCGTTTTCCTGCGCGGCCAGGCTCTCGTAGCCGAAATAGCTCGTCACTCCCAGCGCGTTGCCGGTGGAATCGACGCCGACGAAGCCGTCGTAGTACGACCTCGAAATATCGGTTCCGGATGCGGCTCCCGCATCCGGTGCAGCGAAGCCGCCGCGGAACGATGCGGAAACATTCATCGTGCTGCGGATGCCGATGAACAGGCGGTTTGTGCTCGCGGCTTCACCTGCCGCGCTCAGCGGCAGCGCCGCGGCCAGCAGGGCGGCCGCCGAAAGACGGACGACATCAAATTGGTCAGTCATTTTAAACATTTCTCTTCTCCCCTTATTCTTCGATTAGCCGATAAAACCGCACTGCCGCCTCGCTTAGCGGGGCACTCGAGGTCATCGGCGGGCCGGTATCCACAATCTGCAGCCCGCCTTCATCATCGCTTGTCAGCGGGGTGGTGCTCGTCGACCAGTTCACCAGGTCCGAAGAATACTGCAGGTAATAGGTTGTGTCCGGGTCCATGCCGGAGACCGACATGACGACGCAGTCGGCTGCCGTCTTCGTGCTGGTGATCGAGATGATCGTGCTGCCCTCGGCCGGTGCATCGGTTTCATTGTCGATCGACGTCACGATCACAGAAAGATCACTGGCGAGGATCTGTTCGCGGTCCGGACTGATGAGGCGCAGCGAGAACTCCACCGAGGCTCCGGAGGCAATCCCTTCGTTGTAGATCAAATAGGGATATCCGCTCTCATCGGTTCCCTGTGCGCCATACAGGCTGACGCCGTCCGGCAGCCCCGCAATCGAAATCCGAATCGGTCCGGAATCAGCCAGGCCCGCATTTGAAAGCGTAAACGTATAGATGAAATAGCCGGTCTGCCGGTCGAGCGTCAGGTAGCCGTTGCTGGTTACACAGCTCGAATCGACGGCCGCCGCGGCGGAGAACCGCTGGTACTGCGCTGCGGCCTCCACGGCATTGGTCGACATCGCGTCGGGCAGGGCAGGGCTCCATCCGCTGAACACATAACCGGTGTCCGGCTGGACGCTCACCGCGGGAAGTTCGGTTCCGTAGTCGAGCGATACCGTGTAGACCGATCCTGAATTCGCCTCGTTGATCACACCGTGATCCCCGGGATGCAGCGTCAGCGGATAGCTGTTAATGGACCAGTGGGCGTAGAGGGTGTGGTTCGACGCGGTGTACACGGTCGTCGTTGCTGTAATCAGGGAGCCCTCGGCCATCTCCGTCCACCAGCCGTCAAAGGTATAGCCGGTGCGGGTGGTTTCCGCCAGCGGGCCGTAGGCGGCATCGTACGTGACGTTGGTGGCCGCCGGATCGGGATCGACACCTTCCTGGGCATCAAAGCTGACGATGTAGTCATTGACGGTCCAGTGGGCGTAGAGCGTGTGGTCGGCCGCCGAAGAAACGATCGTCGCCGCGGTAACCGCGCTGCCGCCGGACGGAGCGGTCCACCAGCCGGCGAAGGTGTAGCCGGTGCGGGCGGTCGAGCTCAGCGCGCCGTAAGCGGCATCGAACGTGACGCTGACCGCCTCAGCCGCGCTGCCGCCCTGGGCTTCGAAGGATACCGTATAGTCGTTGGCGGTCCAGTGCGCGTAGAGCGTATGGTTCGATGCGGTGTAGACCGTCGTTGCTGCCATGACCTGCAGGCCGTCATCGGCGGCCGTCCACCAGCCGTCAAAGGTGTAGCCGGTGCGGCTCGGGGTACTGAGTGTTCCGTAGACCGCATCGTATGTAACGCTGATGGAGTCCGCCTCGCTGCCGCCCTGTGTATCGAAGCTCACCGTATAGTCGTTGGCGGTCCAATGCGCATAGAGCGTGTGGTCGGCCATGGTGGTAACCTCCGTAGCGGCCGTCACCTGCGTGCCGCCGGACGCGGCGGTCCACCAGCCGTTGAAGGTGTAGCCGGGGCGGCTGGTGGTGCCCAGCGTCCCGTAGTTCGAGCCGACGGTGACAATAAATGATGCCGGCGTGCTGCCGCCCTGGGCCTCGAAAGACACGGTGTAGGTGCTGACAACCCAGTGCGCATAGAGCGTGTGGTCGGCCGCGGTGGAGACCACCGTGGAGGCCGTCACCTGTGTGCCGCCGGACGCGGCGGTCCACCAGCCGGCGAAGGTGTAGCCGGTCAGGCTGGGGGCGCTCATGGTCCCGTAAGCGGCATCGTATGTAACACTGATCGATTCAGTCGAACTGCCGCCCTGGGCATCGAAGGACACGGTATAGTCGTTGGCGGTCCAGTGCGCATAGAGCGTGTGGTCGGCTGCTGTGGAAACCGCCGTGGAGGCGGTCACCTGCGTGCCGCCGGATGCGGCGGTCCACCAGCCGTTGAACGTGTAGCCCGAGCGGCTGGGGGTGCTCAGTGTCCCGTAGGTGTCATCGTACGTAACGCTGATCGAGTCCGCCGAGCTGCCGCCCTGGGCATCGAAACTCACCGTATAGCCGCTGGCCGTCCAGTGCGCATAAAGCGTGTGGTTCGCTGCTGTGGAAACCGCCGTGGAGGCGGTCACCTGCGAGCCGCCGGATGCGGCGGTCCACCAGCCGTCGAAGGTGTAGCCGGTGCAGGTGGCTGCCGCGAGGGTTCCGTAGGCCTCGCCGTAAGAGACCGCTATGGTTTCCGGGGCCGGCGTGCTGCCGCCCTGGGCATCAAAGCTCACCGTATATAGATTCGTGTAGATATAGGTCCCGGCCGCGGCGGCATCTTTACCGGCTGAAATCGTCACAGACACCTCACAGCTTGCGGCCCAGGGCGATATGTTTTTGAACTCCAGTGTGTATACGCCCGGCTCAATCCCTTCTTCCTGATAGCCAGAAGGCAGCCAGCTGCTCGTCCCGCTGCGGCGCCAGCGCGCGCCGGCGGCAACGGCTTCGGACGGCGACAGCGAGACGCTCAGCGTTCCCGTTTCCGTCTCATCATAGGGGAGGGCGACGGTCAGGCTTTTCTCGTTGTTGTCTTCGCGGGCCTCCAGCACGACGTCCTCCACATCGACCGATACGGTTACGTTCGTGTATTTACCGCTTAGAGCAGCGGTGCTCCACAGGGCCGATGCGGTCCAGGTGTCATTAGTATCCAGGGCCGGCACCTCGGCGCGCCCCACCTCATTGGTTCCATTTAGGTACCAGGCGATCACGCACGCCTCGGAAGCGGTCACGCCCTGGTTGACCACCGTCGCGGACAGGAGCACATTCGTTGCGGACTGCTCCGTGCTGCTGACGGTTTTAATTTTCAGGTCGGAGAGGCCGGTCCGCAGCGTCAGGATGTTATTGCTGCGGTCGCTTTCGTCCAGCACCTGATCGGGGTCGCAGACGGCGTAGAGCACGTGCGACACTGCCTCGTTCGGAACATTCCATACAAATTCGACGTCGTTCGAGGTTCCGGCGATGAAGATATTGGTCCATGCAGCCTGCCCAATCAGGTTGGAACTGACCAGCGGTTCGCCGTCGTAGAGCGCCACATCAAATCCGGTCAGCGGCATATCCCCGCTGTTCACAACGGTCACCGTTACCGTGGCCGCATTGCCGGCCGCCGGATTGTCCGGACTGATCTGTATTGCGCTGGGCAGCACATCGGCCTGCAGCTCGTAGCGCATGCAGCAGAGGTCGATCCGGCCCGGCTGGGGCACGTTTTCGATGGCCCGGCTGATACCGTCGATCTCAATGTTGACGGTCTCGTATTGGATATCGTTGCGCAGGTAGGTCAGGGCGAGGTCTTCGCCGTCGACCTCCAGCGCCAGCGCGGATTCGGCGGCGGTATCGTGCGTAAGCTGGCGCGGCTGCGACCACACGTCGAGGGCCGCATCGTAGAACGCCGCCTGGATATCCATGCCGTCTGCGCCCTGGGCGGTGTAGGCAATGGCCGCTCCGCCCGGCAGGGTCACTCCATCGAGTGCCGGGGCTGTCGTGACGGGCGCCTCCACGGAAAAGGCTTCCTGCGGATTCCAAGCCGCCAGTTTGGTGTACTGCAGTGTGTCCTCGGTCCGCCATACGCACATCAGTTCGCCGTTCGGCGCGGTCAGCGAGGGCATGCTGTCTTCGACGGCGTTGTCGGTCAGGCGCTCGGCGGTCTGCCAGCTGCCGCTGCTGGTTTCGAGAAGATAGAGCTCGCAGTCATCCCGTGTGTCGGTATCGCCGTCGGTATCGACGGTGAAGATGAGGTGTGCCTCGCCGGCGCTGTCGGCCAGGAACGCCATATCCCACACGCCGCAGGCATTGCTCCAGATTGTTGAGGGCGCAAGCCACTCCGAGCCGCTCCAGGCGGAATAGACCAGGCGGTCGCCGGATGCAGCGGAGCCGACCAGGTTGGTGCCGCTGTTCTGAATCCAGAGGACGCCCTGGTGTTCCCCGAAAACCAGCGGCAGGGGTTCGCGGTCATAGATGCCGTTCGTGGTCAGCTGCATGGGCGCTCCCCATGCGCCGGTTGCGCGGTCCTGCCAGGCCGCTGTAATTTCCATCAGCGGCAGCACATCGCTGTAGCTCGCCGCGGCGGAGGCATCGCCGCCGACGCGGCTCCAGGCGGCCAAGGCCTGTCCGTCTGCGGTTTCCGAGATGGCGGGGCTGTAATCGCCGATGCTGTTGGTGGTGATCTGCCCCGATTCCCAGGAGGCATCAGAAAGGGTTACCTGTCCGATCTCCGCAGCGCCGTAGTTGGGCTTTTCGGTATCGTGCAGTACATAGAGGACCTGGCTTCCGCTGCCGTCGACCAGCAGCACCGGGTCTGCCACGCCGGCCACGTTTTCGACCAGGACCGTATATTCATTTGAAGAGCTGCTGTCGGAATTGGCCGTCTTCAGCAGTTTCGTGGCTGCATTGGCCGGCCGATTGGCCTCGCCCCATGCCAGCAGGCTGCTGGAGATCGGCGAGAGCGTATAGGTGGAGCTGTCCGAGAGGGTATATGAAAGCGCCGACTGGTCGTCATCCGACTCATAGATGGTGTAACCCCACTCGTCGCTGATGCTCCACCAGAAAAACTCGGCTTTCGCACCGACATAGCCATACACCGACCGCAGGGAGATATCGAAGTCCGGCGACCACACAAGCCCGAGCGCGGTCTTTAGGCCGGCATAGACACTCAGCGCCACCTTGGACACTTCGACCGACAGCGCGGCCTGCACATCGAGTGTGATTTCTCCGTCGCAGCTCGTCGGTTCCCAGTTTTCAAGCGCCTCGTCCAGGCTGCCTTTATATTCCGGGTAATTTTCGCTCACGGAGGGCGCAAAGGCAAAGCTGCCGGCCATCTCGACGGCAGAGAGCAGCTTGCTGACGGTCGGCCATTTCTTCATTTTCGAAACAAAGGTTCCGCCGCCGGGCACGATAAGTGAAAGGGTATCCCCCAAATCGCCGGTGACGGTGGCCTTTACGCTGCCCCCCATGGTCACCGACCGGTTGGCGGCAATGCCGTCAAAGCCCAGCATATCCACCTGCAGCTCTTCGCTGCCGGTTATTCCTCCGACGACTTCTACCCTGGCGGGCACATTATCCGGCAGGGTGAGCGTCAGCATGCCGATTTCTTCCTCTTTCCCGTTATACTGTCCGGTACCTGAATCGTAGGACGCCGCGGTATTATAATCCAAACTCAGTTTCAGGCTTGAATCATCTCCGACATCCATCGAGAACCAGGGTAAAAATGAGACATAATCCACAAGGCTGCCGCCCTCTCCGTCGACCAGCCACTGGATGCTGTCGAAGTCCGGCATCCAGGTGTCCACAATTGCGGGGGTCGGATAAAAAAAGATGTCGTGAGCAGTGTCGACGGTGCCCTTTTCCGTGTTGATACGGATCTCCAGCTGGCGGGTTTCGTCGAGTTCCTCCGGCATGGTGAAGGTGCAGACGGCCTCCGATTTGCTGTCGATCGCGTCCGAAACATCGGCCTGGCACCAGGCGCCGTCATACAGTTTAAAGTAGACCGGTGCCGGGGTCAGGGTTTGCCAGTCCACCGTGCAGCTCAGCTCGATTTCCTCCGGCATGCCGGCCGCCAGGTGACTGCCGTGGGATGAAGCGAGTCCGCTGATGGATGCGCCCAGAATAGCTTCGCCGCTAAGCGCGAATGTGCAGTCCGACTCGTCATAGTCGTTGCAGGTAAATGCGACGGCTGCGCCGTGGGTGCCTTCGGCAGACGGTGCATATTGAATGGTCAGGGTGGTCGATGATCCGGGTGCAACGGTGGTGTCGGGCTCCTGGAGGATCGAAAACTGATCATCATTCGAGCCGCTTAAGGATACGGCACTGAGGATCAGGTTCTGCGTTCCGGTGTTGTAAATCGTGATGTCTTTGGAGAGGGTTCCCCCGATCGCCGTCAGCGGAAATTCGATGGTGCTGTCTTGATCCATCTCAATCTCGGGGGCATCGCAGGATCCTGAAACGCGGAAGGTGTACGGATTGTCTTCCGCCTCTTGGTCGTTGTTGGCAATCGTTACGGTTCCCGTATGCATGCCGCCGGAAACCGGGGTGAATTGAATCGCGAAAGTCGTCGTGCCGTCGTCGGCGGCAAGGGTCGTTGCGGTAGGCTGGGTTACATCGAATTCATTCGAGCCGGAGATCACCACGCTCGGCGTGCCCGTCAGGCTCAGCGCGAGGGAGCCGCTGTTTTGAATGGTGAAGACCTGGGGGCTGGAGCTGTTCACGTTCAGGGAGCCGAAATCGATCGGCGCCTGCTCACCATTGGCGATCGTTGTGCCCGAACTATCGAGCACGGCCATGATCACCCCGAGGGCGGTGCCACTGAGGGTCGTTGTATAATGAGTCGCATTATAACTGTCATTGAGAAAGTCGAGTTCCGCACTGAATGCGCCTGCATTGCTGACCACGAGGTCGATGGACACAACGACATCCGCATTGGTCGTCACTTCAACCGGCATGGCCGTATTGACCTGCACATCTTTGATGTTGATCAAATTTGACGTATCAACCCTTCCGACCGTCAGGGTGGAGCTGTTGGGCGCTGTATTCGCAATGGTATAGCTCAGGGTCAGTGTATGGTCTTCGTATTCACCGAGATCTTCGGTTCCGCCGCTGGCAATGGTTGATCCGCTGCGGGAGATGCCGATGGAGGGGCTGTAGGGCTGGGAACCGGTCTCGTAGGCACCCATATCCACCGGCGGGATGCCGAGGCCGGTATTCGTAGCAAACACGTTATCATACAGCCGAAGATTGCCATCCAGGTCGGTTGTCACACTCACGAGATCACTGTTGCCGGCGTCAATGCAGGGTGATCCCTCCTGCAGGCGCAGGTTGTCGCTGCCGGCATCTTCAAACTGCGGGTCGACACTAATGTTCCCCGTTCCTGACCATCCATCCGAAGTGCAGCTGTAGGACACTGTGGGGTTGGGGACAGTATTGAAGGTGGAACTGGTGAGATAAATCGAATCCCAGACGATACAGTTTTTCAGGATGGCGGCTGTTTCATTGTTATAGATATATATGCCTGTGCCGACCTCTCCGGTCGGTACAGTATTTTGGCCGATGGAGCAGTTGATTAACTCAATTTTGGCGCTGGTTCCTCCACTGTAAATAGCGGCCCCGCCCACCTCTGAGTATTCGTTTGCTGATTGCGTGTAATTTTGACTGAGCGAGCAATTGATCAACGTCAGATAGTCAAAGTTGGATATGCCTCCGCCGTTATAATATGCGTAGTTTTTGCTGAAAGAACAGTTCACCAATGTTGCATGTCCGCTTTCGTTGTGGATACCTGATTTCGAGTTGTTACTGAAGGTACAGTCGATCAAGGTCGGGTTGCCTTCATTATACATGCCGCCCCCCTTTTGATTCCCAAAGTTGCTGCTGAAGGTACAGTTGGTCAATGTCGGGTTACCCGTGTTGTACACGCCGCCGCCATACTGCGTTGCCTGATTTCCGCTGAAGGTGCAATGAATGATGGTCGGACTACCTGCGTTGTACATGCCGCCTCCGGAATAGGAGCTTGCATTGTCGGCAAGACCCCAGGCCTTACCCTTGGTCAGCAAAAAGCCGTCGATGACAGCTGAATCGTCGAGACTCGAATAGGGATGATAAAAGAGGTGAATGGCATAGGTGTCATAACTCAAGTAGCCGTTGCAGATCGTCTGATTGGTGTCCGGATCACGTTCGTCGTCGGTTCCGCCGCCGTCGGGATAGCCGCCGAGCAGGGTGACGCCGTTTTTCAGGCTGAAGTGTTTTTCTTTCTCTGCGGTTCCGCCGTTCGGCCAGGAGGTGGGATAGTAGGTGCCTGCGGCAACATGAACCGTTTCTCCGTCCCCAGCGGCTTCAATGGCGTCCTGGAGGTTGGTCATTGCATTGGCCCAGCTGGAGCCGTCGCCGGTGCCGGACGCCGTATCGTCCACATACCAGTGCTGGGTGGGGGTGGTTCCCTGAATGGAAATCGTGTAGTCAGACTCGTCTTCATCGTTATTGGTGATCAGCAGATCGAGCGCGAATGAGCCGGTATCCTCAAGCACCTCAAACGACACCGTCAGCGCCGCGCTCTGACCGCCGGTTACAGCCGCTGGGAGGGAGGCGCCGGCCGAAAAGCTGCTGACGTTGATTAAATTGTCTGCCTGAATGCTTTCGAGGTTGAGTATTGAATCGGTCTGCAGGTTTGTTACGGCATACGTCAGGGTAACTGTGCCCACTTCATACTCTCCGATCACATCGGTTCCGCCGTCGGCAATGGATGTTCCGGCCCGCAGTACGTCGATTTCCGGCCGTTCTGCCAGCGAGCCGTATTCGTATGCGCCCATATCCACCGGGGGCGTCCCGGAGCCGGTATTGACCGTGTCCAGGTCATCATGCCGGCGGATGTTTCCGTCGAGATCCTGTTCCGTGCCGGCAGCAGCGCTTTTGCCGGCATCGATGCAGGGCGATCCGGCCTGCAGGCGCAGGTTGCCGCCGGCCGTGTCTGTGAACAGCGGGTCGCTGCTGATGTTGCCGGTTCCGGCATATCCGTTCTCAATACAGGAGTATGCGGCGGAGATGGTGCCCGATGCATTGCGCAGATCGGTTCGGTTGCCCCAGAGGATGCAGTTGACCAGGGTGATTTCGCCGGTGTCGTTGTATACCGCGCTGCCGGTTGTGTTGGCCGCAAAGCTGCAGCCGATCAGCTCGGGGCTGCCGCCGTAGTTTTTCAGGCCGCCGCCTTCGGTGGCCAGGTTGCCGGTCAGGGTGCAGTTTTCCAGCTGCGGACTCCCCTCAAAAACGTACAGGCCGCCCCCGGCCGCCGCGGTATTGCCCGCAAAAGAAATGCCGGTCAGGCCGGGACTCGCCTGATACAGGTAGAGCCCGCCGCCCGCAGACTTGGCCATGTTGTCAGCAAACGTGCAGCGGCTCAGGGTCGGGGCGCACTCGGCGTTATACATGCCGCCGCCGTTGGCGTGAACCCCGCTGCCGCCGGCATTGCCGCCGCTCACCACAATACCGTCCAGCACCGCGGTGTCGTTCAGTCCCAGTTCGGCGGGATGATAAAAGACGTGATAGGTGTTGCCGGCATCCAGGACTCCGTCCCGATCGAGATCCCCGCTGAAGATCGTCGGGTTTGCCGCCGGGTCGCGCTCGTCGTCGGCGCACCCGCCGGCGGGATAGCCGCCGAGCACGGTGACGCCGTTTTTCAGGCTGAAGTGCTTTTCGCGCGCCGCCGAGCCGCCGTTCGGCCAGGCCGATGGATAATATGTTCCCGCGGCGACGTGCATTACATCGTTGCTGCTGACCGCTGCCAGCGCCGTCTGCAGATTGGTGCATGCATCCGCCCACGATCCGCCCGTATGCATTCCCGCTGCGGTTTTATCTACATAAATATTCGCCGCCTGTGCCGAAGGCAGCGCCGCCAGGCCGGCAGTGATTATTGCGTACAGCAATGACTTCATGATTCCCTCCCCCTTGAAAAGACATGTATCGCATTAAGCTGCATCAAATGAGATGCAAAGAAAGTAATATATATATACCCTTTACTGCTTTGTCGCGCTTAAATACATGCAAAATACATGCCATAATGTGGGTGTTTTTTGAGCGGGGGTGCTGGGGGTGTTATTGGGGCGTTTTAGTCCGCCGGCAGGTCTGACCCGCGGCGGAGGCTGGCGGGTCCGTATTTTTCTTTAACGGCATCGGCGGCGCGGCTGAGGCGGGACCGTTTTTCGTGCAGTGCCGTGTCCGGAAGGTTAAAGAGGTCCAGCTGCTGTGCCGGCGGCTGGTTGTCGGCCGTCAGGCCGCTGACGCCGAACCCGATCAGCCGGACGGGGCGGTGCCGCAGGTTTTCGTTGAGCAGCTCAAGGCCGGCTTCGCGCAGGGTGATGTCGTCGCTGGCCGGAAGCGAGAGCCGGGCCTGGCGGGTGATGGTGGTGAAATCGCTCCAGCGGAGCCGCAGGTGGATGGTGCCGGCGTGGAAGCGGGCTTTGCGCAGGCGGCTGCCGACCTGGTCGATCAGGCGCTTGTAGGCGGCTTCAATTGCCTCGCGGTCGGTGATGTCGTGTTTGAAGGTGGTTTCGTTGGAGATGCTTTTTTCGTCGGTTTCGGCACCGATGCACCGGTCGTCGATGCCGCGGCTGAGGCGGGCGAATACGTGCGCGCCTTTTGTGCCGACTGTTTGTTCGAGCCGTTTCGGATCGATCCGCTGGAGATCGCCGATGGTTGAGATGCCGAGCGCGAGCAGTTTTTTCTGGGTCACTTTGCCGATGCCCCAGATGCGGCCGATGGGCAGGGGTGCGAGCATTTTTTCGATGGCCTCCTGTTCGCGGGGAACCACGGTCAGGCCGTCGGGTTTGTGCATGTCGGAAGCGAGCTTGGCCAGGAACATATTGGGGGCCACGCCGACCGATGCGGTGAGCCGGGTCTGCTCCAGGATGTCGCGCCTGATTTTTTCGGCAATGGTTTTTCCGTTGCCGAACAGGTGCTGTACGCCGGTGACATCGAGGAAGGCTTCGTCGATGGAGAGCGGCATGACGTGCGGGGTGTAGGTTTCGAAAATCTGCATGATCTGCCGTGAGACGGCTTTGTAGTTCGCCATGTTGTGCGACACAAATACCGCATGCGGGCACTTCTGTTTGGCAATGCGCGAGGGCATGGCGGAGTGGATGCCGTATTTGCGGGCTTCGTAGGAGGCCGCCGCCACGACCCCGCGCTGGTCGGCCGCGGCGCCGACCACGACCGGTTTGCCGCGCAGTTCCGGGTGGTCGCGCTGTTCAACCGATGCGAAGAAGGCGTCCATATCGACGTGGAGGAAGGTTTTCGGCGTTTTATTCATGCAGTTTACCGGCTTCGAATCTACGACTCGTTAATGCTTTCCATCAAGCGATTATCAATTAAACTGATTTTCAATTAACCTCTAAAACACGGTTGCTGCCATGGAAAATAAACCGCATTCCCGACACGGGCACGAAGCCCGCGATGTGATTCTTGATCTGAACTTTGTTCCGCAGTGGGCCCGAAAGCCGCCCGGGGAGAATCATTACTCGAAACAGGCTTTTGATGAACGCCCGAAACGCGAGGGCCGGTCGCCGCGCCGGGAGGGGCGCGGGAATGACCGCGGCGGGCCGCGCCGTCCGCGCCGGGATGAGGCGCCGCGGGAAGAGCGCACCCCGCGTGAACCGGTGAAAGAGCTGCCCGTGGAGGTCTCGTTCCTGCCGGAGCAGAAAAGGCTGGCCTCGCTGGTGCGGCAGATTCACCATTCCCGCCGCGCGTTTCCGCTGATGGACCTCGCCAACCTGCTGATTCATGATCCCAAAGGGTATCTCGTTAAAATCGAGTGCACCCGGCAGGCCGGCGACTTCCGCCTCTATCAGTGCCGGAAGTGTAAATCGGTTACGGCGTCCGAGGAGCTGATGGTGCAGCACATTATGTCCAGCCATTTGGAAGAGCTGTATGATATTGAGGAGATTGAGGGCGAGCCGCCGGCCGGCCAGTTTCCGGGGGTGGCGCGGTGCACGAAAACCGGCATCCTGCTCGGGCCTCCTAATCACCACAGCTACAATGATAAAGTGGCTGCAGTGCATGCCGAGCGGTTTCCTAATATGCCGCTGGAGGACTACAAGCGCTTTATTGAAATCGTGAAAGACGAAGAGCTGGTGGAGCAGTGGAAAGAGGAGAGCCGGAAGCAGACCGTTTACCGGCTGAAGTCTGATCCGGAGGCGGAGCCGATGGACCGCAAGCACGCGGAGCAGGCTTTTGCCAAAGAGGTGCCCTCGATGTATGAGAAGGTCAGCCGCGCCATTGTTCCGTCGCAGGTTTCCCAGTCGCTTGAAGACCGCGATGTGACGTTTGCCATTCGGCGCGTGTGGAGCAAGGAGAGCCGTTTTCCGCTGACGCTGTCATTTGCGATGCGGGCCGCTTTCCGGCATATGCACCTGCATCTGTTCAAGGCGGGAAAAATTAACTTTGTCACGCATATCAAGCCGAACCCGATCAAGCCGGAGGATACGGTGCCGCATATTGCCGAGGTGCTGATGTTCCTGCGCGAGAACCCGGGATCGACGCGCGGACAGCTGCTGGAGGTGCTGCACCCGTCGCTCGACCCGGCATCGCCGGAGGCCAAAGAAGCGCTTAAACCGATCAGCTGGCTGGTGGAGCGCGGCCACCTGATTGAGTTCTTTAACGGTACGCTGTCGGTGCCTCTGGGCCGGAAGCGGCGCTGAAGGTGACGGCCGGCTGTATGCCGAGCTGGTGATAGGTGAGATGCATGACCCGTTCAGTGATGAACGGGTCTTTTGCGTATGCGGGGAAGGGTACGGGCTTGAGCGGGTGGGCCAGCAGGATGCCGGACGTGTTTTTCAGCGCCGGATCGAGCGCCGCCTGCACGAAGATTTCGGCGGCCTTTTCCGGCGTGATGGAAAAGAGCGATTTGACGGCATAGAGGTTTTTCATCCACTCGGGCAGGCCGGGGTATCGGCCTAGGTCCAGCTTGACGTTGGCGGTATAGATGCCGTTCGAAGCGGCCATGGTGCCGGCCAGCTGCTGCGCCAGCCAGAGGGTATAAATGTTCTGTGCCAGTTTGGATTGGTAGTAAGCCGCGGCCGGGGAGAACGGCCGGCGGGAGAACATGGGGTCCTCCGTATCCACTGTCTGGAACGGACGGGCCAGCAGTCCGTTGGCGGAAGCGGTGATTATTCGGCCCTGCGGTGCCGCGATGATGCGGTCCATGAGCCGCTCGGCCAGCAGGACCGGGGCGAGGTGATTGGTAAACCAGGTGTGCTCAAAACCGTCGGCGGTCAGTTCGCGCTCTTTCCGGGCGGGGTTGAAATCGGCATCGCTGCTGATGAGGGCATCCACTTCGTCGAGTTCCCGGTGCATTCGGTCGGTGAATTCGTGGATGCTGCGGCGGGAGGCCGGGTTCAGTTCGGCGGCGATGGAATGCCTGCCGATCTCGCGGTGCGCGGCTTCGGCTTGTTCGCGCGTGCGGCAGGCGAGGATGACGCGGTGGCCTTCCGCCGCAATCCGCCCGGCGGCGATGCGGGCGATGCCGTCGCCGGCGCCGGTGATGATGACGGTTTTTCGGTGCATGGCGGCACGGTAGAAGAAATGCGGGGCCGGCACAATAAACGCGCGGCGGTTTTGTTCTCTTTGAGCGGCGGGAAGCGTGCTTGACGAATGACCGGGCAGCACGCATTGTTTCATCCGTTTGAAGAAGGAATTCCCCATGTCTGGAAGAATAATTCATTTGCTGCTGCTGGCTGTGGTTCCGCTGCTGGCCTGGAGCCAGGAAGAAGAATATGTGCGCGAACGGTATGATGTCATTACCGAGCGATCTCCCTTCGGCGAGGACCCGCTGATTGCCCAGCAGGCTGAGCAGGATGCCCGGGCCGCGGCTGAGGCCTCGAAGCTGGCCCGGCAGATGGAGAAGAAGATCCGCCTCTGCTATTTGCTGGAAACGGACCGCGGCGAGGTGCGTGCCGGATTCGAAAACAAGGGCGCCAAAACGGGGGATCCCAAAAGCATTATGCTGCGGGTGAATGAGAGTTTCCAGGGCATGAAGCTGACGGAGGTCGACCTGGTCGGTAACAGTGCCACGCTCACCATGAACGGCAAGCCGGTTACCTTTGAGCTGACCCAGGCCGCGGCGGCGCCGGCGCAGAATAAGCCGGAGCAGAAAACCACTACGCGCAGGCTCGGCAGCGGATTTAAGCGCAGTCAGCCCCAGGAGCAGGAGGAGCAGCCTCAGCTGACGGCCGAGGAGCGCGCCGCACAGCGTGAGGAGGTTACCAAACGGCTGCAGGAATATCAGATGGAAGTGCTGCGCCAGGGCATGCCGCCGCTTCCGGTGCCGCTGACCCAGGATATGGATGACCAGCTGGTGGCCGAAGGGGTTCTGCCGGCACTGGACTAGGCCCCGCGGCTATTTTTCCTCTTCGTACTCTTCGTCTTCCGTGACGCGGAGGATTTCATCGATGGTGGTCACGCCGGCGAGCACTTTGTCCCAGCCGTCTTCCCGCAGCGTTCTCATGCTGCCCTGTTCCAGGGCTTTGGCTTTGATTTCGGCCGCCGTGACGTGGGCCACGACGAGCGGGCGGATTTCATCGGTGACGTGCAGGATTTCAAAGATGCCGGTACGGCCTTTGTAGCCGCTGCCCCGGCATTCGTCGCATCCGACGGCCTCATAGATCGGGCCTTCGGCCGCCAGGCGTTCGATCGGGAAGCCGTGCTCTGCAAGGAATGCCTTATCGTGCTCGATCGGCGCTTTGCAGCTGCTGCAGAGGCCGCGGACCAGGCGCTGGGCCACGATGCCTTCTACGGATGAGGCGACCAGGAACGGTTCAATGCCCATGTCGAGCAGGCGGGTTACCGTGCTGGCCGAATCGTTGGTGTGAATGGTGCTGAAAACCAAGTGGCCGGTCAGGGCGGCGCGGATGGCGATTTCGGCGGTCTCTTTGTCGCGGATTTCCCCGACCATAATGACGTCCGGGTCCTGGCGCAGGAAGGTCCGCAGGGTATTGGCGAAGGTCAGGCCGATCTCCGGGCGCATCTGCACCTGGTTGACGCCTTTCATTTCGTATTCGATCGGGTCTTCGGCCGACATGATCCGCTTGTCTACCGAGTTGATGGTGTGGAGCCAGGCGTAGAGCGAGGTCGATTTGCCCGAGCCGGTCGGGCCGGTGACCAGCAGGATGCCGTGCGGGCGGGTGATCATTTTTTTCAGCAGGGCGGAGTCGTGCTCGTTGAGGCCGAGGTCGGCCATGGTGACCAGTCCGCCGCCGCGCATCAGCAGGCGCAGGCTGACCGATTCCCCGTAGACGGTCGGCATGGTGGAGACGCGGACATCGATTTCGGCGCCTTTGATGCGGACGCTGATGCGGCCGTCCTGCGGCAAACGCTTTTCGGCGATGTCCATGTTGGACATCACTTTAATGCGCGAGATGACGGAAGACTGGAATCGTTTAAGCTGCGGCGGCATCGGCGTTTCGTGGAGCACGCCGTCGATGCGGTAGCGGATGCGCAGGTCGGTTTCCATTGGCTCGATGTGAATGTCGGTTGCGCGGTCCTTATAGGCTTCCCAGATAATCTGGTTCACAAATTTTACAACAGAGGCCTCCTGGTCGAGCTCGCTGAGGTCCTGCTTGAGCAGGTTTTCATCGTCTTCGAGGTCGAGCCCGCCGTCTTTCATCATGCGGTCGAGGGTTTCCGCGCCGACACCGTAGAATTTTTTTGCGGTGGTTTCGATGTCCTCCGTAGGGCTCAGCACGAGGCGGATTTTCATTTCGGAGGCGAGGCGTAGTGCGTCGACCAGTCCGGGAGTAAACGGATCGCTGGTGGCGACCTTCAGGCAGCTGTCTTCCACGGCCAGCGGAATGACGTTGTATTGAAAGACCGCTTTCGTGGGCAGTTTTTCCAGTGCGGCTTCTTCGATCTCAATCTCTTTAAGCCTCAGGAAGGGGAGGTTGACGCTTTCAGCCAGTTTGCTGAGCAGCACTTCCTCTTTGACTTCGGAGCTTTCGAGCACCGACTGGCAGACGGGGCTGCCGTTTTCCCGTGCCGTATTGAGTGTGTCCTGCAGGAGGGCTTCGTCAAAAAGGCCGGTGGCGGCGAGGAGGTCATAAATTCTGTTTGTAGTTGTAAGCATATCGTCGCGAAGTGTGCCATTCGGCCTTCGGATAATGCAACTGATTATTGGTTAAGTGTCTGCTGCCTGTTGAAGTTGCGGGGGAGCCTTCAGGGGCCGAAGTTTTCTAGTAGATAGCGCCGATGATTGAAGGCGTGTCGGAGTGTTCATGCGAATTGGCTGCGCTTCATGCTTTGCAGCCTGCCGTATAAAAAGATATATACCCCGACCCTGCATCGTTGAGCGACTCCCTGGGAGGCGGTAAACGCCGGGGAAAAGACGGCCGTGCTGGTGCATGCGGGTTTCTTTGGTTTTCCCCGCGCGCCATTCTCCTGCAGTCGAGCGGTTCTATTCCGCGGTAAAAACGGCCCGAAAAACGGCCGGCTGCGGTGCGGTGCAGAAATTGATGCACTTTTTTTCGGTTGGGGGTTGACTTGGTCGGCGGGTTCTATATATTGCGCCGTCTTATTTGCCAAATACGCCTTCGGGCGGCGGGTGAGATAACTTTTTTAGGAACAAGCTTCGGAAGTGCATTTTTTTACCGGTGCACAAAAGTTTGTTTGACTGTTTTTTTTGGATAAACAGGCCCATGTAGCTCAGTTGGTAGAGCGCATCCTTGGTAAGGATGAGGTCAGCAGTTCGAATCTGCTCATGGGCTCCATTTATTCGATTTGTAAGTAATGATTAACTGAGAGATATCAGGAGGTAAACAAAATGGCTAAGGATAAGTTCGAACGGACA
>JBFHGU010000054.1:0-21758 GCA_041582935.1 Pontiella sp.
CCTTTGGCAATATCCAGGAATCGCGCAAGTTCTGCATTGGATTTCCGCTCAAACCCTTCGGCAATATTATTCATGATGGATACACCTGCCCTCTGAACCTGATCTCTAAAACCATAATCCCGCACATCCTTAAAATCAGAATAGACCTCTTTCACAAGCTCTCTCGCCTGTTGCCAAATCCACAAATCTTCAAACCGTTTAGCCTTTTCCATTACTTCCTCCACTCTTCCACCTTTCAACCCTTCAACCTCTGCAACCCTTCAACCCCTCAGTCGTTAACCGCATCCTTCACCGCGATAAACGCGATCTTATAGAGGCCGGCCGAGGTGCAGACATCCATGACTGTTCGAACATGGGAGTGGTGCGCTCCAGCATCCGCCCTGATCTGGATGGGAATGGAGATGCCGAACTCGCCATAGTCAGAAACAGTCTTGGTCAAAATCTTCCGAAGTTTGGCAATCGACAGCGGGGTGCGGCCGATCGTAATCCGTCCCTTTTCATCCACCTCGATGGTGATCGTACGCGGATCCTTCTCCTGCGCCATTTCCGGCGCATTCGGCGAATCCGGCAGCTTAATCCACTCCGAAAACTGCTCGCGCTCCAGCTGCGCGGTACACACAAAAAAGATGATCATCTGAAAGACCACATCAATCATCGGCGTCATATTGATGCCGCCGCCGCTTTTCTGGAGACTGTGTTTCATAAACCTCGGTTTAAGAGTGTCAGGGTTAAAAAGTGTAAAAGCCCCGGCCTCCCTTCAACTCTTTCACCCTTCAACCCTTAAAACGTTGTTATTCTTCAGCCCCTTCATCACGTCCATCGTCAGGCCTTCCATGGTCAGGATCACCTTGGCCGCGCGGTTGCGGAAAAAGAAGTAGGCGCCGATGGCCGGCACCGCAATCACCAGCCCGGCGGCCGTCGTGTAAAGCGCCTGCGAAATATTGATGGCCAACAGCGCATTCTTGGCTGCGCCCGAGGTGGTGCCCAGCGTGGCAAAGGCAAGGATCATGCCCTGCACCGTTCCAAGCAGCCCAAGCATCGGCGCCAGGTTGCCCACCACATTCAGGTAGTTCACCCGCTGCAGCATTTTTTCGCTCTCCATATCGGCCGCAATACCGATGGCCTCCTGCGCAGAATCGAATCCTTCATCCATATTTTCAAACCCGGCCAGCAGGATGTTGGAATACGGCCCCGGCACATCCCGGCAGCGCTGCGCAGCCTTCTTGAGGCTTCCCTCTTCAATCGCTTCGCGAACCAGCGATACCAGCGTTTTCGGAATAATCCGCGTTTCCCGAATATTCAGCACCGAGTCCACAATCAGCGATCCTGCAGCCAGGGAAAGTCCCGCCAGCCCCGCCCAGAGGCAGATGCCGAATGCCCCGCCGCCCTTCACCACATCCATAAATCCGGAAACCTCTTCCGGTGCCGCTTCAGCCGCCTGAACCGCCTCGCTCTTCACAATCTCCGCCTCCTGCGCAAACGCCGCGGCCCCGGCCAGCAGCAGCACTGCAATCCACTTCTTCATAGCTCATTCTCCTTGAGTAAATTTTCGGCCTCGGTCACGGCATCCTCCTGCGCTTTGAAAAACGTCGTCACCTTCATCCAATCGCGCTTAGCACCGGCGGCATCGCCGTTTTCGGCCTTCAGTTTTCCCCTCATCACATACGCCTGCGCCGCGGCCGCCCGGGAACCCGAGCTGATATCCGCATTCAATACCTGCAGGGCCGCATCCAGCTCTCCGCTGCGCATCAAAGCATCACGCAGCCGATTCTGATTCTGCGGAATAGACGGGTCCTCGAGCTGCTGATACTCACGTACAGCCAGCGCATACTGCCCGGATTCATAATAATAGTCGGCCAGCAGCTGAATCGCCGTCTGGTCCCACTGGAGGAAACGGCATTTTTCCTTTGCCCGCTGCAGGTAAGGAACTGCTTTACCGCCCTGCCCGTCACGAAGCAGCTTTTCTGCAATATCCAATTCCGTCGGGCGGTCCGCCGCGGCGGACCGGTACTGCCCCTTCTGAAACGTCATCACCTGCCCGCCCGCGGTTTTCAGCGTCACGCGGCCGTCCGCCGCCGCGCTGATTTCCGGGCCGCTGATCTTCCGGCCGGCATTATTGACGACGTACGCCGCCTGAATGGAGCCGCACAGCATCAGGCATAGACTAATTGGCCAGCGCACGTTCCGCCTCCCGCCTGAACTGTTCAACAGCCGAAAGCTGTTCATGTTCCGGAAACAGCTTCTCAAACTGATCGCAGGCGCCGAGCGCCAGTTCATATTTCTGCAGCTCCATGCACAACGGCAGGCTTTCGACGATACTCTGTGCAATCAGCGGCCGATTGGTTTTCTCGTTCGCGTCTGCCAGCAGTGCAACTCGCTGATAGGCCGCCAGCCGGGCTTCCGGATCGCTCAATATCCCGGCCATTTCAAGAGTAACAGCATAATCGCTGCCTGCAGTTTCGGCATATGCGCGCACCGCTTCTTCGGTGCGCCCGAGCTTCACCAAACACCGCGCCTGCATGAGCCGGGCTTCATAAAATTGTCCCGCCGCGGGATTTTGCGCGAGCAGCCGTTCAAGCGTTTCGAAACACCCTTCAAAATCCCCCGTCCCGAACCGGCAGGAAGCCGATCCGAAAAGCGCGCGTTCCGCCAAGGCCTTCCCGGCCGTCAGCGGCACTGCATCGAACGCGGTCAGCGCCAGCTCGAACTGTTCCGCCTGCAGCAGCCCTTCACCGGTTGAAAGATAGACTTCATATCCATACGCCCGCTCGTCTTGGAGCATGCGCATAAGCACCTGCTCGGCGACCGCAAACTCCCCCGCATCAACCGCCGCCGTAATCAAACCGGAAAGCGCCTTCTTCGATGTATCCGTATCGGGAAAATCCGCACTCAGTTTTTCCAGCGTCTGAAACGCACCGGAAAAATTTCCGCCGAGCAGTTGCGCCTGCGCTTTTTCGCGCAGTGCCGGCGCCACCCACTCCGAAGCGGGAAAGGCCGCGATGAATGCCTCGAGCTTTTCAGGATCCGGCGGATGCAGCGCCTGTATATAAACGGCTTTTTCCAGCCGATCGCCCGTTTCGCCGATACGCCGCAGCTCCGATTCCAGTCGGCCGAACAGCGTTGGGACGCTCTCCCATTCCTCCGCCTGGTAAGCGCGCCAGGCAAACCACGATAAAATATCAGCGCGCTTCGCGTGTTCCGGAAACGCCGCGAGGTAGAGATGAAACAGACGTTCCCCCAGTGCTTCGTTCGAGGCATCGATTGCCCGCCGCCCAAGCCCAAGCACTGCAAGCGGTGCGTTGGTGTCGGCCGCAAACCGTTCGCAGCAGTATTCGGCAGCCATTAAAACCGCGGCCTCCTGACCAAGCTCCAATTGGCATACCCCGAAATGCCGCAGCGCCGGAACCGATGCCGAGGTCTCTGGAAAATAGTTGATGGCGGTGATGATCGGCTCCACGGCGTCCGCATAGCGCGCTTCTGAAAGCAGCCGTGCTCCGAGTTTAAATTTATTGGCGGCGAAGGCATCCTTGTGCGGACCGAGATCAATCCGCACCTGCTTGCCGGCGCGCTCCAGCAGCGCCTGCATGGCCTCCGCTTCGGCCTGCGCCTTTTCACCCCAGGGGCCGTCGCCATATTTAATATAGACATTATAAAAATGCTTCAGTGCTTCCACGGCCGGTTCCAGCGTTCGGGAATCCTCCCATTCAATCCGGTAGGTTTCGCCAAGCACATAGCGGCAGCCGGCCACCGGGCTGACCGATGAAACCGGAATGCGGTTGGCCCGCAGGTTGTTTTCGATGTTCTGCAGCACCTCGGCCTGGTCCAGCAGGAGCAAGCGGGCCTCCCGCCATCGGTTCTCCAGCAGCAGCAGGCGCGCCCACGTCACCACCGATTCGCCGTACCAGACATCCATCGGCCCGAGCTGCACATCGGCACAGTACGCCTGCACCTGTGAGCGCAGCGTTTTTTCCGCTGTTTTTGAGAGCCGCTGCTCCTCCAGCCTCTGGACGCCTGCCTCGGCGGCTTGTGCCTTCAGCCGATGGAGCTCATGCCGGTCGGACACCCCTTTGAGCTGATCCTGCAGCTCCTCATACCCCTGCGGCCGGCAGGTCATGCAGGACAGAACAATAAAAATGAATATCCGCAAGATCATTGCGACATCATATCAGTCTTTTTAAGCCGGTCAATGATCCTTTCGCCGCCGGCTTGCCTAAACGGGGGTATCTCCGTAAATTTCCGCGCACGGAGGTAGAAAATGGAGTTGTTAAACGAGTGGCTGAATAAAATTGATCACATGGCTTGGGGCTGGTTCACCATCATTTTGCTGGTGGGCACCGGCCTTTTTCTAACCCTGCGGCTGGTTTTTATTCAGTTCCGCCACCTCGGCCACGCGGTCGGCTGCGTGCTGGGAAAATATGACCGCCCCGATGAACAGGGTGATGTCTCCCATTTCAAAGCGCTGGCCACGGCCCTTTCCGCCACCATCGGCACCGGCAATATTGCCGGCGTGGCCACGGCCATTGCGGCCGGCGGGCCGGGTGCGGTTTTCTGGATGTGGATTACGGCGCTCGTCGGCATGGCCACCAAATTCGCCTCCTGCACGCTGGCCGTAAAATACCGCCGCATCCATGAAGACGGCTCGGCGAGCGGCGGACCGATGTATTTCCTGAAATACGGACTCGCCAACAAAAAACTGGGCGCAGTGCTCGGCGCGCTGTTTGCGTTTTTCGGCATTATTGCATCGTTCGGCATCGGCAATATGGTCCAGGCCAACTCTGTGGTCAGCGGCCTCGAATTCCTGCTTCCCGACACCGTGACGAGCGCCGGATTTGCGCTGTGGGACGGATTTTATATTTCGTGGATTGCGCTGGCGGTCGGCCTGATGCTGTCGCTGTCGGCCGGTGTTGTCATTCTCGGGGGCATCAAGCGCATCGCGCGGGTGGCGGGTATCGTTGTGCCGTTCATGTGTACGTTCTATGTGATCGGCGCGGTAATCATCCTCCTGCTGCATATCAGCGCTGTGCCGCAGGCGTTCAGGCTCATCTTCAAATATGCATTCAGCGAATATGCGCTGGGCGGCGGCGTGCTCGGCACTGCCGTCCGATACGGCGTTGCGCGCGGCGTCTTTTCCAATGAATCCGGACTGGGTTCGGCCCCGATTGCCCACGCGGCCGTAAAAACCAGCGAGCCGGTGCGCGAGGGCACGGTCGCGATGCTCGGCCCCTTCATCGATACCATAATCATCTGCACCATGACCGCTTTGGTTATTTTGGTGACCGGTGCGAACACGAGCGAGTATGACGGCGGCGCTTTGACCGCCTATGCCTTCCAGCAGGGTCTGTTCGGCTGGGGCCATTACCTGGTGGGAATCGGCCTGATGTTTTTTGCCTATTCGACCATGCTCGGGTGGTCGTACTACGGCGACCGCTGCGCGGAGTTTCTGTTCGGCGAGAAGGCCATTCCCATCTACCGCCGGCTCTTTGTTGCCTCCATCACCATCGGTGCAGTGGGCGGCCTGCGCGTTATCTGGACCCTCGCCGATATTTCCAACGCGCTGATGGCGGTGCCCAACCTAATCGGCCTGGTCCTGCTTTCCGGCATCACAGCCGCCGAATCCCGCAAGTATATGGAAAAACTGAAAGCCGGCGCATTTAAGGCCGACTAATCGGCATCCGATTCAACCGATGCCTTGGCTGCCGCCAGCAGGACGTCGGGCTTGAGGCGCACCCTGTAGTCCGGATTGGCGTACACAAAATCAATTATGCCGTCTGTGCCGATCAGGAAAACGGAGGGCACCGGCAGCATGTGATGCTTCCGCCCCGAAGCCTTCTCGATATCCATGCCGTTGGAACCCAGCATCTGCAGGGTCGGCTGGTCGACTTTATAAGCAATTCCGAATGCATCAGCCGTCTGCATGGAAGCATCTGAAAGCAGGGTGTACGTGAGCTGGTTCTGCGCCATGCTCTGCTGCAGCCGGGACGGTTTATCCGCACTCACCGCAATGATTCGATATCCCAGGCGGCGCAGCTGCGGTTCAATGGCCTGCAGCTGCTGGAGGTGCACGTTGCAGTACGGACACCAGCCGCCGCGGTAATAAATCAGAACCACCTGCTGTTCCTGTGCGGCCGCGCGCAGGCTGAAGGGTTCCCCGTTCATCGTGCGAAGCGGCGTCTCCGGAATCGGCTGCCCGATCATCAGCGGCTGAATCGCAGCGCCGGCCGAGACGGCCGCAATACACAGGAATGCCAGCAGCGCTTTAACGTTATTCATTGCCTGCATTCTCCTGCGGTTTCACCGGAATCGGTGTAAAGGTGAGCGACGCAGAGTTGATGCAGTACCGCAGCCCGGTCGGCGGCGGACCATCCGGAAAAACATGACCGAGGTGGGCACCGCATTTTGTACAGACGACCTCCGTGCGTACCATGCCGTGCGAGGTGTCGCGGTGTTCCGTAATCACCGACTCGTTTAGCGGCTTAAAATAGCTCGGCCAGCCGCAGCCGGAATCAAATTTGGTATCGGAAAAGAATAGGTCCGTCCCGCAGCAGACGCAGGAATAGACGCCGACTTCCTTATGGTCCCAGTATTTTCCGCTGAAGGCGCGCTCCGTGCCTTTCTGCCGGGTTACGTAATACTGCAGGTCATCGAGCTCCTCCTGCCACTCCGCATCTGTTTTCACAACTTTATTGGTGTCCATCTCTATTGCCTCCTCGTTTGCGCAGGCCGCCAGCAAACCCGCCGCGGCACAAACTGCAGAAATCCATATTTTCATTAAGCACCTCCGTATTGAGGACTATTATAGTGCCGTTTTTCTGCAGGCCAATTTCCAACCTGGACAAATATCATTGAAACGAACCGGCCGTGCGTTTATTTTCCACGCGCTATGAATGACGATTGGATAGATATTAAAAAAGATCCCGTCCACGTGAAACGTGAACGCGCCAAGGCAAAGGAACTGCGCAAATCCGACTGGTGGAAAAAACAGCTCGCTAAGGGCGTCTGCCACTACTGCGGCGGAACTTTTGCTCCGGAGGAGCTGACGATGGACCACGTACTGCCGGTCGTCCGCGGCGGCAAAAGCACTAAGGGCAACTGCGTTGCCTGCTGCAAGCAGTGCAATAACGATAAGAAATTCCTGACCCCGGCCGAAATGATCATGCGCGAACTGGAACGGGATCAGGGTTCCGCGGATTAGAACAGATCGAGCTGATCCGTCTCCGCTTTGAAGACCGGAAAGCGCATCTCTTCCTTGTTCCCCATCAGCTTCACTAAATCCCGTTCGGCACAGGGCTCGCCCCGCATTTCCAGGGTTTCGACAATTTTGGCAAACAGGAGCCCGCAGTAGGAGCTGTCTTCTTCAGCCCGGTGGAATGTCCCGCTCGGAAATTCGAAATGGCGGGTCAGCGTCCAGAGTTTATAGTTCGCGAGGCCGGGAAATACCTTTCGGGCCAGGGGCAGTGTATCAAGCACTACGCCGCCCGGAGCGGCCGATTTGTGCAGCTTGATGTCCTCCATCAGGAACTTGTAATCGAACGGGGCATTGTGCGCAACCAGCGGCAGGTCACCGCAGAAGGCCGCAAAATCCGCGAGGACATCGGCAATCTTCGGTTTCCCGCGCACCATATCGTCCGTGATGCCGTTAACCGCCGAAGCGTCCGGAGGAATCGGAACACCGGGATCGACGAGTGCGCCGAACCCTTTCACCGCACGCGCTCCGTCGAACAGAACCGCGCCAACCTCTACAATCATATTTTCTTTGGGCTTCGTGCCCGTCGTCTCTAAATCAAATGCTACAAATTTCATGCTTCTATCCATAGAAGATCAAATGCGCTCTATCGATTCAAAAGGGCAAGAAAAAACCCGCTCGGCAGAACCGAACGGGTTTTCTTCAATTTGTCCGAGACAAATTATTTCGCGCTGAGCTGCTGCGCTTCGCGAACGCGTTCGCGTTCGGCACGGGTCATACCGCGGTCGTCAACCTGTGTAGCTTTAACAGAGATGACGAGGTTTTTCTTCGAGGTACGCGAACCTTCTGTGCGGAACAGGCGGCCGAGGTAAGGAATGTCACCCAGGAACGGAACCTGATCGCGGAAGGTTTCAGTCGACTCGTCAACCAGACCGCCCATGACGATCGTAGCACCGTCAGCGATGGTTACCTGCGTCTCAATAGAGCGGGTTTCGAAGTACGGCATCAGGATTTCGAGTTCTGCGCTGTTACCCAGAATTTCTGTGCTGTCGTCACCAGACTCATAGGAGTTGTAACCAGCGATGTAGGAGTCGTAACCCTGGAAGGAAGTGATTTCCGGCTGCAGTTCCAGGTCAATGGTATTGCTTTCGGAATCCACCAGCGGCGTAACGTTCAGTACAACACCCAGGTCGTAGGGTTCCCAGTCCTGCGGGATCACGACCGGAGCAGTACGCTGACCGGTTTCCACATTGTAGTCCTGCGGGAAACGGTGAACTTCAACCACGCGGATAACCGCCGGGCTGCCGGATTTGGTGGTTACTTTCGGAGCAGACAGAATGTCAGCTGTGCCTTCCTGTTCCATTGCAGTAATGGCCACATCGAACGGGAAGCTGCTGGAGTTGCGCAGAATCATTTCCGCCGGGGCACCGCCCATGGTGGAGAGGATGCCGGACTGGATGGTGTCGAAAACACCGGAGCCGTTACGCTGGCTGGAACCAAAGAGGCTCTGGCCGTAGTCGCCATTGCCATACGGGTTTTCAATCGCCGTGTAACCGGTGGTCGGATCACTGTAGAGCGAAGAACCGTCACCCATGGTGGTCGAAGTGCTCATGCTCTGACCCGGCTGGTAGTACGTGCCTTCAGCAAAGCTCAGGCCTGCAAACGAACCGTCGTCATACAGGGTCCAGTTGAATCCGAGTTCTTCCAGAGCGCCTTCCTGGTACTCAACAAACTTGGCTTCAATTTCAACCTGCTGCGAACGCTTCTTGATCGCTTCGTCTTCCAGGTCAGCCAGGATGTTTTCTACACCTTCGAGGTTTTTCGGGGTGTTTTTAACAAACAGCTTGTTGAAGTTCGGCTGGTAAATTGCAGAGGAGCCTTCCGGCCATTCAACGATGGAGAAGAATCCGGCAACATCCGTCGGGCCGCTGCTTCCGGAGTCAGCAGACGGATCACCGAAGAGGTCATCAACGCCGCCGCCGCCATCGGACATCGACTTAAGTTCTTCGCCGACTTCAGGAATGACATTGTAGGAAACCAGTTTGAGGTTTTCCGGAGCCACATAGTTGACCGGCATAATTGCAACCGCTTTCGGCTGCACTTCATATTTCAGGGAAGCCATTTCAACAATGTACTGCAGGGCTTCAACCAGGCTCATATCACGGATGGAGATCGTGATGTTGTTCGCATCCATGGACATGGAGTTTTCCATACCCATCAGCAGGATGTTAACACCGCGCTGGGACGGATCCTGGCGACGTGCAGTTTCGGTCAGGAACAGCACAACGTCTTTGATGTTCGCTTCACGGAAGTCGAGGCTCGGGATGTTAATCTGCTCGAGGCGGTCCGTCATCGACTGAATGGCGAGCGCGCGCTCGTCAACAACCTGAGCGGCTGCATCGGAGATATCCAGTTTCGGAACTTTTTCATCCTGATTCCAGCTGGCGTCCACGGCGGCAATAGCCTGGGCGCGGGTAGCACGCTGCATGGCAATTTCGTTTGCAGAAATTTTCTGCGCAGTACGCTTGAGGTACTCCATTGCGCGGCGGTCATAAGGATCTTCTTTGAGTACTTCTTCAAAGATCGCTTCAGCCATGGCCAGGTCGCCCGCTTTGAAGGCTTCCATTCCACGAGTGAACAGATCAGTTGATGCCACCTGAGCGGCTGCCGAAGCGGTTTCCACCGCGGCCGGCGTTGCAGTTTTAACTGCTGCAGGTGCCGGGCTAGATGCCGGAGCTGCCTGCTCAGTCCCTCCCTGAGCCGCATCCAACTGTGCGAATACGTCATCCAGGCTTTCCTGGGCTCGAATCGTTTGTGTTGCTGCCAACACAACCAATAGAGACGAGATATAGGTTTTATTCATTTTTCCTTCCCCTCTACTTCTCATACTTTAAATGCCGAACATCCGCGCGTTCACCAGGGTCCACGGCAAGCATTTACCAACAACAGTCACCCTATAACCTAACCCTCCGGAAAACCTTCCGGTTCTCCATCGGCTAAACCGACAATGTCATACACTTTTCCACTCGCAGTATCCCTCAAGATCACCTTATCAGGATGCACACTCAGAACAATGTATTCATCATTATGCAAAGATAATAACGCGCCCATAGTAACCATTACGGACGTCTGATCAAGTATATTAATTAATTCAGCTTCACTTTCTGGATCGAGCGCGGCTTCGCCTCGAACGAGCTCCACCTCATGCCCGCGGCGGGCAACAAACAGCCGGTGGTGGCGGCCGTCTTCATTGAGCTCAAATCGCTTCACCTCAACACCTTCCGCACGCTCCCCAACCGCAAGGAAATGTGTTTTGCCGGTCTTCGGATTATTCAGCTGAAAGATGATCTTGCCGTCCGACTGCTCCATGAACCCCTGGAAGACCAGCGGAAACGGCCGGTCTTTTCTTTCAACAAACCGCAGTTTCTCTGCATAAGACGGATGATTTTTCGCATCCAGCGGGTTCGTACCGCCCGAAAACTCATCGAGATTACTGAATCCGTCGCCGTCAGAATCAGCCGCGGCATCGCCCGCGTTGTAGCGGTCAAGCCCGTACTGAAGCTCCCAGTCATCGGTCAAGCCGTCACCGTCGCGGTCCAGCTGGTCCATAGAAGGCTGCGGCAGGCCGCTGAACGGACAGATTTCTGCCTCATACGGAATCGGATAAGCACTGCCGATGGCCACGACCCGCAGCTCGCCGACAAACAGGTCGTGCTCAACCGCCGCCGGCCCGGCACCGCGCCCGGCCAGCCGCAGCGCCTGCTCCAAAGCGGCGGTATCGGCCGGTTCAACCGTAATCTGCTCGAACGCCGCGGCGGCCTGCGGCCGGGGCTGATGCCCCGCAAACAGCAGGATAACAGAACCCGCAAGCACAGCGCCCAATGCGGTCAGCAGCACTTTTTCAAACGCAGTCGATGTACTACCGGGTACGGTCATCTGAAATCTCCCGGTTAAAATTATACACATCAACCATCATGCGGACCCGAACCCGGTCCGTTCCCGCAATGATTCTTTCAGGCCGCGGCAGCGCCTGATCGCCGCGCAGTACGCCCTCCCTTAAAAACGCCAGCGTTTCATCATCCGTTTCGACTCCGCGTTTAACCGCCTGGGGACTGTAGTCGTGGACGCGGCCGTCTGTTGTATGCGAAAATTCTGACACCGTCATAAACCGCGGCGATGAAGCCAGGCCTTCCAGCACGCGCCACACCCCGTCTTCATATGCAGAAAATTCAACGCCGATCCGTTCAATCAGATACAGCCCGCCGGGCCCAACCTGCGATGCCGGCGGACGCTCGTCACCCGCCTGACGCGCATTCACCGAGCGGCGCCGAACCAGATCAGGGCCGGATTCCCGCTCAAACCGGTCCCGGGTGATACTGCCGATCGATTGAACCCCGGAATCAATGAGGACATCGGTCAGCGCACTCACGGAATGGAGCTGACGCATCAGGCGCGGCGCATTGCGCGGTGCGGCAACCGCACCGCCGCTGGCATATTCTGAAAACCCCGCCTCCAGCGTATCCGGCAGCAATACCCCCGCCTCCTCGGCACGGCGGCGGAAGCGCTCCACCTCCGCCTGGATCCGGGCGGAAAGCTCAGCGGACTCAACATGGCCGCGCGGAGCCGGACCGCGGCTCACAGCCGCATAGAGCTCCCCGACCTGATATTCCAGCACGTCGAGATTTTCTTCCAAAACCTTCAGGTTCGCCGCCGAGGGATACGGACTGCGCCGCTCCAGCCGCTCCAGCCGGCTCAGATTCGCCGCAAGCCTGCCGCGGGCCGCCGCATACCCCAGGCCGCCGATAATCAGCCAGCACAGCTCCGCGGCCAGGATCAGCAGGCAAACCGCTCCAACAATCACCTGCATGCTGTTATTCCGGAACTTCACGGCCCCTCCTCCGAAAAATAGATATCCAGCACAAATTCGCGGGCAAACTCCTTCTTAGACGGCCGGCTCGAAACCTCGGTCCGCTCACTGAAATATGCGCTCGCCCGCACCGCATCACGCAGCTGCTTAACCGCATCGAGCCCCTCCGGTTCGCGGTCCAGGTAGCTCATCACCGTAATCCGCAGGCCGTCCGCCTCAATCGCTTCGCTGCGCAGCAGGAACATCCCCTTCGGCAGCAGGCGGTCAATCTCGTTCAGCCGATCCAGCCAAAACGTCCGCTGCCGCACCAAATCGGTATAGACCAAAGCCTCGGCCTGCAGCTCATCAATCCGCTGCTCAACCGGTTTCAGCTCCGCCGCCCAACGCTCAAGCTCAGTCGCGGTTTCGGCCGCCGCGGCACTGCGGGCCTCGGCAGCCCTCTGCGCCCGGCCGATTTTAGCAATCCACACTGCCAGGATAGCCATCAGCAGCACGGCAACCCCCAGCCGAAGCGGCCGGCGCCGTTTTAAATCGCGCTCCTTCAGCACCGCCGGCGGCACGAAATCGATCGCAAAAGCGGCCGAACAGGCCAGGCCGGCGCACACCGCAAAGCCGGGCTCAAGCCCCGGCAGGGCCGAAGCCTCAAGGGATTGTTCCGGGGACCGCCCGCTGTTCTGCCCGGCATAAAACGCCGTGGACCGCTCAATTTCCTGCGCGAGCCGCGCGGCATCGCCCGCAGCAATCGGCAGCGACCGGAAAAACACGCGCGGGCCGTCCAGGAAAACCAGGTTCGTCGAAGCCGCACCGGAATCCACCAGCAGCGTCGGCCGATCAGCCCGGCCGGAGGCCGACGCCGCATTCGCCAGCGCAGCCGGCGCCGCGGTAATCCGCTCGACAGTCAGGCCGTTTGCTTTCACGGCATACACCAGCCCTTCGACCAGCTCAGCTTTCACCGCCGCCAGCAGCACCTCGGGCTCATCCGATTCCGGATCAAAAATGCAGGCATCCCAAATCACCTCATCAATGGGAAACGGAATATTCTGCACCGCTTCGTGCCGAATGGTTTTTTCCACCTGCTCGCGGCCGACCCGCGGGAGTTTAATGACCCGCGAAAAAACAGCCTGTCCGTCAATCGACAGGACCGCGCGGGAGACACCGGGTTTCTTCTCATCCAGCAGCTGTTTCAGCGTCATGGCCGCCTGCGCCTCTTTCGGCAGCTTCGAGGCTGTATCGTACGCAGCACGGCAGCAGTCCGTCAGCCGAGGCAGGCCCGAAGCCGAGGGCTCAGCCACCGCCATGCGAATGCCGTCCACGCCGAAATCCACTGTAAGTATCCGGTCTGCCTTCACGTTCCAATCCTTCGTTCAGAAACAGAAAAGCCTGCAGCTGCAGGCAGAAATTAAAAAGCAAAAAGCGGCTAAATCAAATGCAGCAGGTCTGCCGCGGCCCGGCCCGGGTCCTCCTGGCGCAGCAGGCTCTCGCCCACCAGGATTGCATGTGCGCCGGCCTCTTTGAGCCGCACCACATCCTCGGCCGTGCGGATTCCGCTCTCACTCACCAGCGTACAGCCCGACGGCGCCATCGCCGCCAGCTCAAAGGTGGTATCCAGCGTTGTAACAAACGTCTTCAGGTTCCGGTTATTGATGCCGATGCAGTCCGAGCCCGCATCGATCGCACGCCGCATTTCCTCCTGATCATGCACCTCAACCAGCGGCTGCAGGGAAAGCGCCCGAATCTCCTTAATAAAGCCGGCCAGCTCGGCATCGGTCAGTGCCCCGACAATCAGCAGTACCGCGGAAGCGCCGAGCGTTTTCGCATGGGCAATCTGCCAGGCATCGACGACAAACTCCTTATAGAGCATCGGAATTTCAATCGCGTTTCGAACCGCCGCAAAATCGGCGGCCCCGCCGCCGAAATATTTATGGTCCATCAGGCAGGAAACCGCGCTCGCGCCGTTCGCCTCATAGCCCGAGGCAATTTCGGAAGGATTGAACGGCTCGCGGATCAGGCCGGCCGACGGCGACTTGCGCTTCACCTCGGCAATCAGGCCCATCGGGGCGGCCCGCAGCGCCCCGACAAAATCGGGGCGTGTCTTGACCGTTTCGATCTGTTTCTGCAGCTCACCGATCGGCTGCGCATTTTTACGTTCGTCAATTTCAATGCGTTTATCCGCACAGATCTGATCAAGAATATTCATTACCGGTTCTTCTTTAAGTAAGCTTCAATAAACGGGTCCAGGTTACCGTCGAGCACGCCCTGGGCATTGCCGACCACCTCATCGGTCCGGTGGTCCTTCACCTGGGTATACGGCTGCAGCACATAGGAACGAATCTGCGATCCCCAGGCAATTTCGCCCTTATCGCCGTAGAGCTGCTCAACCGCCTGGCGTTTTTTATCCTGCTCATGCTCATACAGCCGCGCCTTCAGCATCTTCATGGCCGCCGCTTTGTTTTTATGCTGTGACCGCTCCGCCTGGCACTGCACCACCGTGCCGGTCGGCAGGTGGACAATACGCACCGCCGAATCCGTTGTATTCACATGCTGCCCGCCGGCGCCCTGGGCGCGATAGGTGTCGATCCGCAGATCCGACTCCACAATTTCGATATCGATGTCGTCGTCCAGTTCCGGCGTAACATCCGCCGCGGCAAACGACGTGTGCCGGCGCGACTGCGAATCGTACGGGCTGATGCGGACCAAACGGTGCACCCCGCGCTCGGACTTCAGCAGTCCATAGGCATAGGCCCCCTGAATCAGCAGCGAGACACTCTTGATGCCGGCCTCGTCGCCGGCCTGGTAGTCGAGAATCTGAACCTTGAAGCCTTTGCGCTCAGCGTAACGCGTAAACATGCGGTAGAGCATATCCGCCCAGTCGCAGCTCTCGGTCCCGCCCGCGCCGGCATGCAGCGTCAGGTAGGCCCCGTTGGCATCAAATTCCTCTCCGAGCAACGACTGCAATTCGAGCGACCGGAAACTGCCCGCCACTTTTGCAAGCTCGGCCGCGGCCTCTTGAAGCGCCTCGGCCTCGCCAGCATCGGCGAGCTCCAGCATAATTTCGGCATCGTCGAGCCCGGTGCTGATCGCATCAAAGGGATCGAGCACCATTTTGAGCGACTTGGTCGCCGCGATATTGGCCTGGGCCTTCTGCTGGTCGTTCCAGAATTCCGGCGCGGCGGCCGCGGCTTCGAGCTTGGCCAGCTCCTGGCGCTTCGCGGCGATTTCGAGATAGCCGTCCATTTCGGAGAGCTGTTCGCGGAAGTCCGCCAATTTTGATTTAAGTTCGTCCTGCATAAAATTCTTCCAATGGTTGGAATTCGAAAATATAGCCCAACGCGCACCGCAGCCAAATCCTGCAGTGCAAAAATGTGCGCATTACGCCGCTTTGCCGCCGCGCGGCTTGCGCCGGATTCGGATACGGCAGCCGAGAAGGACAAAAACGCCGACGCCGCCGAGCAGCGACACCTTGCCGACGACATCCCCGTTACGGGTGTAATAGGTCTTTTCCGCGGCGGAAGGGCGCGGCTGGAGATAGCCGGTGGTAAAGCCGCTGGTGAGCGGCGCGAGCTTGCGCTCCACATTGCCGTACGCATCGATGATGCCGCTGACGCCCGAGTTGCAGCAGCGCGCCATCGGCACGCGGTTTTCAATACAGCGGAATACGGCGTGGGCGAGGTGCTGTTCGGACTGGGCCGAGGGATCGAACCAGCCGTCGTTGGTCTGGTTGACCAGCCAGCGCGCGCCGCCGCGCACGGCTTTGGCGGCCAGCGGCGCCACGGTGTCTTCGAAACAGATCAGCACGGAAAAGGAGGCTTTACCCGGCAGGGGCATGAGTACGCTTTCGGTGCCGCTGCCGAAGTCGGCTTCGATCGGCGTGAAGACGCTCATCAGTCCCGGGAACGGAACATATTCGCCAAAGGGTACGAGATGCTGTTTGTAATATGCGGCGGTCACTTCGCCTTCCGGGCTGAACAGGAAGGAGCTGTTGTAGTAGGTCCGGCGCTCCAGCTCAACCACATCCATGCCGCCGGCGAGCAGCGGAATGCCGGCTTCCAGCGAATCGCGCACCAGCGCCCGGCAGGCGGGACTGCGGTAGAGGAAATCCGGCAGCGCGGTTTCGGGCCAGATGATCAGGTCGATGCCGTCGAGCCGCCCGGCGGCTGTGGTGAGCGTGCGCAGTTCGTCGATGGCTTTACGGTCCACGGCGGGGTCCCAGCTGACGCTCAGCGGGATATTGGGCTGGATCAGCGCAACATTGACGGGTTCGACCGGCATGGGCGGATTCATCAGGATATTCATGCCGTTGGCCACTGCGAGCGCAACCGGCACAATGCCGATCATCAGCTCATAATGGGGTTTATACATTTTTGCGCGCGTGCCGTGCGTGTACTGCCGGAAGGTGACGAATGCACCGGCGTTCATGAAGACAATGTAGGCTGAAACAATGGACACGCCGCCCCATTCCGCCACCTGGATAATGGTCGGGTTGGCATACTGCGAAACGCCGAGCGGGTTCCAGGGGAACCCGGTGAACAGGAAACCGCGCAGGTATTCCGAACCGACCCATACCAGCGTTACCGCCGCCATGAAGCGGACGTTTTTCCACAGCACCTTGCCGACCCACTTTCGGGTGCCGAGCGCAACCGCAATGCCGAACGGAATAAAGTAGAGCCCGCAATAGAGTGCCAGCACGGCAAACCCCAGCATCACGCTCAGCCCCAGCCATGGGCCGTCCACTCTGTTGAGCAGGTTTGTCAGCCACCACAGCGACATCACAAAAAAAACAAAACCCGAAAGCAGCGAAAGGCCGGCCGCTTTTTTCACCGAGGCCGACTGCACGGAAAACATCAGCGGCACCAGCGCCACAAAAATCAGTGTCGACTTGCCGAAGCCCGGAAAGGCCAGGGCCAGCAGCACGCCGCTGAGTATACTGCCGAACACCTGAAGCCACGGCGATTTCAGCACCGGGTGATCGAGGTTGATGGCCGGCTTATCCTTTTCAAGCTGCCGGCGTTTTTCATCGAGCTGTTTAAACGAACCAATCATGAAAAAAGCGGGGGGTTATAAATCGAGATTCATTAGCGAGGGCACATGCTTCCAGCCGCGGGCGCTCTTGGCCTGGACAAAGATATCCTCGATATATTCCAGGAGATCGTCGCGCCGGGTCAGCGTCTGCCGCGCCCGCCGGCCCTCTTCCACGCACAAGGTTTCCAGGCCCTTGAGGCCGAGCACGCCTTCGCCGGAAGCGGCGTCCCAGAAAACATAAAGCTGGTCGACCAGCGCGCGGATGGTTCGGTAGAGCATCATTTCATGCCGCTCGGCCTCGCTGAGCTGCAGCACCGAAAAGTCCAGGGTCCACATACGGTCGAGCCGTGCGCCGGCCCAGTCCGCCGGGCGGATGACGCCGCGGGAAAAATAGGGCAGCAGCGACGGAAACTGATCCAGCTCCGAGAGAATCTCCAGCCAGCGCGCGACGTGCCGTTTATGCGGCTTCATCGAACGCAGCGCCTGCTCAGCCGCCGCCTGCTCATTCACCGCCGAAAAGGCGCGAGCAATCAGCAGCACCAGATCGCCGCGCTGCACGCCTTGCGGATAGAACTCCCGGCAGTACATCGCCACACTGGCCGACACATTATCCGCCAGGGGGCCCTGCGGAATGTGGAGGCTTCGAAAGACATCCTGCAGGTGTGCCGTCCAGGCATCCTGCATTTCCAGGGTAGTAATCAGGTTCGATCTCATTCGCGTCCGATGAGGCGTTCCACCTCGTTCATGAACTGGCCGGCATCGCGGAAGCGCCGGTAGACCGAGGCATAACGGATGTAAGCCACTTCGTCGATTTTCTCGAGCGCAGCCATCACCTTTTTGCCCAGCATGATCGAAGGGATCTCTTTTTCAAATTCTGACTCAGCCTCCATGACAATCGCATCGGCCACACGCTCAATCTGCTCAACGCTGATATGCCGTTTTCGACAGGCGATGTTCAGGCTCTTAACCAGCTTTCCACGGCTGAGTTCTTCGCGGCGGCCGTCACGCTTGGTCACCTGCAGCTGCGCGCGCTGGATTTCTTCATACGTAGTGAAACGATGACCGCATCCAACGCAGACGCGCCGACGACGAATAGCATCGCCATTACGTACTTCTCGGCTGTCGATCACGCGGTTTTCGCGGCCTTCACATTTCGGACATCTCATGCGGGGGTACCTCTTCCCTGATTTGCGCAGACGATAGACTTAAAGCCAGAGAACGAACAATAAAAAACGCCCTGCGAATACAGGGCATCAGCACGTGCGGACAATGCATTACAGCCGCCGCCGCGCAAAAAACGCGGTGCGCCGGACACGAAAAAACCGTTCGCAAAACGAACGGTTTTTCATCAGCCGGCGGATGGGCTGTATCAGAGCTCCTGCGTGATCTTCTCCACAATGTACGCCTGGATCACATCTCCGGCCGCAAAGTTGGTGAAGTTGTCCGGACGAATACCGCATTCCTGGCCCTGGCGAACCTCCGCAGCATCGTTCTGGAAACGCTTGAGGGAGCCGATTACACCGTCAAACAGAATATCTTTATTCCGCTTGATACGGATGCTGGCTTTCGCCGTAACCCGTCCGCTCATGACCATACAGCCGGCAATCTTGCTCTTCCTGCTGAGCTCGAAGACCTCTTTAATCTCCGCTTCGCCGATGATCTGCTCACGCAGCTCCGGCTCCAGCAGCCCTTTCATCGCGCTTTCCACATCTTCAATCAGCTCATAAATGATGCTGTAAAGGCGGATCTCAACGCCTTCGCGCTTGGCCGCGGCATTGGCGCCGTTTTCCTTGCCGGTGTGGAAGCCGAGGATAATCGCATCGGACGCACTGGCCAGCATGACATCATTCACGGTGATGTTGCCGACGTCGTTGGAGATGATGTTGATATCAACCTTATCGCTCTTGATGCCGTTGAGCGAGTGGGCGATCGCCTCGACCGAACCCTGAACATCGGCCTTAATGATGACCTTGAGCTCTTTCTTCTCATTCCCCACGCCGGCAGTGCCGAACAGGTCATCGAGCGACATTTTCTTCGGTGCGGCGCCGCCGCCGAGCGATGCCTGGCGATCTTCAGCCTGCAGCTCTTCGGAAAGAGCACGCGCTTCTTTATCGCTGGCCATCGTCTGGAATTCATCGCCGGCACCCGGGGCATTGGTCAGGCCGAGGATTTTCACCGCGGTGGAAGGTCCGGCCGTACGGATTTTTTTGCCCTGGTCGGAAATGAGGGCCTTGATGCGGCCCCAGTATTTACCGCAGATCACGGCATCGCCGATCTTCAGCGTGCCCTCTTTCACGAGCACGGAAGCGGTCGGCCCCATGCCCTGCTCCATCTGGGCTTCCACGACAAAGCCGTTGGCCGGCTTGTTCGGGTTGGCTTTCAGTTCCAGCATTTCCGCTTCCAGCAGGATGCGTTCAAGCAGTCCGTCGATGCCTTCGCCGGTATGGGCGCTCACCGGGATGCAGCCGACATCGCCGCCCCAGTCTTCCACCATGATTCCATGCTCCTGCAGCTGCTGCTTCACCCGCTCCGGGTTGGCGGAGCGCAGGTCCATTTTGTTCATGGCAATAATAATACAGACGCCGGCGGCTTTTGCATGCTTCAGCGCTTCAAGCGTCTGGGGCATCACACCGTCGTCCGCGGCCACAACCAGCACCACGATATCGGTCAGGTCTGCACCGCGGGCACGCATGGCGGTGAAAGCCGCGTGGCCCGGAGTATCCAGGAAAGTGATCTTGTTATCGTTCAGCTCAACGGTGTAGGCGCCGATATGCTGCGTAATACCGCCGGATTCACCGGCCGTTACGCGGGTATGGCGCACCTTGTCGAGCAGCGAAGTTTTACCGTGGTCGACGTGGCCCATAAAGGTGACCACCGGCGGGCGCGGCATCAGGGCGTCGGGTGTATCCGGCGTCTCCTGCTTTTTCTTCGCAGCGGCCTTTTTCGCAGAAGCCTTCTGCTGCGGCGCGGCTTTTTTCTTCTCTTCCTTGCGGACCGTAAAGCCGTGTTTTGCACCGATCTCTTTGGCAACCTTCAGGTCGATCTCGGCATTGATTGAAGCGAAGACATTCATCTTCATCAGCTCAGCGATCACGACATTGGGTTTTACGTCCATCAGATCGGCAAACTCTTTGACCACCACCTTCGGCTTCTTCAGCTCGATCAGTGTCGGGTCCTTCGCCGGCGCCTCGGCGGCCGGAGCCTCCTCAACCCGCGGAGCGGCCGGTGCGGCCTTAACGGCCGGCGCTTCCGCCGGGGCCTCCGCTGCTTTCGGCTTTTCGGCGGCCGCAGGGGCCTTCGGCTCTTCTTCGGATGCGGCGTTGTCTTCTCGGGCCTCTTCAATGGAGGCATAGCCGAGCTCATCGCACACCTGCGAAATCTGCTCGGCATTGAGCTCGAAGTCCGGGCCGTCGACGGAAATGTCGATATCGCCCAGAATCTCGATTAATTCGTCGGCCGAAACGCCGACGTCCTTAGCGGTTTCTAATACTGTCATCATTCTGAAATCTCACCATGTTCTTTAATGTATTCACCCTCGGCGGCATACCAGATGCTTTTCGCCTGGTCGCGCGAAATGCCTTCGATGGATGCGAGGTCGTCCATGTCGGCGGCCAGAATACCTTCCAGGGTCAGGAACCCGGAGAACACCAGCTTGTCTGCATATTCGTCGCCGATGCCTTCAATGGCGGCCAGCTTGGTCACCGCAACGGCCACGCGTTCTTCGAAGTCCATGCTCTCTTCGTCCTTCTGGATATCCACGCGCCAGCCCGTCAGCTTGGAGGTCAGGCGGGCGTTCTGGCCGCGCTTGCCGATGGCGAGCGAGAGCTGGTCGGGCTCCACCGTAACCCGCACCGTGCGGGTCTCTTCGTCGGCATCCACACTTTTCAGGCGGGCCGGCGCCAGGGCATTGGTAATCAGCGTATGGATATCTTCGCTCCAGCGGACGATATCAATCTTCTCGCCCGACAGTTCCCGGACGATGTTTTTCACCCGCATGCCGCGCATGCCGACGCAGGCGCCGACGGGATCCACTCGTTCGTCATAGGAAATGACTGCAACCTTGGAGCGGTAGCCGGCTTCGCGGGCAATCCCTTTAATCTCCATGGTGCCGTCGGAAATCTCCGAGACCTCAAGTTCAAACAGGCGGCGGACAAAATCGGGGTGGTTGCGCGAAAGGACAATCTCCGGACCGCGCTCGCGCTCGCGCACATTCTGAATAATGGCGCGGATGCGCTCGCCAACCTCATACTCTTCGGTCGGAACGCGCTCTTTGGAAGGCATAACCGCTTCGCCGTGTTCGAGCTCAATCACTACGTCCGAACGATCGAAGCGGGTGACGGTGCCGGTGACGATTTCGCCGATACGGTCTTTATATTCATCAAAGATCAGTTCCTTCTCGGCATTGCGGATCTTCTGCATGATCACCTGTTTGGCGGTCTGCGCGGCAATACGTCCGAGGCGCGGAGGGGTCGTTTCAATTTCGGAACCGTCCGACAGCTTACGATACGCTTTCTGTTCAAACGTTTTCCGATCAATGGAAATCCGCAGTGTATCGTCTTCCATGCCGTTCTTCTCAGCCACGCTCTGAAGCGCCAGCTCGATGGCACGAACAATCACATCGCGTTCAACGCCGCGTTCGCTTTCCATGTACTCGACAACGGCTTTCAACTCAGCAGGATTCATAACCGC